>NZ_LMDT01000019.1:0-76669 GCF_001425885.1 Ensifer sp. Root1252 | reverse complement strand
AATTAAACCATTTAACTGTGCCAGTGGTCATGATGAACCCTTTCATAGCATATTGAATGACCGCCGCGCACAAGCGCTGCGGATGAAGATAGCGATTTTTGAAAGGAAGGTTCGTCAGGGCGCAGTTGCTAAATGCGCGGTAACCAAAGTTCAGCAAGCAAATATCGATTTGTCAGAGATATAGACAAAGTATTGATATGTCAACCGTTGGTTTTTTCTTGCCGGGTTTTGCCAATTTTGCGGGTGTTGCGAAACGGCAATTCGGAGCGAAATTTTTTTCGGTGCAGCATATGTATTTTAGGCCGGGAAAGCAGGTGTAACTATTTGGTTGCCTGCAAAAATTTCCGCTTGAGCTAACATCAGCCCGGCTCGGCATAGGGCCGCTCGCGCGGATGATGCAGTCTGCCGCGCTGCGGTCGATGTCTGATTTTGACGGCAACACGATCCACCCTGGCAACAGGCGCTGCCATGGTTCCGTTGCCTGGTTCAGGCGGAGGTCGCGGCTCAGATTGTCGTGGAGACCGCTTCGGCCAGATCGTGCAGACCGATGCTGGCCGACGGGCCGACGAGCACGAAAGACGCGCCGCCGCGCTGCCAGGAAACCATGCCGAGATTGTCGCGGATGCTTTCGGAGAACTTGTCTGACTGCGGGCTGTCGCTGTCCTTGAGGAAGCAGATGGCAAACACGTCGCCATCGGCATTGCGATAGATAAGTTGCGCGACGGGTTTGCTGTTGGCGACGAGCAGACGCGCACCCTCGAAGTTCAGACCCTTGCCGGTGAGGTTGGGAATGGTGAACGGGACGCCGACGCTGGAGGCGAGCCAAGTCTCGATCTTCGGCGCTTCGGAGGCCGGGACCTCGACGAGCCGTTCCTTCTGGCGGGAATAAATGCGGTGGTAGTCGGCGATGTCGTCAAGCCAGGTGCGGGCGGAGGCGACCCTTGTCGGCTCGCCGGCGTGGTTGGCCGTGCCGATGATAAACCCGGTGAAGCCACCGACCAGCACCAGCGCCACGGAAGCAGCCATCACCCGCGGCCAGATGCGCACGCTGCGCACATTGGCGGCAGCGATCGTCACGCGTTCCGCCTTGGGATTGATGCCGGAGCCCTGCTTGATCTGACGCACCAGCGCCAGCGGCACGGGATCATGAAGGAAATCCTCGAATGCCGTGTTGCCGAAGGCGCTGCCGGCCTTCAGCTTTTCAAACAACGCCTTGGCTTCCTCGTCGCGGGCGAGGAGCGTCTCGAGTTCAGTCTTTTCTGCCTCGCCGAGTTCGCCATCGATATAGGCGCACAACCGGACTTCGAGCGCGTGACCTTTTGTTTGCTGCAACGGTCATGCCCTCCTTTCGGTGTTTTCGGAGATCATCGCGGCGAGCCTCAACCGCGCGGTCGACAGCCTGCTCATCACCGTGCCGATCGGGATACCGAGGATATCGGCAGTCTCGCGGTAGCTGTGGCCTTCGACATTGACCAGCAGGAAGGTGCTTGCCAGGCCCTCAGGCATCGAGAGGATCATCTTCTGCAATTGGTTGGCGTAGACGGCTTTCTCGGCGGAGGCCTCGATGCTCAGTTCGTCCTGGTCGGACACGTCGACCGTACCGCTGCCGGTGCGGACTTTCCGTTTGCGGATCTCGTCGATCCAGAGGTTGCGCGTCATGGCGTAGATCCAGCTTTCGAGCCGGCCTTCTCCGTTCCAGAGGTGACTGCGCGTAATCGCTCTTTCGCAAGCTTCCTGGACAAGATCATCGGCATCATGTGCATTGCGCGTCAATGTCATCGCGAAGCGGCGCAATTTGGGCAGCAAGCTGACCAAGTCGCGTCTGAAGTCCTTCGTTTCTGCCGCTGGGCGCATTGCTCTTCCAAATGAAACGTGCGGGATCGTGTCTTTATTCGCCAGGTAATTCCACGGTGAATGATATGAAACATTTGACCGTTAGTCTGCAAGGGAAGTCACGGATCGGAAAGCGAAATCTGCTCTTTCTTTCGCCGTTATCCCAAAAACCCTTGCCGATCCGCATGTCGTCTCGCAGGGCGGTCGTTACCGTAAACTGCAAGGGTGGGCCGGCATTGCGTCAAAGTTCGGCCCGAATCTGATCGGCACTCATCCGCACAACTCCAGGTCGATCACAGAGGACGCGTCAATGAACGAGCATGCATGCGGCGAGAGACGAAATGACGGTCGACCTTCCACAGGGCGACCGCGTGATGGCGGGTGGCGCCCCGCTCCGAAATTCTTGCGGGTGGCCGGCTTGACCGTATCCCTGGCGGGCCTCGCCGGTTGCCAGAGTGCGTCTCTCAGCGAAACCGGTTCGCTGTCCTCCTACAAGGATTTCGTCGCAAGCGACGGGATGGTAACCAAGACCAAGTATCGGGTGGATGCCGCTTCGACCAAGACGGTCAAGACCGTGCATCTGATCCCGACGACCTTTGCCTCCAATGCCGATGTCGGCACCCTCGGCGACCCCCAGAAGAAGCTGGTGGCGACGGCGATCGACCGCTCGCTGTGCGAGGCGCTAAGCGCGCATTTCGATGTCGTTCCGGTGTCGAAGCCGGCGGATATGGCGGTGCGTTCCGTTGTAACGAAGGTGAAAGCCACCAACGCCGTCGTTGCCGGCGTGTCGAGTGTCGCTTCGAAAGTCTCGCCTGTCCCGGTTCCGCGCCTTCCGATCGGTCTCGGCAATCTATCGGTCGAAGCCGAGGCCTTCGATGCCAGAGGCAAACAGATCGCGGGTCTGACCTGGGCGCGGGGGGCAAACATCGTCACCAGCGGTTCGCGCGCGTCGACTGCCGCCGACGCCTTCGAGCTTGCCGGAGACTTTTCCGACGATTTCAGCGCGATGCTGGCAAAGTCGAACGATCCGATGAAGTCCGACTTCGAGCTGCCGTCGATGAAGAACGTCTCGAATAGCGTGTCCTATGCGGTTACCGGCAAATCGACCGATCCCGATTGCGCGGTTTTCGGGCGTGGCTCGGGGGTCACGGGCATTGTCGGCGGCGCGCTGGGCTTGCCGCCGGAATGGACCGAGAAGAAGCGCAACTGAGGAGACGCTTCAAGGATCGATGCCGCGGCTGCCTTCCCAGGTTCGGGAAGGCAGTGGGCATGCATCAATATTGCCTGACGCCGCCCAAAGACTGCAGCAGCGAGCGATAGGCCCAGGTGTCTTCGCCGCCGCGATCGCGAATCTCGACCAGTTGCACGCGGGCATCCTCTACCTGACCCTGTTCGATCAGGGCCTGGCCCATGTAGGAGCGGGCGAGGATATAGTTCTCGTCGGCTTGGAGCGCGCGCTTGTAATACTGCATGCCGAGCTCCATGCGCCCGGCCTTGCGGTTGGCATAGCCGAGATAGTTCAGCACGCGGGCGCTCTTCTGATCCTTGACGGCGCCGAGGACCTTGATGGAGTTCTCATACTGGCCGGCATAGGCAAGCTCGCGGGCGGCCTCGAAGAGGATGTCGTCGCTAAGATCGCTCTTCTTGGCATTGACGCAGGCGTTCTTCTTGGCATCCCAGATCTTGCCGTTGGTGCATTCGCTGCTCGTCTTGGTTTTCTTCGGCGGTTCGCTGGTGTCCTCGCCGGCGGCCATGGCGGTCTGCCCTGCAAAAACGGCCGCGCTGGCGGCAAACAGGGCGCATAGAATGGTCTTGCGGTTCATCATGCCTATCTCCCAACATATGCAATGGCGCCGAGCACACCATTCACGGCACAGAGGATAGATCGCTCTGCCGGTCGTGGGAACCCGAACGGGAGTGTGACGCACGAATAGGGGCATTTATTCGCCCGGCGATGGGATTTCGGCGAAAAGTCGGGCGAGCGGGCCTAGAAGCGGGTGGTTTCGACCAATGTGGCGCCGGTCGCATCGGCGTTGAGCGCGTAGCGCTCGCGGGTGAGGAACCAGTTGCCGGCCTCGCCGGCAATCGTGAACAGATTGTAGGCAGCCTGTGGCTTGTGTCCGCCCGGACCCTGCGACGCCGAGGAGATACCGACGACCGGCACCGGGCCATTCGGGCCCTGCAGCGAGTAGACCGTATTGAGGTGGGTGTGGCCGTGGATCACCAGCTCGGCGCCGCCCGACGAGATCGTTGCCGCAAACCGGCGGATGCCGAGCATGCGCTTGTGCAGCGAGGCGGCGCCGTGGATCGGCGGATGGTGGATCATCACCACGCGGAAAAGACCGGCGTCAGCGGCCTGGCGAAGCAGGTTGACGGTGGCGCGCGCCTGCCGCTGGCCGAAATAGCCGCTGGCGGCAAAGGGCGGCGTCGCGACCGCAGTCGAGCAACCGATCAGCGCCACCGGGCCGCGCACCCGCAGATAGGGGAAGCAGCGATGGCCCTCATGCCACTCGGCCGGTGCGCCATCCGCCCGCATAAAGGGATACCAGGCGCGCGTCGTCTTCTCGTAGGCGCCGGGCACATAGGCATCGTGATTGCCCGGGACGATCGAGATGTTGGCCGGGTCGCCAGCGTCCTCGAGCCAATCGGTCACCGTTGCGATCTCCCGCGACGAGGCGAGGTTCACCAGGTCTCCGGTGATCGCCATATGGTCGGGATCGCGCTTCTCGATATCGGCCATCAGGCAGTCGAGCGTGCCCGTGAACAGGTGCCGGCTGCGGTTCCGGTGCCAGTTGACGAAGCCGGTGATGCGCTTGGAGGCAAGTTCCCTCAAGGAGAGATCGGGCAGGGGGCCGAGATGGATATCGGAGATATGGGCAAGTTTGAACATCGTCCCCGTCTAGCGCATATTCCGGTTGAGGGGAATCATGTCGCCGGATTAATCCGGTCTGACAGTCAATGCGGAAGGATAGGCATCTGAAGCAGGAGCGGCCACCGGAGATGCGACGCTGGTATCTCCGCGTCCTGATGCGCCTGGTGCACGGCTATTACGCGTTGTCGCGCGGCATGACGATCGGCGTGCGTGCCGCTTGCTTCGACGTTGAAGGGCGCGTCTTCCTGGTGCGGCATTCCTACCTGCCCGGCTGGCATTTGCCGGGTGGCGGGCTCGACCGCGACGAGACCGCGCTCGAAGGGTTGCTGCGGGAGTTGCGCGAGGAGGGCAATCTGGAAACGACCGCCCCGCCGACACTGGTACAGGTCTATTACAACAGGCGCACGAGTCGCCGCGATCACGTGGTCTTCTACCGTTGCGACGGCGTGCGCCAGACCTTGCCGAAGGTGCCGGATCTGGAGATCGCCGCGAGCGGTTTCTTCGCGCTTGATGCGCTGCCTGACGATACGACGCCGGCAACGCGCCGCCGGCTTGGCGAGCTTGCGGGCAGCACGGCTTTCGACAGCTACTGGTAGGGCCGGCCGCGCGCCGCCGCACGCGTGAACGCGCGGCGGCGGCTTAAGGCTCTTTTTTTGCGCATGTCATGATCGCAAAACCGCTACACACTTTTGCGCGACATGCGTTAGGCAGCCTGCCGCCCATGCGGCGCATCCAGATCGATGATCGGGCCGACGGGTACGACGCCGGTCGGATTGATCATCGTGTGGCTGCGGTAATAGTGTTCCTTGATGTGGTTCATGTTGACCGTCTCGGCCACGCCAGGCACCTGGTAAAGGTCACGCAGATAACCCTGCAGGTTCCTGTAATCGGCGATCCGGCGGATGTTGCACTTGAAGTGCCCGACATAAACGGGATCGAAGCGCACCAGTGTCGTGAACAGCCGCCAGTCGGCCTCGGTGAGCCTGCTGCCGGTCAGGTAGCGCCGGGTGGCAAGCCGCTCCTCCAGTTCGTCGAGCATGTCGAACAATGGGGTGACGCCTTCCTCGTAAGCTTCCTGGCTCGTGGCGAAACCGGCCTTGTAGACGCCGTTGTTGACCGCGCCATAGATGCGGGTGTTCAGCTCGTCGATTTCGCCTCGCAGTTCCTCCGGGTAGAAATCGTCGTTCGAGCCTGTCAGTTCGTTGAAGGCGGAGTTGAACATGCGGATGATTTCGGCGGATTCGTTCGAGACGATCGTGTTTTTCTGCTTGTCCCACAGGACGGGCACGGTCACCCGGCCGGAATAGGTTGGGTCGGCGCGGGCGTAGACCTGCCAGAGGGCGTGGAAGCCGTAGAGGTGGTCGACAGTGCCGCCATCCTTGCCCTTGAACTCCCAGCCCTTCGTCAGCATCAGCGGATCGACGATCGAGACCGAAATCAGGTCTTCGAGCTTCTTCAGCTTGCGGAAGATCAGCGTGCGGTGCGCCCAGGGGCAGGCAAGCGAGACGTAGAGATGATAGCGCCCGGCCTCGGCCTTGAAGCCGCCCTCGCCGGATGGGCCTGCCGACCCGTCGGCGGTGATCCAGTTGCGAAACTGCGATTCGCTGCGCTTGAAATGGCCTTTCGTCGCCGCCGTGTCATACCAGACGTCCTGCCAGATGCCGTCTACAAGCCTGCCCATGGGCGATCTCCTTTGTCGTTTCGTCGTTCATAGATAGCGTCTTTGCCGGTCTTCGATAGGTATCGATTTCTGAACAGTGCGTTTTGGGCTTTGACATCGGGCAATTTTCTGGTATCGGCGATTTCAGAAAATTTCTCTGTGTCCGGAACGAACCGTACTCATGACCTTCTCGGGAAACCTGCGACGACGCTGATGCTGCCAACGCCCTCTTCGGGTGACGCCATCCCCATGTCCGTTCGTATGCCTGGTTCCTGATCCCATGAAAAAGCACGACCTCGTCTACCTGACCGAAGACGCGTCCCATGACGCAGCCATCGAAATCATCAACGAAGAAGCCTTTGGCCCCGGCCGGTTTGCCCGGGCGGCTGCGCGCATTCGCGAGCAGGGGCCGCACGATCGGTCGCTGTCCTTCATCTGCGCCGACAATGGCGGGACGATCGCCTCGGTCAGGATGACGCCTGTGATGGCCGGTTCGATCAAGGGCCACCTGCTTGGACCGCTTGCTGTCAGGCCGTCGCACAAGAACATGGGCATCGGCCGGGAACTCGTGCGCATCGCCGTGGAGGCGGCACGGCGGAAGGGGTCGCAGGCCGTCATCCTCGTCGGCGATCCGCCCTATTATCAGCCGCTCGGCTTTGAAAAGGTCCGTTACGCCGCACTGGAATTTCCGGGCCCGGTCGATCCGGCACGGGTGCTGGTGGTGCCGATGGCTGAAGGCGTTCACGCCGGCCTTGCCGGCGTCATCGGCTGGCGGGACGACGCGGCCGCCCAGGACGCGGCCGAGTTGGCCGATATCGAACTGGCGCTTGCCGTTTGATGGCCTTCGGGCCTTACTGCGAAACCAGCAGCTTTTTCAGGAAGACGCGGCTGCGGCCCGGTGGAAAGTCGGGCAACTCGCCGAAGGTCTCATAGCCCTGGCGCTTGTAGGCGCGCAGCGCCTGCGGGTTGAACGTGTCGATCCAGGCGCCGTGGCAGCCGCGACGAATGGCCTCTTCCTCGGCCGCCGTCAGCAGCTTGCCCGCAAGGCCCTGTCCGCGCAGGTCTTCCGGTAGCCACAGCCATTGCACGAACAACCAGCCCCAGGCGGTGTAGCCGCTGAGGCCGCCGCGTTTGCCCGCCGCATCGGGTCCACCGACGAGCACTGCCAGCGGCCGCCGCTCGGATGGGCCGACATCGGCGGCGTTGAACGCCGTCAGCCCGTTGCCGATCGCCTCGAGTGCTTCGGCCGGCGGTGCGTCGGTGATCTCGAACATCACTGCTCCTCCTTTGCCAGCCGTTTGGCTATCGGTTCGAATTCCGGTGTCGCCGTGCGCTTGACCGGATCCGGCGTGCCGGCGTCGATCGCGTCCCAGTATTTCCAGTGGACCTTCTTCGATCCCAGTTCGTAGTCCATGCCGTCCCAGCTGTCTTCGCGGAAGCTGTAGAAGGCCCAGTGCAGGCTGTTCTTGTCGAGCGTCGTCAGCACGTCTTCGAGGTAAGCCTTGCAGCCGGTCCAGCGGCGCATGCAGCCGAACTCGCCGGCAACGACGCGATTGAGCGGTATGCCCTTGTCTTTCGCCCATTGCACCGGTTGGTCGAGATAGGATGCGACCCGCGCCTTGTCCCAGTCCTCATCGCCTTCGCCGAAGGGCACCTTGCCGGGATAGGTATAGGGCTTCTCGCGCTTCATGTTGGGTGCGCTCGTCGCGGCGTAGGGCTCATACATGTGGAAGCTGTAGACCACCTTCTGGTCGCTGAGGCCCGACGGCCAATAGGTGAAGCCGTCGGCTGCCGCGTACCATCCGGCGTCGGCCATGATCGGGGTGGCCGGATCGACCTCGCGGATTGCGGCGATGACCGTTTCGTAGAAGGCCACGAGGTCGGATGCGCTGCCTTTCTTGCCGGCATACCAGTCGAGCATCGCCTTCCTGTCGGCATGCTCGGCAAGGCCGTTTTGCTTTTCAGGCGCCGGTTCGTTGATGATGTTGTAGGCGGCAACGCCAGGATGATCCCTAAGTTCGCGCGCGAGATCGCGCCAGAAGCTTGCGGCCTCAGCCCACCAGGCCTTGTCTTGCCAGATGCGCCCATCGAACTTGTTGCCGTTGTTCTGCGACCAGCGCATGCCGGGCAGCGACAGGGGAGTGATGACGACCTTCAACCCGGCCTTGTCGGCCCGGTCGAGCGTTTCCTTCAGCATCTTAAGGTCGGCCGCAGGAATGCCCTCGTATTTGTCGGCATCGCCGATCAGATAATCGCGCTTGGCCGGCTTCCACTTGTCGTAGGAGAGCCGGACCCAAGTGGCGCCGTAACCGGACAGCGCCTTGAAATAGGCCTCGTCCGGCGGCAGCCGGTTGAAGCTGTTGCCGCCGTGCTGCGGCTTGTCCCAGAAGCCGATGAGATCGGCCGCATGAGCGGGCCCGGTGACGACAGAACCGGCTACGGTGAGAGCGAGGAGGGAGGAGACGATCAAACGCATGTACAGGGCTCCTAAAAACTATCCCTGCGATTTCGACAGTCATTGTGGCCTAAATCAGGAACGGCGCATGCTGAAGACGTCGAGCCGGCTTTCACCCACATCGTTTTCGTCGAGCTGCCAGCCGCCGCGTTGATAGAATGCTCGCTTCTCCGGCAAGGAGCAGAGATGCACGCTCTCGACGCCGGTGGCCAAAGCCGCGTCCGCGGCATGGCGAACGATGCTCGCGCCGATGCCGAGTCCACGAAAGGTCGGCTCTACCCAGACCGCCGCGACCCAGGGACGAAGTGCCGGCCGCTCGTCGAGATCGGATTCGATTACCGATGCGGTGCCGATGAAGGTCGCGCCGCGATGGGCGACGATGGCAAACGGGATGTGGTGGTCGCCAAGGCTTCCGGCAACCAGTTCGGCGATATGGCCAAGCGGAAAGCCACGCGGCTCCCACCAGGCCCGCCAGACACGGTCGGCGATATCATCGGCGAAATAGGGCACATCGCGCAGGTTGCTGATGGCGACGCTCGGATCGGTCATCGACCCTCGCGGTACCAGGTCGCCGATATCAGGAAGAGCAGGACGGCAAGGCCGAAGAGACCGGTAAACAGCGACAGCGAGTTGATGCCCCTGAGCACGGTTTCATCCGTCATGCGCAGCGACAGCCGCTGGTCGTCGGCGACACGGACGGCGCCGCGCACCGGCAGGATCGATGGCAGGTCGATGGCGCCATCGGCACTTGCCAGCCGGCGCACAAGCCCCTTGGTCTTGTCAGCCCAGGGGCGCAGCTTGTCCTCGGTCGAGATCGCCGCCCTGAACTCCGGTGCGTCGACATTGCCGACATGCACAAGCGTCGTCAGTTCGTCGTTGGCGACTTCGAACAGGCCGGTTTCCGTGGTCTTGATTTCGGCGCTGTAAAGACCCGGCTCGCGCTGGGCGAGCGTCAGCTCCTCGGTCTTGCCGGACGGGTAGGTGAGGGTCGCATGGCCGGGGTCACCTTCGATGGTCTGACGGGTGATCTCCAGCGTGCGGCCGGCGGCACGCGCGGTCAGCGCTTCTTCTTCCAGCGCCGGCTCCTGCATCAGCCAATGGGCGGTGCGGCGATAGAGCGAGACGTGCGGACCGCCGCCCTCGAAACCGCGCGCCCAGAGCCAGCCCTGGTCGGACAGCAGCATGGCGACACGGCCCTTGCCGACGCGGTTCAGCACCAGCAGCGGCTTGCCGTCAGCCGCTTCCATCACGGTCTGACCGAGCGGCCTGTCGACGTCGACGGTGCGGAACCAGCGGCCCCACTGCGGCGGTTCGCTTGCCGCACCTTCGAGGCCACGGGTGACCGGATGCTTCTTTCCCTCGTCCGACAGGCGGGGGTAAAAGCCTTTTTCATTCATCACGCCGGTCGGGTTTGCCGGCAGCACGGCCGACAGGGGCGTTGCGGCAATGGAATCGTTGCCGGCATGTTCGGGACCGGCGGCGATCAGCAGCGCACCGCCGTTCTGAACATATTGCGCGATGTTGTCGTAGTAGAGGATCGGCAGGACGCCGCGGTGCTGGTAGCGATCGAAGATGATCAGGTCGAACTCGCTGATCTTGTCCACGAACAGTTCGCGCGTCGGAAAGGCGATCAGTGACAACTCGTTGATCGGGGTCCCGTCCTGCTTTTCCGGCGGGCGCAGAATGGTGAAGTGCACGAGATCGACGGCGGCATCAGATTTCAGCAGATTGCGCCAGGCGCGCTCGCCCGCATGCGGCTCGCCGGAGACGAGCAGCACGCGCAGGTTCTCGCGGATGCCGTCGAGCACATGGACGGCACGATTGTTGGTCTCGGTGACTTCACCGGGGACGCCGTTGACCGCGAATTCGAGAATGTTGTTGCCGCCGCGCGGCACGGTGAAGCTGAAGGGCACGTCAGTGCCGGGCTCGACCACTTCGGTTGCGATCTCGTTGCCGTTGAGGCGGATGGTCACCTGCGCGGTTCCGCCCGGTGCCGCACCGTCATCAACGACGCGGAAGGACAGCTTCTGCTGTTCGCCGACGATGCCGAAACGCGGCGCGCTGACGATCTCGATGCGGCGGTCGAACTCATCCGGCTTGCCGCTGATCAGCCCATGGATCGGCGCGTCGAAGCCGAGCTTCTGGTTGATATCGGGGACGTCGTGGATCTGGCCGTCGGTGATGAAGATCGCACCGCCGACCCGTGCCGGCGGCACATCGGCAAGCACGGAGGTCAAGGCGGAGAAGAGCCGCGTCGATGGCGCTTCGCTCTCTTCGCTGTCGGCAGCCTCGACGATGCGGGTCTCGATCTGCGGGAAGCGCGACAGCCGGTCCTTGAGATCGGCAAGCGCCTTGTCGGTCTGCTCGCGCCGGCCGGCATAGTCCTGGCTCTGGCTGCGGTCGACGACAACAGCGACGATGGTCGACAGCGGCTCGCGCTCCTCCTGGAAGAGGATCGGATTGGCCAGTGCCAGGCAGAAGGCGGCAAGGGCTGCGGCACGCACCCAGGCTCCGCGCACGCCGCGCCAGATGCCAAGCGCAGCCAGAATTGCGGCTGCAACGGCAAGCACCGCCAGATAGGGCCAGGGGATGAAAGGCGAGAAGTCGGCGGTCATCGATCGGCCCTCATTGTCCGAGCCGTTCGAGCAGGGCCGGCACGTGCACCTGGTCGGCCTTGTAGTTGCCGGTCAGCATATACATCATGATGTTGACGCCGGAACGGAAGGCGTATTCGCGCTGCATTTCGTCCGGCGGCACCGTCGGCAGCAGCGCGACGCCATTGGCGTCCACCGCCCAGGCGCCGGCAAAGTCGTTGCCGGTGATCATGATCGGCGTCACGCCGTCGCCCGAGCGCGCTGGGCGGTTGCTTGGCTCTTCGCGATTGTCGAGCTGCGCCTCGATCCAGAGCGGGCTGCCGGTATAACGGCCTGGGAAGTTCGCCAGCAGGTAAAAGGCCTTGGTCAGCACGTGGTCGGTAGGAACCGGCTCCAACGGCGGGATGTCGAGGTTGGCAAGGATCGCCTGCAGCCTCTCGGTGTTGGGGCTGGTGCCACCGGATGACGCGCCGAGCGAGGAGAACTGGTCGCGCGTGTCGAACAGCACCGTGCCGCCGGCGCGCATATAGGCGTCGATGCGGCTGACGGCCTGTGGGCTCGGCATCGGCGCCGAGGCGGAGACCGGCCAGTAGATGATCGGGTAGAACGAGAGCTCGTCCTTGGTGATATCGAGGCCGACGGGCGTGCCGGGCTCCAGCGTGGTGCGATAGGTGAGGAAGTCGGTGAGCCCCGTCAGCCCGCGCTCGGACAGGCGGTCGACTTCACTCTCACCGGTCACCACATAGGCCAGATGCGTGGTGTCGAGGCGCTCGAGAATGGCGGCGTCTTCCGGTCGACTGTCATCGGCCAGACTATCCGGCGGCGAAACGAGAAAGGCGCTTGCCGCCAGCAACAGGACCGCGGTCATGGCCTTTGCTGCGCGCAGCCGCGAGAAGGCCCCGCCCATGAACAACACGATCAGCGCGTCGACGAGCAGCAGCAGCAGGGCCAGTGTGAACAACGCCGGCTTCAGCGACCAGCTCTCGGACCCGGCCAGTTGCTGGGCGGTGTGAGCGCCGGCGGCCGTCATGTCGATCGGCTGCAGCTCGGCATTGCGTGGCAGCAGGTTGAGCGCGGTGAAACCGTCTTCGGAGCCATAGAGACCCGGAGGGTTTTCCGGTGTGGCGACCGGCACCTTGCCGGGGATGACGTCGAGCGGCCGGGCGTTGCCGGTCTCGGCCACGAGCACGCCGTCGGCATTGAGCAGCCGATAGGGCGCGAGCGTCTGCTGTTGCGCCTTGCCCTCGTTGGCAACGCCGCCGCCGCGCGAAAGCTGGACGCTGCGGCGAAGCATTTCGACGAAATCGCCCGAGATCGGCAGGTTCGACCAGGTGGCCTCGGCGCTGACATGGAAAAGGATGATGCGACCGGCGCCGTGAGCTGAGGTCGTTACCAGCGGCGTGCCGTCGGCAAGGCTTGCCCAGGTGCGCTCGGCAAGATCGGAGGTCGGCTCGGCCAGCACCTGCCGCTTGACGAGAATGTCTGTCGGGCGTGCCATGCCGGCAAACGGGCTGTTTCCGGGGTAGTCGGCAAGCGGCTGCGGTTCGGACCAGGACAGCGCGCCGCCAAGCGCGCGTTCACCCTGGCGCAGCGTCACCGGCACGAGCGGATCGTCTGCGGGGGCAGCGGCAAGCCGCGGGCCGGCAAAGCGGATGAGCATGCCGCCATTATCGATCCACTTCGACAGCTTCGGATAAATCTCCTCCGGCAGCCGGCCGATATCGGCCATGATCAGTACGGACGGCTTCTGCTCCAACAGTTCCGGAATGGCGACGGCGAGATCCGTCTCGTGCGGTTCGACGAGATCCGCATAGGGGGTGAGCGCACGGTTGATGTAGTAGAGCGGCGATAGCAGCGGCTGCGACAGGTCGCGGGCCTCGCCGCTCAGCAGGGCGACGCGGCGACGGCGGAAGCCATCGTCGAGCAGATGCACGCTGCCGGCGGTCGCTGCATTCTCGATGCCGATGCGGGCAAAGTCGTTGCGCAGTTCGAAGGGCGCTTCGATGCTGCCCTTGGCAACGCCTTCGCCCGAGGCGAAGGCGATCTGTCCATCGGCGATCGCGCGCCCACGCGTATCGTAGGCGACGATCGGCAGGGTCAGCGCGCCGTCCTTGCGCAGGCGCGTTGCCGTCACCGACATGCCGGTCGAGCCGTTGCTGGTATCGGTCAGCGCTACGGTGCGGCTACCATCGGCCTCGACGACCCGCAGTTCGGCAGCTCCCACGTCAGCAAGCGCTGCCATCGTCTTCTGATCCGCAGCCTCGATGCCGTCGCTGACGAAGGCGAGCGTGCCGGGATTCGTGCCCTCAAATGCGGTTTTCAGCGCGGCTATCGCCTGGGCTCGGTCGACGGCAAGGGGAATGGGGGCGGCAGCGGCAAGCCTGTTGCGCGCGGTTGCTGCCGAGCCTGGCGTGGCGTCGTGCTGGCGATCACCGGTGAAGGCGATGGAGACTGCAAGGTCGCGCGCTTCCGCGTCGTCAATCAGCGTGCTCACGGCATCGACGCGCTGTTCCCAGTCGGTGGCGGTTGCCCAGCTGTTGTCGACGACGATCGCCAGCGGGCCGCCGGTAGCAAGTGTGTTCTGACGCGGGTTCACGACGGGATCGGCGATCGCGAGGATGACGGCGGCCGCCATCAGCATGCGCAGCAGGGTCAGCCACCACGGGCTTTTCGATGGGGTTTCCTCGCGCTTCAACACGGAGGCGAGAATGCGCAACGGCGGGAACACTTCGGCCGCCGGTTTCGGCGGCGTCATGCGCAACAGCCACCAGATCACCGGCAAAGCGATCAGGGCTGCCAAGAGTGCCGGATTGGCGAAGAGGAAGGGAAGGCCGGTCATAGCTGGCCTCCATGCGTAGCGCGTCCTGGCATGCCGGACAGATACATGTGGACGGCAACCAGCGCCTCGGAGGCGGGCCGATCGGTCCTGTGCGGCGTGAAGGTCCAGCCGAGATGGCGCAGCGTGACGCCGAGGCTTTCGCGGCGGGCGAGGTAGGCGCGCTGATAGTCCTCGCGCAGGACCTCGGCGCGGCCGGCCGTCAGTTTCTGGCCGGTTTCCGGGTCGCTGAATTCAGTCCGCCCGGCATAGGGGAAGACTTCCTCCGCCGGATCGGCAACCTCGACGACATGACCGCGCAGGCCGCGGCGGGCGAGCGGGCCCAGCCGCTCCATGATCCTGTCGGTCGGATCGAGAAAATCGCCGATCAAGACGAGATCGCTGGCGCTGCGGATCATCCCCGTCTCGGGCAGCCCTTCGGAGAGCGGGCTCAGCATGATCGCGGTTGCCAGCCGTTCGGCGGCGTTGCGGGCGGAGATCGGCTCCATCACGCCGGGGCATCCGATGCGTTCGCCGGAGCGGGCGAGGATTTCGGCGAGCGCCAGCATCAAGACCAGGGCCCGGCTTTCCTTTGACACCGAACCGAGCGTTGACTTGTACATCATCGACGGAGACAGGTCGGCCCAGAGCCAGATGGTGTGGGCCGCTTCCCATTCGCGGTCGCGCACATAGGTATGGTCGTCGCGGGCCGAACGGCGCCAGTCGATGCGCGACAGGCTTTCGCCGTCGCTATAGGGGCGAAACTGCCAGAAATTCTCGCCGATCCCGCGCTTGCGCCGCCCATGCCAGCCGGAGATCACCGTATTGGCGATGCGGCGGGCCTCGACCAGGCAGTCAGGAACGAGCATCGCGCGCTGCTGCGCACGGGAAAGAACCTCACCAGCGGGGGTACGCGCAACTATGTGCCCGATGGAGGCCATTCTTTATCCCTTGGCTTGCTTCACCAGCTCGGCGACGACATCGCGCACGGTCATGCCTTCGGCACGGGCAGCGAAGGTCAGCGCCATGCGGTGCTGGAGAACGGGCTCGGCGAGCGCCAGAATATCGTCGATCGACGGCGCCAGGCGACCGTCGTAGAGCGCACGGGCGCGGGCGCAGAGCATCAGCGCCTGTCCGGCGCGCGGACCCGGGCCCCAGGCGACGTTCTTGTCGGTGGCGGCATTGCCGTTGCCGGGGCGGGCGGAGCGCACGAGATCAAGGATGGCATCGACCACCTTCTCGCCGACCGGCATCTGCCGGATCAGGCTCTGGATCTGCTGCAGGCGGGCGGCGTCGATCACCGGCCGGGCCGAGGCCTCCGTGACGCCGGTGGTCTCAAGCAGGATCTGTCGTTCGGCGGCAAGCTCGGGATAACCGACGTCAACCTGCATCAGGAAGCGGTCGAGCTGGGCTTCCGGCAGGGGGTAGGTGCCTTCCTGCTCCAGCGGGTTCTGGGTGGCCAGCACGTGGAACGGCTGCGGCAGGTCCTTGCGGGCTCCGGCAACGGTGATGTGATACTCCTGCATCGCCTGCAGCAGCGCCGACTGCGTGCGCGGCGAGGCACGGTTGATTTCGTCGGCCATCAGCAGCTGCGTGAAGATCGGACCGGGGATGAAGCGGAAGGAGCGGTGGCCGGCGGCATCCTGGTCCATCACTTCCGAGCCGAGAATGTCCGATGGCATCAGGTCGGGCGTGAACTGCACGCGGCTGGAATCAAGGCCGAGAACGGTGCCGAGCGTCGCGACCAGCTTGGTTTTCGCAAGGCCGGGAACGCCGACGAGAAGGGCGTGGCCGCCGGACAAAACGGCAAGCAGCGTCTGCTCGACCACGTTCTCCTGACCGAAGATGACCTTGCCGACTTCGGCCCGCACGAGCGCGATCTCCGCGAGCGCGTTTTCCGCCGCGGCAACGATCGCCCTTTCGTCGGTCGCTTCCGTGGCGCCCTTCATCACACTCATGGTCGTACTCCCCGGTCGCCCGTTGTTGAACCGAATCGCCCCGCGGGGGATTTTCAGTTGCCTTATTCCAATTTAGACCCTGGCTGACGGCTGACAAGTCGCCGCAGACGCACTATCTCGTGACAGCATACACGCCGCATCTCGCGACGACATACACGCCTCCGGTGCAAAATCGGGGCCAATCGGGACGGAACGATGGCAGAAGCCGAAATTCAGCGAACCGGGGACGCGGCCGGACTGGCGGCCCTGATCGCGCGTGCGGCCGGCCAGACGGGCGACCGCACGCGTGGCCTGCCGCCGGTGGAGCGCTGGAATCCGCCGTTCTGCGGCGATATCGACATGGAAATCCGCGCCGACGGCACCTGGTTCTATCTGGGCACGCCGATCGGCCGGCAGCCACTGGTGCGGCTGTTCTCCACAGTTTTGCGCAAGGACGAGGATGGCGTCACCTATCTGGTGACGCCTGTGGAAAAGGTGGCGATCCGCATCGTCGACGCGCCCTTCGTTGCCGTCGAAATGAGCGTGACGCAGGCGGACGGCGTGCAGGGGCTGACCTTTCGCACCAATGTCGGTGACGTTGTCGAGGCCAGGCCGGAGCATGCCCTGCGTTTTGTCATTCATGGCGAGAACCGCGAACTGAAGCCGTACCTGCACGTGCGCGGCCGGCTCGAGGCGCTGGTTTCCCGGCCCGTCATGTACGATCTCGTCGAACTCGGCGAGACCGTGGTGGTCGACGGCGTCGAGATGTTCTGCGTGCGCTCGGGTGGGTCCATCTTCCCGATCATGAAGGCTGCCGAACTGGAAGCGCTGTCGCGATGAACCGGCATCCCTATTCTGCCGACGAATTTCGCCGCCGGGCCCTGACCCAGATGGGCGGGCCAGTGGAAAGCGCGTGGCGGGAACACGGAGATTTCCTGCTCAATCCCAGTATCGTGCCGCATCTTGAAACCCTGCATCTGAAGGATGCGGCCGTGCTGGTGCCGGTGGTCGACGACGGCGAGGATGCGCATGTCATCTTCACCCAGCGGACCGCAAGCCTGCGCAAGCATTCCGGCCAGGTGGCGTTTCCCGGCGGCGCGGTCGACCCGGAGGACCGCTCGATCGAGTCCGCCGCCCTTCGCGAGGCGCAGGAGGAGATCGGTCTTGACCCGCGGTTCGTCGAGACGATCGGACGACTGCCGCACTATATGGCGTTGTCCGGTTTCAAAATCACGCCGGTTCTGGCGGTGGTGCAGCCCGGCTTCGAGCTGGTGCCCAACCCCGACGAGGTCGAAAGCGTCTTCGAAGTGCCGCTGTCCTTCCTCATGAACCCCGGAAACCATGGGCGTGGAAGCGGCCACTGGCAGGGTGAAGACCGGCATTTCTATCGCATGCCCTATGGCGACAGGAATATCTGGGGTATCACCGCCGGCATCGTCCGAATGCTTTATGAAAGGCTTTATGCATGACCTCGGTTGCCGGTGAGAGCTGGTTTTCGGCTCCATCCCTTCGTCGCGTCTTCGATCTCCTGAATGTCGAGGGCGGGGAGGTGCGCGTCGTCGGCGGCGCCGTGCGCAACAGCCTGATGGGGGTGCCGGCCGGCGATGTCGACATGGCCACCACCTGGCATCCAGACGAGGTCGTTGCCCGCGCCAAGGCAGCCGACATCAAGGTGGTACCGACAGGCATCGACCACGGCACGGTGACGCTCGTCATCGACGGTACGCCCTATGAGGTGACGACGCTGCGCCGCGATGTCGCGACCGACGGGCGCCGCGCTGAAGTTGCGTTCGGAACCGACTGGAAGGTGGATGCCGAGCGGCGCGACTTCACCATCAACGCGCTCTACGCGGACCATGAGGGCGAGGTCGTGGACGACGTCGGCGGCCTTGCCGATATTAAGACCCGCACTTTGCGCTTCATCGGCAATGCTGCCGAGCGGGTGGCCGAGGATTATCTTCGCATCCTGCGCTTCTTCCGCTTCTTCGCCCATTACGGCAACGGTCGCCCCGATGCCGATGGCCTGAGGGCCTGCGCCCAGGCGCGTTCCAAGCTGTCGACACTTTCGGCAGAGCGGGTTTGGGCCGAGACGAAGAAGCTGCTTTCAGCCGAGGACCCGGGCCGGGCGCTGCTCTGGATGCGCCAGGCGGGCGTGTTGACCGAAATCCTGCCCGAGACCGAGAAATGGGGCATCGACGCCATTCCGGAACTGGTTGCTGCCGAGAAGGCCTTTTCTTGGGCACCGGATCCACTGCTGCGCCTTGCGGCAATCGTGCCGCCGGATGAAGATCGGCTCGAAGCCATGGCCGCGCGGCTGCGCCTGTCGAAGGCCGAGGCAGCGTATTTTTCGCGCTTTGCGAATGCGCCAGCGCTACCGGCAAAGACTGTGGATGCGGCGCTCGATCGCTTGCTCTACCGCCACGGCGCTGAGGGGATTTCCGTCCGGCTTCGCCTCGCGCTCGCCTCGGCCAGACGCAAGTCCGAAAACGATCCGGCCTTGCTTGCCGAGACGGCGGCGTTCCAGCGCCTCTTGACGCGCACCGAGGCATGGAAGCGCCCGAGCTTCCCGCTGACGGGCGCCGATGTGCTGAAGGCCGGCATCCCCGCCGGGCCTCGCGTCGGCCAGATCCTCGGTGAGCTGGAGGCCCTGTGGGTAGACCGCAATTTCAGTGTCGACCGGGCAAACCTTGTCGCCCGCCTCGAGACGATGGTGCCGCGCGCGTAAAGCGCGTGGCGCGCGACCATGTTAGAGGTAGATGACCGATCTTTCCTGGCACCAACTGCCGGTATTGAGCAAGCTGTGGGCTCGTAGAGCGAGGGAGCCGAGAGGCTGTTACTTGGTCGGCCTCACCAGCGAGACGACCCGTGGCTTCGATGGGGCGTCCAGCCATTCGATCCATTTGTCCCTTTCCTCGAGCGTGTCGAAGAACCGCCAGAGCTTGTACTCTTCGTCGGTGGTCTGCAGCATCTCGCCGATGGATACGAGCTCCAGAGGCAGCATTACCTCGTTGCCGTCGAAGCGAATGAAGTAAATCCCTTCGGCAGCGAGGCGAATAACTTGACCCGTGCCGTAACTTCCATCGGGATCGTCGACCGTGAAGTACATGCCGGTCAAAGTGTCAAAAACTTTGTCGTTCATAGGTTCCGAATGCCAGTTAAAAAGAATGAGGGCATGAGACGTTGGCGCAGCCCACCGGTAAACGCAAGAGATCGCCATACAGGTAAGGACAACAGGCCACGTGCTATAGAGCGTGAGCACCGCGCGGGTCAAATCTTCCTTCGCGTCATTGCCATAGCATAGGGATCGGCGAATGCGGTGCCGTGTGCCTCAGATCCAGACCTGGATGACGGTCACGGTCAACTCGGCCTGAAAATCCAGATCGGGCGGCTCGCCGGGACAGACTTGGTCCCTCGCACCGGTTCGATGCGACGCACCATCATTCGGTGTCAGGGCAAACGGCACGCGTCGCGGGCGTTGTCATTGCAAGACCCGCGCGCGTTCGGAGTAGATGTAGTTTCGTCAGGCGGCCTTGGTTTCTTCGACGATGCGGGCCTTGATGTTATCGATCATGTTTTCGCGGATCATCGTTTCACCGTGGGCCTGGCGCATGTGTTCCACCACGCGGCGGACGATTTCGGCGTCGTTATCGGCGCGGGTGTGCCATTCGCACCCCGGGACAAGAGAACCGCATTCAAACAGGCGCATGATGTTCCTCCTTCCGATGTGGGCTCAACGTGAGGCATGCGGCGCGCGCATCTCCTCCGCGTGCCATGGGCCTCAGCGTAGCATCAACCCCCGGCACGACCAAATTGTTCCAGCCATCCGTGCGGCAGAAACCGTTATAGACATGCGGGTCGATGGTGTTATGGGTTTGCGGTAACAAGAGACACAAAGGCCTTCTTTGCCCATGACCACTACCGTTCAATCGGAACTGATCGCCGCCATCCGCAACATTCCGGACTATCCGAAGCCGGGCGTCATGTTCCGCGATATCACCACCCTGCTCGGCAATCCCAGGGCGTTCCGCCGTGCGATCGACGAACTGGTGCACCCCTATGCCGGTACCAAGATCGACAAGATCGCCGGCATCGAGGCGCGCGGCTTCATTCTTGGCGGCGCGATCGCCCACCAGCTTTCCTCCGGCTTCGTGCCGATCCGCAAGAAGGGCAAGCTGCCGCACGACACGGTGCGCATCGCCTATAGCCTCGAATACGGCGTCGACGAGATGGAGATGCACAAGGACGCGATCAGCCCGGGGGAGAAGGTCATTCTGGTCGACGACCTGATCGCGACCGGCGGCACAGCGGAAGCGGCCGTCAAGCTGTTGAAGCAGATGGGCGCCGATATCGTCGCGGCCTGTTTCGTCATCGACCTGCCGGAACTCGGTGGCCGCAAGAGACTCGAGGCGCTCGGCGTCAATGTCCGCACGCTGATCGAATTCGAAGGTCACTGACACCGCTCAGGCGCGGTTGATCGTCGGCAGCATCAGTTGCACCTCGCGCTGCGTTGCCGGCGTCAGTGTTTCCACCTCTTTCCGCCAGAAGGCGTCGGCTTCCGGCGGTTCGTCTTCCCAGCTTCTGATCGAGGTTTCGTTATCGTCGATGGCCACGCGCCGGTGGCCGCCGAGGCGAAGATATTCCTCCGCCAGTTCGCGAACATGGGTCTTTTCCATCGATAGCCCTCCGTTCCTTTCTGTCGAAGTTCCCACGCGTGCTGGCCTTTCGGCCACTGGCGCGGAACTCTGAAGGTCCGAACGGATTTTACGCCCAAATCGTTCCTGATTTAAGGAATAACGGGGACGCGCGTCGTTTGGACGGGCGACGGTCGCTCAACAGAGCGTTTCCGGGTTAACCGGAGTTACGGAAACGCTCTATCTCTTTATTTCCAAGCATTTCTTGACTGAAAGCCTCTTGGCGTTTTTCCTGGAGATGCCCTGGCTAAACGAACTCGATGACCTTGCTTTCGAAACGGATGACCGCCTCGCCGTGCTGGTTTTCGCCTTCGCAGAGGATCGTGTTGATCCGCCAGCCCGGCCGCGAAGCGAGCGTGCGGCTTTCGAGGAACGTGACGGCATAGGTCACGGTATCGCCGGCATAGACCGGCTTCAGCCATTTCAGATCCCGGAAGCCGGGCGAGGGGCCGAGCCGTGGCGCGTGCAGGCCTTCGGCCGCAAGCCGCCGCTGTTCGTCCTTCCAGAACCGGACGAAACACTGCATCCATCCGGCCGCGGTGTGCCAGCCGGAGGCGCATAGACCGCCAAACAGCGAATGCCGAGCCTCTTCCGCGTCGAGGTGGAACGGCTGCGGATCGAAGTCACGGGCGAAGCGGACGATATCCTCGGCGGTAAAGGCCAGGGTGCCGATGACGGTCCTGCGACCGGTGGCGTAAAACTCCTCCATCGTCATCATTAATTCTGACCTTTGTCGCGGCAGCGGAAGAGCACGGTACATTCCGAAACCGCCACCGGTTCGCCGGTCTGGTTGACGATTTCGTTGCGGAACTTGACGATGCCGAGGCTCGGCTTGGACTTCGACCGGCGCGCTTCGAGCACCTGGCTGAAACCGGTGAGCACGTCGCCTGCTATCACCGGCTTCTTCCAGTCCATGAAATCGATGCCGGGAGAGCCTTGAGACGAAGAATGGCCCATGAAGGCGTCGAGCATCATGCGCATGCCGACGGCGCTGGTGTGCCAGCCGGAGGCAGAGAGGCCGCCAAGGATGCTGAGTTTGCCAGCTTCCTCGTCGAGATGCATCGGCTGCGGGTCGAATTCACGGGCAAAGGCGATCATGTCCGCAGGCTTCATTTCGACCGGCTTGTAGTCGAAGCGTCGCCCTTCGGAAAAATCCTCGAAATACAGCATGCTGAGTTGTCCCGTCTGATTTGCTGACGCTTTACGTACTGCATAATTTCTCAAACCGGAATCGATTTAAGCGGGAAATTAAGCAGTGGCTTTCAAACGTTAGAGCGTGCCTCATTCGTCATCTCTGACCTGTGGCGCTCTCGTGTCGGTTGATGCCACCGTATCGTGGAATTTCCAGGTTGCGCATGCCGATTGTTCATGCAACCACCTGATTTATGGGTGTATCGACCGGCTTTTGATTGAGGAATGCTCGTGACCGAACTGAACAGGGCGCTCGCAGGCGCTGCCGAAAAAGGGATCATCTCTGCCCGTCAGGTGAGCGATCTCGAAGCCTATCTCGCTGACCGTGGCATCAGCTTCGGGCCGGTGGCACCGGATGCTGCCGCCGACCGGGACGATGCGGCGTTCGATGCCCGCGCCGCCGAAGACAGCGAACAGCCGCGGTTCGTCAGGGGATTTCACGATATCCTGATCACGATCGGCGTCGTTGTCGTGCTGATCGGCCTCTGGGGCTTGGGCGGCCCATTCGTAACGCTGCCGGTCATTCTTGGGCTCGCGGAAATCCTGGTGCGGCGCCAGCGGCTGGCGCTGCCGTCGGTGGCGCTGACGGTTGCTCTCGTGCATTGGGTCGGGACGACGTCACTGTTGTTCGTGAGCGAGCATGATGATGCCTGGAAGCCGATGGTCTTTGCACTCGCCTATCTATCAGCGTTCCCGATCCCGCTTGGTCTGTTCTACTGGCGCTATCGCGTTCCGCTGGCGCTGGCCGGTCTGATGGTGTCGGTCGCACTCATCTGCGTGGTCGCGATCCTTCTTGCCTTCGAGAGGAGCTTGGGGATCGACCTCGCCAACGACGACCATTTCATGCTTCTCGCGCTCACCGTTCTTGTCGGAGCCCTGGGTCTCTTTGCGACCGCCATGCGCTACGACGTTTCCGATCCACAGCGTGTGACGGCGCGCTCCGATACGGCGTTCTGGCTGCATCTGGCCGCCGCGCCCGCATTGCTCTACTCGCTGATCGGTCTGGTCTTCGTGTCGAACGGCCGCGGCACGTGGTGGGACGGGCAGGCCGGGCTTGGCCAGGCGATTGCCGCCATTCTGATCGTTGCCCTGTTCATGCTGGTCGGATTGGTCATCGACCGCCGCGCCTTCGTCACTTCAGGGCTGTTGTCGCTCGGAGGCGCGATCTGGACGATGCTCAACCAGACCGGCGCGTCGCTTGACAACTACGTCTTCGTTGCCTTCGCGGAGGTCGGCGTCACCGTGCTTTTCATCGGCATTTTCTGGCAGAAGCTGCGGCGCATTGTCATGAACCTGTTGCCGGAAATGATTACGGCGCGGTTGCATGCCGCGCCGTAATATCGGGTAACGCGCGTTGCGATCTTTCAGATCGCTTTCTGCGCTTTAAGCTCTTGTTCTTTGCGCATGTCGTTATCGCAAAACCGCAGCACACTTTTGCGCGACATGCTTCAATGGCTGCGCGCGTGAAGCGCGCCTCATCTCATTGTCTTACGTGTTGAAGCGGAAGTGGATGACGTCGCCGTCCTGGACGACATATTCCTTGCCTTCGTCGCGGGCCTTGCCGGCTTCCTTGGCGCCGACTTCGCCGCCGAGCGCAATGTAATCGTCGAAGGCGATGGTGTTGGCACGGATGAAGCCGCGCTCGAAGTCGGTGTGGATGACGCCGGCGGCCTGCGGTGCCTTGGTGCCGCGCGGGATCGTCCAGGCGCGCGTTTCCTTCGGACCGACCGTGAAATAGGTGATGAGATCGAGCAGCTTGTAGCCGGCGCGGATCAGGCGGTCGAGACCAGCCTCCTCGAGACCGAGCGCGCTCAGGAACTCCTTGGCTTCCTCTTCCGGCAGCTGCGCCACTTCGGATTCGATCGCCGCCGAAATCACGACGCTTTCAGCGCCTTGGGTCTTTGCCATTTCGGCAACCGCGCGGGTGTGCTCGTTGCCGTCGACGGCATCGCTTTCCGCGACGTTGCAGACGTAAAGCACGGGATGGGCGGTCAGGAGATTGAGGCCCTGCAGAATGCGCAGTTCTTCGGCATCAAGCTTGGCAAGCAGCGTGCGCACCGGCTTGCCGTCCTGCAGCAGCTTCAGCGACGCGTCCATGATCGGCAGCTGTGCCACCGAATCCTTGTCCTTGCCGCCGGCGCGCTTGCGGGTCTGCTCGGTGCGGCGCTCCAGGCTGTCGAGGTCGGCGAGCATCAGCTCGGTCTCGATCGTCTCGGCATCGGCGACCGGGTTGATGCGGCCTTCGACGTGGGTGATGTCGTCATCTTCGAAGCAGCGCAGCACGTGCACCACCGCATCCACTTCGCGGATGTTGGCGAGGAACTGGTTGCCGAGGCCTTCACCCTTCGACGCGCCGCGCACCAGGCCGGCGATGTCGACGAAGGAGATGCGCGTCGGGATGATTTCCTTCGACTTGGCAATGTCGGCCAGCTTGCGCATGCGCGGATCGGGAACCGCGACTTCGCCGGTGTTCGGCTCGATCGTGCAGAACGGATAGTTGGCAGCCTGAGCCGCCGCCGTCTTGGTGAGTGCGTTGAAGAGGGTGGACTTGCCGACGTTCGGCAGCCCGACAATACCGCATTTAAAGCCCATGGCTAAAACCTGTCGTTCTCGAATTCGTTGGGCGTGGCTATGGGATAAAGGAGCCGAACGGTCAAGCCTTCGCGCGTTTCGGCGCGGTGAAGGAGCGGGCTTTTGCTTGATTGGCGGTGTCTGGCGTACGATATTGAGTGGCAGCGTCCTGGGGCCGGATGGCCAACCGCGACCGCCTTCCTGTCATCAACGGGTGGATTTCCGATGAGTGACGACGATCTTGCCGCAAAACCGAAGCTGAAGCCGAAACCGAAGCTGGAGCGGCCGAAGCTCTACAAGGTCATTCTCGTCAATGACGACTACACGCCGCGCGACTTCGTCGTCATGGTACTGAAGGCCGTGTTCCATATGAGCGAGGAGGCGGGCTACCGGGTGATGATGACGGCGCACAAAATGGGGGTTTCCGTCGTTGTCGTCTGCGTGCGCGATATCGCCGAGACCAAGGCAAAGGAGGCGACCGACCTCGCCAAGGATGCCGGCTTCCCGCTGATGTTCATGACCGAGCCGGAGGAGTGACGGTCAGGGGCGGCGGATCTGATAGCCGGTCTTGTCCTGCCGGAAGCCACAATTTTCGTAGAAACGCAGCGTCGCGGGATCCTTCGACCCCGTCAGCAGCATGACTTTGTAGCAGCCGGCGCCCACGCATCGCCGATGGCATGCAGGATCAAAGCGCGGGCAAAGCCGCGCTTGCGAAAGGCGGCCGAAGTGACGACGTTTTCGATGAGAGCGTAGGGTGCGCCGCCCCGCGTCAGGTTCGGCACGACGACCGACGTGACCGATGCGGCGGCGACATCGCCGGCAAACCCGATGAAGACCGTCATGCCGGGTTGTGCAAGGATTGCCTGAAAGCGATCGGTGGCGAGGGTTGTGTCGAGCGAAGGGTCGTCCGGGTTCAGTTCGCCATAAAGCGCAAGAAGTCCCGGCAGATCGTCTGCCGATGCCGCACGGATCGCGAAGGGCAGGGGCGACACCTGTCAGTCGCCCTTGGGGCCGAACAGCTTCTTCAGCATGTCGGCCATCGGACCGCTCGTAGGCAGCTTCTTCGGCTGAGCCGAATTGCGCGCCTGATGGATATGGGATTGCGCGCCCTGCTTCTTTTGCGCCTGCGGCTTGTCCTCGTCCGGCTTGCCGCCGGTCGCAAGCGCGATCTTGTTCAGAAGCTGCGAGTCCTCACCGCGCACCAGCATGTCGGCATTGTCGGCGATGGCGTCGAGCAGCGGCACCAGCCAGGTCTGGTCGACCTTGGCGAAATCGCCGAGCACATGGGCGTGGACGAGGTCCTTGACGCCAGGATGGCCGATGCCGAGCCGCAGACGGCGATACTCCTTGCCGCAATGGGCGTCGATCGATTTGATGCCGTTGTGGCCGCCGTGGCCGCCGCCGACCTTGATGCGGGCTTTTGCCGCCGGCAGATCCAGCTCGTCATAGATGACGGTGATATCCTTCGGATGCAGCTTGTGGAAGCGCATGGCTTCGCCGACCGCCTCGCCGGAGAGGTTCATGAAGGTCTGCGGCTTCATCAGCAGAACCCGTTCGCCGCCGATTTCACCCTCGGCGATCTCGGACTTGAATTTCTTCGACCAGGAGGAAAAGTTATGGCGGCGATGGATGACGTCGACAGCCATGAAACCGATATTGTGGCGGTTTGAGGCATATTTCGAACCTGGATTGCCAAGTCCTGCAATGATCAGCATGTCGTTACGCTCCGTCGGGCTTTCCCCGCTTCACGAGCGCGAAACGCCATCAGAGTCAATCCTTATTTCGTTGCCTGTTCGCTTCCGCTCGGCCGAACGCCGTAACGATCGAAGATCGCATCCTGGGTGCCGTTGCCGATCAGGCGGTCGAGTTCGCGCTGCATCTTCTCGACCGTTTCCTTGTCCATGTCGCGATGGCAGGCGATGCCGTAATATTCTCCTTCCAGCATCAATGCCGCCTCGACGGGCTTGCCCTCGGCACGCATGCTTTCGAAGGTCTTCTCCGATGTCATCATCAGGTCGATGCGGCCGCCGATCAGTTTCTTCAGCGTCGAATCGAGATTGGTCGCATAGTCGATCTTCTCGAAGCCGTGTTCCGTGAGGTAGGTGGCGGAAAAATCTTCCCGCTGGGTGCCGATGGTGAACCGCTTTGCCGCATCGATCGAACCGGGGGCGGTGTCAGATCCCTTGCGCCGGACCATGATCATGTGGTCGACGAGCAGCGGCTGCACCCACTGGAACAGCTTTTCGCGCTCGGTGTTGCGGCCGGTGGTGAAGACGCAATAGGACGCATCGGTTTCTGCCAGCATGTAGGCCCGCGCCCAGGGCAGGACTTCGATCGTATAGGGAAGCTTCAGCCCCTCCATGATCGCGGTTACCTGCTCGACCGAGGCGCCGCTTGCGCCGCTCGAAGTCGAGAAGTTGTAGGGCGGGTAGTCCTCGGTGACGAATTTGATCGTCTGTGCTTCGGCGGCGGTGGAAAGGCCGAGGAACAATGCCAGGATCAGCTCTTTCACGCCTTGCTCCTTCGCGCCAGTGTCTGGCCGTTATGCCTGGATGTTGGCCTTGACTTCGGAATCGCTCTCCAGCATGGCCAGCATCTTGCCGATCGGCATGGGGCGGCTGAAAAGATAACCCTGCCCACAATCCACACCAAGCTTGCGCAGGAGTTGCCACTGCTCCTTGGTCTCGATGCCTTCCGCGACCACGGTGCAGCCCATCTGGTGCGAGATCGTGCGGATGCCCTTGATCAGCATCCGGCTCTTGCGGCGGATATCGGCGGTGCCGGAGCTGAGCGAACGGGTGAAGGACTGGTCGACCTTGACGATGTCGACCGGGAAGCGGTTGAGGTAGCTCAGCGACGAGTAGCCCGTTCCGAAATCGTCGAGCGCGATCCGGCAGCCGAACTCGTTGAGCTGCTTCAGCACCGCGTGCACTTCCGGATTGTCGAGCATCAGCACCGCCTCGGTGATTTCGATGACGATCCGGTTCGGCGAAATATGGTGCTTGAGGAGCAGGGCCGCGAGCTTGTGCGGCAGCGTAAGCTCGAACTGCAGCGGCGAGAAGTTTACCGCGAGATAGGTGTTCTGCGTGCCGTCGAGGGCGGAGATATCAGCCAGATGCCGGATAGCCTTTTCGAGAATGCAATCGCCGATGCGGGCGATCGTTCCCGTTTCCTCGGCAATGCCGATGATCTTGCCCGGCGGCATCACGCCCTTTTCCGGGTGGTTGAGGCGCATCAAGGCCTCGAAGCCGGCGATCTGGCCGTCGCTGAGGCTGACGATCGGCTGCAGCCACGCCTCGAAGTGATCGTCCTTGAGGGCCGCTTCGATGCACTGTTCGATCTCGTGGCGCTCGCGCGCGGCATCGAGCATGCTGGCGTCGAAGACCTGCAGACCGTTCTTGCCGTCGCGTTTGCGCGCATACATCGCCATGTCGGCGTTGAGCAGCAGGTCCGAAGCATTCTCGGCGTGCTCGGGATAAACGGAGATGCCGACGCTGGCGCTGACGAAAAGTTCGTTGCCGGCAATCGGCATCGGCTCGCGCAGGGCACTGACGATGCGCTCGCCGATTTCAGACGCAAGAGTGGCGACGTCCTTATCCGATACCAGGATCGCGAACTCGTCACCGCCGAGGCGTGACATGACATCGTCAGGGCGCAGGGTTGCGCGGATCAGCTCGACCGTGTGGCGCAGAACCTCGTCGCCGGCGGCATGGCCGAAATTGTCGTTGATCCACTTGAAGCGGTCGAGGTCGATGAACAGGCAGCCGACCTGGATGCCGCAGGCATCGGCGGTGACGATCGCCTCGTCGAGTGCCGCCTCGAAGCCCTGGCGGTTGAGAAGGCCGGTGAGGTGATCGGTGATCGCCTGGGCATGGTTGCGGCTTTCGGCCTGCTTCAACGCGGTGACGTCGGTCATGACGGATAGCGACAGGTCGCCATCGCCGGCCGTTTCCGTCTCCAGGATCAGCACGGTCATGAACGCGCCGTCTGCTTTGCGGAAGGGGACTGTGACCTCGCAGATGTCGTGGTCGCCGACGGCAATCGCCTTGGCGTGGCTGCGGTAGGTCTCGTGCCAGTGCGGGTCGATGAAATCGGTGAAATCCTCGCCGATCACCTGTTCGCGGTGATAGCCGGTTGCCAGCAGCCAGTAATCGCTGACGGCGCAGAGGCGGTTGTCGGTGTCGAGCGAGAACAGCATCGCCGGGGTCAGGTTGTAGATGTCGGTGGCGCGCTCATGCGCGCTCTTCAGCTCCATCGACTCACGCTCGAGCCGGTCCTGCATCTCGTTGAAATTGGCAGCCAGCGCGCCCATTTCGTCGTCCGAGGTCCAATCGACCCGGTGGCGCGAGCCCAGGCGCCGGGTCGCCTCTATGGCGGACGTCAAGCGCATCAGTGGGCGAATGACGGTGAAGCGGTTGCCGATGAGCGCGGCGGCAAAGACGGTGGCTACGGCAATCAGCAGGATGGCGAGGATAGCCAGCTCGTCCTTGCTGAACTGCGATAGCAGGCCGGGTGTCGGCGCGCGCACTTCGATGCTGCCGATTTCCTTGATGCCGTCGATCGAGTCGTAGGAAATGGGTGTTTTCAGGCTGCGGCTGTCGCTGTCGATGCCGAGGCCGCCGGAGGGCATCTGCGCGAGGATCGAGCCGGAGGTGTCGCGGATGGTGACAGCGACGATATCGGTGTCGTTCATCAGCGAGCGGGCGATGCGCTTGATGCCGTCGCTGTCGAAATCCCAGATCGGCTTGCCCAACGCTTCGGCGCTTGCGCCCATCAGAAGCTCGATGTTGTGCAGGCGCTCACGGGCGGCGCGTTCGCTGGAGATGCTGAGGAAGAGCACGAAGAGTGGGGCAACGAAAACCAGCATTGCACCGCAGACAATCGCAATAAATCGGTTCTCGACGGAATGCATCACTGGACGCATCCCCCAGGCGTTGCCACTCGTGTCATTTCGGATTCTCTTTAGACGCTTGCTTACAAATTTCCCCGGCGCAAGAACATCATCAAAACCTTAAATGTTGCTGAAATTGCTACGTGACAATTCGTGAGGAAGCCTGCTCGATTGCAGGACAGGGACAGCACGGCGGCAACCGGTGCGTTCAACGCAAAAGGCCCGCCTCGTTTGACGGGGCGGGCCTTTCAATGGGTACCGCAGGGTATCCGGCCGATGCCGGATCGCCGCTTCACCTCAAGGTGAATCAGGCTTCTGCTTCGCCTTCTTCTTCTTCCTTCAGACCGCCAGCCGGAGCAGCGATCGTGGCAACCGTGAAGTCGCGGTCGGTGATAACCGGGGTCGCGCCCTTCGGCAGCTTGATGTTGGAGATGTGGATCGCGTCGCCGACCTTGTGACCCGACAGGTCAACGGTCAGGAATTCCGGAATGTCGTCGGCAGCAACGGCCAGTTCGACTTCGTGGCGAACGATGTTGAGAACGCCGCCGGCCTTGAGGCCCGGGGACTTCTCTTCGTTGACGAAGTGAACCGGAACCTGAACGGTGACCTTGCTGTCCTTGGAGACGCGCAGGAAGTCAACGTGCATGGTGAAGTCGCGGACCGGATCCAGCTGGTAGTCCTTCGGCAGGACGCGGATCTTTTCGCCGTTGACGTCGATGACCGCAACGGTGGTCATGAAACCGCCGGCGTGGATCTTCATCGTCACGTCCTTGGTGGACAGCGCGATCGAAATGGGGGCCTGCTTGTCACCGTAGATGACAGCTGGGATAAGACCGTTGCGACGGAGTTCACGGGAGGACCCCTTACCAACCCGTTCGCGCGTCTCGGCCTTGAGCTCATAAGTTGCGTGGCTCATAGGTAGACCTTTCTATGTCTAATTCTGGAGAGTTCATCCGCAATGCGGAAAAACCGAAGCCGCATGGGCTTCATCCGCGTTGCCTCCAAGGGTGTCTACGCGGACGGGCGGTGCATAGACGAGATCACCCGCAAATGCAAGCTTTGCCGCGGTTTTAAAGCATGTGGCGCAGAGTGCACAGCGGTTTTGCGATAACGACTTGCGTGAAATCAAAGTGCGAAGGCGCGTCGCGCTCAGGCCTTTTTGCGCGTGAAGCGCGCCAGCGCCAGCATCAGGCCACCGGCGATCAGCCCCCAGAAGGCGCCCGAAACGCCGCCGAAGCTGACGCCGGAGGCGGTGACCAGGAAGGTGATTGCGGCCGCCTCGCGTGTCCTGGCGTCGGTGAAGGCCGCCATGGCGGAGCCGGCAAAGGCGCCGACAAGCGCAAGACCGGCGACTGCCTCGATCAGCACCGATGGTGCGAGGCTGACGAAGGTGGTGACCGCGCCGGCGAGCAGGCCGAAGATGACATAGAAGATGCCGGCATTGATCGTCGACCAGTAGCGTCGCGCCGGATCCGGATGGCTGTCGGCGCCGGCACCCATGGCCGCCGTGATCGCCGCAAGGTTGACCGCATGGCCGCCGAAGGGCGCGCTCAGCATCGAAAACAGGCCGGTCGTCGCGAACAGCGGGCCGGGGGTGGGGTTATAGTCATTGACCTTCATGACGGCGATGCCGGGAATGTTCTGCGACGCCATTGTAACGATGAACAGCGGCAGCGCGATGCTGATCATCGCAGGCGTCGTGAAGGCGGGCATCACGAATTCCGGCCGCGGCACCAGAGCCGAAGACAGCTCGGCCAGGGCATCAGCAGGCATTTCGACGCCAAAGGCGATCACCAGCACGAAGGCGAGCAGGGCGGCCGGCACCGCATAGAGCTTGTTGACGCTGCCGACGATCGCCCAGGCCAAGAGGATCGGCAGGCCGAACAGCGGATTGAAGCCGATCGCCTTGACCGGGGCAAAGCAAAGGCTGAGCAGGACGCCGGCCAGCATGGCATTTGCCAGTGTCGCCGGAATGGACGAGACCATGCGGCCGAGCGGCTTCCAGAGGCCGGCAATAACGATGAGCAGGCCGCAGACGAGGAAGGCACCGACCGCGGCGTTGAAGCCGCCCTCGACCATGCCGGAACTGGCGAGCAGCGCGGCACCAGGCGTCGACCAGGCGACGCTGACCGGCAGCCGGGTCACGGCACTGAGGATGACGGCGCATACGCCCATCGAGATCGACAGCGCCATCAGCCCGGATGCGGCCTGTGCTTCTGTCGCACCGACGCCGCCAAGGCCGTGAAGGACGACGGCGAAGGAGCTGGCGAAGCCGACAAAGGCGATCAAGAGACCCATGAAGAGGCTCTGGAGCGAGAAGTCACGAAGCATGGCTGGCAACCGGTTGTTGTGAATGAGTGTCGGATGATGCTCGAACTCGCGTATCATATTCCGCCGGCGTGTCGATACCGCCGGCGTGATGAACGCATCAAACGCGCTGATGCGGGCATGAAGGTGGACCTTCGTCTTGCTGGACCTCTCATCCAATCGATGCCTATAGTATGGCCAAAGCAGGCTCAGCCGTTTGGGAGATCGGGTGGGACTTGCGTTGCCGGACGTGGCTTGCAGGGAGGAAACCGATGCCTGCCGTCAGGGATCATACGGAATACGTCTATCAGGTTGCGCACCGGTCCTCGGCGGCTGCAAGCTCGCCGGTGGCCGCATCCTGGCGCCGCTGCATGACGCTCCATGGCCTGGCACCTGAGGATCGGCGCACACCGGTTCGACTTTCCGATAGCGAGTTCCGATTGGCGCGGCAGCGATCGGCCGAACTGATCGCCGAGGCGGGCGGCGAACTCGACCGGCTGTTTGCGACGGTCGGCAAGGCCGGCTGCTGCCTGCTTCTGACCGACGACAAGGGCGTGGCGCTGGAGCGGCGTGGTGCGGTCGGTGACGATGCGGATTTCCGCGATGTCGGACTGTGGTCAGGAACTATCTGGAGCGAGGCCAGCGTCGGCACCAACGGCATCGGCACGGCGATCGCCGACGAGCGCGCCGTCATTATCCAGCGTGATCAGCATTTCCTCAGCAGCAATATCGGGCTTAGCTGCACGACCGCGCCGATCCGCGATCACCTCGGCCGGCTGGCGGCGGCGATCGACATCTCCACCTGCCGCGATGATGCGTCGGAGATCACCGTCTCGCTTTTGTCACAGGCCGTGCGCGATGCGGCCGCGCGTATCGAGGCGGGGCTCTTCCGTCGAGCCTTTGCCGGATCGCGGATCGTGCTCGTGCCGATCGACCGGGCAGGGCCGGCACTTCTGGCTGTCGATCGCGACGACCTCGTCAAGGGCGCGACACGCGCGGCGCGGCAATGGCTCGGACTCGACGACAAACGCATCGCCTCGGGCATTCCGGCATCCGATCTTCTCAAGGAGGATCCGTCCGGCGACGGGAGCGAGCTTCCCGATGCCGAGCGGGCCGCGCTTCGGCGCGTGCTGTCGCGCGCCAATGGCAATGTGTCGATGGCAGCCGAACTGCTCGGCATCAGCCGCGCCACGCTTTATCGCAAGATGAAACGGCTTTCGGTTAACTGAACTTTTACCTCAAATGAGGCTGCCCCCTCATCCTAACCCTCTCCCCGCTGGCGGGGAGAAGGTCCCGGCAGGGGGATGAGGGGCGGAAGCGGCTCGAATCACTCATCAACGCGCCGCTTATTGCGCTGCAGCACGCTGACCTCAGCCCAGGTGTCTCACATCTGAAACAGATCGCGTCGCTGGCGATCGTGCCTCACTATCGAACACGCACGTTCGGCTTCACCTTCCTCTCACAGCTTTGGTTGCTGTTCACAGGGAGGAATGAACATGTTGCATCAGAAGATCGTCGAGAGCCCGTTCAAGCAGAAATACGGCAACTTCATCGGCGGTGAATGGCGCGAGCCGGTGGCCGGGCGCTATTTCGACAATACGACGCCGGTGACCGGCGGCGTGCTGTGCCAGGTCGCGCGCTCGGATGCGGCCGACATCGAGCTTGCGCTCGACGCTGCCCATGCCGTCCGCGAGAAGTGGGCGCGCACGTCGGCTGCGGAGCGGTCGAACATCCTGATGAAGATCGCCAGCCGCATGGAAGACAATCTGGAGCTTCTGGCGCGCGCCGAGACCTTCGACAACGGCAAGCCGATCCGCGAAACCATGGCCGCCGACATTCCGCTGGCGATCGATCATTTCCGCTATTTCGCCGCCTGCATCCGCGCCCAGGAAGGTTCTATCGGCGAGATCGACCACGACACGGTTGCCTATCATTTTCACGAGCCGCTCGGCGTCGTCGGCCAGATCATCCCCTGGAACTTCCCGATCCTGATGGCCGCATGGAAACTCGCGCCGGCGCTGGCCGCTGGCAATTGCGTGGTGCTGAAGCCGGCCGAGCAGACGCCGGCCTCGATCCTGGTCTGGGCAGACCTCGTCGGCGACCTGTTGCCGGCCGGCGTGCTCAACATCGTCAACGGTTTCGGTCTTGAAGCCGGCAAGCCGCTGGCCACCAGCCCGCGCATCGCCAAGATCGCCTTTACCGGCGAGACGACAACCGGGCGGCTGATCATGCAATATGCCAGCCAGAACCTCATTCCGGTCACGCTCGAGCTTGGCGGCAAGTCGCCGAACATCTTCTTCGCCGACGTGCTGGCCGAGGACGACGACTATTTCGACAAGGCGCTCGAAGGTTTCGCGATGTTCGCGCTCAACCAGGGCGAAGTCTGCACCTGCCCGAGCCGCGCCCTGGTCCAGGAAAGCATCTATGATCGCTTCATGGAGCGGGCGTTGAAGCGTGTCGAGGCGATCCGACAGGGCAACCCGCTCGACAGCGCCACGATGATCGGCGCGCAGGCGTCGAGCGAGCAGCTCGAAAAGATCCTCTCCTATATCGACATCGGCAGGCAGGAGGGCGCTGAGGTGTTGACCGGCGGCGGCCGCAACGTGCTCGAAGGCGAGCTGGCGGAAGGCTTCTACGTCAAGCCGACCGTCTTCCGCGGGCACAACAAGATGCGGGTGTTCCAGGAAGAGATCTTCGGGCCGGTGGTGTCCGTCACCACCTTCAAGACCGAAGCCGAAGCGCTGGAGATCGCCAACGATACGCTCTACGGCCTTGGCGCCGGGGTCTGGAGCCGTGACGCCAACCGTTGCTACCGCTTCGGCCGCGAGATCCAGGCGGGCCGGGTGTGGACCAATTGCTACCATGCCTATCCGGCCCATGCGGCCTTCGGCGGCTACAAGCAATCGGGCATCGGTCGCGAGACCCACAAGATGATGCTCGACCATTACCAGCAGACCAAGAACATGCTGGTGAGCTACAGCCCGAAGGCGCTCGGCTTCTTCTGAGGCTTCGCCATCGTTCCCTCTCCCCTATGGGAGAGGGCCTCCCAGGTGTGGCCGAGGGCTCTTCTCCAGCTCTCGCCCTCGGTCCACCCCGACTTTGAAAACGCAAGGCGCGGCGCTTGTTTCAAGGCGCTTGATTCGCGCATATCGTCATCGCAAAACCGCTGCACACTTTTGCGCGACATGCGCAAGGAGGCTCAACATGACCACCACCGAACCGCGCGTGCTGGCGACCGACGCGGCGCTCGAGTTCATCGCCGAGATCAGGCGCGATCATCCCGACATCCTGTTCCATCAATCGGGTGGCTGCTGCGACGGCTCGTCGCCGATGTGTTATCCCGCCGACGACTACATCGTCGGCGACAATGACGTGAAGCTCGGCGAGATTGGCGGCGTTCCCGTCTATATCAGCGCCAGCCAGTTCGAAGTCTGGAAGCATACGCAGTTGATCATCGACGTGGTGCCGGGCAGGGGCGGGATGTTCTCGCTCGACAATGGTCGCGAGCGACGCTTCCTGACGCGTTCGCGCCTCTTCGGTGGTGGCGAGGCCTGCCCGCTGGCGGCCACAGCCACGGCGACAAGCGCCGGCGCATGACCGCTACTTCCGCCAGCGTGAGCTGACAGCCGTGTCCTCTGTTGCGCTGCCTTCGCGACCGTTTTTCGTCCGATCCGCGCGCGTTCTACTGCAGACTGCCGTCGCCGCCGCGGTCGGCCGCCTTGAAATCGGCCATCACGCTGTTCAGGAACTCGCTTTGGGTGATCTTGCCGTCGCGGTTCACGTTGATGGCGGCAAACTGTTGGGCGTTAAGGACAGGCGCTACCTCGTCGGCGCTTAGAGTGCCGTCCTTGTTCTTGTCCAGATTTGCGAAAGCCGTTGTCATGAAGGCCTGATATTCGGACCGGCTGATCACGCCGTCGCCGTCGCGGTCGAGCCGATCCATTTGCCCCTGATACATCGCCGCAGGCTTATCCTGTGCGGCGACCGGAGCGAACTGGCAAAGCACGGATGCCATAAGGAGAGTCACTTTTCGCATCTCGTAGCCTTTCGCAATCAGCGGCAAGTCAAGGCATTACCAACCGCACCGCCAAGGGTGGCGCCGCCGCCGACAGCCCAGAGCTGACCGGTGCCTGCGCCGATGGCCGAGCCGGCGAACCCGCCAAGGATTGCGCCGCTGACGGTCCCGGCAAGGCAGCCGAAATCGCCGGTGCTCGTCCGAGAGTACGTAGCAGATTGGCAACCAGACAAGGCGAGGCCGCCTGCAAGAATGAGGGTTAGCGTACAGTTACTCATCTTTTCCTCCAAAATTATCCGGGGTGATCGGGATAGATCGGGGAGCCGCCATTTGCGTGGCGCTGCATGGAAGTAACGTTCCGATTATGTTCTTCTAAGAATCAAAAAGGCTTCTGTTCGATCAGAAGCACGTCATTGATGAACAATGCTGTCTGCAGAGAAAGGTGTCAGCAACAGCGGGCAGATGTTACCCCTTGGGATGGAAGATGACAACTCTCGGGGGCCGTTGCTACAGCGCCGCGCCTCCAACTAGACGCGCAAAGATTGCTGTAGCGCTTTGATTTACTGCATAATTCTTTCGCTAGACCGTTTTCGATTTAACGAAAGAATTATGCGCTAAGGCATGTCGCACAAGAGTGCACAGCCGTCTTGCGACAACGACATGCGTGAAATCGAGCCTTGGAAGCGCGTTGCATAGGGCTGCCTAAACGCAACGCGCTTTTCAGGAACGACAGAAAATGGGCGCCAAATCCCGCTTGACGAAGACGGATGCTTTTGCGGGCGGCCGAGCCTCTCTCAGTCGAAGAGGCTCGAAACCGATTCTTCCTGGCTGGTGCGGTTGATCGCCTCGCCGAGCAGAGTTGCCGTGGTGATGACGCGGATGTTGTGCGCCGACTGAACCGCCGTCGTCGGCTGGATCGAGTCGGTGATGACAAGTTCCTTAAGCATCGACGAGGTGACGCGGGCAACCGCGCCGCCGGAAAGCACGCCGTGGGTGATATAGGCGGTAACGCTCGTTGCGCCGTTCTTCAACAGCGCTTCGGCCGCGTTGCAGAGCGTGCCGCCGGAATCGACGATGTCGTCGATCAGCAGGCAGTCCTTGCCCTTCACGTCACCGATGACGTTCATCACTTCGGATTCACCCGGGCGGTCGCGGCGCTTGTCGACGATGGCAAGCAGACAGTCGAGACGCTTGGCGAGCGCACGGGCGCGTACCACGCCGCCGACGTCGGGCGAAACGACCATGACGTTCTTCAGGTCGTAGTTTTCCTTGACGTCGCGGGCGAGGATCGGGATCGCATAGAGGTTGTCGGTCGGAATGTCGAAGAAGCCCTGGATCTGGCCGGCGTGAAGATCGAGGGTCAGCACGCGATCGGCGCCGGCCTCGGTGATCAGGTTGGAAACCAGCTTGGCCGAGATCGGCGTGCGCGGACCGGGCTTACGGTCCTGGCGGGCGTAGCCGAAATAGGGCAGCACCGCGGTGATGCGGCGGGCCGAGGAGCGGCGCACCGCGTCGATCATGATGAGCAGTTCCATCAGGTGATCGTTGGTGGGGAACGAGGTCGACTGGATGATGAAGACATCCTCGCCGCGCACGTTTTCGCCGATCTCGACGAAAATCTCCTGATCGGCAAACCGCCTTACGGTCGCTTTTCCAAGAGGCAGGTTGAGATAGTTGCAGATCGCTTCGGCCAGCAGCCGGTTCGAATTGCCTGCGAAAACCTTCATTGACGGACCGCCTTGAGCTGGCGCGGCTACCGTCCGGGTTCATTTCCGGGAGCGGCATTTTCCGCGCAGATTCCGAGAGCCATTCCAATCGCGGACATTCATTGCGGATGGCCGCCGTTCAGAGCTGATCGGCCGCTTTTTAGCGACACTGAACTTGAATGCAAGGGGAATGCTGCGCCGCGAAGCGCATTATCCTAAAAACTTTGTATCAACGGGGTCTGGATTGCCGCCATTCGAGGTAGGCGCTGATGGTTTTGGTGGCGATTGCCTGCATGGTTTCGGCCGGAATGCCCTCCCAGAGATCGGCACCGACAGTGGCAACTGAGTCCTGCCCCTGAATGCGGTGCAGCCGATTGCCGCTGCCGTCGAGCACATCCCAGACGTAGACGATCGTGGTCTTGCCATTGTCCTTCAGGGCCGAGAAGTAGCCCTTGAGGATATGTTCGCTGCTGGCATCGGCCGAACCCTTGATCGTCAGGCCATGGCTGCGCGCCTCGGCGCCGAGCTGTTTCGACAGCGGCGTGACGGCGGCGACAGGCGCGCCGATGATCGGCAGGAAGCGGATCGTCCCGCTCGTCGCCGTGCTTGCGGAAGGCACGGAGGCAACGGCCGGCTGCTGCTGCTGAACCTCTTCGGCAACAGGTTCGGATGTTTCCACAGGCGCCGGCTCGGCGAGCATCGTCGTGTTCTGCACCGGTTCCACACCGGAAGCCAGGCGACTTGCCTGCGCCTCAAGCGAGCCGGCGGGATCGGTGTAGGTGCTGTCGCCGGTCGCATATTCCGTCGGCATGCTGGCAGGTGCCGGCTGGGAGGCGAAGGCCCGGGTCCGCTGCACCGGCGAGCTTTGCACCGGAACGACGGCGGTCTGCGTCGACATCGATTCGAGGTCGGACTGCGTCACCGGCGGCGAGCGGAACGTTCCGCCGCCGACATCGACCTGCGGTATCAGCGCGTCCGTGCTGTTACAACTTGCCAGGGCCGCTACAAGGCCAAGGCTTGCGATGGGCGTGATAAGCTTTCGCATCGTTCAAACCGTCCGTCTTTCCTTCGCGGCAGTTCTGTGAAGTCATCTCCTGTTGTCTGCCATTTCAGCGCGAGTGTAGGCGGATTTCCCTAAGCAGAAATGAAGTCCAGCCCATAACGGGAAAGAGCACGCGGCGTATCGGTGGTTGTGATGTAGGTCTGGCCGAGCGTCATGGCCGTGCCGCTGTCGGAATCCATGATGATCATGTGCACGAACAGCGACATGTCAGGCTCGATCTCCTGCGGGTTGCCGACATGGAACATCTGGTGCTCCATCCAGGACGGCGAGAAGCGCGCGCCCAGCGAATAACCGCAGGTGTTCAAGCGGTGCCGGGCCAGGCCGCGCTCGTCCATGATCTTGGCGTGCACGTCGAAGACCGTGCCGAAGGTGTTGCCGGGGCGCAGCACCATCTCGATCGCCTGGATGGTCTCACGGCAGGCGCTGTAAAGCTCGCGGTGGCGGTTGGTCGGTTCGCCGATCACGACGGTGCGCATCATGGCGGCGTGATAATGGGCGCTGACGCCCGCCCATTCCAGCGTCAGCTGATCCTGGCTGTCGAGCAACCGGCGGCCGGCCTTGTAGCGGCAGAGCAGCGCGTCGGCGCCCGACCCGATGATGAACTCGTTGGCGGGGTAGTCGCCGCCGCCGGCAAGGATCGCTCCCTGCATCGCGGCAAGGATGTCAGCTTCGTTGCCGCCGGGGCCGATCAGCGGCAGCGCGGCGTCGAGCGCGTCATCGGCAAGGCTTGCGGCCTTTTCCACATGGGCGATTTCGGCCGGGCTCTTGATCAGGCGCAGCCGGCTGACGAGCAGCGAGGCATCGACGAGCTCGCCGAAGGTCGAAAGCTGGTTGTCGACAAGGCGTGCGGTGCGGCCGGTCATGCCATGGGTGTCGTATTCGACGCCGATGCGGCTGCCGAGCAGGTCCATTTCGCTCAAGAGGTTCTTCAGGTCCATCGTCGGGTCGGCGTTGACACGGTCGACCCAGATCTCGATGCGCTCGATATTGGAGGTGTGACGGGCCTGGCGCAGGTCGGCCGAGCGCGTCAAAAGCACCATTGAACCGTCCTTCTTGACCACCAGCGTCTGGAAGAAGCAGTAGCCGAAGGTGTCGTAGCCGGTCAGCCAGTACATGCTTTCCTGGGCAAAGAGCAGAACCGCGTCGAGCTTGTCTTCGCGCATCTTCGCGGTCAGCCGCTCAAGGCGGGCGGCATATTCCTCCTGGGCAAATTGAAGCGCCATGTCAGGTCTCCCGTATGCAAATTGCGGATATCTGCCGGCCGTAGTCCGGCTCCTGCCGATGCGTGGTGCGGCGGTAGGAGAAGAAGCGATCCTCGTCTGCATAGGTGCAGATGTCGAGGTTTTCGGCGGTAACGCCGGCTGCGGTAAGGCGTGCGATGGTCAGGCCCGGCAGATCGAACATGGCGTGGCCGTCGCGTTCGGATGGGTTGAAGAATTGCGCATAGCTGCCATCGGTCGCCAGGAACCGATCGACGAACTCGGCGCCGACTTCGTAGTTGCGCCGGCTGATCGAAGGTCCGAGACAGGCGACGATGCGTTCGCGGCTGGCGCCGAGCGTCAGCATCGCCTCGATCGTGCTTTCGAGCACGCCGCCGAGCGCGCCCTTCCAACCGGCATGGGTCGCGCCGATGACACCGGCGTCGGCATCGGCAAACAGAATAGGTCCGCAATCGGCCGACAGAACGCCAAGCACGATGCCGGGCGTCGCCGTCACCAGGGCGTCGGCCGTAGGTCGGCTGCCGTCGTAGCTTGCGTCCACGACGATGGCGTCGGGGGAATGGACCTGATGGACGGTGGCAAGCTGTTCCGGAGCGGCGCCGAACCAGCGGCTGACACGAGCGCGGTTCTCACCGACCCGCTCCTTGTCGTCATTCGAGCCGAGACCAACATTCAGTCCGCGATAGATGCCTTCGGAAACGCCGCCTTGGCGGGTGAAATAACCATGTGCGATCGCCGGACCGGCCTTGTCGCTAAAGAGCGAGCTTTGCACGGGGGAAAGCGCGGCATCATGCTGCATCGGTGTTTTCGCCCTTTGCTTTGACGTGAGTTTCAATGGGGTTGGGGGCACGTGTGGCCCGGTGGCTGGCGGCTGATTTGCCAGCGCGATGTTGACCCGCGATGGCGGGGCTGTCAATTGCCGAACGACAGGGGTGCCGTTCGGCGCGGGCTTAGGGCCGATGGCGCAAGGCGCCAATCCCAAGGCTCAAGGGGCGCAGGAACACCCCAGGCCCTCTATATGATTTTCACCCTTGGCCGGCCACGCCCGAAGCAATCATGCCTTGGGTTTGCGAAACGGCGGAAGCGCGATTGGCGGGCTGCTGACGGCGAGCACCTTGAAAAGTTCGCCCATCTTGCCTTCGCCGGATCCGGCAAGCCTTTCGACGTCCTGGCGGATGCCTTCCTGGATCATTGCATCCTTCTCGCGGCCCAGCGCCGCGGCGCGCTCCAGAAGACCAAGGCCGATCAGGAAATCGCCCTGGTGAGCAAGCCCATTGATCTGCACGCCGTCGTTCTGCGCGCGCCGCGCCAGTTGCTCGAAGTCGACATGGCTGGTCAGGTCGGCGCGTCCAGGGTTGGCAAGTGGCGGATCGTACTGATGGTCGAGCAGCGCTTGCAGCGTGTCGCCGTAGTTCGTCGCCAGGTGCCCGTAGTCGATGATGACGGCGGTGCCGCCGCCGATCTTCAGCCGTTCGCAAAGGGCGGCCATGACTGCGTCGCGGGCAGGCGCGATCTCGAAGATCGTGCCTTCGGCAACTGCTTGTGCGGGCGTCGGCAACAGTGTCGGGTCGATGCCGGCAATCCCCGCGGCAAATGTCAGCTCGTCCTCAGCGTCGAGGCCGACCATGCGTTCGCGAAACCCTTGCGGCGTTCGCACGAACTGGCGGATCGGGATGGCATCGAAAAGCTCGTTGGCCGCCAGGAGCACAAAACCCTCCGGCAGCGTTTCGAAACTGGTGTGCCATTCCACCTTCTCGCCATGGGCGGCCAGTGTTTCCGCCTGGATCTTGCGCAGGCGATCACTCGTTTCGACGAGATGGACGCTGGCGGTGGCATAGAGTTCGGGGGACAGGCGCCTGACGACCCGTAGGACGTCGGACATCATCGTGCCGCGGCCGGGGCCGATCTCGACGATCACGGGCTGCTCCGGCGCGCCATGCTGCTGCCAGGCATGAACCAGGAAGATGCCGATCATCTCGCCGAAGAGCTGGCTGATTTCAGGCGCCGTGGTGAAGTCGCCCGCTTTGCCGAAGGGTTCGCGAACGCGATAGTATCCGTGCTCCGGATCCGCGAGGCAGAGCGAGAAATAGTCGGTGACGCTGATCGGTCCGTTGGTCCTGATCAGCGTCTTTATCTTGTCCGCGAGTGGTGTCGTCATGCGCCCGTCCAATTATGCAGCAGCGACGGCGGCCCGGCACGCCCGGGCGATGGCCCAGATGCCGGCAAGCGCCATCGGCAGCGAAAGCAGCATGCCCATGGTCAACCAACCGCCGGCGAGATAGCCGATCTGCGCGTCCGGTTCGCGGAAGAATTCGACGAAAATGCGGCTTGCGGCATAACCGAGCACAAAGATGCCGGTGACAAGACCCGGCGATTTCAGCGCATGGCGGCGATAAATGAACCAGGCGATGACGGTGAGCAGCACGAGACCCTCGAGTGCCGCCTCATAGAGTTGGCTCGGGTGGCGGGCAAAGGGGCCGCCGGTCGGAAACACCATTGCCCAGGGCATGGACGACAGCCGGCCCCAGAGTTCGCCATTGATGAAGTTGGCGATGCGGCCGAAGAACAGGCCGATTGGCACCACGGTCGCGACGATATCGAACATGCTCCAGATGGCGATGCCGTTCCTGCGCGCAAAGACGATCATGGCGATGGTCGTGCCGAGGAAGCCGCCGTGGAACGACATGCCGCCATTCCAGATCTCGAGCGCGCGGATCGGGTTTTCGAGAACGGAGCCCAGATCATAGAAGAGGATGTAGCCGATGCGGCCGCCAAGCACGATGCCGCCGGCGGCCCAGAGCAGGAAGTCGTCGAGCTGCGCCAGGGTTGCCGCGGGTTCGCCATTGCGCCAGAGCGACGTGTTCTGCACGAGGCGGCGCGCGTAGTACCAGCCGATGAGGATACCGGCGACATAGGCCAGTCCGTACCAGTGGACAGCGAGCGGACCGATCTGGAAGATCACGGGATCGATTTGAGGGAAGGGGAGAATGGCGAGGCGGGTCGCGATGGTTTCCAAAATGTCTTCTCGTTCCGGACCGGTTGTTTTGCCGGAACATGGCGATCGAATCCGGCGGGGTCAAGGCCGCTTGCGGCCGACGGCCAGCCACAGTTTGGTGATTTTTCTTGCATCCGTTCGCGCCTGACCCTACCTGAAAACCAGGACCGCATCGCAGTGCGAGGCGGCGGCTGAATATGGAGATCAGAACGATGAGCACAGGCGCCAACCGCATCATGGATGATTTTGCCAAGTTGATGACCGATGCCGCAGGGGCGGCCCAGGGTGTGCGTCGCGAGGTCGAGACCGCGTTTCGCGCCCAGGCCGAGCGCGCGATGAATTCGCTCGATGTCGTCAAGCGCGAGGAGTTCGAAGCCGTGAAGGAAATGGCGATCAAGGCGCGCGACGAAAACGATGCGCTTCTGGCGCGTATCGAGGCTCTGGAAGCGCGTCTCGCCGAAAGTGGCAAGTAACGCGATTCTTGCGAAATAACGGCTTTTCAACGTTTCTACTTCGCCCGCGGATCGATTCTGCGGGCGTTTTGCTGTCGTTATTCCTTGGCGGTGTGAAACGCCGCACAGGGAGGTTAATAAAACCTGAAAAGTTTTCCACCTGTGGACACTGGCAAAAAACCCTTATGCCAGAGTCGCTTAACCACCCGCGCTGAATCGAAATGGCAACACGCAAGTGGTTGTACCCGGCTATTTTTCGGCCGGGGGGCTGGCAGCCTGACTCCGCCATTATACACTGATTTTAAATGATGATTCGAAACGGACCACGCAAGCTCCAGGCAGGGTAAGTCAGCCAGGATGGATGTGAGTTCAGCAATCATAGTGTGTTCTTATTCAGTGCCAGGTTTGCAGAGTTGCGTCTTGTAAACGTGATAACGCGCGCCTGTGTCGCGCCTACTAGGGTGATGCATGAGCCTTTTGGAAATGGAAATCGAGCGTCAGTCCAACCCGGTCGATATGATCGAGTTTGTGGCCGCCACCAATGACTGGTCATTCGAACGGTCGGGCGAGGACGAGATCGCCATGACCGTGGAGGGCAAGTGGGCGGACTACCACGTTTCCTTCTCGTGGATGGAAGAGTTCGAGGCGCTGCATCTTGCCTGTGCCTTCGACATCAAGGTTCCCGACAGCCGCGTCAACGAAGTCATCCGTCTTCTGTCGCACATCAACGGTCAGGTGCTCATGGGGCATTTCGATCTGTGGCGGCAGGAAGAGGTGGTGATCTTCCGGCAGTCGCTGCTGCTCGCCGGCGGCGCCGAGCCCACCAATCAGCAGGTCGAAGTTCTGCTTTCGAGCGCGCTTGATGCCTGCGAGTCCTATTTCCAGGCGTTCCAGTTCGTCGTCTGGTCGGGCATGGATGCGCAGCGCGCCGTTGATGCGGTGCTGTTCGAAACGGTCGGGGAGGCTTGAGATGGCAGCCGTCGCTTCCGGTCCCATCGTTCTCATCGGCGCCGGCAACATGGGCGGCGCCATGCTCAGCGGTTGGCTGAAGAGCGGCGTCAAGGGCGCCGACATTCTCGTCATCGATCCCGGCCCGCCGCCGGCGATGGCAAAGCTGATCGCCGACAATGGCGTCAGTCACGCGACCTCGGCTCCCGCTGGCGTCGAGGCTGCGGTGATTTTCATCGCCGTCAAGCCGCAGGTGATGGAGGCGGTGCTGCCGCCGCTGAAGACACTCGTCGGTGCAAGCACGGTGATAGTTTCAGTCGCTGCCGGCAAGACGCTTGCCTTCATCGAAAGCCATCTGGGTGCTACCGCCACCGTGCGCGCCATGCCCAACACGCCGGCGATGATCGGGCGCGGTGTTACCGGCGCCTTTGCCAATGCCCGCGTCAGCGACGCGCAGCGCGGCCAGGTACATGATCTCCTGAAGGTCAGCGGCCCGGTCGAATGGGTCGAGACTGAAGCCGATATCGATGCCGTCACCGCCGTTTCCGGAAGCGGTCCGGCCTATGTCTTCTACCTCGTCGAGTGCATGGCGGAGGCCGGGCGCAAGGCCGGTCTCAAGGCGGACCTCGCCATGCGGCTCGCGCGGGAAACCGTCGCGGGGGCTGGTGAACTCCTTTATCAGTCCCCCGACGACGCTTCGCGGCTGCGCCAGAACGTAACCTCGCCGGGTGGCACGACCGCCGCAGCACTCGCGGTGCTGATGGCCGATGACGGGATGCAGCCACTTTTCGACAAGGCCATTGCCGCTGCCCGCCAGCGCGCCGAGGAACTGGCCGGTTAATTCAAGAGCATTGTCATGTCGGAAACGATTACTTTCGCAGATTTCGAACGCGTCGATATTCGTGTCGGCACCATCATCGAAGCCGAGGTTTTCCCCGAGGCGCGCAAGCCGGCCTACAAGCTGCAGATCGATTTCGGCCCTGAAATCGGCATAAAAAAGTCATCGGCGCAGATCACGGTGCACTACCAGCCTGAGGATCTCATCGGCCGGCAGATCATGGCAGTGGTCAATTTTCCGCCACGCCAGATCGGTCCTGTCCGTTCCGAGGTTCTTACGCTGGGCTTTGAAGACGAGGCTGGCGCAATCGTGCTGGCCGCCATCGACAAGGCGATTCCCAACGGCCGCAAACTGATGTGATCCGATGACAATCCATGTTGATCTGATACCCGAGCGCGTCAAGGTCTCCTGCCTTTGGCGCGCGGCTGATGCTGCGCGCGACTGGCGCGCCAGCCATGTTCTCTCGCTGCTCGATCCGGAATTGCCCGATACCGACGTGCCTGTTATCGCCGAGGCGAGCCACCGCGTCGTGCGCATGCGCGATCAGGAAAACGCCGGTGCGACGCAGCATTTCCCGGATCTGGTCCTTGAAGTGTTCGAAGCGATGCGGCCGGCTGCCGACGACAGGTCGAGCCGCATTCTGGTGCATTGCCATGCCGGCGTCAGCCGTTCGACCGCTTTTGCCTATGGTTTGATCGCCCACCAGCTCGGCGCCGGCCGCGAGGACGAGGCTTTTCGGGCGCTTTTGATGATCACCAGAAAGCCCTGGCCGAACCGCCGGATCATCGAGATCCTCGATGCGTCGCTTGGTCGTGAGGGCCGGTTGCTTGCACCGCTCGACGCCATGCGCGCGCGCCATCCGCGTCGCATCGATGCCTGGCACCGCTTCAACGAGCGGCGCGGCCTGATTTCCATATATTCGCGCTAGAGCATTCCAGGAAAAGTGCGAAGCGGTTTTCCGTCAAGAAATGCGTAAAAACAAAGAGATAGAGCGTTTGTGCGGTTCCGTCTAAATCGGAAACGCTCAAGAATAAACCGGCCGAAGGTGGGCAGCGCTTTCGGGGAAAACGACTTGCTTGGGGATGCTCACGCGTCCGACAGCAACGCGTCGGCGTAGCGCTTGAGCGAGCGATTGTAGCGGGGCAGATGGCGCGCCAGACGGCCGAGCGCCAGGCCCGCCGCCTCCTGCGCTCGTCCGGCATCGACGAGCGAGAGCGCCAGAAAGCCTAAGACCGCATCGTCGAGTTCGTCGGATGGCATTGTCCGTTCGGCCTCCAGCAAGGCAATGCTCTCTTCGATCTGCCCGAGATTGCGCAGCGTGCTTGCAAGCTGGATGGTGGCGCGGCGGCGGCGAATGCCGGAGAGGCCACCGGCAAGCGCCTGCCGATACAGAGGTGCTGCATTTGCTTCGTTGCCGAGGGAATCCTGGGCTGATGCACGCTCGAAGAGGCCGATCGGATCGCCGTCCGGAAGTTCGGCGGCCAGCACATCGAGCCGTGCGATAAACGCGTCCGCGTCCATATGGCCGAAATCCGCCCAGTGCAGCGCCAGCCGCTGTTCCCAATCGTCCCAGTCTAGCGTGTCGGACAAGTCCGGAGCCTCCATATTTGCAGCGCTGACCAGATCGCCCCGCTCACGCCGGCAAACGCACGGTTGCCCGCAGGCCGCCAAGCGGGCTGTCGCCAAGCGTGACGTTGCCGCCGTGGCTGCGGGCGATGTCGCGGGCGATCGCGAGGCCGAGGCCGGTTCCCGAACTGTCGAGATTGCGCGCCTCGTCGAGGCGGAAGAACGGCTTGAACACGTCCTCGCGCGAGCGCTCGGGAATGCCGGGCCCGTCGTCGTCGACCGTGATCGTCACCCATTTGGCGCTGTGGCGTGCCTCGATATTGACCCGGTTGGCGTAGCGATAGGCGTTGGATGCCAGGTTGGCGATAAGGCGGGTGAAGGCGTTCGGGCGAACACGGACCTGGTCCTCCCCCTCGACGGAGGTCGTCAGCGTCTTGCCGTGCAGTTCTGCTTCGGCGGCAAGACGCGTCATCAGGTCGCTGAGCTTCAATTGCCCGACGTCTTCCTCAGCCTCCCCACGGGCAAAGGCGAGGTAACCTTCGAGCATGTTCTGCATGTCGTCGACATCCTGATTGAGGCTTTCGAGGTCGGGGTTGTTGCCGGCGAGCGCCAGCTGCAGCCGGAAGCGGGTCAGGATGGTTCGAAGGTCATGACTGACGCCGGTGAGCATGGCCGTGCGCTGCTCGATCTGGCGCTCGATGCGCTCGCGCATCTGGATGAAGGCAAGGCCGGCGCGGCGAATTTCATCAGCGCCACGCGGTGCGAAGTCGTCGATCTTCTGGCCCTTGCCGAAACTTTCCGCTGCCTTGGTCAGCGCCAGGATCGGCCGGATCTGCCCGCGCAGGAACAGGATGGCGATCGACAGCAACACCAGCGAGGCGGCAACCATCCAGACGATGAAGATATGGGTGTTGGAGGCGTAGGCCCGGTTGCGGCGGGCATAGACCCGGAGCATGCGGCCGTCGTCGAGCTTGATGCGGATTTCGACAAGGTTGGAATTGCCGACCGTGTCGATCCAGAAGGGGCGGCGGACCTGGTCGGAGATCTCCTCGCTCAAGATTTGATCGAGGATCTCGAAGAAGGGCTTGGGCCGCGGCGGCGGCAGTTCGCCGCCCGGTTCGACGGAAATGCTGAGATTGAGCTGGTCGCGGGCGATGCGGACGATTTCCGAAATGTCGCGATCGGCGGGGAAAGTGGCGATCAGATCGACGATTGCCGCGATATCTCCGGTCACGGCTGCCGAGAGGCGCTGTGTCACCAGTTGCCAGTGCCGCTCCATGAAGATGAAGGCGACCACCGATTGCAGCAGCACCATCGGGATGATGACGATGAGCAGCGAGCGGGCATAGAGGCCCATCGGCAACCGCCGGCGCAGCCAGCGGGTGACGCGCTTCCACGGATTGTCGCTCGGGTTTGCCGCCTCGCGCCGCATACTGTCAAAGCTTGCCATCGGTTTCCGCTGCCCTCATCGGGGTCGCCACTCTAAAGCGCGTCGCGATCTCCGGGATTCGCTTCTTGCGCTTTAATTTCTTGTTTCTGCGCATGTCGCGCAAAACCGCTGCGCACTTTTGCGCGACATGCTTTAGTCCACGCTCAATCTATAGCCGATGCCGCGGACCGTCTGTAGCCAAACGGGATTGGAGGGATCGTCCTCGATCTTGCGCCTCAGGCGATTGATCTGGACATCGATGGTGCGCTCGCCGACCTCGGCATCGTCGCCGATCAGCTCGTGGCGCGGGATCGTCTCGCCGGCGCGTTGGGAGAACAGCGTCATGATTTCCTGCTCGCGGTCGGTAAGGCGGATGTGATCGGCGCCGCGTCGAAGCTCCTTGCGTACCACGGAGAAGGTGTAGGGACCGAAGATCACCTGATCGATCTTGGGCGCCTGGGCCGGCTGGTTGCGCCGCAGGATATTGCTGATGCGCAGCACCAGTTCGCGCGGCTCGAACGGCTTGGAGAGATAATCGTCGGCGCCGGCTTCGAGGCCCTCGATGCGAGAATTCGATTCCGCCAGCGCCGTCAGCATCAGGATCGGCACGGTCTTGATCTGGCGCAGGCTCTGCGTCAGGGAAATGCCGCTTTCGCCGGGCATCATCACGTCGACGATCAACAGGTCGAAATCGAGACCGACCAGCTTGCGTCGCGCTTCATCGGCGTCGGCGGCGGTCGTGACGCGAAAACCCTGTTCGACCAGATAGCGGTTGAGCAGATCGCGGATACGCCTGTCATCGTCGACGATCAGTAGATGGGCTGCATCGTCGGAGACTGTCGCTTTTGTTGTCATGCCTAGCTTTCCCCCGTCGCCCGCCGATAGCGGGCTTTCGACATTTCAGTCCCCGGCGCCGTTCTTCATGCAGGCAAGGAAGCGCTTGACGGTTTCGCGCGCGCCGGGACCCGTCTTTGCCAATGCATCGGCTATGCGGCGGGACTGTGGCTCGGCAAGCGCACGGGCAAGCGCCTGGCCTTCCTCGGTGGTATAGAGCATGCGCTGGCGCCGGTCCTCTGGCCCCGTGACCTGCCGGATATAGCCGGAATCGATCAGCTGCTTGAGCACGCGGGCCAGGCTCTGCTTGGTGATCTTCAGCGTATCGAGCAGGTCTGCCACGGTCATGCCCGGCTCGCGGTCGACAAAGTGCACGACGCGGTGATGGGCGCGGCCGAAGCCGCTCTTTTCCAGGATCGCATCCGGATCGGAGGTGAAGTCGCGATAGGCGAAGAAAAGCAGCTCGATGATTTCGAAGTCGATCGTATCATCGTCGTGCGCGACCGTGTCGCCCACATATCGGGTGTTTTCTTTGGATTGGCCGGCCACGCGGTCATTTCCTTTCAGCCAAGTTGCAACTTACGAAACAATCGGAAAAATATGTCAGCTTTATTGACATATTTTTACCGCGTTGGTAGCGTCCATGCTCGGTAAGCGAGACATTTGGCGGCGGTAATACCTCAGGAGGATATGCCGCGCCGCACTGATCGCAAATCCAAAATCTCGAAATTGAATTTTCCCACAATCAGTTTGCCGATAAACTGAAAGCGGGAAGATAATCAACAGCAAGAATGGCGCACAAGCGCCAGAGGACGACATCATGGCAGCGGTTCCTTTTGATCAGTTGGACGGCGAAATCTGGTTCAACGGCGAGTTCGTCGCGTGGAAGGACGCCAAGATCCACGTGCTGACCCACGGCCTGCACTATGCAAGTGCCGTATTCGAGGGTGAGCGCGCCTATGGCGGCCGCATTTTCAAGCTGACCGAACACAACCAGCGCCTTCACAACTCCGCCGAAATCCTCGGCTTCAAGATTCCCTATTCCGTCGAAGAACTGGACGCGGCGAGCGTCGAACTTCTGAAACGTCAGGGCTTCTCCGAAGCCTATGTCCGGCCGATCGCCTGGCGCGGCAGCGAGATGATGGGCGTTTCGGCCCAGAGCAACCGCATCAACGTGGCGATCGCCATCTGGCAGTGGGGCAGCTATTTCAACCCGGCCGAAAAGCTGAAGGGCATTCGTCTCGATATCGCCGAATGGCGCCGCCCGGATCCGAAGACGGCGCCGTCGAAATCGAAAGCTGCCGGCCTCTACATGATCTGTACGATCTCCAAGCATGCGGCGGAAGCCAAGGGCTATGCCGACGCGATGATGCTCGACTACCGCGGCCAGGTGGCTGAAGCGACCGGCGCCAACATCTTCTTCGTTAGGGATGGCGTCATCCATACGCCGGTGCCGGATTGCTTCCTCGACGGCATCACCCGCCGCACGGTGATCGAGCTGGCGAAGCGCCGCGGCTACCAAGTGGTCGAACGGGCGATCATGCCGGAAGAACTGTCCGGTTTCAGCGAGTGCTTCCTGACCGGCTCTGCCGCCGAGGTCACGCCTGTTTCCGAGATCGGCCCCCATCGCTTCACGCCGGCAACCATCTGCGAAACGCTGATGAACGACTACATGAAGGAAGTCTATCCGGTTGCAGCGGCAGCCGAGTAACCGGATTATCCCTGAATGCAGAAAAGGCGGCCCAGGGCCGCCTTTTGTCTTGCTACGGATATCGTTCGGAAGGCGTCAGGCTTGTTTTCCGAGGAATTGCCCGACGATGCCGCTCAACACACCGCCGCCGACGAGGCCGCCGAGTGCCTGCATCGCAAGACCAGTTGCGGCCGCTTCGCCACCGAGCATCTGGATCAGGAACCCCCCGCCGAGGCCGCCGATAGCGCCGACGATCGTGCGTGCGACGACACTGAATGCCCCTTGCTTCAACACTGCGCTGGCCGCGTTGCCGCCGGCCGCCCCCGCGATCAATTGGGTAATGATTGGCATTAATGCTTCCATTGATCCCTCCGTATCCAGGCCCGTCGAAGACGAGCCGCCAAATGCCGATGATCCGGCAAGGACAGGTTGAGGCCGAATTTAGACTCTTGTCAATTTGGGGAAGTCACGGCTGCCTTCTGTGAAGGCGTTACTCGCTAAAATGTTGCTGTTTCATGCCGGAAACCGCGCTTTTCGAGCTTCGAAAGCCGAAAAATGACAGAATTACTGCAGTGTTCGAGGATCGTTTCAGCCGCCCGTGGCTAAAAAAGACTGGTGATTCGCTGCAGTGCAAACGAAAACTCCAGCGGCCAAGCCGCTGGAGTTGGTTGTGTATTCGCCCACGTGGAGGCGTGTTTCGTTTAGCGATAGACGTAGACGATGCGGCGTGTTGTCGGCTCGACCAGAACCGGCTGGCCGTTGATGCTGACATAGTCGTAGCTATAGTCCGGCACGCGGCGCACTTCGACTGTCTGCGGCAGCTCGGCGCCGACCACGACTTCGCCGTCGAGATAGACGGTTTCGCCCGGGTTGGTGGTGATATAGGTGCGCACCGTATCCGGCGGCGCGATCGGATCGACCTCTTCGACAGGGCCGAGCAACTCGTCACCGGGTGCAGGCATTGGCGGATCGCCGGCCTGCGCCTCATAGGTCACGACGGGAACCGCCAGGTCGGCGCGTCGATCCTGAACGACGACAGCAGCGCCGCCGAGATCGGTGGTCAGATATTGGGCATAGACCCAGCCACGAAGGCCGTTGACGTCGACACGGCACCACTTGCTGCCTTCGATGCAGCCATCAAGGACTGCGGTGCTGCCGCGTGTTGCCAGGCCAACGGTGGGATATTGCGGGCCCGGGCCAGCGCGGACATTGAGGTCAGTGACGGTTGTGGCGGTCATGGCTGCGAAGGCTGCCGAGGTGCCAGCTACGAGTACGAAACCCGCAGCCGCGGCAGTTCGCAACAGGGTGCTGGTAAGGTTCTTCATCATCATGCTCCTTCGTTATCCCTGATGAGCAAACGCAGCGATGGTGGGGATGTTCCCGCGGTAACGTCACGAAATGTGAAGATGCGACATACTAACCCTGTCGCAGTTCAACCCGGCGTTACGCCGAGGGAACTGTTTCGCGATCAAAGTATTTTTCCTGTCGATGTCGGGCAGGCGCCCGAGGGAACGATCAGCGATATGCCCGCGCAAAGAAGGTGAGCACGGGCAGGAGAGGGAGGTTCAATGTCGAATTCAGCTGTTAATCCGGTAAATCCTGCCATCAACGGCTTGCGCCCGGTGGTGGCAATCGTCGTTGCGGCCGAACTGCTTGTCTCGGCCTTGCTGCTTACCACCGTGCAGCTCCCCGCACCTCAGTCTCCATCAGCGGAAATTGCCAGCCTGCGTTAAAGCGCGTCGCGATCTCCACTGCATGTTTCCTTAGATCGTATTCGATTTAAGGCAGCATGCAGTCATTTAAGTGCTACCGCGACCTTTGCGCATCTAATATGACGCGCGGCGCTCAAGGATTCGCTTGCTGCGCTTTAAGCTCTTGTTTTTGCGCATGTCGTCATCGCAAAACTGCTGAACACTTTTGTGCGACATGCTTTAATTCGCGCTGTGTCTGATGCCGTTTGGCGCTATAGGTGTGCCAACGACATCTAAGTGAGGCGCAGACGGCATGCTACAGGCGGGCATCATCCCGGTTACTCATTTCCAGCAGAACTGCACGGTTCTCTTCGATGCTGAAACCAAGGAAGGCGTGATCGTCGATCCCGGCGGCGACGTCGATGTGATCCTCCAGACGATCCAGGAGAACGGCATCACGCTGAAGGCGATCTGGCTGACGCACGGCCACATCGACCATGCCGGCGGTGCCAAGGAACTGAAGGAAGCGCTCGGGCTTTCGATCATCGGCCCGCACAAGGACGATCTGCCGCTGTTGTCGCGGCTGGAAGAGCAGGCCGAGAAATTCGGCCTGGCGATGAAGGTCGAGAACGTCGTACCCGACCAATGGCTGGAGGACGGCGATACCGTCTCCTTCGGCAATCATGTGTTTGAAGTGCTGCATTGCCCCGGCCATGCGCCTGGCCACGTGGTCTATTTCAACCGGGTGCAGAATTTTGCCCATGTCGGCGACGTGCTGTTCCACGGCTCGATCGGTCGCACCGATCTTCCCGGCGGCAATCATCAGCAATTGCTCGATTCCATCCGCGACAAGATCCTGCCGCTCGGCGATCAGGTCGGCTTCATTTGCGGCCATGGCCCCGGTGGACAGATTGGTGAAGAGCGGCGCACCAACCCCTATCTGCGTGGTCTCTGACCCCGAAAAGACGCGGGCCCCGGTTCGGGAATATAGGCCGTAATGAAAAAGCGCATGCCCCGGGAAAAGGCATGCGCTTTTTGTTTATCGCATCGCGGCTTTTCAATCAGCCTGCGTCGCAGAAGTAGCTGCGGCCGTCGTAGCCGCGGAACGTACCGTTGTCCGGGTTGAACGAGCGGTAGCGCTGCGAGCAATAACGATACCAGGACGGGGTCCAGGGCTCGAGCGAACCGTAGCCGCCGCCGCCGTAGCCGCCGCCATAGTTGTCGACGACAACCGGACGCGCGCGATAGACAGGGCGCGGACGATAGACCGGGCGCGGCTCGTAATAATCGGGCTCCGGGTCGACATAGACGCGCTCGCTGTAACGCGGCTGCGAAGCAATCGCGCCGCCGATGATCACGCCGGTCGCCAGGCCAAGAGCGCCGAGTGCAACGGCGTCACCGTTGTCATAGTGCCTGCGGCGGTTCCAATCACCAGCCTCAGCCGTGCTGAGGGTCGGGAGAACCGAGGCGGCGGCGATGACCGAGAGAACCGTCGCTTTGATGAACTTGTTCATGGCTTCAATCCTGTGCATGGTCCGGAGCGTTTCCGGCCTTCATGATGAAAGAGTGTTAACCACGCCAAACTGAACGGGGCCTGAACAAAAAAACCCGGCATCGCTGCCGGGCTTCAACTTGAATCTTTCAGCAGAACCGGTGTTAGCCGGAGATCTGCAGGTTGACCGCCTTCGGGCCTTTGCCGCGGCGATCCGGTTCGGTGTCGAAGCTTACCTTCTGATTTTCCGACAGGCCGTTCAGGCCGGAAGCCTGGACAGCGGAGATGTGTACGAAGATATCTGCACCACCGTTGTCAGGCTTGATGAAACCAAAGCCCTTGTCGGTGTTGAAGAATTTAACAGTGCCAGTTTCGGCCATGCGTCAGGTCCTTTTCTCTCCACCCGTTTGACGGACGGGTAGCATTGCAGTTTGCCCGATTGGGCGTTGGGCAGGCAGTTCTCGATATTTGAGGAAAGGTTCCTGTTACCGCAGCCAGCCATCGGAAAGGTTGCAAACTCGCGTCCCCCCCAGTCTGGCCACCCGGAGTTTTTGCGTCTCCGGCCCGCTTTTATTTCAAGATCTTCCCATGCTCGTAGATTGCCCGAACAGAGTAAGATTGATGGGTTTATTTTGAATTGGCAAGCAAAACTTTTTAGAAGTGGTATTGCGTCTTGCCATTGCTCAAAATTCGGTCAGTCGCCGATTTTTCAGGTGATATTGAAGGTGCATCGCAAGCTGTTGAAATCACAGCTTTTTGAACGAATGTGCCGAGAAGTTGAGTGCTTTGCGCCGTTTTTCGCCGCAATCGGCGACCCCGCGATGGCTGCCAAACAGGTCCATTCATTTGTCAAGCGACTGATATGGTTGAAGCTTCTTGCCAAAGTGATGCTGTCGGGCACCGTGGCGGTTCGCTTTGCAGAAATCCTGCAAGTAATAACCGGGAATCGGCAGGTTGCATCGCGGCGCTTTAAAGTGAAGCAACAGCTTTGCGGGGCGGGGCAATAACAAGTAACGCAGCAGTTCAGTACCCGCCAAAATCAAGGGTTATAGTTCTGCAGGTCCCCGCGCATGCCTATCTCGTCTCAGGCTGCGGCTTCCTTCCGGCCACCTTTCGTGATCTCGGGCACGATCTCGACGACCAGCATGGCGGCAAAGATGATGGCGCAACCGACATAGCCGATGGGCGTGATGATCTCCCCGAGCAGCAGCACCCCGAAGAGGGCTGCAAACAGCGCCTCGCTCGACAGGAAGATCGCTGCCTGCGGTGCCGTGGTGTAGCGCTGGCCGACGACCTGGCAGATGAAGGCGACACCACTGGAGAAGATGCCCGCATAGAGGATTTCCGGCAGCGCGCCCTTAACCGCCTCCATGCTCAGGGGCTCGATCGCCAAAGCGACGACGCAGCCGAGTACGGCGCAAACGGCAAACTGCGTCATCGACAGCAGCATCGGCCGGCCGCTGCTCGGTGCGAAGATGCCGACAAGCATCAGCTGCAGTGCCCAGAACAGGGCGCAGACAACAGTCAGATAATCACCACCGGTCAGGCTCGACAGAGCGCCACCACTCAAAAGGAAGATACCGAGCAGGGCCATCAGCGCGCCGGGCCAGATGATCCAGTGCGGCCTGCGGCGGAGGAAGATGATGGTCAGCACCGGGACGAAGACGACGTAAAGCCCGGTTAGAAAGCCGGAGTTGGTGACGCTGGTGGTGAGCAACCCGTATTGCTGCGTAACGGCGCCTGCAAAAAGCGCGAGCCCGACAAACACGAAGTTGCGAAGGGTCCTGCCGGTCAACGGCTGCGGCGCCCGCCTGGTTTCAACGACGGCGAGCGGCAGCGCGACCAGGGTTGCGATGGCAAAACGAAGCGTGATGAACCAGAGCGGTCCGATCGCCTGCATCGCCGTCGACTGGGCGACGAAGCCGGCACCCCAGATGGCGCCGGAAAACAGCAGGAATAGATTGGCCTGGACGCGGGTCATCATTGCTCTCCTCAGATGCTTCGCCGTCTATCAGTTGCGATTTTTCCGGGCAAGGCTCATCGTCGGCGGCCGGCTGATCTGCGCGGCGTGCCGGCGACGGTTGCATGGTGGAGATGGGGACGGTGGAGATGGGCGAGAGCGGTTATTCGGGAACGCCGCTTGTCCGCAAGCTGGGCATGAGGGGCGGGCAGTCAGCGCTGTTGCTTGGCGTCCCTGACGATCTGACCGATATTGCCGGCTTTCCAGGGTTCTCCAGGTGCGAAACCGCCGTCGACGGCCCGGCGTCACGTCGGCACGACTACATCCACGTCTTCGCCGTGGAGAGGGCAAAGCTTGAAGCGCTGGCACTACCGCTTGCGGCGAGCCTCAAGGCCGACGGCATGATGTGGATCTCGTGGCCGAAGCGCGCATCGAAGGTTCCGACGACGCTGACGGAGGACGTCTTGCGCGAGATCTTTCTGGCGCTCGGGCTCGTCGACACCAAGGTCTGCGCCGTCGATGCGGTCTGGTCCGGATTGAAGTTTATGTTCCGCAAGGACGTTCGCGCCGATCTCTGATCCCGAATTTGGATTTATACGAGCGCCGGTTGGTATTACTGCGTCGGTGCCTTGGAGACCCTGAGCAAGGCGCCATCCTCTTCGTCCGTCACCATCAGCAGTGCGCCGTCCGGCGCCACCACGATGTCGCGGATACGGCCGAACTCGCCGTCGAACAGCCGTTCCTCGGAGGTCACAGCGCCGGTGTCGTCCCGCTCCAGCCGGGCGAGGAGCTGATACTTCAGCGCCGCCACCAGCAGGTTGCCATCCCACTCCGGAAACATCTTGCCGCGATAGACCGCGAGCGCGCCTGGCGCAATCGAGGGATCCCAGTAGTAGATCGGCTGGTCGAAGCCGTCCTTGGCCGTGCCTTCGCCAATCTCGGCGCCGGAATAGTCCTTGCCGTAGGTGATCACCGGCCAGCCGTAGTTATGGCCGGATTGCGGGTTGTTGACCTCGTCGCCGCCGCGCGCGCCGTGCTCTGCCGTCAGAAGCGTGCCGTCCTTCGGATCAATGGCGATGCCCTGCGGATTGCGATGCCCCTTGGACCAGATTTCCGGCAGGCCCTCGGTGCCCCCGCGATAGGGGTTGTCGGCGGGAATGCTGCCGTCGGCGTTGATGTGCAGGATGGCGCCGGCATGATCGTGCAGATCCTGGGCGCGCTCGCGCTCGCCGCGGTCGCCGATGCCGAAGAACAGGCTGCCATCAGGCGCGAATGCGATGCGCGAGCCGAAATGCTGGCCGTTGCGGGTCAGCTTGTTCATCCGGAACAGTTCCTTGACGTCGGTCAGGTCCGAATTATCCGCCGACAATGCCGCCCGCACCAGGACCGTTCCGAAACCGCCGTCTCCACTGGCCGCGAGCGTCAGGTAGAGCGTGCGGCTGGTGGCAAAATCGGGGGCAAGGGCGATGTCGAGCAGGCCACCCTGGCCCTGCTCGGCCACCTCAGGCACGCCGGAAAGCGGCGCCGAGGCCTTGCCGTCGCGGATGATGCGCAGCCGACCGGCGCGCTCGCTGACGATGTAACTGCCGTCCGGCAGCACCTCGACGGACCAGGGATGTTCGAGCCCGCTCGCCAGCGTTTCGACGAGAACGTCGCCATGCTGGGAGGGAAACTCACGCGTTTCCTGTGCTGCGGCAGCAAACGGGGCGGCAAACGAAACAAGGCCGGCGAGGAGCGGCAGCGCGCGAATTGTTCCCGCCATCCGGGTCGTTTCCAGCCTTGATGCCTGCGCCTGCCACATTCGATATCTCCGATCAGTTCATGCCGCCACACGCCAAGCTGGAGTGGTCACCCGGTTCGTTCAAGTCAAATCGGATCAAAATGGCTTTATTTCGAAACCGAGCCTGTCGTCAGCGGCACCGGATGCTGCTCGCCGACCAGTTCGGCGGTCACGATGTAGCGCATCGGTCCCGGCTCGATCGCATCGAAAGGGAAGCAGGTGGCAAGCGCCAGCTTGTGGCCACTGGCCGAGGCGTTGATGCCGCTCTCGTCCCAGCGCGCGACCCGGCCTTCGCCGGCGCGGAAGAGAAAGCGCCGCCCGTCCTTGCGGGTCAGCACCAGCAGGTCGCCCGCGGACACATCCTTCAGCCAGCGGAAATGCGTGTCGCGGTGGGCGGCGATGACCGAGGTGCCTTCGTCGCCGGGAAGGGGGGTGTTTGTGAGCCAGGCAGGTCCGAAGGCAAGCGCCTGGCCGCTTGCGCCCTTGAGCACGATCGCCGAGCGGTTGATGCGCGGCGCCATGATTTCCGCTGTCGTTTCGAAGTCGGCCCAGGGCCAGGGCCTGCCATTGGCCTCGCCGTGCAATTGCGCCTCGAAGCTCTTTTTCAAGAGGACTTGAGAGACCTCGGCCTTGGCCTTCATGTAAAATCCCTTGCCGACCAGCATCAGGCCGGCAAGGGCGAACAGGGCAATGAGCGCGACCACGATCGTCTCGATCGCCGAAAGACGGGCGAGGAAGCCCGGGCGTGGCCCGGGCAGGTCGTCGTCAGCGGCCATGGCGTCGAACCCCTGATGTGACGAGGGCGGCGATCTGCCCACGCCAGAAGACGAAGGTGCTGCCGGCAGCAAGGGCAAAGGCGAGCAGCATCAGCCCGATGAGGATCTGCTTGTCTGCTTCGGTTGCCGTCTGCGGCAGGTTCACCTGGTTGTTGGCTTCGGCAATCAGGCCGGCGGCGCGCGCCGTCGGTGCCGCCAGCATGCGGTCGGCGGTCAGCATTGCGAGCTTCGTCTGGCTTTCGGCCGAAGCCTCGCGCTCGTCGACCTTTTCTGTCGCATCGGACTTCTCGCCGAAAACCTTGCCGAAGTCCCAGCCGGCCGGCAGGTTGAGCGGCACAGCGGTTTCCGTCAGGTTTTCGCCGGCGGGCCGCGACGGTGTCGCATCGACGGCGACAAGGCTGGTGACGCGCGAGACCAGGTGATGGGCGAGCGCGACGGTTTCGATCTGCCTGTCGAGCGTTGCCGGGTCGGCGATCGTCGCCGCGCTTGCCTCGAGATCGTCGATCTTACGGCGGGCCCAGAGCTTGGCGACGCCTTCGCCGGTTGCCGCCTTGGCGATGTCCATCTCGACGCGCCAGGGCTGGTCGCCGGCCTTGCCGACGATGCGAAGCTTGCCTTCCGGCGCGGCGCCGTCGAGTTCGGCCGTCAGCACGACCGGCTCGCCGCGATAGAGATCGGGCATCGGGTTCGGGGTGATGTCGCCCGTGGCCGCACCCTCGAAAGTGGCGGAGATGTCGATCATAACAGGGCTCTCGAGCTTGGTGAAAAGCTCGCCCATACGGGCGGCCACCTGGCTCTCGGAACCGATCAGCGTGAAGGTGCCGCGGCCGTACTCAGCCGCCTTGGTCATGAAATGGCTGTTGGGCGCGGACCCGATGCCGACGGTGAAGACGCGCGCGTCGCCGCGGTTGTTCTGGATTTCCTGGAAAAGCTGGCCTTCATTGCCGATGGCGCCATCGGTGAGGAAGACCACCTGGCGAAGGGCGCCAGCGGCAACCGGTCCCTGCGTGCGCAGGGCCGCTTCCAGCGCCGGCAGCATTTCGGTGCCGCCGTCGGCGGTCAGGCCGCGCACGAAGGAGATCGCGTCCTCGCGCTTGTCAGGTGTCGCCTCGACGAGCCCAGGGAAATGCACAGTCATCGTGTCGTCGAAGCGGATGACGTTGAACCGGTCTTCCGGCTTCAGCCGCGAGATCGCCAGCGCCAGGCTTTCCTTTGCCTGCTCCATCGACGGGCCGGCCATCGAGCCGGAATTGTCGATGACGAAGACCACCTCGCGCCGGAGTGGTTTGTCAGTCGCGGTCGCAGTGACCGGCGGGGTGACGAAAGACAGGAGATAGGTCTTGCCGTCGACGGTCTCGCGGAAGAGGCCAGCATAGGGGCTCTTGCCTGCGACAGCCTTCCAGCTGAGTTCGAAATCCCTGTCGGCCGGAACGCTTCCTGCTTTCAACGTGATCTTGCGAGTAAGCTGGTCGAGGGTGGTCGTTTCGATCTCGTGAAAGGCCGATGTCACTTCGCCGATCGGGAAGCCCGCCTTCAGGTTGATCGTCAACGTCACCGGGTTGATCCTGGCGTTCTCGCGCGGATCAAGCACCGGCGGCTCGATCTTTTGGCGATCGGGGACCGGATCGCTGACGGCATAACCGGAGCGGCTGTCGAGATCGACGGTCTGGACGACCGGCTGCGGATTGTAGCGAGGGGCGACCACCATCGGGAAGCGGAAGGTGAAGGCGTCGTTCGACTGGCGCACACCGCTTTGATATTCGATCTGCACCACCACCGTTTCGCCAGGGCCGATATTGGCGACCTGATTGGTGAAGAGGTTGGGGCGTTGCTGCTCGAGCAGCGCCGCCTTCTTGCCCTCGGCCTTTGCCTGCTCGTAGATCTCCTTGGCCGCCTGGCGCGGCTTGATCTGACCCTCGATGAAGCGGTCGCCGATCTGCATCTTCAGCGTGTCGACGGCGGAATCATCGGGAAGCGGGAAGACATAGGTGCCTTCGACCCATCCCTTGCTCGGGTTCTGGAACCGTTGCGTCACCCGGGTGCGCATGATCGGGCCGTTGACGTCGATCTGAACGTCGGTCGCCAGTCGCGGCGCCTCGACGAAATAGCCGGGCTCCTTGGAGGGGAAGAGCAGGGCGCCGGTGCCCATGTCGTTGGGCCTGACATAGCCGGCCATCTGCTCGGGCCTGGCGTTTGCTGTCTGGGCCGAGGCCTGGGTCATCAGGCCGAGGATCATCACGATGCAGGCGGCGAGCGCTGCGAGCGCCAGATACATGCCCCAGCGCGCTTCGTTTTGCCGTGTCCGTGATTCAGCGATTTCGTCGTCGAGAAACATTGCATACCCCCGTCATGCCATGCGTTCGGATCATGGAAGGAAAGGCCCGGAAATCGGCTGTTGCGGGACGGAATTGCGGCGTTCCGCGACAGTTGTTGTGGCCAAAATATGGCTTTTCGAAAAAAGTCGAAATCCGCTGTTTTTTCTGAATAAATCGGGACCGTGGCACGTGTCTGACTGACCGCGCCTTCATCGGATGGAAGCCCCGGTTTCTTGTCGGTATGCGGACCGTTCTGGCCGGGGCTGCCATCACCTCAGGCGGAGCGCGTCGATCGTGATTGCTGATCACACTCATGAAACTTTGTCATGGTGACGCATTTTGCCCGCATTCCGGCGGTTTTTCAGGCTCTGGCGCTTGCAAGACCGGGCGTCTTTCGACATAGACCTAACCGCTATGGAGCCTGACTTTTTCGTTCCGTAGCGCTCACCGCGTCTCGAAACGATCAGGACCTTTCATCATGGCCTTCCTTGCCGATGCCCTTTCCCGTGTAAAGCCTTCCGCCACCATCGCCGTTTCGCAGAAAGCCCGCGAGCTGAAAGCGAAGGGACGCGACGTGATCGGCCTTGGTGCAGGGGAGCCGGATTTCGACACGCCTGATAATATCAAGAAGGCTGCGATCGACGCGATCAACCGCGGCGAGACGAAGTACACGCCGGTATCCGGCATTCCGGAACTGCGCGAAGCGATCGCCAAGAAGTTCAAGCGCGAGAACAACCTCGACTACACCGCCGCCCAGACGATCGTCGGCACCGGTGGAAAGCAGATTCTTTTCAACGCCTTCATGGCGACCCTGAACGCGGGCGATGAAGTCGTCATCCCGGCGCCCTACTGGGTTTCCTACCCGGAGATGGTGGCGCTGTGCGGCGGCACGCCGGTGACTGTTTCGGCGACGCAGGAAAACAACTTCAAGCTCCAGCCTGCCGACTTGGACAAGGCGATCACGCCGAAGACCAAGTGGTTCATCTTCAACTCGCCGTCCAACCCGTCGGGCGCTGCCTACAGCCACGCAGAACTCAAGGCGCTGACCGACGTCCTGATGAAGCACCCGCATGTCTGGGTGCTGACCGACGACATGTACGAGCACCTGACCTATGGCGACTTCAAGTTCGCGACCCCTGTCGAAGTCGAGCCCGGCCTCTACGACCGCACGCTGACCATGAACGGCGTCTCCAAGGCCTATGCCATGACCGGCTGGCGCATCGGCTACGCCGCCGGCCCGCTGCAGCTGATCAAGGCCATGGACATGATCCAGGGCCAGCAGACCTCGGGCGCAACCTCGATCGCGCAGTGGGCTGCCGTCGAGGCGCTCAACGGCACACAGGACTTCATCCCCGAGAACAAGAAGATCTTCGAAGGTCGCCGTGATCTCGTGGTGTCGATGCTGAATCAGGCCAAGGGCATTGCGTGCCCGACGCCGGAAGGCGCCTTCTACGTCTACCCGTCCTGCGCCGGCCTGATCGGCAAGACCGCACCGTCGGGCAAGGTCATCGAGACTGATGAAGACTTCGTCTCCGAGCTGCTCGAAGCCGAAGGCGTTGCCGTCGTGCATGGCTCGGCCTTTGGCCTCGGCCCGAACTTCCGCATCTCCTACGCGACGTCGGAAGCGCAGCTGGAAGAAGCATGCCGCCGCATCCAGCGCTTTTGCGGCGCCTGCAAGTAAGCTCAGGCATTCCATCTCATGAAAAGCCCGCCGGCAACGGCGGGCTTTTTTGTTCGTAAACGGATTCAACGGGCGGTCAATTTGATTCAAGCGCGGCGGCTAAGGCGTTGAAATCAGAGTCGAACTGCCCTTCGTTCAAGCCCCCGGAACCTCGTCATCGCCGACGACGCCGCCCTCGCTTTCGAGAATGGAGAGGCGACGTGCCTCGGAACGGGTAAACTTCAGGCAGACGCCGATGCCGCGTTCGCCTTCCGGCAGAAAAATGGCGCCGGCATTTTCGAGTGCATGCGTCAGCGACACGATCACCGCGTCGGCGGGCTTTTCCAGCTTGCGCTCGAACTTCAGGATCGTGTCTTCGTCGACGCCTGAAAAGCTCGCCAGCATCTCGCGCGAAATTTCGATCAGAGCCCGGGCGGCGCGGCACTGTGGACCTGTAATCATCGTCACCTCCAGTTGCGGCGAGGATGCGTGAAGCCCGGCGGCGGGTCAACAGCAAGCGAGGGCCCGCGACCTTTCGACCGCGGACCGTTTTGCTCGAGCCGGTTGGTTATGACGATGTTTAGGCGAGCGGCGGACGCTGCTTTCGCCGGCGCCTGCCACCCGTGGACGACAGAACCCTATTTTGCCCGCATTCCCTCGATGATGCCGGAGATCTCGTCGGCACCGAAGCCGCCGGCGAGGCGCTTTTGCGCCAGTCTTTCGATCGGATCCATGAACGCCGGATCGATGCCCTGGCTGCGGCTTGCGGCGACGATATTGGTGATCGCCACCGATTGCATCGCAAGGTTCGACATCACGTCGCGGGCGTGGTCGCCGCTGTCGATCCGCTCGGCAAGGTCGGGCAGAGCCGTCATCATCGCTGCCAGCCAGGGCTCGACGAAGGCTAGGAACTGTATTGCCGTGACGCCAACGCTGCCGGCAAGCGCCGTTGCGTGCAGATAGCCGCCGAAGAGGCCGTACATCGCCGACAGCAATGCGAGGTCGTTGACCGCGGCGAGAACAGGATCTTCGCCGAGATAGTGGCTCTGGCCAAAGGCAGCCAGTTGCTCCTTTGCGCCCTCAAACGCATCGGCGCTGCCGCTGTAGAGAATGAAGGCGTGCGACGAGCCGATCATCGGCGGCGTCGCCATGATGCCGCCGTCGAGATAGAGCGCACCGTATCCGCCAAGACGGCCGGCGATCGCCCGGACCTCGTCCGGGCGACCATCGGTGAGGTTGACGACGGTCTTGCCGGCCAGCAAGGGAGCGGCGTCGGCAAGCGTGGCTTCGGCGGCGGTATAATCGGTGAGGCACAGCACGATCACGTCGCTGACGTCGATGGCTTCCTGCACCGTTTCGGCTCGGCGCGCGCCGCGGGCAACAAGTGTGTCAGCCCGCGCCTGGGTGCGGTTCCAGACCGTCGTTACGTTGCCTGCTTCGATGAGGGCGTTTGCGAGGGCCGTGCCCATGGCGCCGAGGCCGATGATGGTGATGCAATTGGACATCCGATTCTCCGTTCTGGCTTGTTTCAGGCAGCCGGCGACAATTGCTGGCCGAGACCGCCATCGACCGTCAGCCTCGCGCCAGTGGTAAACGTCGCGTCGAAGGCGAGGAACAGCACGGCGCGGGCCACTTCGTCGGCGGTGCCGTTGCGGCCCATGGGCGTGATCGCGTCCCCCAGCGCCTTGAACTCTGCACGCTCGGCATCGGTGATGCCGGCAACGCCCTTGGTCGGCGTGTCGATGAAGCCGGGGCTGACCGAGTTGACGCGGATGCCGCGTGGCAACAGTTCGGCGGCAAAGACGGAGGCAAACGAGATCAGTGCCGCCTTGCTGCCGCTATAGACAGCCATGCCCGCATGACCGCCGACATCGGCGACAGAAGAGGTGAAGACGATGGAGCCGCCGTCGCGGATGAGCGGCGCCAGCCGCTGCACGGTGAAGAAGGCGCCCTTGGTGTTGATGGTGAACTGTCGGTCGTAGGAGGCCTCCGTCACCTGGTCGAACGGTTCGAGCAGCGACGTGCCGGCGTTGACGTGCAACAGATCGATCGACCCCAGCTTTTGGCCGACGGTCGCCCCGAGCACGGCGATCTCGCCGAGGTCGGAGATGTCGGATTTTACCGCATGGACACGCGCCCCGAAGCGCTCCTGGATCTTGGCGAGGTTGGCCGCATTGTTGCCGGTCAAGAGTACTTCCGCGCCGCCGTTGACGAGCCGTTCGACTGTCGCCAGGCCCATGCCATGCGTGCCGCCGATGACGACGGCTTTCTTGTCCTGATAGCTACCCATGATCTTTTCCTTCGATGTGAGTTCGATGGAGAAGAGATAAATTCATGGACGATATTGCGGAAGACGGGCAAATGTGGATGTATCGTCCACATTTGTAGACATCGGAAAATGGCCATGCGCAATCTCAACGACTTCATCGTCTTTGCCCATGTGGTCGATCACAAGGGGTTCGCGCCGGCCGCGCGCGCGCTCAACATGCCGAAATCGACGCTGAGCAAGCGCGTGGCCGAACTGGAAAAGACACTCGGCGTCAGGCTGATCAACCGCACGTCGCGCCGCTTCACCGTGACCGAGATCGGCGAGGACTTCTATCGACATGCCGCGGCGATGCTGATCGAGGCGGATGCGGCCGAAGCCATCGTCAAGGGCCGGCTCGCTGAGCCGAGCGGCACGGTCAGGATCACCGCCTCAGTGCCGACGGCGCAGATGACGCTGGCAGGCCTTCTACCGCCGTTGGCGCTCGCATACCCTAAGATGCGCGTGATGGTGCACGCGACCGACCGTTTCGTCGACGTCGTCCAGGAAGGCTTCGACATCGCCGTGCGCGATCACTTCGCGCCCTTGCCCGATTCGGGTCTTGTGCAGCGGCGGGTGGCAACGGACGCCATCTGGCTGGTGGCGGCACCGGCCTATCTCGAAAGCCGCGGGGCCCCGCGCGAACCGAGCGAGCTTTCGCGTCATGACGGACTTCTGGCGTCGTTGACCGCCGAGGGATGGACGATGCGCAATGATGCGGGTGTGGTCGTCCGGGTCCGTCCGGAGCCGCGTTTCCTTGCGGACGAATCCAATGTGCTCCGTGCGGCCGCCGTTTCCGGCCTCGGCATCACCGCGCTGCCGCGCAAACTCTGCCGGGCGGAAATCGAGGAGGGCAGCCTCGTTCGTGTCCTGCCCGATTGGGAAGCGGGCAGCGTCACCACGACCCTGCTGATGCCGCATCGGCGGGGGCAACTGCCGTCGGTGCGCGCGGTGGTCGACTTCATCGCCGAGCATCTGCCCGGCGCGCACGGGTCGGCCGCATAGCTGCAATGATTGGCCAGATGGCGTGCATCACTGCCGTTGCGCGTCGGGCGGCCCCAACCTATCCTTCGCCCGAACGGATGCCCGAGTTGTCGAATGATCCCGCACGAGAACCATCAATGGACTTATTGGCTGGGCCGGGCGTCGCCTGAAGTCGAGTACGCCTTCTGGGCTGGCGGGCCTGCACCGGCACTTGGCATGCATTTCCACCCCGAAAGCCAGCTGACGACGGTGCATTCCGGCTGTCGCGCCTTTCAGGTGGGAAGCGTGATACTCCGGGTCGAGGCGGGGCAGTGCCTGCACATTCCCGCCGGTATGCCGCACCGAAGCCTTGCTGCCGAGCCCGAGGGCGCGCAATGCCTCAACCTCTACGCTGCCCTGCCGGATGCAGGCTGTGGCCCCACAGTATACTCGCTTCGTGAACTCGGGCTTTCCGAAGGGGAGGCCGATCCGCTCGCGCTGCTCCGCGGCGTTGGGGAACGATTGCAAGCGGGTGGCAGGTTGCCGGGACATGCGAGCGACGATCTCTGGCTTGGCGATATCGGTGTAAGCAGCATGACGGTCGGCAAGATCGCCGTTCGTCATGGTCTGAGCCGCGAAGGTTTCAGTCGTCGGTTCACGCGGCTGATCGGTATGTCGCCGCACGCCTATCGGCTGATGCACCGCCTGAACGCGGCCCGGCGCGATCTGCGATCGGAAACGTCGGTGGCCGACATCGCAGCAAAATATGGTTTTGCCGACCAGAGCCATCTCGGCCGTCATTTCCGCCGCGTCTTCGGCGCCACACCACGCGCCTATGGCGAAAACATGCGGGCGGTCACAAACGTTCCAGACGTGGTCACGGCCACAGGCTAGATCTCTTCGCATCATTGCGAAAGGCATGGCATGGACGGACTGATCGCGCCTCTTCTGTTTCTCGCCGGCATAGCCGGCGGCATCATCAATGCGCTAGCAGGGGGCGCAACGCTGATCACCTTCCCGGCGATGCTTGCCGCGGGTCTTCCGCCTGTTGTTGCCAATGCCTCGAATGCCATTGCCATCGCACCTGGGCACCTGCTGGCGGCGATTGCCGATCGCGAGAAGCTGCCGACCTTCGATCGGCGCATGCTGGTCCTGCACGCCCTCTGCGTCGTTGGCGGCGTCATCGGCGCACTGGTTCTGCTTGCGCTTCCCGATCGCCTCTTCGTGCTGCCGGTTCCCGGGCTCATCGGCCTTGCCACGCTGCTCTTTGCGTTTGCGCCGCGCATCGGCCAGTGGACCGTAACGCATCGCGGGAAGGGACAAGCATCAAGGACCGAAGGAATGGCCGCGCTGTTTGCCACTTCGATCTATGGCGGTTTCTTTGGTGCGGGGCTCGGCATCCTCCTGACGGCGGTGCTTTCGCTGCAAGAGCCGGGCGACATCCGCAAGGTCAAGGTGATGAAGAACCTGCTCGGCAGCTGTGTCAGCCTCGCGGCGATCGTCATCTTCATCGCGAAGGGCATGGTGCAATGGCCTGAGACGCTGACGATGTTGTCGGGCGCGCTGATCGGCGGCTATGCCGGCGGTCATCTGGTGCGGGTGCTGCCGGCCCAAGTCGTGCGGCTGTTCGTGATCCTCTCCGGCGCGGTCATGACCTGCGTCTATGCCGGCCGCTACTGGTTTTAAGGATGGCAGAAAGTTAGGGTTCAAATGAAAAAGGCCCGCTTGGAGCGGGCCTCTATGCTGTCTCGGTCGCGCGCTCAGCGCTCGGCAAGCGCCGGTTCGCCCTTTTTCTCGCGCACGAGGTTCATGAACCGGCGGAAGAGGTAGTGGCTGTCCTGCGGGCCCGGCGAGGCTTCCGGGTGATGCTGCACCGAGAACACCGGCTTGCCGGCGACGCGCAGGCCGCAATTGGTGCCGTCGAACAGCGAAATGTGAGTCTCTTCAACACCTTCCGGCAGCGACTTCGAATCGACCGCGAAGCCGTGGTTCATCGAGACGATCTCGACCTTGCCCGTGGTGTGATCCTTGACCGGATGGTTGGCGCCATGGTGGCCCTGGTGCATTTTTTCGGTCTTGCCGCCAAGCGCCAGCGCCAGCATCTGGTGACCGAGGCAGATACCGAACACCGGGATATCGCTCTTCAGCAGGTCCTGGATGACAGGCACGGCGTATTCGCCGGTTGCCGCCGGGTCGCCCGGGCCGTTGGAGAGGAAGATGCCGTCCGGCTTCTGGGCAAGCACCTCTTCGGCGCTCGTCGTTGCCGGCATCACGGTGACGCGGGCGTTGAGGCCGGTGAAGAGGCGCAGGATGTTGCGCTTGACGCCGTAGTCGAGGGCGACGACGTGGTAGTCGGCCTCGGCATCGCCGAGCGTCGAATAGCCTTCGTCCCAGACCCAGGGCTTCTCGGTCCACTGCGAGGACTGGCCGGAGGTCGCGACCTTGGCAAGATCGAGGCCTTCAAGCCCGCTCCAAGCCTTGGCTTCCTTCTTCAGCGTCTCGATGTCGAAGACGCCTGAGGGATCGTGGGCGATGACGGCGTTGGGCATGCCGTTTTCGCGGATCCAGGCGGTGAGTGCCCGGGTGTCGATGCCGCAGAGGCCGATGATGCCGCGGGCTTTCAGCCAGGCATCGAGGTGCTTGACGGACCGGTAGTTCGACGGCTCGGTGATATCGGCCTTGAAGATCACGCCGACCGCGCCGTGGCGGGCTGCCGGCGTCAGGTCTTCGATGTCCTCGTCATTGGCGCCGATATTGCCGATGTGCGGGAAGGTGAAGGTGACGATCTGGCTGAGGTAGGAAGGATCCGTCAGGATTTCCTGGTAGCCGGTCAGTGCCGTGTTGAAGCAGACTTCCGCCTGCACCTTGCCGGTTGCGCCGATGCCCTTGCCTTCGATGACGGTGCCATCGGCAAGAACGAGCAAAGCGGTGGGTTTTTCAGTGGTCCATGCGGGTGTCGCGGTCATCGTTCCTATCCCGTTGCGGCGCGAGGCGGGGCTTGAAAGCCCGACGGCTGATCGCCATTTTATGTGCTCAGGCATGGACGCGCGGAATCCCCGCGAAAAGTGCTCACATGCCAATGTCGTGCAGGTGCGGGAAAATAGCCAAAGCGCAAAGCCCGGTCAACCAGCCGCTGTGAATTGTCTGGAAATAAAATTCCTTTTAATTCAAGCGGTTGTGTAATCCGTTTGATTGCACCTGCCACACTGGTTTAAGACGACGACAACATTGACGCATCGAACCGGTTCCGGGCAAGAGCACCGCGGGCCGGCTTCGACATGGAGAAAGACATGCGCGACCAGTTCGCTGAGGTACTGAAAGAAGCCCTGAAGGCCAAGGACACGCGGCGCACCTCAACCGTGCGGCTGATCCAGGCTGCGATCAAGGATCGTGATATTGCCAACCGTGGCCTGGGCAAGGATCCGGTCGGCGACGACGAGATCCTGCAGATCCTCGCCAAGATGATCAAGCAGCGCGAGGAATCGGCGCGCATCTACGACCAGGGCGGCCGGCCGGAGCTTGCCGAGCAGGAGCGGCAGGAAATCGTCATCATCAACCAGTTCCTGCCGGCTCAGTTGCCAGAGGATAAGGTCAAGGAACTCTGTGCTTCGGTGATCCAGGAAACCGGCGCGCACGGGCTTCGCGACATGGGCAAGTGCATGAACGCGCTCAAGGAACGGTATCCCGGCCAGATGGACTTCGCCAAGGCCTCCGGCCTGGTCAAGGACCTGCTGAAGTAACCGACTGCGCCCGCTCGTCTGCGGCGGGCGCCGTTGCGGCATTGAAATTGCCGGTGAGCCTTTCATGGGCCTGATCGATCAGCGCGAACTTCTCCGCCTGATAATCCCAATATTCCCGGATGAAACCCTGCGACAGCCAGAGGCTGCTGCGACCCGGCGGGCCATCCCATCCCATGCCGCTGGGCACGGCGTTGAAGAAGCCGGCGCTGGATGCAAGTGCTTCGACGGTGATGGCCATGATGCGGGATCCGAGGTCGGGAGGCGAATTCATCCTGTTGTGCTTGGTCGGAGTCAGGGTCGATGCACGGCCTGGGTGTAGAAACATGTTCGCGCTAGACGCGCATCATCCGATGACCTACAGCAAGCGGGGTTTGCAATTGCCTTTTTACAGCCTGTGAATTGCGGGCAAGGCCGGTCAGCGCTGTGGCGTCCGGCGGTTTCGCCGCCTATATGGAGGATTGACCAGAGGTACCCATGCGCTTTTCACAGTCCTTTCTTGACGAGATACGCGACCGCGTGCCGATTTCGGACGTGATCGCCAAACGCGTCACCTGGGATCGGCGCAAGACCAATGTCTCGCGCGGCGACTACTGGGCCTGCTGCCCGTTCCACGGCGAGAAATCTCCGAGCTTCCACTGCGAGGACCGCAAGGGCCGCTACCATTGCTTCGGCTGTGGCGTTACCGGCGACCACTTCCGCTTCCTCACCGATCTCGAAGGCCTGAGCTTCCCCGAGGCGGTGCAGCAGATCGCCGACATGGCCGGTGTTGCCATGCCGCAGCCCGACCCGCAGGCCGAGAAGCGCGAAAAGGAACGCACCAGCCTGCTCGATGTGATGGAGCTGGCGACCCAGTTTTTCGAGGACCAGCTACAGACGGCCAATGGCGCCAAGGCGCGCGCCTATCTGCGCGAGCGCGGGCTGACCGGCCGCACCATCGAGACCTTTCGCCTCGGCTTTGCGCCCGACAGCCGCAATGCGCTGAAGGAATTTTTGGCCGGCAAGGGCATCGGCAAGGAGCAGATAGAGGCCTGCGGCCTGGTGGTGCATGGTCCCGAAGTGCCGGTTTCCTACGACCGCTTCCGTGACCGCATCATGTTTCCGATCCTGTCGTCGCGCGAAAAGGTCATCGCCTTCGGCGGCCGCGCCATGTCGCCGGATGCGCCGGCGAAGTATCTCAATTCGAATGAGACCGAGCTCTTCCACAAGGGCAACGTGCTCTACAACTTTGCCCGGGCACGCCGTGCAATGTCCGGGGGCAGCCGCCCCGGTGATGCCGGGCAAAACGAAAGTGCTACGGCGACGATCATCGCGGTCGAGGGCTATATGGACGTGATCGCGCTCCACCAGGCGGGCGTCGAGAATGCCGTTGCGCCGCTTGGAACAGCACTCACCGAAAACCAGCTCGATCTGCTCTGGAAGATGACGTCGCAGCCGGTGCTCTGCTTCGATGGCGACGGCGCCGGCATCCGCGCTGCCAACCGCGGCGTCGATCTGGCGCTGCCGCATCTGAAACCCGGCCGCTCGGTGCGCTTTGCCATGCTGCCTGACGGCAAGGACCCGGACGATCTGGTGCGGCAAGAGGGGCGGGCGCCCTTCGACCAGGTGCTGGCCAATGCAAGGTCGCTGGCCGAGATGGTCTGGCAACGTGAAATCCAGGGCGGCTCGTTCGATACGCCGGAAAAACGCGCCGAACTTGAAGCGAGGCTGAAGCAGGTCACCGCCGTCATTGCCGACGAAAGTGTGCGGCGCCACTATGGCCAGGACATGCGCGACCGGCTGCACGCCTTCCTGCAGGCCTCAAGCCCCGGTCGCGGCGGCGAGCGGCGGCAATTCGAGCGCGGCGGCCGCCAGGGCGGCGGCCAACGCGGCGGGCAGGGTGGACGCCAGCCCAACACCTCGGGTCCGACGGCAATCTCGGACCGGCTGGCGCGCTCGTCGCTGGTCAGCGGCCAGCAGGCGGTGCCCTCGTTGCGCGAAAGCGTGCTGGCGCTCACCATCGTCAACCACCCGCAACTGCTGTTTGACGAATACGACGAGATCTCGACCATCGAGTTCGACCACCGCGATCTGCAACGCTGCTGGGCGGCGGTGCTCAATGCGGCTGCCGCCAACGGCCCGCGCCTGACGCGTGAAGGGCTGGTGGAACAGCTGGAAGCCGAAGGCTTTGCGCCCTTGATCGCGGCCATCGACCAGCAGATCCGCTATGCCCGGCTGTGGACGGCGACAGCTGCTGCGGCACCCGAGGATGCGCGCGAGGGTTACCTGCAGGCGCTGGCGCTGCACCAGCGCTCCAAGGCGTTGCATTGGCAGCGGCGCGAGCTGGAGCGGGAACTGGCGCATGCGACCGAGGAGGGAGACCTCGAGGCCGTGCCTCAGCTCCTGCGCACACTTCAGGAAGTACAGTTCGAAGTGACGCGGCTTGAAAACCAGGAAGCGATCATCGAAGGCTTCGGTGTGCTCTCCGGCCGCGTGAAGGGACCGGCGGCCCGGTGACCGCCGAAAAGTCGCGCGCCCACGCCGAAATCCGGTCCGGTCTCAACAGTATGCCGACTATTCGCGCCAATGTTCGGCCACCCAGGGAGCTGGGCGGATATAGTGGCGCAGGTAGCGGATTGGATTCTTTTCACGCCGGTCACCGGAAAACAGGCGCCGGATATGCCCGAGCGGCGTGTCCACGCGGCCGCGATAGCCATACTGTCCGTCGATCGCATGCTGCGGCAGCAGGCTGCGGGGGAAAAGCACCACGCGTGCATCGGTCGGCAGGCGCGGCGCGAAGAAGTAGTTTAGGGGGAGCGGCCAGTGGCAGTCCTGCCGGAAATGCAGCACCCAGCGCCTTGGGAAAAGTTTTACGCCGCCCGGCGCGTTGCGCGTCACGAAACGCTGCTCGAAGCGGTATTCATTGGCAACGGCTTGCGGATCGGCCAGGAACTTCTGCTGCAGCGGCACCAGCTTGCCGACCGGGAAGCGAAACAGCGAGGTCTGGCCGAGCCGTTCGAACGGCGTCGTCTGGTTGCGCGCCAGGATCACATCGTCGGGTTCTCCGACCTCGAAGAAGGCGTCGAGCGACCCGACGATGACGATATCGAGGTCCAGAAACAGCACCGGTCCGCTGAGGTTGCCCAGCTTGGCGCCCCATAGCCGAGATTTGTTCCAGATGCCCGGCGTCTTCTCGGGCATTTTTCCAATGTCCAGCGGCGGCAGATCCTCGCAGAGAATTTCCGGGTGCAGACCCTCGCGATTGTCGGTGAAGCAGGTGAAGGTGAAGGGCGGGGTGATGTTGCGCGCCGCCATGGCATAGAGGCGGTTGATGAAGGGCGCGCCGTATTTGGTCCCCCAGTTGATGCAGATTAACTGCTTGACGCCGCCGCTTGCCGCCAGAATGCTAGACATCGTTACTTTCCAGTTTTTTCAATCCACGAGATTGCCGGTGACCGGAAGGGTCGCATCGGCGGCGAGTTCAGCTAACAGGTCCGAAGCCGCCCGTCCAGCCGCCGCGATTTGCCTTGCTCTATTCCGTTGACCGGAAGGCTATGGCATTGCGGTCGCTTGGGGCGATGATGATCAGGTGATTCCCGTAAAGGAGATATGATGGAGATTGGGCAAAGGGCGCAATGCGCCAAGGGCGTCGCCGGCCATCTCTTCGACGGAGCCGCGCCGGCACCTTTGGATGTGCTCAAACGCGTCTATGGCTACTCCGCCTTTCGCGGCCGGCAGCAGGAGGTGGTCGAGCATGTGGCCGCCGGAGGCGATGCAGTCGTTCTGTTTCCGACCGGCGCCGGCAAGTCGCTCTGCTTCCAGATCCCTGCACTCTGCCGTCCCGGCCTCGGCGTCGTCGTTTCGCCGCTGATCGCGCTGATGCGCGATCAGGTCGAGGCGTTGAAGCAGCTCGGCGTCAATGCGGCGGCACTCAATTCGTCCCTGACGCGCGAAGAAGCGGTGGCCGTGCGCCGGCAGATTGCCGATGGCACGCTTGACCTCCTCTACGTCACGCCCGAGCGCATCGTCACCGATGGTTTCGCCGATCTCATCGGCAATGCCCGCATTGCGCTTTTCGCCATCGACGAGGCCCATTGCGTTTCGCAGTGGGGTCATGATTTCCGGCCGGAATATCGCACCCTCGGCCTGCTTGCCGAGCGCTATCCCGGCGTTCCGCGCATCGCGCTGACGGCGACGGCCGATCCGCATACCCGCGAAGACATTATCGAGCGCTTGTCGCTGCAGGGCGCCGAAGTCTTTACCACCAGCTTCGACCGACCGAACATCGCCTATGAAATTGTCGAGCGCGACCAGCCGCGCCAGCAGTTGCTGCGCTTTGTCTCCCGCTTCCGCGGATCGTCCGGCATCGTCTATTGCCTGTCGCGGGCAAAGGTCGAGGACACTGCGGAATGGTTGAACGGGCAGGGCATTCGAGCGCTGCCCTATCACGCCGGCATGGACCGGACGCTGCGCGACACCCATCAGGACGCGTTCCTCAAGGAGGAGAGCCTCTGCCTGGTCGCAACCGTCGCCTTCGGCATGGGCATCGACAAGCCGGATGTGCGCTATGTCGCCCATCTCGATCTGCCGGGCTCGGTCGAGGCCTATTACCAGGAGACCGGCCGCGCCGGACGTGACGGCCAACCGTCCGAGGTCTGGATGGCCTATGGCATGGCCGACGTCTTGCAGCGCCGCCGGATGATCGACGAGGGCGCAGTGGCGGACGAAATCAAGCGCATCGAGCGCGGCAAGCTCAATGCGCTTTTGGCGATCTGTGAGACGGCTGGCTGCCGCCGACAGGCGATCCTCGCGCATTTCGGCGAGGCGCATCCCGGTCGTTGCGGTCATTGCGATACCTGCCTGAAGCCCGTGGAAACCTGGGACGGCACCGAGGCCGCGATCAAGGCGCTCGCCGCCGTCTACCGCACCGGCGAGCGCTTCGGCACCGGCCATGTCGTCGACGTGCTGATGGGGACCGTCAACGAAAAGACCGAGCGTTTCGGCCATGTCGACATCCCGGTCTTCGGCGCCGGCAAGGATCTGCCGGCGCGTACCTGGCAATCGGTGTTTCGGCAATTGCTGGCCGCCGGTCTCGTCAGCGTCGATCACACGGCCTTCGGCGCAGTCAAGCTCGAAGCGGAGGCCCGCGCCGTGTTCAAGCGCGAGCGCCAGGTGCTGTTTCGCAAGGACCGCCCGCAGACGGGCAAGGCGGCGCGGCAGGCGAAATCGGGCAGCCAGCGCGAGCGCGCCGACCTTGCCGGTTCCGACCTCGAACTGTTCGAACTGCTGCGCGCCGAGCGCTTCACCATCGCCAAGGACCTGAACGTGCCGCCCTACGTCGTCTTCCCGGATGCAACGCTGATCGCGCTCGCCAAGGAGCGCCCGCGCGGCTTCGACGAGCTGCTCGACATCCCCGGCATCGGCGAAAGCAAACGCGAGCGGTACGGCGAGGCATTTCTGGCCGTGATCGACGGGTATTTGGAGGGGTGAGGCCCGACGATTAGCTCTCGCGGTTGGGTTTGTCCCGATTCTCGTATCTTTTCGGCACTGGTGCAGTACGAAGTTGGGGGAGTTCCGCCCTCAGACCAGCTAAGTCGCGCCGCCGACGCGGCGCGGCTGGATTCCTGTGACAAGCACAGGAATGAGGGCGTGGCGGGCGGTCGAAATTCTTTCACCCAACTACAATTTTTACTTGTGCAATAAGCGCGATATCGCCAATTTCCCTTTCATGAGGGGCTATGTCTACATCCTCGCGTCCAAGCGAAAGGCACGCTTTATGTTGGCGTGACGAAGGATCTCGCCACCCGGCTTTACGAACATCAGAACGACCTGACGCCCGGCTTCACATCGAGATACGTCAAGACGCTGGTCTGGTTTGAGGAGTTTGATTTGCTGACCGCGGCGATAACTCGGGAGAAAACGATCAAGAAATGGCCTCGAAAGTGAAAGTTGAACCTGATCGAACGCATGAACCCGGATTGGGAGGATATCTCGCCCTATCTGCATGCCCTCTGACCAATGATCCCGTCTCATTGTCCTGAGCTTGGGATAATATTGCCGCGATTGTTGGGGACCAGATTCTGAATACGCTGGCTGCAACTACGTCCCCTCCCTCATTCCTGTGCTTGTCACAGGAATCCAGCCGCGCTGCGTCGGCGGCGCGAATGGATGGTGCTTGATGGGACAAAGGGTGCCAGCTTCGATCTTCGACCGCTCAAAAGCTGGAGTGGCCGAAGCAATATGTCTCGCACCGCCAAGGGCGCGACATAAAATTTCAGACCAGCGGGTCTGTTGCGAAAGGCCCTGTCGTTTTCCCTCACTACTGCCTCTGCGCATGGCCTGGCCGCTGGAATTTGCTGCAACGGGAAAGCTGTCGTGGTACTCGTCTGGCACGAAACGTCCTTTTCACAGTGAAAGCGGCCCGCCATGACCAATGCTTTTCTTTCCCACCTCCGCTCCGAACTCGATGGCTTGAAATCATCCGGTCTCTACAAGTCGGAGCGGGTGATCGTCTCGAAACAGGCGGGCGAGATCGAGGTTGCCTCGGGCGAGCGGGTGCTGAACTTCTGTGCCAACAACTATCTCGGCCTGGCCGACAATGCGGAACTGACTGAGGCCGGCAAAAAGGCGCTCGACCGTTACGGCTACGGCATGGCCTCGGTGCGCTTTATCTGCGGCACGCAGGAAGAGCACAAGCAGTTGGAGGCGCGCATCTCCGCCTTCCTCGGCCTGGAAGACACGATCCTTTATTCCTCCTGTTTCGACGCCAATGGCGGCCTGTTCGAGACGCTGCTGGGCGAAGAGGACGCGATCATCTCCGACGCCTTGAACCACGCCTCGATCATCGACGGCGTGCGCCTCTCCAAGGCCAAGCGCTTCCGCTATGCCAACAACGACATGGCGGCGCTGGAGGAAGAGCTGAAGAAGGCCGAAGGCAGTCGCTTCAAGCTGATCGCCACCGACGGCGTGTTCTCGATGGACGGCATCATCGCCAATCTCGGGGGCGTCTGTGACCTCGCCGAGAAGTATGGCGCCATGGTCATGGTCGATGACAGCCATGCGGTCGGCTTCGTCGGCAGGAACGGTCGCGGCTCGGCCGAACATTGCGGTGTCGAGGGCCGCGTCGACATCATCACCGGCACGCTCGGCAAGGCGCTCGGCGGCGCCTCGGGCGGTTACACGTCGGCCAAGGCCGAGGTTGTCGACTGGCTGCGCCAGCGCTCGCGGCCCTATCTGTTTTCCAACACGCTGGCGCCGGTGATTGCCGCCGCCTCGCTCATCGGGCGGTTACACGTCGGCCAAGGCCGAGGTTGTCGACTGGCTGCGCCAGCGCTCGCGGCCCTATCTGTTTTCCAACACGCTGGCGCCGGTGATTGCCGCCGCCTCGCTCATGGTCGGGCCGCGAATAGTGTTTCGGTGGAGGAAATGGCCTGCAGTT
>NZ_LMDT01000018.1:0-83171 GCF_001425885.1 Ensifer sp. Root1252 | reverse complement strand
AACGATATTCTCGACTATGTCTCGAACAAGGACGTCTTCCACTATGAGGACGGTTTTGTCTCGATCCCGCAGGGTCCGGGCCTCGGCGTCGAGGTCGACGAGGCCTATGTCATCGAGCGCGCCAAGGAGGGCCATCGCTGGCGCAATCCGATCTGGCGCCATGAGGACGGCAGCGTCGCCGAGTGGTGACGGTTGCGCGGGATCATCAGTCGAGGGAGGCAGAAAATATGAGCAAGCGGCTCGCTGGAAAACGCATTGTCATTACAGGGGCAGCCCAGGGCATTGGTCTTGCCATGGCCGAAGCGTTCCTGAAGGAAGGCGCCAGCCTCTTTCTGATCGATCGCGACGGGCCGCTGCTCGAAAAGGAGACGGCCCGGCTTGCGGCGGAAGGCGGCACGCTTGCCTCGACGACGGCAGATATCACCGATGCCGATGCGATTGCCGAGGCCATCCGCCAGGCCGAAAAGACGATCGGCAGGCCGAATGCGCTGGTCAACAATGCCGGCATCAATGTCTTTTCAGAGCCGCTGGCATTGAGCGATGCCGACTGGCAGCGCTGCTTTGATGTCAATCTCAAGGGCGCCTGGAACTGTAGCCGCGCCGTTCTGCCCGGTATGATCGAGGCGGGCGGTGGGGTCATTCTCAACATCGCCTCGACACATGCCTTCACGATCATACCGCATACGTTTCCCTATCCCGTGGCGAAACATGCGCTTCTCGGCATGACCAAGTCGCTCGGCATCGAATATGCCTCCAGAGGCATCCGGGTGAATGCCCTTGCGCCTGGATACGTGCTGACCCAGAAGGCGGTCGAATACTGGAACAGCTTCCCGGACCCGGTCGCCGCCGAGGCGGAAACGATGAAGCTGCACCCCGGCGGCCGCATCGCCACGGCGGATGAAATCGCTCGCGCCGCACTCTTCCTGGTGTCGGACGAGTGCACCTTCATCAACGCCACCTGCCTGACCGTCGACGGTGGACTGAGCGTTTTGCATCATCCTTAAGCCAAGTCACGCCGCCATGCCCCGATAGCTGTCCGCCGTGCATCGCCGCGGTGGTGCGGCGCCTGCCGTTCGTGCGGCCAGGGGGCGGCACGCTTTGCCCCCGTGACCGGTTTCGCCCGCGATCTCGAGACGTCATTTCATCTTCTGCGATGTGCCCGCCCACTCCCGCATAGGCTGGTGGGCACGGGCAATTGTGCGTGGTAGATGCTTGACCGCGAATAACTCCGATTATAAGAGAAATAAAAATGCCCGTCGGCCAACACATGGCAGGGTACGTAGGGAGAGCTGAACGTGTCGAGAAAACTGAGATCGCAGCATTGGTTCGGGGGGCTCGATAAGGATGCCTTCATTCATCGCAGCTGGATGAAGAACAACGGCCTGCCGGATGACGCCTTTGACGGTCGCCCGGTGATCGGCATCTGCAATACCTTTTCCGAACTCACGCCGTGCAACGCTCATTTTCGCGGCCTGATCGAACATATCAAGGCGGGCGTGCTGGAGGCGGGCGGCCTGCCGCTGGAGTTTCCGGTCTTTTCCTGCGGCGAGTCCAACCTGCGTCCGACCGCCATGCTCTTTCGCAACCTTGCGTCCATGGATGTGGAGGAGGCAATCCGCGGCAACCCGATCGACGGTGTCGTGCTGATGGCCGGCTGCGACAAGACCACGCCATCCCTCGTCATGGGAGCGGCATCCTGCGATCTGCCGGCGATCGTCGTCTCAGGCGGACCTATGCTGAACGGGCGGCTCAAGGGCAGGACCATCGGCTCGGGCACCGATGTCTGGAAATTCTCCGAGGATGTGCGCGCCGGTGTCATGACGCCGGCCGAATTCATGGCGGCGGAAAGCGCCATGTCGCGTTCGCCTGGCCATTGCATGACAATGGGCACGGCTTCGACCATGGCGTCGATGGCAGAAGCATTGGGCTTGGCTCTGCCCGGCAACGCCGCCTATCCTGCCGTCGATGCACACCGCGCGCGCCTGGCGCGGCTTTCCGGCAGGCGGATCGTCGCGATGGTGGCCGAGGACTTGCGCCCGTCGCATATCCTGACGCGTGCCGCTTTCGCCAATGCCATCCGTGTCAACGGCGCTATCGGCGGCTCGACCAATGCCGTCGTTCATCTGCTAGCGATTGCCGGACGGGTGGGAACCGAACTGACGCTCGAAGATTGGGACCGATTTGGCCGGGATGTCCCGACGATCCTCAACCTCATGCCTTCAGGCACGTTCCTGATGGAGGATTTCTGTTACGCCGGCGGTCTTCCCGCCGTCATGAAGGAAATCGCCGATCTGCTCGATCTCGACAACCCGACGGTTACCGGCCAAAGCGTCGGCGCAAACATTGCGGATGCGGAGAATTACAATCCCGATGTCATCCTGCCGCGCGACGTGGCGTTGACGCAGCAGGGCGGGATTGCCGTCTTGAAGGGCAATCTGGGGCCGCAGGGGGCGATCCTAAAGCCCTCCGCCGCGACCCCGGCCCTGATGCAGCATCGCGGCCGCGCGGTCGTCTTCGAAACGATCGATCACTACAAGCAGCGTATCGACGATCCCGACCTCGCTATCGACGAGACATCGATCATGGTTCTGAAGAATTGCGGCCCCAAGGGCTATCCCGGGATGGCCGAGGTGGGCAACATGGCGCTGCCGCAAAAGCTGCTGAAGAAGGGCGTGCGCGACATGGTGCGCATCTCCGACGCTCGCATGTCGGGCACCGCCTTCGGCACTGTCGTTCTGCACGTCGCGCCGGAGGCTGCGGTCGGTGGTGCCTTGGCGCTGGTCAAGGACGGCGACTGGATTGAACTCGACGTGGCCGGGCGCCGGCTGCACCTCGATGTCGACGAGGCGGAGCTAGCGCGCCGGCGGGAGGAATGGACACCACCGGAAATCGCCATGCCCGGTGGCTATCAGGGCCTTTATGTCGAGCGCGTGATGCAGGCCGATCGCGGCGCCGATCTTGATTTCCTTGTCGGTTGTCGCGGGCACGCCGTGCCGCGCGAGAGCCATTGAGGAGGAGCGACGATGTCTCGGTTCGATCCTGCCGACCTGCATGGCATCCACGCCATCCTCTACGCGCTGTTTGATGACGACGAAAAGCTCGATCGCGAGGCGATGCGTCGGCAGACGGAAGTCTGTCTCGTTGCCGGCGTGCACGGCATGGCAGCGCTTGGCCTTGCGACCGAAGCCTCGAAGTTGAGCGAGGCCGAACGCATGGCCGTGATGGAATGGCTGGTCGAGGACACGGCCGGCGGCGTGCCCGTGGCGCTGACCATCTTCGGCCCGTCGGTCGAAGAGCAGGTGCGCCAGGCGCGCCATGCCGTTGGCGCCGGTGCTGACTGGTTGATCCTGCAGCCGCCGATCGTCGGCCAGTTCTCGGCCCAGGAATATATCCGTTTCTTTGGTCGCGTCGCCGATGCGATCGACGTGCCCGTCGCAATCCAGAATGCGCCAGCCTTCATGGGCAGAGGGCTGACGGCGACCGACATCGCCGAGCTGGTCCGCCAGCATCCAAACATTACCCTCATCAAGGGCGAGGGGCCGGTGGTCGATATCGCCACACTGATCGAGGTCACAGAGGGCCGCCTGCCCGTTTTCAACGGTCGCGCCGGTCTTGAACTCATCGATAACCTGCGTGCCGGATGCCGCGGCTTCATCCTTGCGCCCGATTGCATCGACCATGCGGTGAGGGCCTATGAATTCTATCGTGACGGCTGGGACGAGGAGGCGGAAGCCGCCTATCGCGATATCTTGCCGGCGGTGGTGTTCACCATGCAGGGGATCGAGAACCTGATGTGCTACGGCAAGCGTCTCTTCGGCGAACGTGCCGGCCTGCCCGTCTTCGATCGCGCGCCTGCGCTGCGCCCGACCGAGACAGGATTGGCAATGGTTCGGCGTTTTGCGGGCGAGCTTGGTCGTCTCGGCGAAGTGTAACCGCCTTCGCCCAGGCTCAACCTGGCTTGGCCGTGTTGGGGCGTGGCAACGGCTATGGTAGCAAGGGGTCGAATCGCGCCAGAATGCGCGCCGGGATTTCGGAAACGGACGGCTGATGACGACATTTACGATCGGTGACCGCGGGCTGCCCGCGCAGATCGCGGCGGAGATCGGCCGGCGCATCGCGCTTGGCGAACTTATACCCGGCGACATCCTGCCCAAGGAATCCGAGATGCTGGGCAATCTGCGCGTTAGCCGGACGACTTTGCGCGAAGCGCTGAAGATCCTCTCGACCAAGGGGTTCATCGAGGCCAAGCCGCGCCTGGGCACCCGTGTCCGCGCACCGGAGCATTGGAACACGCTCGATCCGGTGGTGCTCTCCTGGCATGAGGGGGCGGAGGATCAGCAGCAACTGGCTGAAGAACTGTTTGAAATCCGCCTGGCGATAGAGCCGATGGCAGCGGGCCTTGCTGCCCGCCGAGGATCGGCGGACGAACTCGTGCGCATCCGCGCGGCCTATTCCCGGATGACCGAAGACCACGCGACGGTTTCCGCCGCCATCGAAGCCGACATCGAATTCCATCTGGAAATCATCCAGGCGGCGCGCAATCGCTTTCTCTTGCCTGTCTCGTCGGTGATCCGCACCGCACTGACGATCAGCATTCCCCGGACACTCAGGACGTTTGGCGGATTGCAGCACTCGTTGAAGATGCACGAAGCGATCGTCGACGCCATTGAAGCGCGCGATCCGATGGCGGCGTCCACCGCGGCGGAATCACTGTTGAGCGCTACATACCAGCGCAATTTTCAGGCCGGAAAACGATAGGCGCGCGCTGAAAAGGCGTCACTTGCGGCGCAGGTTGATCTCGCTGGTGACGACCTTGTCGCCGGATGCGGGGTCGACGTCGACGGTGGTCAGCCGCATGCCGTTGGCGCCGACCTTCTGTAGCGTCAGGTTGGCGCTGCGGTCGCCGTTGACTTCCTTTGCCCAGCGAATGGTGAGATTGATGGCGTCGCCGCGACGGCTGCCGCTCAGGCCCGCCCGTCCGCCGCGCGGACCCAGGTAGGATCCGCTGTATTTCGTGCCACTGAACTTCAGTTGGGCATCAATCGATTTTGAAATCAGGATCAATCCGCGACAGACGCCTTCCATTGAGAGTGCCAACCCTTGGGATTGGGAATCGAAGTTGCAGGAAACATTGACGGGCGACATATAGGTGCGGATTCTGACCGTCCCTCCGCCCGTCCAACTGCCCTGCAGCGACTTCAGGAATGCACCTTCATCCGCTTGCGCAACACCGGCCAGGGACGTGGTCGCGGCGGCAAGTACAAGCCATCGCAGCATGTCGCAACCCTCCGTTCAGAGACCGCCATGGTACACCAGCAAATGCCAAGGTCACCAGCGGCAACGTGTGGGGCGGCCGGATGTTCCGCACGCGACGCTCGGTCAGGCGTGGCCGGCTGCACTGTGCCAATACCTATGCCGGAGCGTTGCCTGTGCAAGAGTGGGTGGAGGCTTTAGGCCGATATTGTGTTTATGCGGCGGAATTTGTCCTACTTCGATTGATCTATACGCCCGAAAAGCGCGCTGGCGGCAGATCGCTCTGGCGATCATAGGCGCGCTACGTGTTCGCGCGCGGCGTGCGTTTGCTGAACAGGTTCTTCAGCCTAGCTAGAGCACTCGGCGGCAACGCCGGAAGCAAGGCGATCCCCATCACTCTTTCGCTCTCCGGATTCTCGGACGCCCTTCTCGGGCCCAGGGAAATGCGAAGAAGGCTAGCAGCGTGTTGCTTATATCCCGTGCAGGACCTGTGTCGCCTTGACCGCCGCCGAGGCACGGTTTTCGACGCCGAGCTTCACATAGATCTGTTCGAGATGCTTGGTGACGGTGCGTGAACTCAGTCCGAGAATCTCGCCGATATCGCGGTTCGATTTCCCCTTGGCGATCCAGAGCAGCACTTCGGATTCGCGCTGGGTCAGCGAGAAGTGCTGCCGCAGCATCTCGTCGTCGCTGCGCCTGCTCTCGGCTGTCAGGCGGAAGAGGTATTCGTTTGCGCCGATCGCGCCGAGGAAAGAGATCTGCAGTCCCGCTTGACCGGGCTCTTCGAGGGTAAAGCTGTTCTCCCGCTTGCCGCCTGTCTCGGTTTTTTCCATCCAGGCGGCGATGCGCCGAGCGATCGTCGCAAGGCCCTCGTCGCTGCCGGTTGCGGCGTTGACGAGGCGGTTGGCCTGCGGTGTCGACCAGCGAACACTGCCGTCAGAGCGAACGGCAAGCAGATGGCGCCCGGCGGCGTCTAGCGCAACGCGGGCGCTTTGCGCCGAGCGGGCATTGGAGAGATGAACACGGATGCGGGCCCTGAGCTCATCGATGTTGATCGGTTTCGTCAGGTAGTCGACGCCACCGGCTTCGAGGGCGTGCACCACATGCTCGGTTTCCGTCAGCCCGGTCATGAACAGCACCGGCGTCTGGCCGACGGAGGCGTTGGCCTTCAGTCTCAGGCAGGTTTCGAACCCGTCCATACCGGGCATGACAGCGTCCAGCAGAATGACATCGGGCGTAATCCGGTCGGCAATCGAAAGTGCGGCACTGCCCGAGGTGGCGATCAGTACAGAAAAGCCCGACTGCTCCAGCGCCTCGGTTAGAAAGCCGAGGGCCTCCGGGGAATCGTCCACCAGCAGTACGATGTCGCGACGATCGTAAGTCTCAACCACGGGTGACAGCTCCATTCGCCGCTTTTTTCTTCAGGAAGGCGTCATAGCCCGTGAGGTCGAAGGCCTGGACATAGGCGCGAGCAGCATCGACGAAGAGCTGATGTTCGGGCTCCAGCGCGATTTCCGTCAGCTTGGCCTCGATGCCTCTGACGTAACCGATCTCGCCAAGCCGGATCAACTCCTCGACATGGTGCTCGTCGGGCAACGTCATCGCATCGGCATTTGCCGCTCTCGGCTCCTCGGACGCTTCGCCCTCATGGATCCAGGTCAGGCCGAGCTGAACGGCGAGCTTGTCTGCGAGCTGGCCGACGCCGAAGGGCTTGGCGAGTGTGTCGTTGTGGCCGACAAATGCGCCCGTCGTCGAGCCGTCGCCGATATTGGCCGACAGCATGATGATCGGCGCCGTCTGGCCGTTGCGGCGCAATTTGTCGACGAGTTCCCAACCGTTCATACCAGGCATGGAGATATCGACGAGGAAGATGTCCGGCGCCAGCGCCTCGACCATCGCGAGGCATTGCCCGCCACTTTCGGCGGCAAGCACCGTAAAGTCCATCGGCTGCAGGATTTCGCGCATCAGTTCGCGGTGATCGGCGTTGTCGTCGACAATCATGATTGTGCGCCGCGGGCCGAGATAGGAAGTGATCCGGCGCACCGCTATCAGCGGCGCCGGCCGATCGACGGCGGAGAGCATCAGCCGGACCCTGAAGGTCGTGCCACTGTTCGGTTCGCTGGTGACGGCTATCTCGCCGCCCAGCGTCTGCGTCAGCAATCGGGTTATGGTCAAGCCGAGACCGAGACCCGGCATGCTGCCGAGATGTTCCGCCTCGCCGCGCTGGAATGGGTCGAAAATGCGCGGCAGATCCTTCTCGGCAATACCACGGCCGCTGTCGGCAATCGTAAACGTCGCAACCTGACTGCGATAATCGATATCGAAGCGGATCTCGCCGCGCTCGGTGAACTTCAGGGCGTTGGAGAGCAGGTTGACGAGGATCTGGCGCAGCCGCTTTTCATCTGTCTTGACGTAGCGCGGCAAGGCGGGCGCGCGTCGATGTTCGAAGGCGATCCCCTTCGCCTGTGCTTGCGGGCGGAACATCTCGACGACCTGATCGAGGAAATCATGGATGTTGGTCTCGTTGGAATAGACCTGCAGCTTGCCGGCCTCGATCTTCGAGATGTCGAGAAGTCCGTCGATGAGGCCGGAGAGATGATCGGCGCTGCGCTTGATCACCTTGATCGCGCCCTGTCGGGCCGGTGGGATCGTTTCATCGCGCTCAAGCACCTGTGCGTAGCCGAGTACGGCGTTGAGCGGTGTGCGCAGCTCATGGCTGAGGCCGACAACGTAGCGGCTCTTGGCGCGGTTGGCCGCCTCGGCGGTCTCCTTTGCCTGCTGCAGGGCGGCATCGGTCTTCTTGTGTGCGGCGATTTCCTTCAGCAGCAGCGTGTTCTGCCGTGACGATTCTTCTTCGGCGACGACGCGGCTGTCGTGGGCGAGCACATAGAACCAGCAAACGATACCGGCGAGCACGGCAAAGACGAAGAAGACAACGGCGATGGTGCGCTCGATGACGGTCGCCGTCTCGGGCGAAGCGTTGCCGGTCTGATGCGCGATCATCGCCAGGATCAGGCCGATGCCTGCGATCGAGAGCGCCGCCGAAATGGCGTAGCGCCCGAGCCGCGTCGTGAGCTTCGCCGTTACCTCTTCGGGTAGAAGCGCGTTCGCGACCGTTGCCACCTGCGCATTGAAGCGCGCCTTCGGCTTGCACATGTCATGGCAGCGGCTGTCGAGAGAACAGCAGAGCGAACAGATGGGCGCAGCGTAGGCCGGGCACCAAGCCATATCCTCCGGCTCGAAGGGATGCTCGCAGATCGAGCAGGTGATCTCGCTTTCGCTCGCCCAGCTTCGTCTCGGCTTTCGGGCGAGGTAATATTTGCCCCCGGTCGCCCAGGCGATCAGCGGCGAGGCGATGAAGGCGACAATCAGCGCAATATAGGGCGCAAGCGATGCGGCAATGGCGCCAAAGGCACCGAAATGCGCCGCCAGCGCGATCGTCGCCGAAAGCGCCATGGCACCGAGGCCGACCGGGTTGATATCGTAGAGATGGGCGCGCTTGAATTCGATGCCGGGTGGCGAGAGGCCGAGTGGCTTGTTGACGAAGAGATCGGCCGAAATGGTGCAAAGCCAGGCCATGGCGACGATCGAGAAGACGCCGAGCGTTTCCTCAAGGAGCTTGTAGATGCCGAGTTCCATCAGAAGCAGCGCGATCGCCACGTTGAACACCAGCCAGACGACGCGGCCGGGATGGCTGTGGGTGAGGCGCGAGAAGAAGTTGGACCAGGCAAGTGACCCGGCATAGGCGTTCATGACGTTGATCTTCAACTGCGAAACGACCACGAAGGCGACCATCAAGAGGAGGGCGGCGGTCTCAGACGGGATCATGTAGCCGAAGGCGGTGTAGTACATCTGCGCCGGGTCGGCCGCCCGCGTCGACGGAACGCCGGAGGAAAGCGCCAGCACGACAAGGAACGAACCGGCCAGAAGCTTCGGTGCCCCGACGAGCACCCAGCCGGAGCCGGCCAGGAAGATGGCGACGCGGTGATGCAGCTTGCGCTGGCCGTCGGGCGGCAGGAAGCGCAGGAAGTCGACTTGCTCGCCGATCTGCGCCATCAGCGCAAAGATCACCGCCGAGGCGGCGCCAAACTCGATGAGGTCGAAGGGCGCGAGCGTGCCCGGTGGACCGGATGCATGATGCATGCCGGCATAGGCAAGCCAGGTGGCGACCTTCTCCCAGTCCGCAAAGGCGATGAAGATAAAGGGCAGGATATTGAGCACGATCCAGAAAGGCTGGGTGATCAGCTGGAACTTGCTGATGAGCCGCACCCCATGGGTGACGAGCGGAATGACGACGACCGCGCTGACGATGTAGCCGACCCAAAGCGGTATGCCGAGCGCCAGCTCGAGCGCACCCGACATGATCGAGGCCTCGATCGCAAAGAGGATGAAGGTGAAGCTCGCATAAATCAGCGAGGTGAGGGTCGAGCCGATGTAGCCGAAGCTGGCGCCGCGGGTCAGAAGGTCGATGTCGACGCCGTGGCGGATCGCGTAACGGCTGATCGGCAGGCCGACCGTCAGGATCATCAGGCTGGCGATCAGGATGGCGACGATGGCGTTGGTCGTGCCGTAGGACATGGTGATCGCGCCACCGATCGCCTCCAGCGCCAGGAACGAGATCGCCCCGATCGCCGTCTGAGAGATGCGCTCGGAGGAAAAGCGCCGCGCACTCTTGGCGGTGAAGCGCAGCGCATAGTCTTCAAGCGTCTGGTCGGCGACCCAGCGATTGTATTCGCGTCGAACGGGAATGATGCGCTGGCGTGCCGCCATGTTGCCTCGTCATCTCCAGCATTGCCGACACATATGTGCCTATTTTCACGGCACGCACATTCCGTGCGTGAAATTTATGCAATGCGGAGATGGCGAAAGCAAGTGTGAAAGGATCATCCGCTCACAGCTGATGTGTCGACGACGACAAAATCATGGGTAATCCTCGCGGACTTGGCGAGCATGGCTGACGCCGAGCAGTATTTTTCAAGCGAGAGGGCGACCGCGCGCTCGACCTTCTTTTCCGAGAGGCCACGCCCCTTGACCACGAAGTGCATATGGATGCGGGTAAAGACGCGCGGGTCTTCTTCGGCGCGGTCGGCGTCGAGCTCCACGGAGCAATCTTCGACCGGCTCGCGACCCTTTTCGAGAATATGAACCACGTCGTAGGCCGAGCAACCGCCGGCTCCGATCAACATCAGCTCCATCGGGCTTGGGCCCGGCGTCCGCCCTTCCGGACCGGATGCCGTTCCGAGGACGATCTTGTGACCGCTTCCGGACTCGCCGACGAATGTTCGCTCTTCAACCCACTTGATACGTGCTTTCATGATCTCTCACCTGTGTTGAGCTGCTGTTGATGGCCAGTCGGCCTTCGATGTTTCAATAGCCGGAAAAGCCATCCTGCGGCCAGACTGGCACGTTGATTTCAACGTCATGGCCTTTGCACAATTCCTGCACCGCGGCGTGAACTCCGGATCGCCCATATCGCGGCAGCTTCCTCTTTGCCCCCTCGACCTACGTAGAATGACGTATGTGCAGTGCAGCACGACTGGCGGATGATCCCTCAAGCAACGGTCAAAAGGTACGAAGCCTCGTTGCGGCGATCAGAACGAGAGGGGTTCAATCAGATGAATATCAAGGCACGCGTCACCGGCGCTTTCCTGGCAACGATCCTGTCGACGACGGCATTCAACGGCGCCTTTGCGGCCGACGACACGATCAAGGTCGGCATTCTGCATTCGCTGTCGGGAACGATGGCGATCTCCGAGACGACGCTGAAGGACGCCATGCTCATGCTCATCGACGAGCAGAACAAGAAGGGCGGCCTGCTCGGCAAGAAGTTGGAAGCGGTCGTCGTCGACCCGGCGTCAGACTGGCCGCTCTTTGCCGAAAAGGCGCGCGAACTCGTTTCCGTCGACAAGGTTTCGGCCGTGTTCGGCTGCTGGACGTCAGTCTCGCGCAAATCCGTCCTGCCCGTGTTCGAAGAGCTGAATTCGATCCTCTTCTACCCGGTGCAGTACGAGGGTGAGGAAAGCCAGCGCAACGTCTTTTACACCGGTGCCGCGCCGAACCAGCAGGCCGTTCCGGCGGTCGACTACCTGATGGAAAACGAAAGCGTCGAGCGCTGGGTTCTGGCGGGCACCGACTACGTCTATCCGCGCACGACCAACAAGATCCTCGAGGCCTATCTCATCTCCAAGGGCGTGAAGCCCGAGGACATCATGATCAACTACACGCCGTTCGGTCATTCCGACTGGCAGACGATCGTGTCCGATATCAAGAAATTCGGTTCTGCCGGCAAGAAGACGGCGGTCGTCTCGACGATCAACGGCGACGCAAACGTGCCGTTCTACAAGGAACTGGCGAACCAGGGCGTGAAGGCCGAGGATATCCCGGTTGTCGCCTTCTCCGTTGGCGAAGAGGAACTCGCCGGTCTCGATACGGCCCCGCTCGTCGGCCATCTCGCCGCCTGGAACTACTTCCAGTCGGTCGATACGCCTGCCAATGCCGAGTTCATCAAGACCTGGAAGGGCTACACCAAGAACGACAAACGCGTCACCAACGACCCGATGGAAGCCCACTATATCGGCTTCAACATGTGGCTCAAGGCGGTCGAGAAGGCCGGAACGACCGACACCGACGCAGTGCTTGACGCCATGATCGGCGTATCCGTGCCCAATCTCTCCGGCGGCTATTCGACGATGATGCCGAACCACCACATCACCAAACCGGTGCTGATCGGTGAAATCCAGAGCGACGGCCAGTTCGAGACGGTTTGGGAAACGCCCGGTCTCGTGGTTGGTGACGAATGGTCCGATTACCTGCCTGACTCCAAGGACCTGATCGCCGATTGGCGCGCGCCGATGTCCTGCGGCAACTTCAACGTCGCCACGGGCAAATGCGGCGGCAAGGGCTCCTGATTTCATCACCAAACGATAGTTTCCGGGTCGTGGCCAACGACTCGCTCCCCTTTGAATGACGAAATCATAGGCAGGCATACCCTTCGCCCAATGCTCCCGTTGGGCGAAGGGATCTCGAAATTCCATGCCGCGTGGCCGCGCCTGCCTGGCGCTGCCACAGACGAGCGAGACCCAAGCGAGAGGGCGATGTATCGCATTCTGCAAACCCTGTTGATCACCCTCTGCCTGCTGGTTTCAGCCCATGTCACGGGCTCGCGCGCCGCGGACGATCTCGGCGCGCTCGTCAGTGCGCTCGGAACGGCCAAGCTGGCCGAGCTCGATGATCGCATTGCCGCGCTTGCCAAGAGCGGCGATCCACGTGTCATCCCGGTTCTCGAGGCACTTGGGGAGGGCAATCTCTATGCGCGAAAGACCGACGGCGGGGTCTTCCTCACGACGGAGAAGGGCGCGAGTCTTGTTCTAGTCAATCCGCTTGATGGCTCTGATGTCGGCGAAGTGCCGAAGGGCGAGCTGCAGAAAATCAAGGTCAACAACGCCGTCCGGCGCGCCGTTCGAGGCGCGCTCGGTGGACTGACGCTTTTCAGCGCCGATACGGGCGCAAGGTTGAAGGCGGCGCAATCCATGCGGCAGACGCCGAATGCCGACGCGCTCGAGGCGATCGAGACGGCACTCGCCGCGGAAAAGGACGCAACGGTGCGCAAGGCGCTCGACGAGGCGCGCGCGGTGACGCTTCTGGTTTCCGACCGTTCCGACGACGACAAGCGTGCGGCGATCAAGACGCTGGCAGAAGGCGGTGGCCGCGAGGCGCTTGGCGCGCTGACCTCAGCGCGCTCATCGGCGGACGTGAGCCTGAAACCGGATATCGAGGCCGCGCTGCAGCGCATCGAACAGGCGCAAGCATTCTGGAACGCCGGCCAGAACGTCTGGTACGGGTTGTCGCTCGGTTCGGTGCTGCTGCTCGCGGCAATCGGTCTTGCCATTACCTTCGGCGTGATGGGCATCATCAACATGGCGCATGGCGAGATGGTCATGCTCGGCGCCTATACGACATTCCTGGTCCAGGACGTCATTCGCACCTCCTATCCCGCTCTCTTCGACTGGTCGCTGGCGATCGCCCTGCCGCTCGCCTTTCTCGTCACCGGGATCATCGGCCTTGCCATCGAGCGCAGCGTCATCCGCTTTCTCTATGGTCGGCCGCTCGAAACGCTGCTGGCCACCTGGGGGATCTCGCTGATCCTGCAGCAAGCGGTTCGCTCGATCTTCGGGCCGACCAACCGCGAAGTCGGCAATCCCTCCTGGATGGCCGGCGCCTTTGATCTCGGCGGCTTGACGATCACCTGGAACCGGCTCTGGATCATCGTCTTTGCGCTCGCCGTCTTTGCAGCCCTTCTGTTCCTGCTGAAGCGAACGTCGATGGGGCTGAGGATGCGGGCCGTGACGCAGAACCGCCGCATGGCGTCGTCCATGGGCATCCGCACGCCCCTGGTCGACGCTCTGACCTTTGCTCTCGGGTCCGGCATCGCCGGCATGGCCGGCGTGGCGCTGTCGCAGATCGACAATGTTTCGCCCAATCTCGGCCAGGGCTATATCATCGACAGCTTCATGGTCGTCGTCTTCGGCGGTGTCGGCAATCTCTGGGGAACGCTCGTCGGCGCCTTCTCGCTCGGCATCCTCAACAAGTTCCTCGAGCCCTATGCGGGCGCCGTTCTCGGTAAGATCCTCGTTCTGGTGCTCATCATCCTCTTCATCCAGAAGAAGCCGCGCGGCCTCTTCGCACTCAAGGGAAGGGCGGTGGAGGCATGATCACCTCGTTTCTGCTCAAGTCGCTCGATCGCAGCATCGTCACGGTTGTGGCGCTACTGCTGGCTTTTGCCATTGCCATTCCCGCCCTCAACCTGCTGACGGCGCCGGATCACCCGCTGCACGTGCCGACCTATCTGGTCTCGCTGTTCGGCAAATATCTGACCTACGCGCTTCTGGCGCTGGCGCTCGATCTCGTATGGGGTTTCTGCGGCATCCTCTCGCTCGGTCACGCCGCGTTCTTCGCGCTCGGCGGCTATGCCATGGGCATGTACCTGATGCGCCAGATCGGCGCGCGCGGCTCCTATGGCAATCCTTTGCTGCCGGATTTCATGGTGTTTCTCAACTGGAAGGAGCTGCCCTGGTTCTGGCAGGGCTTCGACATGTTCTGGTTCGCGGCACTGATGGTGGTGGTGGTGCCCGGACTGCTTGCCTTCGTCTTCGGCTGGTTCGCCTTCCGCTCGCGGGTCAACGGCGTCTATCTGTCGATCATCACCCAGGCGATGACCTATGCGCTGCTGCTTGCCTTCTTCCGCAACGACATGGGTTTCGGCGGCAACAACGGCCTCACCGACTTCAAGGATATCCTCGGCTTCAACATCCAGGCTGACGGTACACGCGCCGCACTTTTTTCGGCATCCGCGGTGACGCTTGCCCTGTGCCTGGTGCTGACGGCGGCGATCGTGCGCTCGAAATACGGCAAGGTGCTGGTCGCCGTGCGGGATGCGGAAAGCCGCACGCGCTTTCTCGGTTATCGCGTCGAACACATCAAGCTCTTCGCCTTCACCGTCTCGGCGATGATGGCGGGCATTGCCGGCGCGCTTTACGTGCCGCAGGTCGGCATCATCAATCCCGGCGAGTTCGAGCCCGGCAACTCCATCGAGGTGGTCATCTGGACCGCGGTCGGCGGACGCGGGACGCTGATCGGCCCGATCGTCGGCGCGATCCTGGTCAATGGCGGCAAGAGCATCTTCACCGCAGCCTTTCCGGAGTTCTGGCTGTTTGCGCTTGGCGGGCTGTTCGTCCTGGTCACGCTGTTCCTGCCAAAAGGCGTGATTGGGACCGCGAGCGCTTATCTTACCCGCCGCAAGGCTCACCGCCGCGCGGCAGATGCCGAGAGCGCGCGCGACAACCTTGTCGCTGAACCGATGGCAGCGGAGTGATTGGCATGAACCAGACGATCAGCCAGACGAAACCGAAAAGCCTGCTCTATCTCGATGGCGTCTCGGTCTCCTTCGACGGGTTCAAGGCGCTCAATTCGCTCTCCTTCGTGATCGAGCCGGGCGAGCTTCGCGCCATCATCGGCCCGAACGGCGCCGGCAAGACGACGATGATGGACATCATCACCGGCAAGACCCGCCCGGACGAGGGGCAGGTGTTCTTCAAGGGCGATATCGACCTGACCAAACGCGATGAAGCCGAAATCGCCAGCCTTGGTATCGGCCGCAAGTTCCAGAAACCGACGGTCTTTGAAAGCCACACCATCTGGGACAATCTGGAACTGGCGCTCAATCGCAGCCGCGGCGTCTTCCCGACGCTGTTCTATCGTCAGACGGCGGACGACAAGGCGCGGATAGATGAGATCCTTACGACCGTCCGGCTCAGCGCCCGGCGCGACGATCTTGCCGCCAACCTGTCGCATGGCCAGAAGCAATGGCTGGAGATCGGCATGCTGCTGGCGCAGGAGCCGGAACTGCTGCTGGTCGACGAGCCTGTGGCCGGCATGACCGACGCGGAGACGGCCGAAACGGCAATCCTGCTCAAGGAGATCGCCAGGACACGCTCGGTCGTCGTCGTCGAGCACGACATGGGCTTCATCCGCGAGCTCGGCGTCAAGGTGACGTGTCTCGCCGAAGGCTCGGTGCTGGCCGAAGGCTCGATCGATTTCGTCAGCAGCGATCCGAAGGTGATCGAAAACTATCTCGGCCGCTGACACCGGTCGCTTGCCAACCGCCCAAGGAAAGGACGCCTTCATGCTGAGCGTCGAAAACGTCAATCTCCACTATGGCGCCGCCCAGGCGCTGCGCAACGTCTCGATCGGTGCCGAGATGGGCAAGATCACTTGCGTGCTTGGCCGCAACGGCGTCGGCAAGTCGAGCCTGCTTCGCGCCATCACCGGGCAGCATCCGGTCAGTGCCGGGGCGATCGCCTTCAATGGCGTGGCGCTCGGCGGCATGGCGCCCTATCGCCGCGCCAAGGAGGGCATCGGCTATGTGCCGCAGGGGCGCGAGATCTTTCCGCTGCTGAGTGTGAAGGAGAACCTCGAAACTGGTTACGCGCCGGTCAAACGCGGCGATCGTTCGATACCGGAGGATGTCTTCAACCTGTTTCCCGTGCTTCGCTCGATGCTCGGGCGCCGAGGCGGCGATCTCTCCGGTGGCCAACAGCAGCAATTGGCGATCGGCCGGGCGCTCGTCACCCGTCCGCGCATCCTCGTGCTCGACGAGCCGACCGAGGGCATCCAGCCGTCGATCATCAAGGATATCGGCCGGGCGATCCGCTATCTCCGCGATTCGACCGGCATGGCGATCCTGTTGGTCGAGCAATATCTCGATTTCTGCCGCGAGCTCGCGGACCACGTCTACATCATGGATCGCGGTGCCGTGGTGCATGAGGGGCCGCCGGAGACGCTGGACACGGTCGAGGCGCGGCGTCATCTCACGGTCTGAAGCGGAACGGTCTCGTCACCATAATCGATGACGGCGGGCCCGGAATTTTGCCGGCGGCAATCACCAGCGAAGAGGCGTCGGGCCAGATGAGCAAATCATTGCTGCTCCGCCTTAGATTCGACAATAAAATTCACAAAATCTATGCAGAAACTTACGTAATTTCTTGAGAGTGACCCGGTTTCGGTGTATGGCATCTTAAGCGAAAACAGTGCGGCCGTCACAACCCGTTGCATCCGGTGATACCAACGTCGGTGCGGAACGGACTTGTGGCGGCCTTTGTGTTCAGGAAAGCGAAGTGCAATGTTGACCAAGAAGGGTAAATACGGGCTGAAGGCTCTTGTCGACCTGGCTCAACTGGAGCCCGGCGAAACCGCCTTCATCACTGAAATCGCCACCCGCAACAATATTCCGAAGAAGTTCCTCGATGCGATCCTGCTCGAGCTTCGCAATGCCGGGATCCTGCGCTCGAAAAAGGGGCCGGGCGGCGGCTATTCGCTTTCCAGACCGGCGTCCGATATTCGCATCGGCCAGGTCATCCGCACGCTGGACGGGCCGTTGGCGCCGATCCGCTGTGCGAGCCGCACGGCGTTCGAAGCCTGTGACGACTGTTCCGATCCGGTCAACTGTCATGTGCGCAAATCGATGAGCGACGTGCGTGATGCCGTTGCGTCGATCCTCGACAATATGACGCTCGAACAGTTTGCAGCCAACGACAACGCCACCGAGATCGTGGCGCTCAGAGATGTTGAAGTCGGCTGACCGTCTTGAGGTCAACGGCCGTCTTCTCGGCAGCGGCGGGTAGGACTTTCCCGCTGGCGCCTGCGAGTTGAAATCCCGTTTCTGTTAGTGTCTATAGAATAAATGCACTATTTCGCCTCAACCAATGGAGAGAGGCGAATGAGCAACGTGCATTTCCTCCGGGAACCCGAACCGGCCAATACCGAACAGGAAGAAAAGCGCCAGCTTCTGTTTGCGAAGGCGAGCGAACTGTCGGGCAAGCTCGCCCGACGCGGCGCTGAACTCGATCGCCTGGGCCTGCCGCCCCGCGACGAAATCGAAGCGCTGCGTCAGGCGGGGCTGCTGACGGCATTGCATGCGCCTGAAGTTGGCGGCGCGGGCTTGAGCTGGGTGGACGGCTTGCGTCTCGTCCGGATCATATCGCGCGGCGAAAGCTCGATCGGCCAATTGCTCGGCTATCACTATGTCAACAGCCAGTATGTCTACTGGGCGGCCGCCGATCCGAACCAGGCCTGGGTTCTCGGCGCCGAAACAGTCGAGCGGCAGCTCTATTGGGGCGCAGCCGTCAATCCGCGCGATCCCGGGCTGGTCCTTGAGCGGCGCGGTGGCCACTATGTGCTCAACGGTCGCAAGACGTTTTCGACCGGCGCGCACGTTTCCGACCGCATCAATGTCAACGCTGAGTTCGAGGGCAAGATCGCCAATTTCGTCGTGCCGACGGACCGGCCGGGTTATGTCGCCCATGACGATTGGGACAATATCGGCCAGCGCCTGTCCGACAGCGGCAGCGTCGAGTTTCGAGACTTTCCCGTCTACGAGCGTGATTTCATCCTGCCGCTTGCCGACCCGTCCGATCCGCCTGCGGTGCAGGCGACGTTCAACACGCCGCTGATCCAGCTGGTGTTTGTCAATTTCTATCTCGGAACGGCGGAAGGCGCGCTCGCCGCCGCAATCGACTATGTCAGAACCACCACGCGACCCTGGATCACCTCAGGCGTGGCTCGTGCCAGCGACGACCCCTACATTCTCGAACGCGTCGGCGAGTTGCAGGCTACCTTGAAAGCATCCGTCGCTTTGGCCGACGTTGCGGTGGGCGTTGTCGAGGCTGCGTTGTCGAAAGGGCGGTCGGTGACGGAGCGCGAGCGCGGGGAAGCAGCGCTTGAAGCCTATGCCGCCAAGGTCAACGCCACCCATGTGGCGCTCGATGTGACGACGAAGGTTTTTGAACTGATGGGTGCGCGTGCCACGGCAGCACATTATGGCTTCGATCGCTACTGGCGCAACGTTCGCACCCACACGCTGCACGACCCTGTTTTCTACAAGGCCCGCGAGGTCGGCGACTTTGCTTTGAATGGCCGAATCCCGCCTGTGAGCCTATACAGCTGACCTCGAGAGGTCGGGGCCCGGTGGACGGACCATCGGGCACTGGCACCGATGGAACGCGCTCGGATCCTTCCGGGCGCTTGGGCTGCTGACAGGGTCCGGCCCGCTGACGAGCAAGGCGCTGGCTTTGATCGGCGTCTGTCTGTCTTTCCGTCATGCTCGGGCTTGACCCGAGCATCCATCTGCCTCGAGCCGTGGCGGTCAGATCGCGTTTCTCGCGATGGGCGCATCGATTCCTCGGGTGAAGCCCGAGGATGACGGCGAGAGGCGTACGACTGCCACGTATGCATAGTTATACTCTTGCGCGCACCGAGGATCCGAGCGCCCCCAGCCATCGAGCAATTTCTGCCGAGTATGCCCCTATGCGGAAGCCGCGATCGCCTGCGCGTTTCCGGTGAGTTCCCGATAGCCTGCGCCGGGATGGGGTGCTGAGAGCCGTGGGCCGGCGCTGAACAGCTTTTCCCGCAGCGTGCCTTCGCGATAGCTGGTCTTGTAGACGCCGCGCTTCTGCAACTCCGGGACCAGCAGATCGACCGCATCCTCGAAGGTTTCGGGCGTGACGGCATAGGCAAGGTTGAAGCCATCGACATCCGTGTCTTCGACCCACTCCTGCAGCAGATCTGCGACCGTTTGCGGTGAGCCGACGAAGACGGGGCCGAAGCCGCCGATACCGACCCACTCGGCCATTTCGCGTACGGTCCAGACCTTATCGGGATCGATCGTCGTAAAGGTCTCGACCGCAGATTGGACCGCATTGGTATATCGGTGGCGGAGCGGTTCGTCCGGCGCGAACTGGCCGAAATCGATGCCGGTCCATCCGGAGATTAGCGCCAGCGCGGCTTCATAGGAAACATGGCTGCGATACTCATCGAACTTCTTCTTCGCCTCCGCATCGGTTTCGCCGAGGATCACGGTTTGGAGATTGAATGTGAGGAGGTCGCGCGGATTGCGCCCCGCACGCTCGGCCGCCTCGCGCACATTCGCGACGTATCGCTTCAGAACGGTTTTCGAGGGGGCTGCGACGAAGACGCACTCGGCATGGGTGCCGGCAAAATCCTTGCCGCGGCTGGAGGCGCCTGCCTGGTAGAGAACGGGCGTGCGCTGCGGCGACGGTTCGCTGAGATGGATGCCCGGCACGGTGAAATGCCGCCCTTGGTGGTTGATCGCATGCACCTTGTCCGGATCGGTGAAGATGCCGCTTGCCCGGTCGCGCACGACCGCGTCGTTTTCCCAACTGCCTTCCCAAAGCTTGTAGCAGACCTCGAGATATTCTTCCGCGATGTCGTAGCGATCATCGTGCCGTGTCTGCTGCGCCTGGCCGATATTGAGCGCACCGCTGTTAAGATAGGAGGTGACGATGTTCCAGCCGACGCGGCCCTTCGTCAGATGGTCGAGCGTCGAGATCCGCCGTGCAAAGGTGTAGGGATGTTCGAACGACAGCGAGGCCGTCAGCCCGAAGCCCAGATGCTCAGTCGCGTGCGCCATGGTTGGTACCAGTTGCAGCGGGTCGTTGACGGGAACCTGGGCGGAATGCCGGAGCGCCGCCTCTACATTGCCGTTCAGCACGTCATAGACGCCGAGCACATCGGCAATGAACAACCCGTCGAACTTGCCGCGTTCAAGCGTCTTTGCCAGATGCACCCAGTAGTCGAGATCCTTGTAACGCCACGACTGGTCGCGCGGATGCGTCCAAAGCCCTGGCGATTGATGGCCGACACAGTTCATGTCGAAGGCATTCAGCCGGATTTCGCGGCTCATATCCGTCACCTCGTGGAAAGCTGCAATCGCTCGGGAGATCGGTGCCGACCTTCCGGGGAAGGGCGGCATCAGGGCAGGGGTCAGAGTGCCCCGTTCTTCGGTGGGGCGACGCCGTTCAGATGATAGTTGCCGACGACGTGATACTTCCAGCGCACGGGATCATGCAGCGTGTGGGTGCGGGCGTTGCGCCAGTGGCGGTCGAGATTGAGTCCGATGCGGGTGGACGACGTGCCGGCGAGTTCGAAGAGTGTGTTGGTGGCTTCGAGTGCGATTTCTGTTGTCAGCACTTTGGCGGCGGCGACCGCCAACGTCGCCTCGATGATGCCCTCATCGGTGCCGTTGATCTGGGCGATGTCGACCTTCTTGCCGGCACGCTCGACGATGGCGGTCGCCGCCTCAAGGCGGATTGCGAGTTGTCCGATGCGGGCGATTGTCAGTGGATCGTCCGCTGCCCGTTCGATGCCGCTATCCATCCAGGGCCGTGCCCGGTTGCGCACGAAGCCGAGCGTCTCGGCGAAGGCGGCGCGCGCGATGCCGAGATCGATGCCGGCGTGGATGATCTGGCCGACCGAGCCGATCGTCGTCCGACGTTCGAAGCCGCGATGATGGCGCACCACCGCGTCGGCCGTGACGTATACATTCTGCAGCACCGTCGTGCCGCTGCCGGTGGTGCGCTGCCCGAAGCCGTCCCAGTCGTCGATGACCTGCAGGCCATCGGCACCCCGCGGCAGGAAAGACATGGTGAGTTTTTCGCCCGGGTCGAGCGCGAACACGACAATCCATTCGGCAAAGAGCACGCCGGTCGAATAAAACTTGCGGCCGTTGAGGCGGTAGCCAAGACCATCAGGCGTCAGGCGCGTTGCGTAGTCGCCGACGGTTTTTGTGTCCTTTTCGGAAAGCGCATTGCCGAAGCGGTCGCCGGCAAGAGCCCGTGCGAAGAAAAACTTCTTCTGCTCTTCCGTGCCGTCGGTGCGCAGCGCTTCGAGAATATAGAAATGGTTTTGCGGGATCTGGCCGATCGAACTGTCGGCTTCGGACAGGATGGCGGTGATTTCCGCCAGCACCGCGTTGGAAACGTCGATGCCGTCATAGTCGGAGGGCACGGTGATTGCGAGGAGACCGGATTGGGCAAGGGTGTCGAGCTCATCGAAAGGCAGGATCCGGTCGGTATCCCGCTCGTTTGATCGTTTGGCAAATTCGCCCGCGAGTTCGCGCGCGATTTCCAGCGCCTCCTCCTCGCTTCCGATCCGGTATGCCGGGAGCTTCGTCTTCTCGGAAAGCTGCGAGATCGTTCCCATGTGATCGCTCCATTTCGATAGTGGCGCATATCTGTGAATTATCTGGCGATTTCAGGTAAGATCGTATATTCTATGGAATATATGGATATTAGTTTTTCGTTCCTGATGTTCTGACGAATGGTCGGCCCTTTCAAGCCGATACAGCGATATGGAGCACGAATTGGCTGTCGACCGGGCGTAGCGGGTGCAGTTCCAAAACCGCCGTCCTCAAAAAATTTCAAAAAAGTTGCCGGTCGCTTGGAACCATTGTCGCGCTTCTGCATTTCGCCATGGCCCGCAGTCTATCGATTGTGTGGTCGTCAAAGTACCGGCCACACGGCACGATGACAAATACATGCTGACAGTATTGGCCATTCGCGTTTCCCGGCCTTAACCACTGAAGGAGACACAAATGACGAATTTGCTGCCCGCTCTTCATGAAGGGCATGCCTCCATCATCCTGCAAAATCTCTTTCGAGATGCCCTTGAGGCCTATGATGATTGGGGCGAGGGGATGCCTGAACCCGTGGTTTCGTTTGAAGGCAAATTGCTGCCGATCAGGGTCGTCTTCGACTGGATGAAACCTTGCACGGATATCATGCCTGCAAACATGATCGGCATCGTCACCGATCGACTAAGCAAACCCTGGATTGGCGACGGTCCGCTCGATAAAATGACGTTTTCAACGGCGGCGCGCGTCATGTCCGTTCTGACCAAACGTCAGTTGCGTCGTTATGGCAGCGGCTCGATCGAGGTCTTTGCCGAGCGCTTCAAACCATCGCTACGCGTCGACGTCTGATCGACGACGAGACAGCCTGAACAAGCCGGAGAGCGCACGCGTGCTCTTCGGCACCCACCACCTCCATATCCTACGGTCCATCCTGGCCTTGCGCATCAGTTGTTCTGCCCACGCGGAGTAATCGCACGCGTGCCGCTGCCGTCGAATACGGCTTCCTAGATTGTCCGCCTTTTCGTAAACACGGAGAAGATGGCAATGGGATGGATGCGGAGCCGGCATGAATTTTCGACAATTGGAAGTGCTGCGCACCCTGCTTGCCACCGGCTCGACGATCGCGGCGGCGAAAACCATGGGGCTCAGCCAGTCCGGTGTCAGCCGTCTGCTGCAGCAACTGGAAGAGGACCTGTCGCTGACGCTGTTTGCGCGCGACAAGGGCCGGCTGATCCCGACGCCCGAGGCGCTAAAGCTATCCGAAGATGCCGAGCATATTCTGCTCGGGATCGATCGTTTCACCAATCTCGCCCAGGATCTTCGCAGCGGCGCCGTCGGCCCGGAAGTCGTGCGCATCGGCCTGCCGAACAGCATGTCCGAAAGCTTCGCCCCGGCGATGCTGGCGGACTATGCCAAGGATTTCCCCGGCGTGCGTGTGGAAACCTTCTTCGATACGACCGTGGCGATTGCCCGCCTTGTCGAACAGCGCATCATCGATTTCGGCTTCCTGCGCTACGAGGGGCAACTGAGCGCCAGCCTCGAAATGCAGCCGGTGGCGGGCGGCGTCAGCGTCTGCGTCATGGCGAAGAGCCATCCGCTGACGGCGCTCGACCACGTCACCCCGAAGGAACTCAGGGGCATACCGCTGATCCTGATCGGTCGCCGGCGGCCGACCCGGGTCATGCTCGACGAGATCTTTCGAAAGGCGGGCGTGCCGCAAAAGGTCAAGATCGAGACGCACAGCAACAGCTCGGCCTGCGCCTATGCCGCCCATGATCTTGGCGTTGCGATCATCAGCAGTTTTTTCGCCAACCTGCATCGGCATCTGCCGATTGAAATCAGGAGCTTTACGCCGCACCTGACGCAGGATTTCGGCGTCGCAACCGCCGCCGGCGTGCCGCTGTCGATTGCGGCTCAGGCGATGATCGATTGCCTGAAGCGACAGGTCGCCACTTCACAAGAGCCGTGAGGGCTTGAATCCGGACATCGGCGTCGGGTCGCGTTTGTCGAACCGTTTTCCGCCAGCGCTCCGTTTCGCCGTCGGCGCGGACGCGCTGCAATTGGCAAACGTCGGGCGCGACACTACATTGCCAGTCCATACGATGAGTGAGTGAAAGAGATCATGTTCCAGGCGACCATAATCGACACAGGCGACAAGACCGAATTCTATCGGGAGTTGGCGCAGCAACTCGAAGCGCTGCTGCATGGCGAGCCCAATATGATCGCGAACGCCGCAAACACCTCGGCGCTGATGTATCAGACGATGCCCGATCTCAATTGGGCCGGCTTCTACTTTCTCGATTCCGATGACGAACTGGTGCTCGGGCCATTTCAGGGCAAGCCAGCCTGCGTGCGCATTCCTGTCGGCCGCGGCGTCTGCGGCACGGCCGTAAAGGAGGGGCAGTCGATCCTGGTCGAAGACGTGCACGCCTTTCCTGGCCATATCGCCTGCGATGCGGCATCCCGCTCCGAACTCGTGGTTCCCGTCCGACGCCATGGCCGGGTGATCGGTGTCATCGACCTCGATAGTCCTAAACCGGCGCGTTTCGACCGGGACGATCAGGCCGGCATCGAGAAACTCGCCGCGATCTTTGCCGCGGCGATTGGCTGAAAGTCGCCGCCGTGGATGATCTGATGAGCAGTGATCAGCCTTCGGTCTTGGCTGCGTGATGATGGACATCCAGAACGCCTTTGCCCCCGCCAGCGAGGCCGAGACGCATGCGCGCGTCGCCCGCAAGATCGACATCGTCGTCATCGGTGCCGGACAGGCGGGTCTGTCTTCGGCTTATCATCTGAGCCGGTTCGGGCTATCGCCTCAGATGCAATATGTCGTTGTCGACCGATCGCCACAGCCGGGCGGCGCCTGGCAGTTTCGCTGGCCGTCGCTGACGCTGAGCACCGTCAATGGCATTCACGATCTTCCCGGCATGAAATTCGCCGACGCCGTCGATACCAGCATGGGCGAAGTCCACGCTTCCGTCGCCGTCCCGCAGTATTACGGCGCCTATGAGAAGGCATTCGACCTTCCCGTGCACCGACCGGTTGCCGTCAAGGTCGTTTGCGAGCGGGGCGAGCGTTTCAGGGTCGAGACCGACGCCGGCGTCTATGCCGCCCGCGGCATCATCAACGCCACCGGCACCTGGGAGTCTCCCTACATTCCACCCTATCCGGGATCGGATCTCTTCAGGGGGCGTCAGCTGCACACCAAGGACTACCAGACCGCCGGGCAGTTTGCCGGGCAGCACGTGCTGGTCGTCGGCGGCGGCATCTCCGCGATCCAGCTGCTCGATGAAATATCCAAGGTGACATCGACCACATGGGTCACGCGCGAGGAGCCGGCCTTCCGTGAAGAGCCGTTTACCCCCGAGGTCGGACGCGCTGCCGTTGCCATGGTCGAGGAACGCGTACGCCGCGGTCTGCCGCCGGGCTCGGTCGTCTCCGTGACCGGTATTCCGGTGACGCCGGCGATCCTTGCCGCACGCGCACGCGGCGCACTCGAGCGCCAGCCAATGTTTGCCGAAATCACCGAGCATGGCGTGCGCTGGCCGGATGGTCGCGAGCAGCAAGTCGACGTCATTCTCTGGAGTACCGGCTTTCGAAGCGCGCTCGATCACCTGGCGCCGCTGCAACTGCGCAATGCCGATGGCGGCATCCTGATGACCGGCCGGCTTGCGACACAGGTGGCAAAAGACCCGAGGATCCATCTCGTCGGTTACGGCCCGTCGGCTTCCACCATCGGTGCGAACCGGGCAGGCGGTGCCGCGGCCCGCGAGCTCGCCGATCACCTTCAGCTGCTCTAATCGCCGGCCGACGCGATCTCTTCGGCGTTGACGTCGGTGTCCCGCAGAGATTGTGCCCGGCACATCCATCGGCCCGTCACGGCACCGACCCTCGGGCAATGCGTCCAAAGGATGCGACCCTCGATATCAGCCCAAAACTCCGCTTGAGCCGGACGTTGCGTCATACCTTAAACGTGATTCCCGAAGGCGCTTTGAAGAGCCAAGCGTCGAGCCAAAGCGACCCCAGCTTGCGGGAATTACTCCCGTAAATGCCGGCCGATGCGCGTGGCGTTTCACGTCATCGGGCAATGACACCAGTGATTTCGTCTGGTCGTGCTCGAAAGTGATGCAAGGATACGGTCGCGGATGATGTTGCAGGCAACGCAGAAGAAGCGCCAACCGGCCGCCATGACAGTTCGGTTTGTGTTTGCCGGCATCGTCTTCGGCGTGCTCATGGTCGGCATCGCCTCAGCCATCAGCGCCACGGGCAAGCGCGGCGGCCACCTGTTTCCCGATCTCAAGATCGGTTTCAACATCCGTTGGTGATTTAAAGTCCATCGCTGACTGTCTTTTTGCGTCGGCATCGCAGGGCAATGCTCCCCGACTGCAAGCGCGACTTCCGCCCAGCGCATGATGCCGCACGTTATCGGCCCCTTTGGCAGCTCCCATGTCATCCCTTCGTCATAGAGCTATGACGATTCCTCATAATATTGCGCGGTTTTTTCCATTCGATCATAGTCGTGTCAAGAAAAGCCGGCAGGAGGGCCGAATCGCGATGTCGCGCCAGGCTGTTCTCAGTACGGGGAACCCATGATCAAGTTCATACTCAATCGTCTCGTGATGGCGATACCGACGATCGTCATTGTCTCGGTTGCCGTCTTCACGCTCATCCGTCTCATTCCCGGCGATCCGGCCGCGCTGATGCTCGGCGATATGGCCGAGCCGCAGCAGATTGCCGAAATGCGCAGCGTGCTCGGCCTTGACCGAAGCATTCCCGAGCAGTTCGTCATCTGGGCCGGCAACATCCTGTCCGGCGACTTCGGCCGCTCGATCGTCACCGACGAGCCGGTGCTTCATCTGGTGCTGAGCCGCTTCATGGTGAGCGCCGAGATCGTCGTCATCGCCGTGTTCCTCGCGAGCCTGATCGCCGTTCCCGCCGGCGTCATCGCCGCCTGGCGGCAGAACAGCCTGACGGACCTGGCGCTGGTCGGCACGGCCACCGTGCTTCTGTCCATCCCGACCTTCTGGCTCGGCCTGCTATTGCTGCTTGCCTTCGGCCTGAAGCTCGGCTGGCTGCCGGTGCTCGGTTACGTGCCGATCTCGGAAAACTGGACGGCGGGCCTTCTCTACCTCGTCCTGCCCGTCATGACGCTGGTCATCCACGAAATGGGCGTGATCATCCGCATGGCGCGCGCCTCGACGCTCGAGGTTCTCCGGCTTGATTACGTCACCCATGCACGGGCCAAGGGACTGTCGGAAAGCGCCGTCCTCTGGAAGCATGCGTTCAAGAATGCGTTCGGCCCAACCTGGACGATGATCGGCCTGATCCTCGGCAATCTGCTCGGCGGTATCGCGGTCATCGAGACGGTCTTTACCATCCCCGGCCTCGGCCGTCTGATGGTCGATAGCATCTTCCAGCGCGACTACCCGGTGATCCAGGGCTGCCTGTTGCTCGTCGCCTTCTCCTATGTCGTCGTCAACCTCGTGGTCGACCTCCTCTATCCTCTCTTCGATCCGCGGGTGGTGGCAGAATGAGAAAGCTCACTTTCAACGGCGTCATCGGCGGCGGACTGATCGCCGCTCTGGTCATCACCGCGCTGATCGGCGTGTTCTGGACGCCCTACGATCCCAGCGCGCTGGGCTTCACTTCGCGTCTGGCCGCCCCCGGTGCCGCCCATTGGCTCGGCACCGACGAGTTCGGACGCGACGTTGCCAGCCGGTTGATGATCGGTGCCCGCGCCAGCGTCTGGATCGGATGTCTGACGGTCGCCTTCGCGGTCGTCTGCGGCACCCTGATCGGCCTCATCAGCGGCTATGCCCGCGGCTGGGTCGATGGCGTCATCATGGCCGTCAACAACGCACTGCTCGCCTTTCCAGGCATCCTGCTGGCGCTCGGGCTGCTCGCGGTCTTCGGGGCTAACCAGTACGGCATCATTTTCGCGCTTGGCATCGCCTACACGCCGTCGATGGCGCGTGTGGTGCGCGGCGCCGTCTTGTCGCTGCGCGAACGCGAATTCATCGAAGCCTCGCGCGTCATGGGCAATGCCGAAATCTACACCATGCTGCGCCACATCCTGCCGAACTGCCTGGCACCGATTACCGTGCTGGCGACCTCGATGTTCGGCTGGGCAATCCTGTCGGAAAGCGCGTTGTCGTTTCTCGGCCTTGGCGTGCCGCCACCGGCGCCGACCTGGGGCAACATGCTGGCTGCGGGCCGCCCGTTCATCGAACAGGCCGTCTGGCTCGGTTTCTTCCCCGGCCTTTGCATCGCGCTGACGCTACTCGGCATCAACCTTCTCGGCGACGCGCTCCGCGACAAGCTCGACCCCCGCATGCGAGGCCTGAAATGATCGGCAGTTCCCTACTCAGCGTTCGCGACCTGTCGCTGGCTGTCGCCCATAACGGCAACCAGGTGGTCAAGGATGTCAGCTTCGACGTCGGCGCCGGCGAAATCGTCGGCATCGTCGGCGAATCCGGTTCCGGCAAGACGCTCGCGACCCGCGCCATCATCGGGTTGATCCCGCCTGCCGTGCGCCATGCCGGCGGCACGATCAGTTACCGCGGACGGGATGTCCTGTCGATGAAAGATCGCGACCTCCGGCAGTTGCGCGGCGGCGAGATCGGCGTCGTGTTCCAGGAGCCGATGACCTCGCTCAACCCGTCGATGACCATCGGCAGGCAGCTCGAAGAAGGCCTGATCCTGCATACGAAGAAGAGTGCCGACGAGCGTCGGGCTGCGATACTCGACATGCTGAAGCGCGTCGGTCTGCGCGAGCCGGAGCGGGCGCTTGCCGCCTATCCGCACGAGTTTTCCGGCGGCATGCGCCAGCGCATCATGCTTGCCTCGGTGATGCTGCTGAAGCCGGCCCTGCTGATTGCCGACGAGCCGACGACCGCGCTTGACGCCGTGGTGCAACGTGACGTCATGGAGCTGATGGTCGAACTGACCAAGGCGGAAGGCACGGCCGTTCTCCTGATCAGCCACGACCTGCCGATGGTGGCGCGCTACACCAATCGCTTCGTCGTCATGGAAAAAGGCGTGATCGTCGAACAGGGCACGACCGAGGACATTCTGAGCGCACCGGAGCATCCCTATACCCGCAAGCTCCTGTCTTCGCTGCCGTTTCGGGCGGCACCGCGCGAGCTCGACATGTCCCGCACGCCGATGGTGTCGGCCCGCAACATCGTGGTGGAATATCCCGGCCGCAAAGGGCTCTTCCGCAAGCAGGCGCCGAAGCGCGCGCTTCACGGCGTCAGCGTCGACATCCATGTCGGCGAAGTCGTCGCCCTTGTCGGCGGCTCCGGCTCGGGCAAGACGACGCTTGGGCGTACGATCGCCGGTCTCGTCCAGCAGACCGAAGGCGAGATCCTCTTCCAGGGGCGCGAGCGCAGCGCTGACTGGCGTGATTATCGGCTGAACTGCCAGATGGTCTTCCAGGATCCCTACTCTTCGCTCGACCCGCGCATGACCATCCAGGCGCTGGTCGAAGAAGCGCTCCGGCTGGTGCCCGATCTCGAGGGTGCGGCCAAGCGCAAGCGCGCGCTCGAAACGCTCGAAGAAGTTGGTCTTAGCGGCGATTTCGCCAGCCGCTATCCGCATGAGCTTTCCGGTGGTCAGCGCCAGCGCGTCGCCATTGCCCGGGCGATTGCCCGGCGGCCGAAGTTCCTCATCGCCGACGAACCGGTCTCGGCGCTCGACGTGACGGTGCGTGCGCAGGTGCTCGAACTCTTCTCCGATCTGCAGAAGCGCTACGGGTTTTCCTGCCTGTTCATCAGCCATGACCTCGGCGTCGTCGAGCAGGTCGCCGACCGGGTGATCGTCATGCAGGACGGCCGCATCGTCGAGCAGGGCGATCGCGACCGGATCTTCGACCAGCCACAGGAAGCCTATACGCGCAAACTGCTTTCGGCGATCCCCGCGCTCGATCTCAATCACACGGGTGGCGTCACCCTCAAATGGCGCCTGGAGGCCTGACATGACCGTAGCGATCAAAACCGCCACGACAGCCGGACGGCTTAATGCCATCGCCGACGCCCAGCCATTCATCACCCGCTTCCTCGTTCGCAACCTTCAGACCGGCGAGACGATCGGACGGGGCGAAAACGAGGAGACGCCTTCGGCCAGCACCCGCAAGACGTCGATCATGATGGCGGCGCTGAAGGCAGCGCACGAGGGCCGGCTCGATCTCGACACGCCCATCACCTACGAGGAGCGGCTGAAGCATGAGGTTGCGAGCGGCATGTTCCGCTACATGACGCCTGGCATCGTCATCCCGCTGCGCGACGCCATCGTCGGGATGATGGTCTTGAGCGACAATGTCTGCACCAAGATGGTGCTGGAGCGGCTGACGCTGGAAGAGGTCGACAGCTACTGCAAGGCGATCGGCATGGCCGGCACTCACCACCGTTTTCTGATCCCGCCGCTTGGCCTGAAGCCGGACCATTCGCTCGGCGAGGTGACGACGACGACGGCTGGTGACCAGATATTGCTGCTCGAACTGATCCTGGCGGCACAGGACGATGAGGCCGCTGCTGCACGCCTCGGCACTTCGGTCGACCTCTGCCGCTTTGCGCTGCAGACGCTGAAGAACCAGGTGCTGCGCTACGGCATCCGTTCGCGCCTGCCTTTCGATGCCGTCGTCGCCAGCAAGTCCGGGCGCGGCAAGCGCGGTCGCATGGACGCAGGTCTCGTCTATCGCAACAGTCGGCCGCTCTACGGCATCGCCGTCTTCACCGACGCCGTGCCGCAAGTGATGGCCGATGGCACGCCTGGCTACACAATTGCGCTCGAAACCATCGGCCAGCTGTCGCAGGCCTGCTGGGACGCGTTTTGAGCCGAAATCAACCGCAACAAACCAACAAGAAACAACTGGAGAAGAGTGGAACCATGAACAAAATCTTCCTTGCCGGCACCATCCTGATGAGCGCCGTCGGCTTTGCCGAAGCGCGTGACCTTGTGGTCGCGCAGAGCTCCGATATCCGCAGCAACGTCCCGGGCGTCAACCGCGACGGCAACACCGATTCCGTAATCTTTCACATCGTCGAAGGTCTCGTCGGCTACGCCGAGAACGGCGAGGTAAAGCCGCTCGTCGCCAAGAGCTTCGAAGTGTCTCCCGATGGCCTGACCTATACGTTCAAGCTGCGCGACGACGTGAAATTCCACAACGGCAATGCGGTCACGGCCGACGACGTCGTATGGAACTGGAACCGCTACATGGCCGCGGACACCAAGTGGACCTGCGCCGGCGATTTCGACGGCAGCAAGACGATCAAGGTATCGGCCGTCACGGCCGTCGATCAGGCCACGATAACGATGACGATCGAAAAACCGTCGGCGGTCTTTCTCGGCCTGATGGCGCGTCCGGAATGCGGCTATACCGGCATCATCGCCAGGGAGTCTGTCGGCGCCGACGGCGCCTTCGTTGCTCCCATCGGTACCGGGCCGTTCAAGTGGGCCGAGTGGAAGAAGGGCGAGTATGTCCGTCTCGAAAAGAACGAAGCCTATGTCTCGCCTGCCAATGACGGCAAGCCGGACGGCATGGTCGGCTCCAAACGGCCGCTGGTCGACGGCATCAAGTTCATGGTCATCCCCGATGCATCGACGGTGAAAACCGGTCTGCTGTCGGGCGCGCTGGATACGGCCGAGGTGTCCGCCGACCTGATTTCGGAGTTCAAGGACAGCGAGACGATGCAGTTGATCGTCAAGCGCAACAACGGCAAGAACCTGCTTTACTTCCAGACCCGCGACAAGGTTCTGAGCAACGTGGCCGTGCGTCGCGCCATGGCCGAAGCGCTTGATCTCGACCAACTGGTTGCTGCCGTCTCGAACGGTACGGGCGAAACCAATACCTCGATGGTGTCGGCAGACTCGATCTTCTATTCGGACGCGCAGAAGACGAAGTTTCCGATGGACCTGGAAAAGGCCAAGAAGGACCTGGCGGACGCCGGCTACAAGGGCGAGCCGATCACCATCATCGCCAACAAGCGCGGCAACGTGCCGAGCTTCCCGGCCGCCGTCGTCGCCCAGGCGATGATGCAGCAAGTCGGGCTTAACGTGCAGATCGAAGTGCTCGACTATGCGACCCAGGTCGACCGTCGCCGTTCCGGCAACTACCAGGTGATCTCGCAATCGGTCGCACCCCGCCTCGATCCGGCGCTGATGTATAGCTTCTATGTCGGCAACAAGGACAAGAACGCGTCGCTGATGTGGGATAACCCCAAGGCAATCGAGCTGATGAAGTCCGCCTATGTCGAGGCCGACCAGGCAAAGCGCCAGGCGATTTTCGATGAGTTCCACAAGCTGATGCTCGAGGAGGTCCCCGGCATCTTCATGTACGACATGGTCGACATCTGGGGTGCGACGAAGAAGCTGCACGGCGAGCCCGTGTGGCAGTCGAACACCCGGCTTTGGGAAGTCACGCTCGACGACTAAGTCGCGGCCCGGCCAGACACCATATCAGGTGGCGGCAGCCATGCCGCCGCCCTCCATCTGAAGACAGAAATGCCAATGCGGCCGGCCCCCATGTTGCCCGCAAGAGGAATATCCATGCCCCAGCCATCCGTCGTCGCCGCTCTTGCTGATATCGTCGAAGAGCTGAAGCCCGAATTCACTGCCATGAGCGACGCGATCTGGGACTATGCCGAACTGAGCTTTCGCGAGCACCAGTCGGCGGCAACGCAAATCGCGATGCTGGAAAAGCACGGGTTTCGCATCACGCGGGGAACGGCCGATATCGAAACCGCCTTTACCGGTGAAGCCGGCGCGGGTGGCCCGGTCATTGCCCTTCTCGGCGAATTCGACGCGCTTGCGGGCTTGAGCCAGATCGCCGGGGTGGTCGAGGCAAAGCCGCTTGAAGACGGCGGCACTGGACACGGCTGCGGGCATAATCTGCTCGGCACCGGCTCGCTGCTGGCAGCAGTCGCGCTTGCCCGTTATCTCCGCGAGAACAATCTGCCGGGCACCGTTCGCTACTATGGTTGCCCCGGCGAAGAGGGCGGCTCGGGCAAGACTTTCATGGCGCGCGCCAGCGCCTTTGCCGATGTCGATGCCGCACTCACCTGGCATCCAGCACCCTTCAATGGCGTGCGCTCGACCAACAATCTCGCCGTCCTTGAAATCTACTATCGTTTCAAGGGGGTCGCCGCCCATGCCTCGAACGGCGCCCATCTTGGACGCAGCGCCCTCGATGCGCTGGAACTGATGAATATCGGCGTCAACTTCCTGCGCGAGCACATGCCGCAGGATTGCCGCGTGCATTATGCAATCACCGACGCCGGCGGCAAGGCGGCAAACGTCGTCCAGGCGCGCGCCGAAGCGCTCTATCTTGTGCGTGCGCCGCAAATGCCTGAGGCGCTTGCGCTGGCTGCCCGCATCGACAAGGTCGCCAGGGGCGCTGCGATGATGACGGAGACGGAGGTCGAGATCGTCTTCGATCGCGCCGCCACCAATCTGTTGCCGAACATCACGCTTGAAACGGCGATCCACCAGAACATGGTCGCGCTCGGACCGGTTCCCTTCGATGAGGCAGACCTTGAATTTGCCCGCGATATCCAAAAGACCATGACTCCGGAGGCGATCGCCAGCAGCATCCGACTTTACCAGATCAAGGGCGACGTCTTCTCCAACAGCCGGATGGACGGATCGAGTGGTCTCCATCTGGGCTTGCGCGATTTCGAGGGTCAGTCGCATTTTCGCGCCGGATCCACCGATGTCGGCGATGTCAGCTGGGTGACGCCGACGGCGCAATGCTGGGCGCCCGCCTGGGCGATCGGCACCGCGCCGCACACCTGGCAGGTGGTAGCGCAAGGCAAGAGCCCCGCGGCACACAAGGCTTTCGCCCACGCGGCCAAGTCGTTGGCGACGACCGGTCTCGATCTCATCCTCGATCCGGAACTGCTGGCGCAGGCAAAGGCCGAGTGGCGGGAAAAGACCGAAGGCAAGCCCTACCAGTGCCCGATCCCCGATCATATCGGTCCCAAGCTCTGATCCTTCGACGGCAATCGCGTTCACGCGACGTCACGACGAGCCACCGCCCTTGGGCCGGCGGCCTTTTTGTCTCTTCCGTCTCGCAAGCGTGCAGGATCTTGCCGGCCGGGATGTTCGAACTCGGCTCGATGCCTTGACGCGAATCATTGTCTGCGGCATCTCTGTTACGGAATTTTGTGAATATGTGCCGTTTAGGCGTATCTGAATTAAATCTCTGTTAGTGCATCCCGGTGTCAATGGTGCGGGAAAGCGCGCAAGGAGCATGGCGGGAATGGACATGACGGTAACACAGACGCGATCCGGGACGGACCCTTCCCACGCCCGCCAGCCAGCCGACGAAGCGATCGCGGCCGATGCGCGCGCCCTTTCCGAACAGCTGAAGGCGATGCGCGAGCGGCTGTTTCCGCCAACGGCGATGAAGACGCTTCGCAGCTTCACCTCAGGCGAGGCGGCCAAGCTGATCGGCGTTTCCGACGGTTACCTGCGCCAGCTGTCGCTTGCGGGCGAGGGGCCTCAACCCGATACCGGCACCGGCGGTCGCCGCTCCTATTCGCTGTCCGACATCAACGCGCTTCGCCGCCACCTTGCCGAGCAGGCACTTGCCAAGGGCAATGCCGCCAAGGCGCGCAGCTACCTGAAGTGGCGTGACCGCGAGCGCGGCGAGCACCTGCAGGTCATTTCCGTCACCAACTTCAAGGGCGGTTCCGGCAAGACCACTTCGTCGGTCCATATCGCGCAATACCTCGCCATGACCGGCCACCGGGTTCTCGCCGTCGACCTTGACCCGCAGGCGTCGCTTTCGGCGCTCTTCGGCTACCAGCCGGAGCTGGACCTCACCGGCAACGACACGCTCTACGGCGCCATCCGCTACGACGCCGAAGCGCGGCCGCTGAAGGACATTATCCGTCCGACCTATTTCGACGGGCTCGACCTGGTGCCGGGCAATCTGGAACTGCAGGAATTCGAGCATACGACGCCGCAGGCACTCAGCGCCCGCCATAGCGGCTCCGATGCCGGCCCGCTGTTCTTCGCACGGGTGCAGTCGGCACTGGCAAGCGTTGCCGACGATTACGATGTCGTCGTCATCGACTGCCCGCCGCAGCTCGGTTATCTCACGCTGTCGGCGCTTTGCGCCTCGACGTCGGTTCTCGTCACCGTGCATCCGCAGATGCTCGACGTCGCGTCGATGAACCAGTTTCTCTACATGACCTCGGACCTCCTGAGCGTCGTGCGCGAGGCGGGCGGCGAACTCAACTTCGACTTCCTGCGCTATCTCGTCACCCGCTTCGAGCCGAACGACGGGCCGCAGGCGCAGATCGTCGGTTTCATGCGCTCGCTGTTCGGAGACCGTGTCCTGACCTCGGCGATGGTCAAGTCGACCGCCGTTTCCGATGCCGGTCTGACGAAGCAGACGCTGTACGAAGTGGGTCGCGAGAATTTCACCCGCGCGACCTACGACCGCGCGATCGAATCCTTGAATTCCGTCAACGGCGAGATCGAAGCTCTCATTCATGCGGCCTGGGGGCGCTAAAATACATGGCTGGCAACCGCAAGAACGAACTGCGCGCACTCTTTTCCGGAAACGTAGCGCCTGCGCCTGGCGCCGAACCCAATGCGACGAGCTCCGCTGAGATAAAGACGCTGACGCCTGCCGCACCTGCTGCCGATACACCGCGTGCGGCCTCGGGCGCCATCAAGGCCATGGGCCTTTCGCTTGGCAGCATCACCCGCGAGGCAGAAGAGGCGCGATCGCTGCGCGAGGCGCTGCATCAGGGCGAGCGCGTTGTCGAACTTGATCCGGATCTGGTCGACGCCTCGTTCGTCGGCGACCGCCTGACCGATGGTGAGCTCGACGATCCGGACTTCCTGGCGCTTGGCGACAGCATCCGCGAAAACGGCCAGCAGTCGCCGATCCTCGTGCGCCCGCACCCGGAAAAGCAGGGCCGCTATCAAACTGCCTATGGCCACCGCCGGCTGAACGCCGTCCGCAGCCTCGGCATCAAGGTCAAGGCCATCGTCCGGTCCTTGACCGACGACGAACTTGTATTGGCGCAGGGCAAGGAAAACGCCGAACGCCGCAACCTGTCTTTTATCGAGCGGGCGCTGTTTGCCTCGGCCCTGGCCGAGCGCGGCTTTGATCGAAAGGTGATCGGCGATGCGCTCGCCGTCCAGAAGAGCGAGCTGTCGCGGCTGATCCAGGTCGCCGAAAGCGTTCCGATGGCAATCGCACGGGCAATCGGTCCGGCGCCCAAGGTCGGTCGCGAACGCTGGATGGCGATCGGCGGCCTGCTTGAGGGCGAGCAGGCGCTGCAGAAGGCGCAGGAAGAGATTGGTCTGAGGCGTTTCCTCGAGGCCGACAGCGACCAGCGCTTCCAGTTCGTCTTTGCGCGTCTGTCGCGTACCGAAAGGCAGGATCCGGCCAAACCCGAGGTTCTCACCGACGAGAACGGCCAGGCCTTTGCCAAGCTGAGACGAGACGGAAAGAGTGCACGGATCGAGTTTTCGGCCAATGTCAGCCCGGCGTTTGTCGATGAAGCGATCGAGCTTCTGGCCAGGCATCACGCGGCTTTCGTCGCTGCGCGCCGGAGCTGATCGCTCGGGGCCGGCGTGACAAGGTCACGCCGGCCCGATTCGTTATGGTCCGTATCTCCGACCGAAGCGGTTGCCCCTGCTGCGCCGCGACGTGCCAAAATGACAATCCGGAAGAAATATTTTCGGCCAGGTTCTGCCAGCGACAGAATGGCGCGATGCCCTTGAGCGGGATGGGGATTGCGGCCGTTTCATCGGTCGTTTTGCCGGGTTGAACGGCGCGCCTGATGTCTTTCAAGCGGCCTTTGGAAGGGACTTGTTAACCTTCATTTTCTATCGCTTAGCAGGCCCCTCGGCGATGTCTCTAGCTCTTCCAGGACCCATGCGTATTCCCAGGACAAACTTCTCTCAGGCAGCTTTGCATGATGCAAACCAGGCGGATTACTATGACGATCCGCAGGACGGTGCGTTGAGCGATATGCCCACCCATGACGTGGATCCAGTCGATCCCTACCAGTTGTACGAGGCGCCTGCCGCGCCTCGCAAACCAGCCAACCAGCAATCGGACGCGACGGCGCATGTCGGCCGCGCTGCCCGGCTCTATGGCCAGGGCACGGCCTATGCGCCGGCCCAGGTGACGACGTCGACCGACGAGCCGCTGCCGACCCTGTCGGAGATCGCCGGCCACTACGGCGATTCAACGTGGGAGAGCCACTTCTTCCTGGCGCCGAACGTGCGGTTCACCCGCACGCCGGAACGGGAGTTTACCAAGCGCCGCGCGCCTTCGGACAGCGACAGCGATGTCGCATCTGAGGAACAGATTGCCTCAAGCGAAAATGTCGTCGCCGCGGCAGAGCCCGTGGAAGCAGCGTCTGCGGCTATCGAAGCCGTCGCCCCCGTCGAATCGCCGGACATGGTCGATGTCGTTCCCGTGCCCATGCCCGCACCCGTGCCTGAGCAGGCCCTGCCTTCCTACAGCCCCTCCGAGCTGCTGCGCGTTCTCACGAGCCAGCTGCCGCATTGGTCGTCGGCGCCAAAGGCAGGCGCGGCCAACCTGGCGCCCAACGCTACCGTTGCTGGCTCTGCAATCGGCCCGAGCCTGCCGGCCCAGTCCGCGAACGAGGCGCCTGTGGCGATCGCAATGCTCGCTGCACCCGTTGAACCGACGCAGATAGTCGAGCCAGCGGCGGCAGTAGAAGCCCCGGCCGACACGCGTCTGTCGTTTCTGTCGGACTTCGCCTTCTTCGAGTTTGGCCCGTCCGGCCTGGATGACGGATCGGCTGAGGCAGCCACCGTGCAGCCGAAGCCTTTCGTCGACACAGCGGTGCCCGCTTCCTTCACGCCCGCCGCTGTCGTGTCGATGCCGGCACCGGCACCGGCCCCAATTCCCGTCAAGGCAGTCGAAATCAAGCGCATGCCGCCGACGGCGATCACGTCGCTGTTCCGCGTTGTCGAATGCCGCCCGGCAGCTGAGGTGCCATCGGTGCCTGCCGCCGTTGTGCCCGCACTAGCAGAACCCGCATCGTTCGAACCCACGCGCGATGCGCCGGAGCCGATGATCGTGCCGTCGGAAATCGCATCCGTTCCACCTGTTGCGGTCGAACCGGCCGAGATCACATCGCTTATGGCCGAGGAAGAGCCTGTTCGTACGGTTGCGACAGTCTCAAAGGCTGCGATCACCATGCCCGCCCAAGTCTCGCGCGCACCCTCGCTTCTGCCGCCTATCGGTACGACCGAGCGTTTCGCGCACGCCGACGGCTATGAATTTCCGGCCGAAGACCTGTTGCAGGAACCGCCGGAAGGCCGCGGCTTCTTCATGTCGCAGGAGCAGCTCGAACAGAATGCCGGGCTGCTCGAAAGCGTGCTCGAAGATTTCGGCGTGCGTGGCGAGATCATCCATGTCCGGCCAGGGCCGGTTGTCACGCTTTACGAATTTGAACCGGCGCCCGGCGTCAAATCCTCGCGGGTGATCAACCTGGCCGACGACATCGCCCGCTCGATGTCGGCACTATCAGCCCGTGTCGCTGTTGTGCCCGGCCGCAACGTCATCGGCATCGAACTGCCGAATGCGACGCGCGAGACGGTCTATTTCCGCGAGCTGATCGAATCCGTCGATTTCCGCAAGACGAACTGCAAGCTGGCGCTTTGCCTCGGCAAGACGATCGGTGGCGAGCCCGTCATTGCAGAACTCGCCAAGATGCCGCATCTGCTCGTTGCCGGCACCACCGGTTCGGGCAAGTCGGTGGCGATCAATACCATGATCCTGTCGCTGCTCTATCGGTTGAAGCCGGAAGAGTGCCGCCTGATCATGGTCGATCCGAAGATGCTCGAACTCTCCGTCTATGACGGCATCCCGCATCTGCTGACCCCCGTCGTCACCGATCCGAAGAAGGCCGTCATGGCGCTGAAATGGGCGGTGCGCGAGATGGAGGACCGCTATCGCAAGATGTCGCGCCTCGGCGTTCGCAATATCGACGGCTATAACCAGCGTGCTGCCGCTGCCCGCGAAAAGGGCGAGCCGGTGATGTGCACGGTCCAGGCCGGCTTCGAGAAGGGCACCGGCGAGGCGCTGTTCGAGCAGCAGGAAATGGATCTGGCGCCGATGCCCTATATCGTCGTCATCGTCGACGAGATGGCCGACCTGATGATGGTCGCCGGCAAGGAGATCGAAGGTGCTATCCAGCGGCTGGCGCAGATGGCGCGTGCTGCCGGTATCCACCTGATCATGGCGACGCAGCGCCCCTCGGTCGACGTCATCACCGGCACGATCAAGGCCAACTTCCCGACCCGTATCTCCTTCCAGGTGACGTCGAAGATCGACAGCCGCACCATCCTTGGCGAACAGGGGGCCGAACAGCTGCTCGGCCAGGGCGACATGCTGCACATGCAGGGCGGCGGGCGGATCGCCCGTGTCCATGGACCGTTCGTTTCGGACCAGGAAGTGGAGCACGTCGTCGCCCACCTGAAGACGCAAGGCAGGCCCGAATACCTCGAGACCGTTACCGCGGACGAAGAGGAAGAGGAGCCCGCGGAAGAGCAGGGCGCTGTCTTCGACAAGACGGCGATGGCCTCGGAGGACGGCAACGAACTCTACGACCAGGCCGTCAAGGTGGTGCTGCGCGACAAGAAGTGCTCGACCTCCTACATCCAGCGGCGTCTGGGCATCGGCTACAACCGTGCCGCTTCGCTCGTCGAGCGCATGGAGAAGGAAGGCCTTGTCGGCGCTGCCAACCATGTCGGCAAGCGTGAGATCATCCATGGCAATCGTGACCATGCGATTGCGCCTGATAGCGACGACATGGATTGAGAAGGCGCCCGCACGGCGCAGTGTGATGTGTCGTGCGTCTCTACTCTGAATATCGATTAACAAGGCCGCGAAGGGAATGCTTCGCGGCCTTTTTCATTTGCGGGATTTTACCTGGCGCAGAGGTCTACTGCCAGATTCCTTAAATCCTATTCGATTTAAGGATAAAAACATGAAGCAATTCAAAGTGCTACAGCGACCTTTGCGCGTCTAAGTAAGACGCGCGGCGCTGTAGTCTTCGGCGGGTGTTGATCCGCAAGTCCTTTGGGTTCCGCTCCGGCGCAAAGCACACCTTCCTGGCCCATTAGGCAGTCTTGGTAGTAATTTCTTTGACGTCGAACTTCTCCCCATATGATAATAAAAACGTTTTTATTTTTCTTGAAAACGTTTTTATTGACTGTTACGCATATGTTCAGAGTGAGCCAACGGCCTGGGAGGGTGCATGGCGGCGCATATGCACAGAACCCGGCGTACACCGGTGCCGACGATCAAGACACTGGCCGAGATCACTGGCTATTCCATCGCGACGATCTCGAAAGCGCTCAGGGATTCGCCTGTCGTTGCGCCTGTTACCCGCGATCTCATCTTCAAGGCGGCGCGCGAAGTCGGCTATCAGGCCAATGCGCGCGGCATGGCGCTTCGCACCGGAAAGAGCTTTCAGGCGGCAGTGCTGATGCCGGTTACCGCGGCACGCGATTACGAGTGGGACGGCGTCGAATATACCCAGATTTTGAGCGGCGTCAGCCAGGCGCTGGATGGTACGGACTACCGCATGTCCGTGCATGTCATCCGCGATGCTGCCGACGGCGCGGAAACGGCGCGCCGCATCGTCGATCAGGGTCTGGCCGACGGATTGATCTTTTCCGGCATTCTTGCCGACGACCCGCGCATCGATCTGCTGGTCGACCACCATTTCCCATTTGTCTCGATGGGGCGTTGCCGCAAGGATCTGGATTACGCCCATGTCGATATCGACAACGAGTGGGCAGCCCACGCTGCCACCGCCCGCTTGCTTGCCGGCGGCCATCGCCGCATCGCGCTCGTCAACCCGGAGCGTCGGCTCTCCTATGCGTTGGACAGGCTGGACGGGTTTGCCCGCGCCTTCCGCGAAGCCGGCGTTACCGCCTCTGCCGATCTCGTTGTCGAAGGCGATCTTTCGACCCATTTTGGCCGGCAGAGCGTGATCGACCTTTTGCAGGTGGCGGAGCCGCCGACTGCCTTCGTCTGCATCAACGAATCGACGACGCTCGGCGTCCTTTCCGGTCTCGGCAGTCTCGGGCGGCAGGTTGGCGTCGATGTCGACGTGATCGCCTATGACGACATCAACGTCAGCGCCTATTTCACGCCGCCGATCACCACCTTCTATCAACCGATCGAGGTCCTCGGACGGACGCTCGGGCAGTTCCTGCTGAAGCGCATGGAGGGTGAGGACCCGAAGGCGCTCCGGCAGGTCTTCAGGCCAACCCTGATCGAAAGGCAGCCGGACAATCTCGGCGGCAGGCTGGCATGAACATTCATCATCCAAGGAGGAGAACCATGAAAAAACTGATTATTGCCCTGACATTTGCGGCTCTTTCCGCAAGTGTGTCCCACGCTGCCGATCTCGGCGGAAAATTGCTCAAGGTTGGATCCGACACCACCTCGCCGCCGATGGAAAGCGTCGATCCGGCCAGCGGCCAGATCGTTGGCTTCGACGTCGATGTGGTCAATGCGGTCTGTGCCAAGATCAACTGCCAGGCCGAGTTCATCACCACCGGTTGGGACGGCATCTTTGCCGCTCTCGATCAGGGCAATTTCGATCTCGTCGCCTCCGGCGTCTCGATCACCGATGAACGCAAGAAGGCGATGGACTTCTCCGACCCCTATATCGTCAACAGCCAGGCGGTGCTGATGCGCGTTGAAGACCAGGACATCACGCTCGATCGCTTCAAGGAGGCCGGCAGAAAGCTCTCCGCCCAGGCCAATACCACCGACGCTCAGGTTGCCGAAGGTGTGGTCGGTAAGGAGAACGTTGCCGCCTATGACACCTTCAGCGCCGCCATCATCGCGCTCAAGAACAAGGACGTCGACGGCGTCGTCATCAATGGCGCGAATGCGGCGGCTTACGAGCGCGAATTTGCCGGCGAACTGGTGGTGGCGATCAAGGATCTGGAATCCGATCCGCTCGGCCTCGTCTTCCGCAAGGGCGACGAGAATGTCGCGGCCTTCAACGAGGGCCTGAAGATGATCAAGGACGATGGCACGCTCGACCAGCTGGTCAACAAATACTGGGGCCTGAAATAAGCCCTCCGCAATTTCCCCGGAGCGCCGAGGCGGCCGCTCCGGGGGCTAGCCTTTTCAACAGCAATACCCCGGAGGAATGAATGTCGTTCCTGAGAAGCGTGCGTCCGAGCAATCTCATCATCCTGACCGCGCTGCCCTTCATCATCTATCTTTTCGTATCCTCCGGAGACTACCAGCGGTCGCTTCGCGCCATTCTCGGCGTCGAGAACGGCTCGTCTGCCTTCGTGCCCGGCTTTCTCGCGCTGGCGATCGCTTTTTCGGCGGGCCTTTGCGTGCTCCTGTTCTCGCGGGCCAAGGCGAGCCGTCCGAAGTGGGCGGTGGCCGCGGCCGTACTGAACCTCGGCGCCGCCGTCGTCCTGCTGCTCGGGCATAACATTCACCCCTTCATCGCCTCGGTCGTGGCAAACGGCGTCGATGCGTTCAAATCGGACCTGATCGTCAAGGGCGTGACGCCGCGCCAATTGACTGAGGCCGCCGATCTCTGGCTTCGTGGTGTCGAGTCCTGGCTGTTCCCGGGATATCTGGTGTCGAGCACCCTCGGTCTCGGGCTGTTTTTTGCAGGCGCACGTGGCGGCGAGCCTCTGGACAGTCCGTTCAGACGTGTCGGGCGCTGGATCCTCGGCGTCGTCAACGGCGCCGGGCTGGTTTTCGTTCTCTTCTTCGCGCACATCGCCTTTGCTGCGGGGGTGGCGACCACCATTCGCGCCGCGATTGCCGCCTACATCCTGGCGGCAGTGCTTGGTCTCGTCTGGGTCGGCCTCCTGCAATTGCGCTCGACGGTGCGCACCAGCCTCTATTTTGCGGTCGCGACCCTGGTTCTGGCGCTCGTCGCCGCCTGGTTCCTGCTGCAGCCGCGTGACACCTACGTGCTTGCCGGTTCGCTCGAGGGCAAGGTCGGCATCGTCACCAACACGCCGGCGGGTCTGATCGGTGCGGTGCGGTTCGGCCAGTATGACGGCGCGCCGCAGACGGAAACGCCGGTTCGCACCTTTGTCGGCCCGACCGAAGCACTCGCTTCCATGGCCAAGAACGAAGGGGTCAGCGCCGCCCTGCTGCCGGCCGCCTCGGCGCCTGCCGATCTGCCGGTGCTCTGGAAGACCGAAGCGCTCAACGACCGCGATCGCGCAACCGGCATTACGGTTGCGGTGCTGGCGATTATCCTCGGGCTTCTGACCTTCGGCGGCTACCTGCACCAGCGCCACCCGCTGGCGGTCGGCTCCGAATTCATCGTCGATACCATTCGCGGCATTCCGATGCTGGTCATCGTGCTCTATGTCGGGTTGCCGCTCAGCGGCGCGTTGAAGGACGCGACGCAAGGCGTGCTCGACCCACCCAATCTGGTGCGCGGCATCGTCGCCATGGCGCTTGCCTATTCGGCCTACCTCGCGGAAATCTTCCGTTCCGGCATCAACGCCATACCGGTCGGCCAGGTCGAGGCGGCGCGCAGCATCGGCCTCAATCGCTGGCAGACAGCGCGCCTCGTCATCCTGCCGCAGGCCTTCAGGATCATCATTCCGCCGCTCGGCAACGAACTGATCGCGATCCTCAAAGACACCTCGCTGCTGTCGATCCTGTCGATCCGCGACATCACCCAGCGCATGCGCGAGTTCCAGTCGGCAAGCTTCCTGCCTTTCGCGCCCTATAACTCCGCCGCGATCTTCTACATCTTCCTGACGCTTGCTGCAGCCAGCCTCGTGAACATGGTCGAGAGAAAATATGACATCAAGCATCGATAAAACGGAGGTACGACGCACCGTGCTGATCACCGGTGCCTCGCGAGGTCTCGGGCGCGAGCTCGCGGCACTCTATGCGGCCGACGGCTGGCGGGTCATTGCCTGCGTCCGAGGGGAAGCGTCTTTCGAAGGTGCCATTGAAGCGCAATCGCTTGATGTCTCCGACCCCGCTTCGATCATGGCCCTTGGCAGAGCGCTCGAAGGTGTGGCCATCGACGTTCTGATCAACAATGCCGGCATCCGCGGCGACACGGGTGGGCTTGCGACGCTGGACAGCGATGATTTCCTCGAGGTGATGCGCGTCAACGCGCTCGCACCTTTGCTCCTGGCACGTGCGCTGCATGCGAACCTTCTGGCCGGTGAACGCTGTGTTATCGCCAACATCAGCAGTCGTGCCGGCTCGCTTGCCGAAGGCACGCTGGACGATGATGACGGCGACTATGCCTATCGCTGCTCGAAGGCGGCGTTGAACATGGCGACGGTGAAGCTGGCACAGGATTTTCGCAAGGACGGCATCACCGTCCTGTCGCTGCATCCCGGCTGGGTCAGGACCGACATGGGTGGCGGCGAGGCAAATGTTCCGGTGGCAACAAGTGCCGCTGGGCTGAAAGCGATTATCGACGAAGCGGACATGGCCGACAGCGGCAGCTTCTGCAGCTACGACGGACGACGGATTTCATGGTGACGGGACAAGCAGCAGGCATGGCACAGGAAGACTTGAAGGCTGAGCAGGAACTGGCGGCAATCCGGGCGCTGCTCATCGAGACCTATGGCATCGAAGGGGATATCTCGCCGCTGCCGGGCGAGCACGACCTCAACTATCGCGTTCGCGCGCAAGACGGCGAGCAATATCTCCTGAAGCTGCACGCGCCAGGCGATGCCGATGAACTCGACATGCAAGTCGCGGTGCTCGACCACCTCGCAAAAACGGCAGTCGATCTGCCGGTCTCGCGGCCAGTGCCCGGTCGCGCCGGCGCGTCAACCGTGAAAGCGATGGTGCGCGGCGAGCGCACCGCGCGGCTCCTGACCTGGCTACCCGGCGATATCTGGGTGAAATCCGCGTCCCGCGGTCTGACGAGCGCGGAAACGCTCGGGCACCTGCTCGGCCAGCTCGACCAAAGCCTCAAGGGCTTTGCCCATGCCGGCACGAAACGCGTCTATGCCTGGGATATCGGCCGTGCCGATATGCATCTGAACCACGTGGGTCTGATCGACGGCGACGACAAGCGGGAAGCGGTTCGCGCCATCCTCGAACGGTTCGCGTCGTCCGTCCGGCCAAGCCTCGAAAGCTGCCTGCGACAGGTCATCCATAACGACGCCAACGACTACAATGTGCTTTTGGACCACGAGGGACGCGTCAGCGGATTGCTGGATTTCGGCGATATGGTCGAAACGTGGCGCGTCGTCGAGATCGCTGTCGCTGCCGCCTATGCGCTGATCGGCACGGCGGATGCGGTCGGCACCATCGCAGCGCTCGCGGGCGCCTATCACCGAGCGAACCCGATCAGCGAGGCCGAGACGGCTTTGATCTTCGATCTCGTTCGCACCCGCTATGCCGTCAGCATGTGCATGGCGGCCAAGCAGATCCGCGACAACCCCGAAAACACCTACCTGCTTGTCAGCCAGGAAGACGTCTGGCGTGAGCTTCAACGGCTCGAACGCGAGAACCGCGCGATTGCGATCGCCCGCATCCGCGACGCCTGCGGCTTTGCGCCGATCGCGCATGCGGCGTCCGTCGTGCGCTGGCTGGAGCAGAACGCCCATGACTTTTCCGCCATCGTCAAGCCGTCCGTCGCCAAGCCCAAGGTCGCCGTCTTCGATTTCTCCGCCTCCAGTCCCGAAGCGGCACAGTGGGCAGCACTGGATGCCACGGCGGCAGCGGCGCTGATCGCCGCGCGTATTCGCGAGCAGAATGCCGACTATGGCATCGGCCTTTACGGCGAGGATCGCGCGATCTATCAGGGCGACGCCTACGAAACGGCAACCGCCGGTGAGCGCCGTTCAGTCCATCTTGGCGTCGATATCTTCGCGCCGGCATTGGAACCGGTGCATGCACCGTTCGCTGGCAAGGTCGCTTTCCTTCATGACGATGCCGTCGCCTTCGGCTTCGGCCCGACCGTCCTGCTGGAACATGTCACCGATGCCGGGGATATCTTCTGGACGCTTTACGGCCATCTGTCGCGCGAGACGATGGCGAAGTTGACGGTCGGCCAACCGATCGCCACGGGCGAAAGCTTTGCGAGCCTTGGTGCCACCCAAGAAAACGGCAACTGGGCGCCGCATCTGCATTTCCAGCTGGTGACCGACCATCTGGGGCTGGAGGGCCGCATGTTCGGCGTCGGCGTGCGTGATCAATGGCAGGTCTGGCGCGAGGTCAGCCCCGATCCGAGCGTTGTGCTTGGGCTGCCTGTGCCGGCTTCGGTGATCGTCGCCCGCGACAAGGATTTTCTGGTGCGTGAACGTCGCCGGCGCATCGGGCGTTCGCTCAGTATCGCCTATAGCACAGCGCCGCTGAAGATCGTCGGCGGCGAGGGCGCTCATCTGATCGACGAGGACGGCACGCGCTGGCTCGATATGGTAAACAATGTCTGCCACGTCGGCCATTGCCATCCGCGCGTCGTCAAGGTGGCGCAGATGCAGATGGAGAAGCTCAACACCAATTCGCGCTATCTGCACGATTCGCTGGTCGAATATTCGCTGCGGCTGGCCGCGCAGTTCCCCGACCCACTCAACGTCTGCTTCTTCGTCAATTCCGGCAGCGAGGCCAACGACCTGGCGCTCAGGCTGGCGCGTGCCTACACCGGAAACCGCGACGTCATCACCGTCGATCATGCCTATCACGGCCATCTGTCGAGCATGATCGACGTCAGCCCCTACAAGTTTGCCGGCAAGGGCGGAGAGGGCCGCCCCGCCCATGTCCAGGTCGCGGAAATGCCCGATCTCTATCGCGGCCGCTATCGCTATGGCGACGTCGATGCAGGCCGCAAATATGCCGAGGATGTGCGCAACCAGGTGCTGGCGCTTGCCGCAAACGGCCGCCGCCCGGCGCTGTTCTTCAGCGAGGGTATTCTCGGAACGGGCGGGCAGCTGACATTGCCGGAAGGCTATCTGCATGAGGCCTATGCCCATGTGCGTGCCGCCGGCGGCCTGTGCCTGGCCGACGAAGTGCAGGTCGGCTTCGGCCGCGTTGGCAGCCATATGTGGGCGCACCAGACGCAAGGTGTGATCCCGGATATCGCCACGATGGGCAAGCCGATCGGCAACGGACACCCGATGGCCGCCGTCGTCACCACCGAGGCGATCGCCGCCTCCTTTGCCAACGGCATGGAGTACTTCAACACCTTCGGCGGCAATCCGGTTTCGGCCGAGATCGGCCTTGCGGTGCTGGACGTCATTCGCGACGAACGGTTGATGCACCACTGCCGTGTTGTCGGCGACCGGTTGATGGACGGCGCCCGTGCGCTGGCCAAGCGCCATGCCATCATCGGTGACGTGCGCGGCTACGGTCTCTTCAACGGCATCGAATTGGTGCGCAGCCGCGAGACCCAGGAACCGGCCGCAAGCGAGCTCGACTTCGTCATCGCTGAAATGAAACGCAAGCATCGGATATTGCTCAGCAGCGAGGGGCCGCACCACAACGTGCTGAAGGTGAAGCCGCCGGCGCCGTTCAGCGCCGAGGATTGCGACCATTTCCTCAATGCGCTCGACGAGACGCTCGGACGCCTAAACCATTGATCAAGAAACGATACGGCCGGTCATGAACCGGCCGTATCGGTTTTGTGCCCTTTATCGCCCACAGCAATTTCTCAAGCACCGATTTTTTCGCTTTACAACAAAGTTAAACGTTTTTATCGTGCATATAAACGTTTAACACGAACATGTGGTAAGGTAAGCGTTAAGCCGGCTGCCACAATGTTCGCCATCAGGGGAGGGCCCGTTGGCAGCTATCCGTATTGAAAATCTGCGCAAAGGCTTTGGTTCGCTCGAAGTCTTGAAGGGCATCAATCTCGATATCGCCGATGGCGAGTTCGTGTGCTTTCTCGGGCCGTCCGGTTGCGGTAAGAGCACGCTCCTGCGTTCGATCGCCGGTCTTGAGGAGCTCGATTCCGGTTCGATCCGCCTCGGCGATCGCGATATCACCGATCTGCGCTCGGCCAAGCGCGATATCGCCATGGTCTTCCAGAATTACGCGCTCTATCCACACATGAACGTGCGCAAGAACCTGTCCTTCGGCCTGGCGCTGAACGGCATGAAGCGCGACGAGATCGATCGCCGCGTCAACAACGCTGCCGACATCCTGCGCATCTCCGAACTGTTGCACCGCAAGCCCCGCCAACTCTCCGGCGGCCAGCGCCAGCGTGTTGCCATCGGCCGCGCGATTGTTCGCGAGCCGAAGCTGTTCCTGCTCGATGAGCCGCTGTCGAACCTTGATGCCGGCCTGCGTGTGACCATGCGCGTCGAGCTTGCAGCACTCCACGAGCGCCTTGGCGTCACGATGATCTATGTCACCCATGATCAGGTCGAGGCGATGACGCTTTCCGATCGCGTCGTCGTGCTCGACAAAGGCAAGGTCAGCCAGTTCGGCACGCCGCTCGAACTCTTCTATCAGCCGGCGAACCTCTTCGTTGCCGGCTTTATCGGCTCGCCGCGGATGAATTTCGTCACCGCGAACCTGGTCCGCCAGGACCGTTCCGAATTGACGCTTTCCGGCGGTGGTCTGGTTCGGGACCTGACGCTCGGAACGTTGTCATCCACCGTCGTCGCCAAGGACAAGCCGGTGACGATCGGCATCCGCCCGGACAAGCTTGAGCTGGTTTCGCCTGAGGAAGCGCACCTGATCGGCGACGTCCGCCTGGTCGAGCGGCTCGGCACCGAAAGCCATGTTCACATCGGCCTTGAGAATGGCTCCGACATGACCGCCGTCGTGCGCGGCACGCATCCGGTTGCCAACCGCGAGCGCATCCATCTGCGCATCCCCGCTGAGCATTGCCATCTGTTCGATGCCGACGGCAAGGCGATCGCGCGGGCGCTCGATCCCGAGACGCAGATGCTGATCAATCAGGAAAAAAGCAAAAGGGTCGCGTGACCCGAATGAGGAGGAGAAGCATGCAGAACAGGACGAAATCGCTCATCGGCTCGCTCATGGTCTTGGCCATGGCTGGAGTTGCCACGGCCCGCGCGGAAGAAACCTTGCGCTTTGCCACCTGGGACACGGATGAGAGCCTGGCGATCCAGCAGGCGATCGCCAAGAAGTTCGAGGAAAAGCACCCGGGCGTGAAGGTGCAAGTCGAGCCCTATGCCGATGGTTACGACCAGAAGCTGATCGCCGCCTTCGGCGCCGGCAGCCCACCCGACGTCATGTATATGTGGAATTTCCCGCAGTACTACACCTCGCTGATGCCGCTCGACGATCTGATCGCGCGCGACGCAGCCGAAGTGAAGCCGGACGATTTCCCTAAGGGCCTGATGAACACCACGCGCGTCGAAGGCAAGACCTACGGCATGCCGTCGGGCTTCACGACCCAGGTCGTCTTCTACAACAAGGACATGTTCGCCAAGGCCGGCGTCGAAGAGCCGAAGGATGGCTGGACCTGGGACGATCTGCGCGCCAAGGCCGCCAAGTTCCGTGACGAGAAGAACAAGGTCTACGGCTTTGCCGTCGACGCCAAGCCCGACCCTTACGACTTCGAGCAGTTCCTCTGGTCGAACGGCACCAAGTACATCTCCGACGATGGCAAGCAGATCGACGGCTACATGAACAGCGATGCGGCGGCCCAGGTGCTCGACATGTTCGGCGATATGGCCAAGACGCAGGAAGCGATCACGCTCAACCTCGGCGACGACACCTCGGGCAGCACGCTGTTCAAGGGGGGCAAGATCGCCATGTTCCAGAGCGCAATGTGGTCGAAGGCAGGCATCGACTCCTCGGGCATCAAGTATGGCGTGGCGCCGTTGCCGAAGTTCGGCGACAAGACCGCCCATTCGGCGCTCGGCGTCTCGGCGATCTCGATCGCCAAGGACGCAGCACACGCTGACCTCGCCTGGGAGTTCGTCAAGTTCTTCTCCTCGCCGGAAGCCGTTGCCATGCGGATCAACGACCTGCCGGTCCGCACCAGCGTTGCCGAAGAAAAGGGCATGACCACCGATCCGATCTACAAGCCGTTCTTCGACATTCTCGCGACCTCGAACACCGAAACCCACGCGTTCCTGAAGAACGCCAACTGGGGCAAGGTGCAGGACAATCTCGCGCGCGCCATCGAAGCAACCATGATCGACCAGGGCAACGCCAAGCAGCATCTGGACGATGCCGTCAGCCGTTCCAAGCGGTTGATCAAGTAAGCAAAGGGAGTACGGGGGATGGATATGACCTATGCCGGGGCAGAGCCCAAGGTGGCAAGGCGCAAGCGCTCAGCCATCGCGCGCTACGCAGCGCCCTATCTGTTCATCTCCCCGTGGATCCTCGGGTTCCTGTTCTTCACGCTCGGGCCGCTCGTCTTCTCCCTGACGATGAGCTTCTATGACTGGCCGGTGGTCGGTGAGCGGGCCTTTGTCGGTCTCGACAACTATAAATCGATGCTGTTCGACGATCCGCAGTTCTGGGAGAGCCTCTGGATCACGGTGAAGTTCGCGGCGATCTACGTGCCGTTCAACATCGTCATGTCGTTCCTCTTGGCGATGATGCTGCACAACATCACCTTTGCCAGCGGCTTCTTCCGCACCGCCTTCTATCTGCCGAGCGTCATTTCCGGCGTCGCGCTGGTGACGATCTGGAGCTGGATCTACAGCAAGGAATACGGCCTTTTGAACTTCATGCTGTCGCTCGTCGGCATCCACGGGCCGAACTGGCTCGGCGATCCGAATCTCGCGATCGTCGCGATTATCATCGCCAGCCTCTGGGGTCTCGGCGGCACCATGCTGATCCTTCTGACCGGCCTCAAAGCCATTCCGAAGGAGCTTTACGAGGCGGCCACCGTCTCGGGCGTTCCCGGCTGGGCCCAGATGCTGTTCATCACCCTGCCGATGCTCGGGCCGATGCTGCTTTTTACCTTCATCACCTCGATCATCTCGGCCTTCCAACAGTTGACCATCGCGCTCCTCCTGACCAAAGGCGGCCCGCTCGGCTCCACCTATTTCTTTGCTATGTATATCTACGACAACGCCTTCAAATATTTCGACATGGGTTATGCCGCCGCCGGCTCCTGGGTGATGTTCATCATCGTTCTGGCGCTCAGCCTCGGCGTGATGCGCTGGTCGGCCGCCTGGGTCTACTACGAAGGCGAAGTCCGCCAGAACGATGGAGAAGGCCATGCGTAAGACGCTGCTCTATTCCGCGCTGATCCTGCTCTCGGCCCTGTTTATCGCGCCGTTCTACTGGACCTTCATGACGGCGATCAAAAGCACCGCCGATCTCTACCAGTTCCCGCCGGTCTTCTGGCCGTCGGAATGGCACTGGGAGAATTTTGCCGCCGCCTGGAACAAGCAGCCCTTCGGCACCTACCTGACCAACTCGGTCATCGTCGTCGTGTTTTCGACCATCGGGCAGCTGATCTCGAGCTCGCTGGTTGCCTATGGCTTTGCCCGCTTCCGCTTCCCTGGCCGCGACCCGCTGTTCATCGTGCTGCTCGCCACCATGATGATCCCGTGGGACGTGAAGATGATTCCGCTCTACATGGAATTCAACATGCTGGGCTGGATCAACACGCTGAAGCCGCTGATCGTGCCGGCCTATTTCGCCGACGCCTTCTTCGTCTTCCTGCTTCGCCAGTACATCATGACCGTGCCTATGGAGATCGACGAAGCGGCGCGCATGGATGGCGCCAACGCCTTCGACATCTATTGGCGCATCCATCTGCCGCTGATGATGCCGGCCCTGGTGCTGGTCGGTACCTTCCACTTCATGAACGCGTGGAACGACTATCTTGGTCCGCTGATTTTCTTGAACGACCAGTCGAAATACACGCTGACGCTCGGCCTTTCGATGTTCAAGGGCCTGCATGAAGTCGACGTGACCTCGATTGCCGCGATCACGGTGATCCTCTGCCTGCCGCCGCTGGCACTGTTCTTCGTCGCCCAGCGCTACATCATGGATGGTGCGGTCGGCTCGTCGGTGAAGGGGTAAACGATGCTGTTCGATATCGATCATATCCCCTTCAGCCGAAAAGGACGGTTTCTGACGCTGTCGATGATGAAGGTGCCGGGTGGCGACGGCGCGCGTGCTCTCTATCTGCGCTTTGTTGCCGGCGGTGACGAACGGCCCTCGCTCGGTCGCCTTTGCCGCGTCGAGTTCCTCGATGCAATGGGCAAGCCGGCGCAGGCAACCTTTGAGTTGACGCCGGAGCGGCTGGTTGCCCGCATCAATGCCGGATCGCTGACTTTTGTTATCGGCGAGGGCGAGCGGCTACATGTCCGCGGCCAGAATGCCGGCGTGCGCTTTCACCTGGAAGGATCGCGCTACGATTACGTCTATCGCACGCCCACCGGCGTCGATTGCCTCGTGGCAGCCGTCGAGAACGTGAAATTCATCCCGCGGGCTGTGTCTGGCACCCTTGACGTGTCGGGCGCCTGGCAGCGCGACCACTCGGCCGACGTTTCCTTCGCATTCACGGGCACAGGCATTTTCGAGGGCAATGTCGACTTCTTCCGCACCGTGCCGCCGACAGCGCCGCTTGATTGCTTCGCGGACGCCCTTTCCGACGTCACTGTCGAGTTCGAAAAGTGGTACGGCAAGGTGCCGAGGGGCGCGCACGGTCAGGACGCGGCGCATCGGCTGGCAAGCTATCTGCTGTGGGCAAACGGCGTGCCGGTTGGCGGGCAGCTGACACGGCCGGCGATCTACATGTCCAAGAACCACATGATCAACATCTGGAGTTGGGACAACGCCTTTTCGGCACTGGGTGTGGCGGCCGTCGATGCGGACCTCGCCTTTGACCAGCTCGCAGCGATCTTCGACCATCAGGACGGCTCCGGTCTCCTGCCCGATTACATCAATGATCGTGACGTGCTCTTCGCCTTCACCAAGCCGCCGGTCCATGGCTGGGCGGTGTCGCTTATCGCGGCTAGGCACCCGGATTTCCTGACGGCGGAGCGCAAGAGCTATCTGCGCGACGCAATCGGCCGGCAGGTCGACTACTGGCTGACCTATGCGCGCACGGACGCAACGTCGCTGCCGAGCTATTTCCATGGCAACGATAGTGGCTGGGACAATGCGACCTTCTTTGCCGAAGGTGGCCCGGTCATCTCGCCTGATCTGCCGGTATTCCTCATTCTCGCTTGCGAGACGCTTGCGACGTTGCTCGAGAGCGATCCTGCGCGTGCTGCGGAATGGAACGCCAAGGCGGATGCCTTGCAGGCGTTGCTGTTCGCGCGCCTCTGGACCGGCGCAACGTTTGGCGCCCGGCTTGCGGGCGTACCGGACCGCATCTTGCCGGGCGAAAACCTGATCCAGTTCATGCCGCTGTTGCTCGGCACGCGTCTGCCCGCGGAAATGCGCGAAAAGCTTGTTGCGCATCTGGTCTCCGGCGGCTTCATCACCGCCTGGGGGCCGGCGACCGAGAGCCCGAAAAGCTCGTTCTACGAGGACGATGGCTATTGGCGTGGCCCGATCTGGGCGCCGACGACGCTTCTTCTCTGGGATGGCCTTCGTCGGCAAGGGGAGATTGAGCTAACGCGCGAAATCGCGGAAAAGTTCTGTTCACTTGCCAGCAAAAGCGGTATGGCCGAAAACTTCGATGCGCGGTCGGGGAGGGGCCTTCGCGATCGGGCATTCGCCTGGACATCCGCAGTCTATCTCCTGCTGGCGGCATCGCTCAGCGACGACAATCCATGACGAGCCGAGACGCCATGCAAAGACCAACGATCAAGACCATTGCGCAGGAAACGGGGCTGTCGATTGCCACCGTTTCGAAGGCCCTGAAGCATTCGCCTCAGGTTCGCCCGGAGACGCGCGCGATCGTGATCGAAGCGGCCGAGCGCGTCGGCTACGAACTGAACATGCACGGCGTGCAGTTGCGCACTGGCAAGACCTATCAGGTCGCGGCGATCATGACGGCGCCCGGCCCGAAGCAGAACGAGTGGGAAGGCGTGGAATACGCCCAGCTCTTGAGCGGCATTTCCTGGGCGCTGGAAGACAGCCCGTACCGGGTCTCGCTCTATGCGGTCAGGAATTTCGAGGAAAGCCAGGCCGTCATCCAGCAGATCGTGTCGCTGAAGAAGGCCGACGGCATCATCATCTCGGGCACGCGCGCCGACGATCCGCGCATCCGCACGATGCAGGCGGCCGACTTTCCCTTCGTCACCTATGGCACCAGCGTGCACAACGCGCCGCATGCCTATGTCGATGCCGACAACGAGCAGATGATCCGGGTTTCGATGGCGAGACTGGTCGACCGCGGCCATCGCCGTATCGCGCTGCTCAACCCACTGTCGGATCTGAGCTACGGCATAACCCGGTTTGAAAGCTACAGGCGCGCGCTCGAGGTTGCCGGCCTGCCGTTCGACCCGGCTCTGGTCGCACATGGGCGGTTGACGCCGGCCTTCGGGCGGGAAAACGTGCTGACGATGGCGGATCTCTCCAATCCGCCGACCGCCTATATCTGTGCCAACGAGGCCTCCGCGCTCGGCGCCTTCTCCGGTTTCCACGAGCGCGGCCTCGTGCATGGCCGCGACGCCGTCATCAACGCCACCGACGACCTGAACGTCAGCCAGTATTTCGCACCACCGATCACCACCTATTACCTGCCGATCAGCGAGCCGAGCAGCCTGCTCGGGACCTACATCCTTCGCCGGATGGAAGGCGTGCCGCCGGAGGCGCTTCAGACGCTTTTGATGCCGAAGCTGATCGAGCGCTGCGACGACCGTTTGACCCCAAACCGCTGAAGACGAACAACGACCCGACGACCACACGACTGCGCCTGATGATATAAACGTTTATATCCCGGAGAGCGCTCGCATCGAAGACAAAGTGCCGGGTGAAGCCGGCCGAGAGCATGACGAAGGACCCGATCTTGCATATGCCCCTGACGAGACCGAACCGTTTCAACGCCGACCAGCAGGAGACCGACATGCTCGAACTCGGCGTCTGCTACTATCCGGAGCAATGGCCGCGCGAGAAATGGGAAGAGGACGCCCGCCGCATGGTCGAACTCGGGCTTGCCTGGGTGCGCATCGGCGAATTCGCCTGGGCCAAGATCGAACCCAGATCGGGTGAATTTCATTGGGAGTGGCTTGATGACGCGATCGACGTGCTCGGCCGCGCCGGTCTCAAGGTCATCTTGGGCACGCCGACCGCCGCACCGCCGAAGTGGCTGATCGATCGTCACCCGGATATCCTGCCGGTCGACGTGAACGGCGTGGTGCGCAAGTTCGGTGCCCGGCGCCACTATTGCTTCTCCAGTCGCAGCTACCGCATCGAGGCCGCACGCATCTCGGAGGCCATGGCCGAACGTTACGGCAAGAACGCCTTCGTCCATGCCTGGCAGACGGACAACGAATATGGCGACCATGACACGATCTACAGCTATTCCGGCGAGGCCGAGCGGGCGTTTCGGCTTTGGCTCGCCGAGCGCTACGGCACGACCGACGAACTGAACCGCGCCTGGGGCACTTCCTTCTGGGCGATGAACTATAACAGCTTCGACGAAGTCGAACTGCCGAACAACCTCGTCGAAGAGCCGAGCCCGACCCATATCGTCGACTTCATCCGCTTCTCGTCCGACCAGGTGAAGAGCTTCAACAAGGCGCAAGTCGACATCATCCGCAAGCACTCGCCGGGTCGTCCGGTGACGCACAATTTCATGTCGCAGAACACCGACTTCGACCACTACAAGGTCGGCGAAGACATCGATATCGCGTCCTGGGACGTTTACCCGATGGGTGGGCTGTTGAACGGTCGTCTTTCACCGGAGGACAAGGGACGCTACCTGCGTGTCGGCGATCCGGACCAGCCTGCCTTCAACCACGATCTCTACCGGGCCGTCGGCCGTGGACGCGTCTGGGTGATGGAACAGCAGCCCGGTCCGGTCAATTGGGCGGCGCACAACCAGTCGCCGGCCGATGGCATGGTTCGGCTCTGGACCTGGCTTGCCTATGCGCATGGCGTCGACATGGTTTCTTATTTCCGCTGGCGGCAGGTGCCGTTTGCGCAGGAGCAGTTCCATGCCGGCCTCTTGCTTCCCAACAGCGAGCCCGACCAAGGCTATCTCGAGGTGGCTCAGGTCGCAGAAGAGATGAAGCGGCTGCCGAAAGGCGAGGCACGCGGCAAGGCCAAGGTCGCGATCCTGCTCGACTACAATTCGCGCTGGGCGACGCGCGCCCTGCCGCAGAGCCGGACCTATTCAGCCTCGGCGACGGCGCTCGACTGGTATTCGACCGTTTCCCGCCTTGGCGTCGACGTCGATTTCATCGGCCAGCATTCCGATCTCGACGGCTACCAGCTGGTGCTGGCGCCAGACCTTGTCATCGCCAATCAGGCCTTTGTCGAGAAGCTGGTCGCGTCGCAAGCCAGGGTCTTGTTCGGACCGCGCAGCGGCAGCAAGACTGAGGACATGCACATTCCCGAGGGATTGCCGCCGGGACCGCTCGCAGCACTTGTCGACGTCAGTGTCGCTCGCGTTGAATCCCTGCCGGAATTTCATAGCGAGACCGTGCTTTACGGCAACGAGACCTATCCGGCCGGCATCTGGCGCGAGACCGTGCGCACCAGCGAGGCGGTGCTGGCGACCTTCGAAGGGGAATACCGCAATGGCGCGCCGGCACTCGTCGGCAACGACAAGGCGCGTTACATGGCGGCGGCCGCCCGTGGCGACCTGCTGAAAAAGGTGATCAATGACGCCCTTGGCTGGGCTTCGGTCGAAGCGCTCGCCGATCTCGGCGATTTGCGCATCACCCGTCGCGGCAAGCTCAACTTCGCCTTCAACTACGGCAAGGAAGCGGCGGACGTGCCGGCTGGCGCTGGCGCTACCTTCCATGTCGGTGCCCGCAAGCTCGGTCCCGTCGACGTCGCCATCTGGACGGAATGAGAATTGGACCGTGGGCGGATCGCTCCGCCCACGGTCATTCCATGACTATTCGGCCGGTTCGGAGGCCAGGATTCCTTCGAGGCGGTCATAGCCGATGGCAATGCCGCTCTCCATCGGCGACTTGAGGACGGCATCGCGGGTCTCCGTCGAGGAGTAGATAACAGCCGTCGTCACCGTGGTGCGCCCACCCTCCTCGACGAAGTGGGTCGTCACTTGGGTTTGGCCGCCGGTCCAGTCCTCGTCAAAGAGTTCCTCGTGCACGATCCGGTCCGGCGCTTGGATCTCGCGATAGGTTCCGCCCATGCCCATCTCGACACCTTCGGCGCTTTTCCAGACGTAACGGAAGGTCCCGCCAGGTCTCAAATCAATCTCGCAAACGGGCAGCGACCAGCCGTCCGGGCCGGTCAGCCAGCGCTTGACGAGCGCCGGTTTGGTGAAGGCGTCGAAGACCAGCCGGCGCGGCGCGTCAAAGCTGCGGACGATGCGGATTTCCCGGTCGCCATGCGCCGTGACAACAAGTTTGTTGGATGCAGCATTCATGTCATTCCTCCTTCGTGGTGAAATTGGTGGGGAGTGCGGCCGACGCCTGTGATGCAGCCTCGGCTTTCAGCTCCTCAAGCAGGGTGTCGAGGCGGGCAAAATTCGCTTGCCAAAGCTTGCGATATTCCTCCAGCCAGTCGGCTGCCTCAGTGAGCGGATCGATCTCGATGCGGCAGGGACGGCGCTGTGCATCGCGGCTGCGCGAAACCAGCCCGGCGCGCTCCAGCACCTTCAGGTGCTTCGACACGGCCGGCTGGCTCATGGCGAAGGGCTCTGCAAGTTCGAGGACGGATGCTTCGCCCAGGGCCAGACGGGCAAGGATCGCCCGCCGTGTCGGGTCAGCAAGGGCGGAAAAGGTAGCGTCGAGGCGTTCGGATGGAGTCATTTGTATAACCAAATAGTTTTAGAACGATTTGGTTATGTAGCAACCCGGCACGAGAGTCAAGACTGCCCATGGGCAGGGAGCGCGCGACGCGTTTGCCGGCACCTTTTGCGAAGTGCATATTCGTCACACTGCAAGTTGTGGAAGAGACGCCTCGCGGCCTCGATCAACTTTGCTGGTGGGCTATGGCTGGACTGATGCCGGTAAGATTCGGCCCGGATCTTGGGCGTGCCGGCAGTGGACAGGAGTACCAGACCATGAAGATCATTCGGATTGCCAAAACCGCAGCCGTTGCTGCAATCGCCTTGTTTTCAACGCTCGTCGCCTTCGGCAACATCACCGACTACGCAACGAACTTCGCCTTCGTTCAGCATGTGATGATGATGGATACGATCTTTCCCGACGCGGCGATCAAATATCGCGCCATCACCAGTCCGGTGCTTCACAACCTGTTTTATGTCGTGATCATCGCGGCGGAAACGTTGACGGCGCTGCTTTGCTGGCTCGGTGCCTACAGGCTCGCCACTAACCTCAACGGTGGCGCCCGCGAATTCAACCGGGCGAAGACGGTGGCGATCGCCGGCCTGACGCTCGGCTTCCTCGTCTGGCAGGTCGGCTTCATGTCGGTCGGCGGTGAATGGTTCGGCATGTGGATGTCGAAACAATGGAACGGCGTTCCCGACGCCTTCCGCTTCTTCATCACCATCCTGCTGGTGCTGATCTTCGTGGCCCAGCGCGACGAAGAAACCGTGTGAATAAAAAAGGGGAGCCGTCAATGAACGGCTCCCTATCTGGCTTTCAGATGCGCTTACCGAGCATGCGTTACCGCAAAACCGCGGAGTGCTTTAGACGCGCTCGAGCGCCACGGCGATGCCCTGGCCGACGCCGATGCACATGGTTGACAGTGCATAACGTCCGCCGGTTTCCGCGAGCTCAAGCGCGGCCGTCCCTGTAATGCGGGCGCCGGACATGCCGAGCGGATGGCCAAGGGCAATGGCGCCGCCATTGCGGTTGACGCGGCCGTCGTCGTCGGCAATGCCGAGATCGCGCAGCGTCGCTAGTCCCTGCGAGGCAAAGGCTTCGTTGAGCTCGATGACATCGAACTGTTCCTGCGCCAGGCGAAGACGCGCCATCAATTTCTTCGAGGCCGGGGCCGGGCCGAAACCCATGATGCGCGGTTCAACGCCGGCGGTGGCCCCGCCGAGGATACGGGCGATAGGTCTGAGGCCGTATCTCCTGACCGCCGCCTCGGAGGCAATGATCAACGCCGCCGCGCCATCATTAACGCCCGACGCATTGCCGGCGGTGACCGTGCCCCCCTCCTTCTTGAAGGGCGTGCCGAGCTTGGCAAGTGCCTCCATCGTCGTGGCGCGGGGATGTTCGTCTCTTTCGACGACAGTCGGGTCGCCCTTGCGCTGCGGAATGGTGACGCCGACGATTTCCTTCGCCAGGCGACCGTTGGCTTGCGCGGCTGCCGCCTTCGCCTGGCTGCGCAGCGCAAAGGCGTCCTGGTCTTCTCGACTTACCTTGAAATCTTCGGCGACGTTTTCGCCGGTCTCCGGCATGGAATCGACGCCATATTGCTTCTTCATCAGCGGGTTGACGAACCGCCAGCCGATGGTGGTGTCATAGATCTCGGCATTGCGCGAAAATGCGCTCTCCGCTTTCGGCATCACGAAGGGAGCCCGCGACATGCTCTCGACGCCGCCGGCAATCATCAATTCGGCTTCGCCCGCTTTGATGGCACGTGCGGCAGCGATGACGGCATCCATGCCCGAACCGCAGAGGCGGTTGATCGTGGTGCCGGTCACGCTCGCCGGCAACCCGGCCAGAAGCAGCGACATGCGCGCGACGTTGCGGTTGTCTTCGCCTGCCTGATTGGCGCAGCCGAAGATGACGTCATCGACCGCTTCCCAATCGAGCGAAGGGTTGCGTTCGATCAGCGCCTTCAGCGGAATGGCGCCGAGGTCGTCTGTCCTGACTGACGAGAGCGCGCCGCCGAAGCGGCCGATCGGCGTGCGGATATAATCGCAGATATAAGCATCGGCCATTTACGCGACCTCCTTGTTGCCCTGGTGGGCCTTCTTCGTGCGCGCGTTGATGTCGCGAAGCGTCGCCAGTTCGATCTCAGTCGGCACCGGCGTCTCGATGACCTCTCCGGCGAATTTGATCGGCCAGCCGCAATTGTCGACGATCTGGTCACGTGTGACGCCGTGATGGATCGAAACAACAGTTAGTTCCTTGGTCACCGGATCGGGCTCCAGAATGCAGAGATCGGTGATGATGCGAGTGGGTCCCTTGGTCTTCATGCCGAGCCGTTCGCGATGATCGCCGCCTTCGCCATGACCCATCGAGGTGATGAAGGGCAGCTTTTCGACGAAGCCGCGCTTGGAGAGCGCCATGGTGATGAAGATGCGGCCGCAATTCGACGCGATCTCCGGAGCGCCGCCGCCGCCCGGCAGCCGGACCTTCGGATGGTCATAGGGACCGACGACCGTGGTGTTAAGGTTGGCGAACTTGTCGATCTGCGCGCCGCCGAGAAACCCGGTGGTAATGCGGCCGCCCTGCAGCCAGTAGCGAAACATCTCCGGCACCGAGACGGTGAAGAGGGCGGTATCGCAAAGCTCGCCGTCTCCGATCGACAAGGGGAGAACATCCGGCTTGGTGCCGACGGTTCCGCTTTCGTAGATGAGCGTAATGTCGGGGGCGTGGGTCAACCGCGCCACGTTGCAGGCGGCCGATGGCGCACCGATGCCGACGAAGCAGACGTCGTCGTTGGAAAGTTCGCGCGAGGCTGCGATGGTCATCATCTCGTTTGGGGTGAAATCCGTCATCGTCGCCTCCTCAAGCGGCCTTCGCCGGCTTCCTGCCGGCGTGTCGTGCAAAATCTTCAGGCCCTGCGTCGAGCACGTTCTCCTTGATCCATGCGGTAAAACTCTCGCGGTCGCGGGCGATCTCGTCCCAGCCGATGTAGAAAGCGTTCGAGCGCGGATAGTAGCCGTGGGCGTAGGACGGGAAGGCGCCGCCCGGCACATGGCTGACCGCCGTTACTGCCCAGGTGGGCAACACGACCGAGTTGGGCGACGGTGGCGCAAGCTCGTCGACGATTTCCTCAACCGTGACGATCGAGCGCTTGGCTGCAAGCACCGCCTCTTTCTGCACGCCGACGATGCCTTCGATGAGCACGTTGCCCTTCCTATCGGCCCGCTGGGCGTGGATGATCGTCACATCCGGCCGGATCGCCGGAACGGCGGCCAGCACTTCGGACGTGAAGGGGCAGGTGATCTGCTTGATGTTCGCGTTCACCTTCGGAAGGTCGGCGCCGATGTAGCCACGCAGCATCGCAAACGGCAGGTTCGCCGCACCCGCCTCATAAGCGTTGGCCATGGCCGCATGAGAGTGTTCTTCGATTTCGAGCGGCCGCGGCCACTGGTTTTCGACTGCGTCGCGGAAGCGGTGAAGCGAGCCGACACCGGGATTGCCGCCCCAGGAGAATTTCATGCCGCGGGCAGCACCCACGCCGATCAGCTGATCATAGAGGATGTCCGGCGTCATGCGCACGAGAAACAGGTTCTTGCGACCCTGGCGGATCACTTCATGTCCGGCAGCATAGGGGATCAGATGGGTGAAACCCTCCATGGCAACGGTGTCGCCATCCCTGACATTGTCGCCGATGGCCTCGGCGAGCGAAACGATCTTCGCCATGTTTCCTCTCTTCTGATTTGAGCGTTGCCGCCAATCGGCGGGCGCATGGTTGTCTGCAGGCGGTGGGAAGAGCTGACGCGTCGTCTTTCGCGGTCCATGGAGTGCGGGCCGACAAGCTCCCCTTGCCTGTATTGGCCCGAAATAGGCTCTCAAAAACAGTGAGCGTCAAACATTTTGTGCGATATTTGACATTTGTTCGTATATCGCACAGATTAATTGCCGGTAGAACGAGGATGAGCCATGAGAGAAACCGATTTCGTCAGCGGTTTTGCCCGCGGGCTGACCGTCATCGAGGCTTTTGGTGAGACACAGCAGAAGCTGACGATCACCGAGGCGGCGAAGATTACTGGTCTGGACCGGGCGACCGTGCGCCGCTCGCTGCTGACGCTCTCGCAGCTCGGCTACGCCGACTATGACGGGAAGTTCTTTTCGCTGACCCCGAAAATCCTGCGGCTCGGCCACGCCTACCTCTCGGCGACACCTCTGCCGACGATCGTCCAGCCCTATCTCGACCAGCTCTCGGAGCGGGCAGGTCAAAGCGCTTCCGCCTCGGTTCTCGACGGCACTGAGATTGTCTATATCGCGCGCGCCTCGCAAAGGCGGGTGATGTCGATCAGCCTGATGCCGGGCTCCAGGCTTCCTGCCTATTGCGCATCAATGGGGCGCGTGTGGCTCGCCGCCTTGCCGGAACAGCAGGCGAGGGACGTGCTCGCCCGCTCGGATCTCAAGGCAAACACACCTCATACGAGAACCGACACGGAAGAGCTGATGGCCGAAATCGGCCGCGTGCGTCACCAAGGCTATGCGATCATCGACCAGGAGCTGGAAATCGGTCTTTGCTCCATCGCCGTTCCGCTTCAAAACGATCGCAACCAGATCGTCGCGGCACTCAACATCGGCGCGCCGGCCGCACATGTGCCGGCTGCTGAAATGGTCGAACGCTATCTGCCGCTCCTGAGGGAGACGCAGGCTGCCTTGCGGATCGTGCTGCGCTAGAGACAGCTCCCGTCTCTGATGCTTGACGGAAACCGCGACGGGTCTTCTAATCCGCGCGGACCGGAGGAGCACCCGATGACCGACGAAGAACCCCCAACGGAAACCAAGCTGACGACGACGAAGCGGCGTTGGGCGGCGGCCGGCAAGTTCCTCACCGGGCGCGCAGCCCGGCCTGAGGACGAACGATTGCCGCCGGGCCAGCACCTTGTTCGGGATTGGCCGGTGCTGGACCTCGGGCAGCAGCCCGCGATCGGCGTGGAGCGCTGGCGGCTGGATGTGACCGGCCTCGTCGAACAGCGCCTGTCGCTGGATTGGATAGCGTTCAAGGCATTGCCGCAGAGCGACAGCCTCTCCGACATCCATTGCGTCACCACCTGGTCGCGCTACGACAATCGCTGGCAAGGGGTCTTGACGCACGACCTGCTCGACCTGGTCATGCCGAAGCCTGAAGCGTCTCATGTGATGCTGACGAGCTACGATGGTTATACGACCAATCTGCCGCTCGCCGATTTTGCCTCGGAACACGCGATCCTTGCGACCGATTGGGAGGGCAAGCCGATCAGCCGCACCCATGGCGGGCCGATGCGGCTTGTCGTGCCGCATCTCTATTTCTGGAAGAGCGCAAAGTGGCTGACGCGCATCGATTTTCGAGCCGGCGACGAGGCCGGTTTCTGGGAGCGCAATGGCTACCACATGCGTGGCGACCCTTGGCTTGAGCAGCGTTATTCCGCTGACTGACTGCCGGGCGTGGCTTTGGATATTGCCGGGAAAATGTATTCTGCGTTGCCCGCCGCGATCTGCCGGCGGGCAACGCAGCTGATGCTATTTCATCAGGTCCATATGCTGTTCGGCCCGCGCCTTGATCAAAGGGTCGAGGTCCGACTTGTAAGGCCCGTATTTCGTAAACATTTCGTGGGCTTCGAGCGGCGGAATGCCGGATGCGCGGATGAAATCCTCCAGATCATACCGGACCTCGCCGTTGGCGACGCCCTCTGTAAACTGAAGTCCCGTCTCGGATGTGGACATTTGAATCTCCGTTATCCCGAGCCCGCAACGACGGTGTTGGTTCCCGTGGCAGCAGGCGTTGATAGGTGGCTTCGCTTGTTCACGAAAATGGCGCCAGATTCAGAACGCGGCGCGATGGTTTTGAACGCGTCATTGTGGCTTTTCAGAACGCGGGGGCATGCTCACAGCACATTTGCGCGGGATTCACGCCGCAGAGGCGCCGAATGCATGTATGGGCTTCAACAGGCTTAAGGGCCAACAACGCCGCCCTCCATGCGCCGGGCAGGTGGCGAACCGCTCCCCTTGGCCATTTAGCTCCGGCCGGTGAAAGATACACTATCAAGCCGCCGGGCCAAACACAGGAATGGTCCTTGCGAGGCCTTGTTGCAAAAAGTGACCTTGGCTCCGGCGCCGGGCGAAGCCACCATGCGAGCAAACGGATTGCGGCGATCAGGCTTCGGTGGGCGAGCCAGCAGCTTGAAAGCGGGCCTCGAACTCCCGCCGCAGGTTTTTCCGCACCTCCGCCGCGCGCTGGCGTCGCTTTCGGATGCTGGTCACGGGATTGTAAGTCGGAACCGCGGTCGGACGCCCCTCGGCATCGACGGCCACCATAGTGAAATAGCAGGAGTTCGTGTGCCTGCGCTCGCCGGTGCGGATGTTTTCGGCTTCGACGCGGATCCCGACTTCCATCGAGGTCCGCCCGGCCTGATTGATCGAGGCGCGAAAGGTCACGAGTTCGCCGACATGGATCGGCTGCCGGAAGACGACCTGGTCCACTGACAAGGTCACCGCATATTCCTGCGAATAGCGCGAGGCGCAGGAAAACGCGACGCGGTCGAGAAGATTGAGCAGGGCGCCGCCATGGACCTTGCCGCTGAAGTTGGCCATGTCGGGCGTCATCAAGACGACCATTTCAAGCTCGCTGGTGTCATGTCCGGCTTCCACGGCCACTCCCTCTAAGATGATCGCAGCTCTTCTGGACCGATACGCGGCCGACGATGCCAGTATTCCAAGCCATGGTCCAGCGGTCAGTGAGACGTCCGGCTCGGTGGGCGACCGTGGGACTGGCCAGGGTGCGGGTCGCCGGGAGAAGAGCCAAACCGCGACTGCAGAGGTAAATGGTCGCACCTGGACCGGAATCTCTGGCGGCCCTGACACCACCGGGTGCCGACTTCACGATCGTCGATAATACTCTTGATGATGTTTCGGAGTGCTACTCCGCTTCGTAATCGACACCCAGTTCATGGAACAAGGCGGCCGTGGCAGCTCTATCCCCTCGGGACATGTACCCCATTCCGGCCCGGATCGCATGGCGCCAGGCCTCTCCCCTTTCCCAGGCTTCCTTGAGAGCGTCCGACAGCTCGCCGAGACGGTTGGAAGCATCGAGCGCATCGAAGAGCAATACCGCTTGCCTCAAGTCTTTGTCGCGCTTTGCAGCCCCAATCGTATCGACTACGCGGCGGGAGGCCACAATCAGCTTGTGAACAGCATAGCGCTCCGGAGCCGGGACGATCACGGAGATACCGCTTTTGTGTAGCAGGACGGCTCGCACGGGCTCATAAATGAGGAAATCCAAAAACCGCAGCGGATCGGCGCTTGCCCCACCCAGGGCGGGCATGTCGGCCGGTTGATCTTGATAGTCATCACTACCCCTATTTCCGGTCAAGAATTCCACATTGTAGCTCGCCCGGTTCTTGAATGCCGTTGATCGGGTTGACCCTGAGCGGTGCGGAATCGGCCGGAAGGTCGGATCGACGCCTTGTAGGATTTCAAGAATAGGCGGAAACGAATCCCCTACTTCGGAGCTGATCGCGTAGTCCTGGGCGAAATCAGCAACACCCGTCATCATCGAGGCGGCAGGAAGACGGACGCCAAGATGGCCCGCATAGGTCGAGAACGCTACCGTTCCTACCAAGCAGGCCCGCAAGCGGAAAATGCCAGCCTGGGCCAGCGCCTCGACGACATCGCCGGAAAACGGTTCGGGAGCTGGTAATCCAGCCTCGCGAACGAGGGTGGTGACCAGCTTACGGCGGGCCTTGACGTCATCCTTGATCGCGCGGAAGTCCTTTACCCGCCTGTTGATTTCGGGATCATCGGTCGGTCCAACATACCGGCGTTTCTGCCGGTGGCCCTCGCCTTCGCCTGGCTGGTCGAAATACCAGTATTTGCGGGCTTTGACCGTGACCGGCACGAAGCGGCCTTCGACCGGGAAATCGGCCGAGAAGCTGGCGTCGAGCAAACGTTGACCGAGTTCAGCGGTCATCGTGCGATACATCAGGTCGATCTGCCGCATATTTGCCCCGTTATACTGAATCGCGAAAGTTAGTATAACAGTCGGAGACTCCGATGGGAGTGGTGTTATACTGATATTGCGAATTTAGTATAACGCCACCAGCACGCAATCTGACCCCAGCCGGTGCGGATGCGGGCCATCAGCATCTCGGTCACTCGCGTCAGGCCACGCCGCTCCGGCCACCCGGCCTTGCAGGACAGCTTCGATTCTTTCAGAGCGTCCTCAGCACGTCGCCGAGTGCGTCAACCAGCATGTCGGCGTTCTCGCGGGAGAAGACGAGGGGAGGGCGGATCTTCAGAACGTTAGCATTGGGACCCGAGGCGCTGATCAGGATGCGCCGCTCGCGCAGGCCGTTGACGATGCGTGTCGACAGGGCCGCGTCAGGACGCTTTGTGGCCGAGTCCGCGATGATCTCGACGCCGATGAAGAGCCCAGACCCACGCACGTCGCCGATCGCCGGGTGCGTAGCTGAGAGGCTTTTCACCCTATCCATCAGGTGGCGACCAACCACCAGCGCATTCTGCTGCAGGCCTTCAGTGCGGATCGTGTCCAGCACGGCTTTGCCGGCGGCGGCCGCGACTGGATTGCCGCCGAACGTGTTGAAATAGCGCGCCCGAGGACCGAACTCGGCAATGACCTCCGGGCGCAGGACGATGCCGGCCATCGGGTAGCCGTTGCCCATCGGCTTGCCGATCGTCACCATATCGGGCGCGACGCCGTGGCGTTCGAAGCCCCACATCGCCTCGCCGGTGCGGCCGAAGCCGGGCTGTACTTCATCGGCCACGAAGAGACCGCCGGCCTCATGGATGGCGTCGACGGCCGGCTTCAGAAAACCTTTCGGCCCCTCGAAAATACCGTCGCTCGAAAAGATCGTGTCGGTGATCAGCATGGCCGGCTTAATGCCGTGGCGCTTCAAGTCAGCAATCGCCGCGCGCACGTCGCGGCCGAACTTTTCCGCTATCTCTTCGGCGGAATGGCGGTAGCTGTCCGGGGCGGGCACGGTGCGCACATGCGGCCCCAGCGTAACGGCTTCGCCGAGGGACGGCGAGAATTCCGCGACGGCGCTTGTGAGACCGTGATAGGCAAGCTCCGTTGCGATGATGCCTGTGCCGCCGGTGACGAAGCGGGCGATGCGCACCGCAAGGTCATTCGCCTCGCTGCCGGTACAGGTGAACATGACCTGGCTGAGCGCCTCGGGGAAGGTGGCCGTCAGCGCCTCTGCATAGTCGACGATGCCTTCGTGCAGGTAGCGCGTGTGGGTGTTCAGCACGGCGGTTTGCCTGGTGATCGCCTCCACCACGCGCGGGTGGCAATGGCCGAGCGAGGCGACGTTGTTGTAGGCATCGAGATATCGTTCGCCGGCCGCGTCATAGAGAAAGACGCCTTCACCGCGCACGAGATGCAGCGGTTTTTCATAGAAGAGGCGGTAGGCGGGACCGAGCACTTTTTCACGGCGCGCGATCAGCGCCCGTTCGGCTTCGTCGAGCCGTTCGAAATCTTCGCGCGAGAAAGCATTTACCATCGACATGATCAGGCCTCGGAAAGGTTGGGCACGAGCCTTTTCAGCCCGGCCGGCGTCAAATCGGATATGTTTTGAAGCCCCCGCCAGGCGGTGGCGTGGTTGCGCAAAATATAGTCGCGGTTTTCCGGGAAGCGTGCGGAGCGCCATTCGGCGATGATGAGAGACATCGCCAGCCGCGACCGGGTCAACACCGGTAGAAGTTCAATTTCGGCAGGCTCCAACGCACGTGCCGAAAGGAACCCCTCCAGGAAGGAACTGGTGCGCGCCGCCCAGTTTTCCGTCGCCAGATGATAGGAAAGCGCGACGGCAAGATCGTTGATGAGTGGCGCATGGACCATGTCGCCGAAATCGATGATGCCGACGACTGCGGTGGGTGCGGCCGGATCGAGCAAGACATTGTGCGGGTTGAAGTCGTTGTGGATGATCTGCCGCCGCTTGAGATTGGTGATGGCGGGAAGCGCCCGCTCGAACTCCGCCAGCACCGCCTCCGCCTGCGCCCGGCGTTCGGGCGCGACATGGTCGAGGACGGCAGTGAGATCGAGCGTGTGGGAAATGTCCCACATCAGCTTTCCCGCCGGCGGGCGTCCGTCATAGTTCTCAAGGCCGAGCCCGAGTTCCGCAAGCGCCCGGCCGACGTTGCGGCTCTGCGCCTCGGAGGCGGGTGTGCGGTACTGCAATTCTCCCCGCAGGAAAGTGAGCAGGCGCATGATGCGCGGGCCATCGGCGGTGGAAAGCGTGTGGCTAGGCTCTCCGCTTTTCGTGAGTATGAGCCGCGGCACCGGTACGGCGGGGGCGGCAGCCTCCAGATGCAGGAGCGCACCGTCCTGGAATTCCAGCGCGGCCGGGTCCTCGGCGGGATTGGCAATCTTGAGGATGAAGTCCGTTTCGTCCGAGCGGGTGAAAAGAAAGGTCTCGTCCCTTTCGCTGGAAAACCGCCTGATCGTGCCGCCCATGCCATAGACCTGCGTCACCGCGGCCTCGGCATCGGCAAGCGATGTCGCACTCCACGTCGCCGACATGGAATCGGCCTTCTTGGCGGTGGGCGATGGCTCCGTCATGCTTGCTCCGTTGGTGGGGTTGCCCGCATTTCCTTCGATTGTCCCTGCCGTCTGCTGACCACGGTGCCGACTAAATTGCCGCCGCAAGCCGTTTGGCGGAAGATGTCCGCGACATGTCATACTTGAAACACGCCGAAAAAGATGCATCAAGTATCTTGTTATTCGATTTTGCGGACCAGTTCCATGCCTCAATTTACGTCACTGGATCATGAGAACCTCAACAGCGCCGTTTATGGTGCGTTGTGCGATGCCCTGATCCAGGGACGGTTCCAGCCCGGCGACCGGCTGAAGATCCGTGATCTGGCGGAACAATTCGGCACGAGCGTCACACCGATCCGCGACGCCATCCTTCGGCTTGCCAATGACGAGGCGATCACCTTCCGCTCGCCGCGCGACATCCGCATCCCGGGTTTGAGCGAAAACCGCTACCGCGAGATCCGCGCAATCCGTGTCCGGCTGGAGGGATTGGCGGCGGAAACCGCCGCCCAGGTGGCGACGAGCACGGATATCGAGGCATTGGAACGCATCTTGCGCGAAAATGAACAGGCAATCGAGGCTGGCGACCGGCTGAAGGGCACGCAACTCAACCAAGCCTTCCACTTCCTGTTGCCGCAGATCGCTGGGCTGCCGGTGCTGAACGGCATCCTGCGGCGGCTCTGGCTGCAGATGGGGCCGCACATTTCCGATGCCTATATAGAGGGTGGACGTGCGATGATCGACCATCACTACCCGGTCGTCGAAGCCCTGAAACGGCACGATTCCGCCGCCGCCTCGATGGCGATCGTCGACGATATCCTGCTCGGCGGCAAGCCGATCCTCGAGCGCATCGAACGGGGAACGGAGCGGGAGGCGCGCTGGGCCTGACATCACTTGGAAGAGGAGGCTTGCAATTCATGGGCGGCCTATTACGATGTATCAAGCATCAACAGAGAACGCTCCCATGACCGAAGAATGCCGCTACATGTTGCTGACGGGTGCGAGCCGCGGGATCGGTCATGCGACGGTCAAGCTCTTCCAGTCGAAGGGCTGGCGCATTCTCACCGTTTCCCGTCAATCCTTTTCCGAGGAATGCGCCTGGCCCTCCGCCCGCGAAAGCCATATCCAGGCCGACCTCGCGGATCTCACGCAGATCGACCGCCTGGCAGCGACGGTGCGCGAGCGCCTGCCGAACGGCCGGCTGCACGCGCTCGTCAATAATGCCGGCATTTCGCCGAAGGGGCCGGGCAAGAGCCGCCTCGGTGTGCTGGATACGGATGCCGATGTCTGGACGCAGGTGCTCAACGTCAATCTTATCTCGACCGCTTTGATCGCCCGCGCACTCATGCCGGAACTGGAAGCGGCGAAGGGCTCGATCGTCAATGTTACGTCGATCGCCGGCTCGCGCGTCCACCCCTTCGCAGGCGTTGCCTATGCGGCGTCCAAGGCGGCGCTTGCCTCGCTGACCCGTGAAATGGCGCACGAATTCGGCCAACGCGGGGTCAGGGCGAATGCCATCGCCCCGGGCGAGATCGAAACGTCGATCCTGTCGCCCGGAACGGATGAACTGGTGGCGGCGGAAGTGCCGATGCGAAGACTGGGCGAACCGCGCGAGGTCGCGGAGACCATCTATTTCCTCTGCACCGAGCCATCGTCCTACATCAACGGCGCGGAAATTCACATCAACGGAGGTCAACACGTCTAACGATGGTCGACTGGGGAAAATCCCCGCTGACCGACAAGGACCGGAGTGCATCATACGGTCGGACAAACGCCCGGGGAGAAAGGGCGCGACGACCGGAAAGGCTGTAATCATCGCAATACGCCAAAGGGACGGGTCAGCAGTCCGCATGAGATCGTCAACGGGGGCCGGAGGCTGACGGCGGTTCCTTCACAAACGAAGAAAAGGGGAGTGCAATGAAGACTATCTTTCAAGCGGGTGTTCTGGCGTCCGCCGTCGTCGTGCTGTCCGCAAGCCTTGCCGCACCGGCATTCGCACGGGACCTGACCGTCGTCTCCTGGGGCGGCAACTATCAGGACGCGCAGCGCAACATCTATTTCAAGCCCTTCGCCGAAAAGACCGGCAAGCCGGTGCTCGACGAAGCCTGGGACGGCGGCATCGGCGTCATCCAGTCGAAGGTCAAGGCCGGCGCGCCGAACTGGGATGCCGTGCAGGTGGAAGCCGAAGAGTTGGCGCTCGGCTGTGCCGACGGACTCTATGAAAAGATCGACTGGGACAAGATGGGCGGCAAGGACAAGTTCCTCGATTCTGCGGTCGATGACTGTGGTGTCGGCGCCATCGTCTGGTCGACGGCGATCGCCTATGACGGTGATAAGCTGAAGGAAGGCCCGGCCTCCTGGGCGGACTTCTGGAATGTCGAAAAATTCCCCGGCAAGCGCTCGCTGCGAAAAGGCCCGAAATATACGCTCGAATTCGCGCTGCTCGCCGATGGCGTCTCTAAGGACGAGCTGTACGACGTGCTTGGGACCGACGAAGGGGTCGAGCGCGCATTTAAGAAGCTCGACGAGCTGAAGCCGCACATCGTTTGGTGGGAATCGGGCGCCCAGCCGCTGCAGTTCCTCGCCTCTGGCGAAGTGGCGATGACGTCGGCCTATAACGGCCGCATCACTGGCATCAACCGCACGGAAGGCAAGAACTTCAAGGTCGTCTGGCCGGGCAGCATCTACGCCGTCGATAGCTGGGTGGTGCTGAAGGATGCGGAAAACAAGGACGCCGCACAGGACTTCATTGCCTTCGCAAGCCTGCCCGAACATCAGGCGAAGCTGCCGGAATTCGTCGCCTACGGCCTGCCGAACAAGGAAGCTGCAGCCAAGGTTCCGGCGGAATTCGCCAAGGACCTGCCGACCGATCCGGCGAACATGACGGAGTCGATCTCGCTGAATGTGGACTTCTGGATCGACAATGCCGAAACGCTGACGCAGCGCTTCAACGCCTGGCTGGCCCAGTAAGAACATTCGCCGCGAAGGGCGCTCCGACGGGCGCCCTTCCTGCCTGGCCGGATGCGTTCTCACGGGTTTTCCGGATGGCGCATCCTTCGCCTCTAGCGATGGAGTCTTCCGTGGCCGAATTCATTCGATTTGACCGCATCACCAAATTCTACGGCCCGCTCTGCGTGGTTGAAAACCTGGCTCTCGGCATTGGCAAGGGCGAGTTCGTAAGCCTGCTCGGCCCCTCCGGCTCCGGCAAGACGACGCTCCTGATGATGCTGGCTGGTTTCGAGCAGCCGACCTCCGGCAATATCCTGCTGGACGGGACGGCGATCAACGACGTGCCGACCCACAAGCGGGACATGGGGGTCGTCTTCCAGAGTTATGCTTTGTTCCCGCATATGTCGGTCGGCGAGAACGTGGCCTTCCCGTTGCAGATGCGTAGGCTGGGCAAGGCGGAGATCGCCGAGCGCGTGGCGCGGGCGCTGGACATGGTGCAGCTGTCGGCCTTCGCCGACCGCCGGCCTTCGCAACTCTCCGGGGGGCAGCAACAGCGTGTGGCGCTTTCCCGCGCGCTGGTCTTCGAGCCGCGCGTCGTGCTGATGGACGAGCCGCTCGGCGCGCTCGACAAGCAGTTGCGCGAGCAAATGCAGCTCGACATTCGCGACCTGCACCGCCGCCTTGGCGTAACGATTGTCTTCGTCACACATGACCAGTCGGAGGCGCTGACCATGTCGGACCGCGTCGCCGTCTTCAACAAGGGTAAGATTGAGCAGATTGGCACGCCGCGGCAGGTCTATGACGAACCGGCGACGCGCTTCGTCGCGGAATTTATCGGCGAGACCAATCTGGTCGAGGGTGTCGTCGAGGCGGTGCAGGGGCAGGAGGCGACCGTGCGCCTGCGGTCCGGCGCGCATATCGTTTCGGCCGTTTCCGGCAGCGTCGCCTCCGGCCAACCCGTCTTTCTCTCTATCCGGCCGGAGCGGGTCGATCTCAGCGAAACGCGCGGCGAAGCGCGCAATTGCCTGGAAACGGAAGTGACCGATTCCGTCTATCAGGGCGATCATCTGCGTGTGCAGTTACAGAACGCAGCGCAACCGCTGATCGCCAAGCTCGGTCGCCGGTCACGCGAATTCCCGCCGGGCACCAAGGTCTATGCGGCCTTTTCAGCCGGCGATTGCCGGGTCATCGCGCCATGAGTGCAGTCTCGTCCCGGACCGGGCGGTCGCTCGTTCTTCTTGCGCCGCTGCTTCTCTTCCTAATCGGCTTCTTCGTCTGGCCGCTGTTCAGCATGATGTCGCAGGCGGTGTCGGATCCAGCCGTGCTGCGCCTGCTTCCGCGCAGCGCCGAAGTGCTGACGGATTGGGATCGAAAGTCGCCGCCAACCATGCCCATGCAGACGGCGCTGATGGAGGACCTGAAGGCCGTCGATGACGACCAGGCGCTCGGCGATATGGTCCGCCGCCTCAACAGCGCACGTTCCGGCTTCCGCACGCTCATGTCCAAGACGACCAGCGCGCTCGACGACACGGCGAACCCGCCCGCCGACCTCGTCTCCATCGACAAGCGTTGGGAGAAACCGGAATTCTGGCTGGCCATCGCCGATGCGCTCGCGCCGCTCACCGATCGCAACCTGCTCGCCGCAGTCGATCTCGGCCGCAATGCCGCCGGCGATATCGAGCAACTCCCAGCCGACCGGTCCGTCAACCGGGTTATCCTCGTGCGCACCTTCTGGATCGCCGCACTTGTCACCTTCGCCTGCGCCGGTATCGGCTTCCCCTATGCGATGATCGCGGCTTCGCTGACCGGCTGGAAGCGCGACCTGATGCTGGCTGCTGTGCTGCTACCGCTCTGGACCTCGCTTCTGGTCCGCACCGCCGCCTGGTTCATCCTGTTGCAGGAAAAAGGGTTGATCAACGACCTTCTGCAAACGCTCGGCCTGATCGATGCGCCGCTGCCGTTGATCTTCAATCGCACCGGCGTCATCATCGCCATGACCCATGTGCTGCTGCCTTTCATGGTGCTGCCAATCTATTCGGTGCTTATTACCATCCCGAAGAATCTGATGCCGGCGGCCGCCTCGCTCGGAGCGCCGCCCTGGCGCGCGTTCCTGCGCGTGCTGCTGCCGCTGAGCCTGCGCGGCGTCGCTTCCGGCAGCCTGCTCGTCTTCATTTCTGCGATCGGCTACTACATCACGCCGGCACTGATTGGCGGGCCGGGTGACCAGATGATCAGCTCGATCATCGCCTTCTACGCCACAGGTTCTGCGAACTGGGGCATGGCCGGGGCGCTTGGCGTCGTGCTGCTTGTCGCGACGCTGCTGCTCTATAGCGTTTATGCGCGGCTCTCCACTGACGAGCCGGGGAGGCGCTAGGTCATGCCGATGAAGCTCACCAAGTTCGTTTTCGCCTCGCTGACGATCCTCTTTCTCGTCGCGCCTCTCATCGCCATCCTGCCGCTCGCCTTCACCTCGAGCGTCATCCTCACCTACCCGATCCCGTCCTGGTCGCTGCGCTGGTTCGAGGAATTGTTCACGGCAGATGCCTGGCGGCGGGCGATCTTTAACAGCCTGATCATCGGGACGGGCACGACGCTGCTCGCCACCGTGCTTGGCACCGCCGCCTCGCTCGGCCTGCGCAACCGCCTCCTCTTCTTCCGCGGGTCAATACGCACGCTTTTTCTACTGCCCATGGTGGTGCCCGCTGTCGTGCTCGGTGTCGGCATGCAGGTGCTACTTGCGGGTTTCGGCCTGACGAACAGCTATGCCGGCGTGATCATCGCCCACACTGTCGTCGCCGTGCCCTTCGTCGTGGTCAGCGTCATCGGCGCGCTTGCCGGCATCGACGAACGCGTGGAACTCGCCGCACAAAGCCTCGGCGCTTCGCCCGCAACAGTCTTCCGCCGCGTGACCCTGCCGCTCGCCATGCCCGGCGTGCTCTCCGGCGCGGTGCTGGCCTTCGCCACCTCGCTGGACGAGGTTGTGCTGACGCTCTTTGTCGCCGGTCCCAACCAGCGTACGCTGGCCCGGCAGATGTTTTCCAGTATCCGCGAGAACATCAGCCCGGCGATTGCGGCAGCGGCCTTCCTCTTCATCGTCGCGACAATTCTGATCGGCCTCGCGGTTGTGCTGTCTCGATCTGTGCTGGCGAAGCGGCGTTAGACAATTTGCGCGTCCGGGATGAAAAGATCGTTGAAGGCTTTGGATACGTAAAGGGATAGATAAGCGCACTGATGCCGGCCCGAGCAGCCAATCGATCGGGTTTTTGAGGCTGCAGGGAATGCTGCGAACATATTCAGGGCTCGAAATGATCAGCCCGTCACTCGCGGAAATTTTCTCGATGAACCGGATGACGCTCTCTGGGGTATTCGGCCCCTCCCGTTCTGTTCTCGTCCAGTCCGTTCAACGTGGCTGCGGTGGCACGATGTGGCGGCGGTTGATGGTCGCCGGACGGCCCTTGATGGACAGGGCCGTATCGCGCTTCTCGCGTTCAGCCACGACCTTGCCCTTCGCCACGACACAGAGCCGCTCGGCGCGCAGCCGCACCGCCTCGATGGGGTTGCCCGCATCGAGCACAACGAGGCTTGCCGATTTGCCGACGGCTAGGCCGAGATGATCGAGTCCCATGATCTCGGCATTGACCTTGGTCACCATGTCGAAACAGGTGCGCATGTCCGCGGGCGAGGACATCTGGGCGACGTGCAATCCCATGAAGGCGACGTCGAGCATGTCGGCCGTGCCGAGGGAGTACCAGGGATCGAGCACGCAATCCTGACCCCAGCCGGTGCGGATGCCGGCCTTCAGCATTTCGGGCACTCGCGTCAGGCCACGCCGCTTGGGATAGGTATCGTGCCGCCCCTGCAGCATGATGTTGATCAGTGGATTGGGGATCGCCGAGACACCGGCTTCCGCAATCAGCGGCAGCAGTTTCGAGACGTAGTAGTTGTCCATCGAATGCATTGAGGTAAGGTGCGAGCCAGCCACCCGGCCTTGCAGGCCGAGCCTCTGGGTCTCATAGGCAAGCTGCTCGATATGGCGCGACAGAGGATCGTCGGTCTCGTCGCAATGCAGGTCGACCATCAGGCCGCGCTCGGCCGCGATCTCGCAAAGTTCGGTAACGGAACGCGTGCCGTCGGACATGGTCCGCTCGAAATGCGGGATGCCGCCGACGATGTCGACGCCCATGTCGAGGGCGCGGATGGTGTTCTCGCGCGCATTCGCCGAGCGGTAGAGCCCGTCCTGCGGGAAGGCGACGAGCTGGAGATCGATATAGGGCGCGATCTCCTTCTTGACCTCGAGCAGCGCTTCCACCGCAAGAAGGCGGTCGTCGCAGGTATCGACATGGGTGCGGATGGCGAGGAGGCCCATCGAGACCGCCCAGTCGCAATAGGCCAGCGCGCGTTCCTTGACGGCCTCGTGGGTCAGGAGCGGCTTGAGTTCGCCCCACAGCGCGATGCCTTCGAGCAGCGTGCCTGAGGCATTGATACGCGGCAGGCCGTAGGACAGCGTTGCGTCCATATGGAAATGCGGATCCACAAAGGGCTGGCTGACGAGGTTGCCCGAGGCATCGACGACACGACCGGCCCCGGCATCGATACGGGGCTCGATCGCGGCGATCCTGTCGCCCTTGATGCCGATATCGGCGACGGTTCCATCGGGCAGCGTGCCGCCCTTTACGATCAGGTCGAAACTCATCTTTCGCCTTTCTGGTACGGGATCATCAAAGCTTTGGGATAGGTGGCGCGGCGTGCGACCAGGATCAGCGCCAGGATCGACAGCGCATAGGGCATCATCAGGAAAACCTGATAGGGCACGATACCGCCCGATATCTGCTGCAGGCGAACCTGATAGGCATCGAATGCGGCAAACAGGATGGCGCCGATCAGCGCCTTTCCTGGTCGCCAGGAGCCGAAGACGACCAGCGCGATGCAAATCCAGCCGCGCCCATTGATCATCTGGAAGAAGAAGGAATTGAAGGCCGAGATGGTGAGAAAGGCGCCGCCGACCGCCATCAGCGCGCTGCCGACGGCGACGGCGCCCATGCGTATGCCGGTGACCGAAATGCCTTGCGCCTCGACCGCCGACGGGTTTTCACCCGCAGCGCGAACGGCAAGGCCAATGGGGGTGCGATAGAGGATCCAGGCGACGGCTGCGACCGACACGAATGCGAGATAGGTCAGCGGCGTCTGGGTAAACAGCGCCTCACCAACGACAGGAATGCTGGACAGGCCCGGGATCGGCAAGGGCTGGAACGGCTCGATCTTGGGCGGCGACGTCACCTCGGGCAGCGCAAGACGATAGGTGAAATAGGTAAGGCTTGTAGCAAGCAGCGTAACGCCGATGCCGACGACGTGTTGCGACAGGCCGAGCGGTACCGTGAGCGTGGCGTGCAGCAAGCCGAACATGGCACCGACCAGGGCAGCGACCAGCACGCCGGCCCAAAGATCGCCGCCAGAATAGACGGTGAACCAGCCGGCGAAGGCGCCTGCCGTCATGATCCCCTCGATGCCGAGGTTGAGGACGCCCGCGCGCTCGCAGATCAACTCGCCCATGGTTGCGAAGATCAGCGGCGATGCTATGCGGATGGCGGCGACCCAGAAGGAGGCGGTGAAGAGGATCTCAAGCGCGTCCATGTCACCTCCACCTTATCCGGAATCGCGTCAGAAGGATCGCGACAACCATCGTCAGCAGCGAGGTGGCGACCATGACGTCGGCTATGTAACTCGGCACCTTGGCCGCACGGCTCATGGCATCGGCGCCGACGAAAATGCCGGCGACGAAGATGGCCGATGCGATGACGCCGAGCGGGTTGAGCATGGCCAGCATCGCGACGACGATGCCGGAGTAGCCGTAGCCCGGCGACAGGTCGAGCGTCAGGTTGCCCTTGAGCCCCGAGACTTCTGAAAAGCCGGCAAGTGCGGCCAACCCGCCCGAAAGCAGCGCCGTCTTCATGAGCGTGCGGTTGACCAGAATGCCGACAAAGCGTGCGCCCTCGGCATTGAGGCCGACGGCGCGCATTTCGTAGCCGAGAACCGTCTTTTTCATGACGACCCAGACGAGAACGGCCGAAGCAAGGGCAATGACGAAACCATAGTGCAGGCGCTTGCCCTGGATGAGGCGTGGCAATTGCGCTTCGGCGATCACCTTCTGCGATTGCGGCCAGCCGAGCCCCATCGGATCCTTGAGCACACCTTCAAGCAGCATCGACACGAACAACAGGACGATGAAGTTGAGCAGCAGCGTGGTGACCACCTCATCGACGCCGAAGCGGGTCTTCAGCACGGCCGGGCCAAGCAGAAGCATTGCGCCTGCGGCCATGACGGCGGCCATGATCACCGGGATCAGAATGACCGAAGGTAGCGGCAGCGCGCCGGTTCCCAGCACCACGGTGACGACGCCCCCGATGTAGAGTTGCGCTTCTGCGCCGATGTTCCAGAGCTTGGCCCGGAAGGCGACGGCGATCGCCAAGCCCGTGAAGATCAGCGGCGTCGCGCGGGTCAAGGTTTCCATGAGCGCGAACTGCGAGCCGGCCGCACCCTTGGCCACAAGATAGAAGACGGACAGTGGCGAAGCGCCAGCGGCAAGAACCAGCATCGACGTCAGCAGCAGCGTGGTGGCGATGGCTGCCAGCGGAAACAGCAAGGTGACCGTCAATGACGGTGCGGGCTTCGGCTCAAGCCGCATGATCGCTAGGCTCCCCGCTGTGGCCTGCCATCAGCTCCCCCAGTTCCCGAATGCTGCGTTCACCGCGCGAAGACGGCGTCGATAAGCGCCCCTTGGACATGACGATGATGCGGTCGGACAATGCCAGGATTTCCTCAAGGTCCTCCGAAATCAGCAATATCGCCGCGCCCCTTTCCCGCGCTTCAAGCAACATGCGGTGAACATAGGCGACGGCGCCGACATCGAGGCCGCGGGTCGGCTGGCTTGCAAGGATGACCGCCGGGTCGGGATCAAGGGCCCGGCCGAGGATGAGCTTCTGCATATTGCCGCCCGAGAGCAGGCGTATGCGGGCCTCGGGCGAGGGGCATTTGACGTCGTAGTCGGCAATGAGTTTCTCGGCGAAGCGGCCGGCGGCTTTCCAGTTCAGGAAGCCCATGCGGTTGAACCGCGGGCTCCGGTAGCGTTCGGCGATGACGTTCTCCGCCACACTCATGTCGCCGATGCTGCCGATAGCGTGGCGGTCTTCCGGAATGCGGGCCACGCCATGGGCGAGCGCAGCGCGCGGCGACCAGTCAGCGACTTCCTGCCCGGCGATGGAAATGCTGCCGCCGGTTGGACGCCGGATGCCGGCGATGAGGCCGGCAAGGACAGCCTGACCATTGCCGGCAACGCCGGCAAGGCCGGTGATTTCACCAGCTGTCAGCGTGAGCGACACCTTATCGAGGCCGGCTCCGTTATACGGCGCTGTTGAGACGCCCTCGAGCGCCAGCAGCGGTGCGCCCAGTTTCACCGGGCTGACCTCCGCCGGCTTGACCTCCTGGCCAACCATGAGGGAGGCCAGTTCTTTGCGATCGGTCGAGCCTGTCTCGCGCTCGCCGACGAGCTGGCCGGAGCGCAGAACCAGTACACGATCGCTGACAGCCATCACTTCGTGCAACTTGTGGGAGATGAAGATGATCGACAGGCCTTTGGCGACGAGCAGTTTCAGCGTCCGGAACAATGCGTCGGTCTCGGCGGGGGTCAGAACAGCCGTCGGCTCGTCCAGGATGAGAATGCGGGCTTCGCGATAAAGGGCCTTCAGGATCTCGACGCGCTGGCGTTCGCCGACCGAAAGGGTGGAGACGGTGGCCGCGGGATCGACGGCGAGGCCGAAATCGGTAGACAGTTGCGCGATGCGCCGCCGCGCTGCGGCCCGGTCGAGCCGCATGCGCCAGAGGCCCTGCGTGCCAAGCGCGATGTTTTCCTGCACCGTCATGTTGTCGGCGAGAGTGAAGTGCTGGTGGACCATGCCGATGCCGGCATCGAGGGCTGCGCGCGGATCTCCCGGCGGAAGCGGCTTGCCAAAGGCCTCTACGGTTCCTTCGTCTGCGATGTAGTGGCCGAAGAGAATGTTCATCAGCGTCGTCTTGCCGGCGCCGTTCTCCCCGAGAAGCGCGATGACTTCGCCCCGCTTCAGGTCGAAGGAAATGGCCTCGTTGGCTCGGAGCGGGCCGAAACGCTTGCTGATGCGTGAAAGACGAAGGGCGGGATTGCTTGACACATCGGTGACCGGAAGTGGCGTTGCGGGGGAGGCTTCCTTTCCCGTCCAGGGAGGGAATGGTCGCTGCCGGCGAAGGGTAATCCCTCGTCCGGCATTGCCAACCACCTCTCCCATGAACGGAAGGAGAAGAGGGCTAGCTCGATTTTGGCTCGGCGTCGTTGATCTCGACGGCGAACGAGCCATCCTTGATCATCTTTTCCTTCTCCGCGACCTTGGCCTTGATGTCGTCCGGAACCTTGCTGTCGAAGGTGCCGAGAGGCGCGAGCGAACAGCCGCCGTTCTTCATGAAGGAATAGACGCCGTAGTCGTCGGCCTTGAAAGTGCCGGCCTTCACTTCGGCGATAGCCTTGTCGAGTGTCGGTTCGAAATGCCACAGCGCGGAGGCGACAACGGTGTCCGGATAGTCCGCCTGGGTATCGATGACATTGCCAATGGCCAGGACTTTCTTCTCCTTGGCGGCGTCGGACACGCCGAAACGCTCGGCATATAGAAGGTCCGCACCGCCATCGATCTGGGCGAATGCGGTCTCCTTGGCCTTGGGCGGATCGAACCACGAGCCGATGAAGGCGACCTGGAACTTGGTGTCCGGGGCCACTTCATTCACGCCAGCCATGAACGCGTTCATCAGCCGGTTGACCTCCGGGATCGGATAGCCTCCCACCATGCCGATGTTCTTGGACTTGGTCATTGCGCCGGCGACCAGGCCGGACAGATAGGATGCGTCCTGGATATAGTTGTCGAAAACCGAAAAGTTCGGCACGGCGGCATCGGGCTTGAAGCTCGAGCCCATCAGGAAGGCGACGTCAGGATAGTCTTTGGCGACGGCGCGGGCGGCATCCTCGACGCCGAAGACCTCGCCCAGGATCAGCTTGTGGCCGGCCTCGCAATATTCGCGCATGACGCGCTCGTAATCGTTGTTCGCGGTGTTTTCAGAATAGACATATTCGATGTCGCCGCGCTCCTTGGCGGCATTAGCTGCCTTGTGGATACGGCTGACCCACTGCTGCTCGACCGGGACGGTATAGATGGCCGCCACCTTTATCGGGTCCGCAGCAAACAGACGGCTCGGCAGACCCGCCGCGGCCACCACGGCGGATGCGCCAGCAACTTTCATCAGGGTTCTTCTGGAAATGGCGGAATGGAAGGAATTGCTATGCATTAAATTCCCCTCTGGTTGATTGCGCGTTTTGGAACACGTCTTTTTTACCACTTGGTCAATGTAGGTGAAGTTGGAGGTTGCAGCAATTGGGTGCCGCGGAAAGTTCGCCGCAGGCAATGGAAGCAAAACGCGGGATCACGAAGGCCGCTCGATCGTGGATTGCGGGCGTGAGCCCATCGCGGCGCTGAGCAAAGGCCTGCCGCTATTCTCCGAAATCGCCGCGCCGACGCTTCTCAAGCTGATGAGCTCGAAGGCCTTTCCGGGGGTGGGGGGTGGCGCAGATCTATCGGGTGGCGTGAACCCGTCGCCGAAGGGTCGGTTGCCGGGGCAACACCTTTCCCGGATTGAGGATCGCGGACGCATCGAGCGTGTCCTTGACCCGATGCATCAGCGCCAGCTTGACCGGGTTCGATGTGGCTGACAGTGACCCCACTCTCTTGGTGCCGATCCCATGCTCGGCAGAGAATGACCCGCCGATCGTAACTATGTCCCTGTAGAGCACCTTCTCAATGGCTTTCGCCTTTTCGCCTGCAATGTCACTGCCAGCCGCGTTGAGGACGATATGGAGATTTCCGTCAGCAAGATGGCCGAACACGTAGGGATCGAACGTGGCATCCAGTCCCCTGAGATCTGCAAGACAGCGATTAAGATAAGACCCGACTTGCGATAGAGGAACCGAGACATCGTAGGATGGTGCGCTCGGATGCTTTCGGTAGATGAGGTCCGTGTCTTCGCGCAGTCGCCAAAGATCCATCTCCTGCGCACCTGAGGATGCAATGACGGCTGAGGCGTCGGGGTGATCCTCGATGACGTCTTCATAGATACGTCCCAGTTCCGATTGCAACGCTCCCTCCTCGGCCCCGCTTAGTGAAACCAGCAGGTTGACCGGATGCTCGGCATTGTAGTCCGAGACAGACCAACGATGATGGCCGGATGTCAGACGGAAATAGGTGTTCCAGATCGCTTCCGCAGCGCGTAGTTGACCGTACTCGGCGTCGAGACCTCGACGAACTGTCTCGAGCGCTGCATCAACTGACGGTAAACCGAAGAGGACAGTGGCCGTGGCAAAGGGCTGGGGCTCAAGCTTGACGGCAATACGCGTTATGATGCCGAGTGTTCCTTCGGCTCCCACAAAGAGATGTTTCAGATCATAGCCGGCCGCGTTTTTCACGACCCGTGTAAGATCGGAATAGATCGAGCCATCCGCGAGCACGGCCTCCAGGCCAAGAATGCGATGCCGCATGACCCCAAACCGAAAGGCTGCAATACCCCCGGCATTCGTCGAGGCCATACCTCCGATCGTTGCCGAACCGCGCGATGGCAAATCGATCCCTGTTTCAAGTCGATGCTCCGCGGCCGCCACTTGCAGCGCTTGCAGTGTCACGCCGGCCTCCACGACCGCAACCCGCTCGATTGGTGAAATATCCAGGATTCGATTGAGGCGGGCGGTTGAAAGCACCAGTTCGCCCGGCCGAGACATCGCCCCGCCTACGAGCCCGGTTCGTCCTCCATGGGTGACGAGCGAGATCCCGTTGGCGAGGCAACATTTGACGACGGCGGCAACCTCATCGGTCGTTCTCGGGTAGACCACGGCGCCTGCCCCGAGATTTTCAGGTGCAACTCCGTGGTCGACCGTGGCAATGGCCTCCCCGTCCTTGAGATTTTCGTCACCAACAATTCTACGAATTTCGTCTTTGAATTCGGGCTGTAGGCGATCCATTCGATGTTACCTGTTGGTGGATGTCGAGAACGGTGAGATGTCTGCGGCAGACTTGTTCAGGCAGTTTCGGTTTTGAGCGCGCCACTCTTCTTTGCCGTCCAGGTGGCGATGAAGTCCATGAGCCCAGGGTTGAGGCAGTCATAGGGCTCAATACCAAGCTCTCGCAGGCGGGCACGTACGCCATCCATCTTTGCCGGATCGTATCCGCTTTCGATGATCGAAGACACGAAAGCCGCAAACCCCGGCTTCGCCCAGCCCGTTTCCTGGAACCGCTCAGGATGCAAGAAGGAAAGCCCCTTGAACGGATGGTCGCGTTCGACCGGGCCGTACATGTGCACGCCGCAGTCCTTGCAGGCGTGGCGCAGAATAAGAGCGGTCGGGTCCACGACAGCGAGCTTGTCGCCGTTTTCGAGTATCTCGACATTGTCCGTCGGCGCGACGGCGACGACCGAGAAGACAGCACCATCGGGCTTCCAGCACTTGGTACAGCCGCATGCATGGTTATGGGCAATGTCGCCCCTGATCCGGATCTTCACAGGGTTGCTCGCGCAGTTGCACACAAGTGTGCCGCCCGAGAAGGCTGCATCGGTCGCCTGGAAACCGGAATCGAGGGATGGATGTATCGCAACGCTTGGCATGGGCTTCTCCTCCTTCATGGCCGGCGCGGTATGCCCGGCAGATCATTGGCATCGCCGGGCGGACGCTTGGCGATGTGATGAACGGATTGCATTCGTGATGCGGTCTTGAACCCGCGCTCAGTATACCACGACGCTGCGGATGCTTTCGCCGGAATGCATCAGTTCGAAGCCCTTGTTGATGTCTTCGAGCGGCATCGTGTGGGTGATCATCGGATCGATCACGATCTTGCCCTCCATGTACCAGTCGACAATCTTCGGCACGTCGGTGCGGCCGCGCGCGCCGCCAAAGGCGGTGCCCATCCAGCTGCGGCCGGTGACGAGCTGGAACGGGCGGGTGGAGATCTCCTGGCCGGCACCGGCAACGCCGATGACCACCGACTTGCCCCAGCCGCGATGCGAGGCTTCGAGCGCCTGGCGCATCACCTTGGTGTTGCCGGTGCA
>NZ_LMDT01000017.1:0-84458 GCF_001425885.1 Ensifer sp. Root1252 | reverse complement strand
CGGCATCGACCGCGCCGACATCCCGAGCATTGCCCGCAATGCCTTCGGCCGCTAATCGCGCCTGAGACCATCAAAGATTTCATGAAGCGCCCGCTCGGAAACGAGCGGGCGCTTTCTATTTCTGACCGCTGTTCGTTCGGCCCGGACACTGTCGCTGAGCGCCGCGCTTCGAGCCCCGGAGCCATTCGGCAGGTCGGCGCTTGCGTCCCTTATTTTCCTCGGACTGGATGCGTTGAGGGCCTGCGACGCTTGGCGCGTCGACGCGGCAATTTCGATCGGCTAGATCAATGCCGCATGCGGGGAGGCATGGTGGCTCGGCCGCCGCAGAAAACCGTGCCCGCTTCCAACTCGACCAAGCCTTAGATTGAGGCATGCCCGAGCCCGACAGCTCGCGCCGTTGACTCGAGGCGACCCAAGCCCGTCGCACCGGCAAAGGATCTTCATGACCGCGCTCATACAACACGGTTCTGCTCTGTTTCGTGACTATTCACTGGAGATTACCGGCAAGGATATCTGGCAAATCGAAGCTGCGAAATCCGAGATTTCTGCCGGCACGCCAATCAATATCGCCTTCCTCGGCAACGAGAGCCACGCGCAACGCATCGAGGCAGCCGCGTGTATCCGGCAATGGGGCTTCGAGCCTGTCCCCATCATTTCGTCCCGGCGGCTGAAATCGGTGCAGGATCGGGACGAATTGCTCACGGGCCTGATCAGCGCAGCGCGTCCCGCCAGGTTCATGTTCGTGGGCGGCGATCCGTCGTCGCCAGCCGGTCCCTATAAGGACTCACTCGATCTGATTGCCGGCGGTATCATCTCGGACCACAGCATCGTCAATGTCGGGATTGCCGGCTACCCGGAAGGCCATCCGAAGATTGGCCAGGCGCGCCTGTGGGAGGCACTCGCGGAGAAGCTCGAATTGCTCAAGGCCCGCGGCTGCAGCGTTGAGATCACCACGCAATTCGGTTTCGACGCAGATGCGATCGTCGACTGGATCGCTCAGGTCAGGGCGCGCGGCATCAATGCACCGATCCGCATCGGCGTGCCTGGGCCCGCGGATGTAAAGCGACTGCTGCGGTTTGCGTCGCAGTTCGGTGTGGTTTCGTCCGCGGCGATCGTGGGGAATTACGGGTTCTCGCTGGCCAACCTCGTCAACAAAATAGGGCCGGATCGTTTCATGAGCCGGCTTGCAAGCGGCATGGCGGGCCGCGACTTCGGCACGATCCTGCTGCATCTCTACCCCTTCGGCGGCATTACCGACACGGTCGCTTGGGCTGCGCGCGCCGCTGGCCAACAAACGAATGAAAGCGTCGGTGCGCTCGACGGGCCGCCCCGATATTATTGATCGGGCGGAAAGCACGTCAATCAAGCGGTGCGAATGCTGTCGCCTTGATCTCGACCAGGCCACCGTCCGGATTGAGGTCGGCGACGGCAAGCTCGACCGCGGCGGGGTAGGGGATAGCAAAGAACTCGTCCCGCACCGCGGCGATCGCGGCCAGTTGCCCCGCCTTGTCCAATGCCAGGCGGTCACTTCCGAACACATGAAACATCTGGAGTTCGACGACGTCATCGAGGCGTGCCTCGCACGCAACCAGCAATCGCTCGATCATCGTGAAGACCCGGCGCAGTTCGCGACGAAATCCTTCGGCGTCCATCGGTTCGGTGTCGCCGTTTGCGGCAACAATGCCGGACAGATAGACGAAATCACCGGCACGGCGCGCGGGCGCGTAGTGAAACTGATCCACATCCGACTGGAGTTCGGCCGGTATCACGACCTTTCCGGTCCGGGTGGGCACAGCGTTGACGGTCGTTTCGATGGGCAGCAGCATATTCTCTCTCAAGGTGTTGAGACTTCTTGATCGGCAGTCGGTATTCCCTGCAGTGCGGCGAGGGATGGACCGACGAGGGCTTCGAGGTCCTGTCGGGTCGCGCCATCGCGGGCCTGCATGGAAATGGCTTGCATCATGGCACCGTAATAGGTCGCCAGTGTCGGTATGTCGGTGGTTTGCGGGAGATCGCCGTCGGCCACGCCGCGCTCCAGCCTTGCGCGGACGCGCTCCACCGTTTCTTTCCTTATGCTCTTGAGCAGGTCGTAGAGTGGCCCGGTTTCTGGCTGGCAATTCATCACGCCGAGAATCAACAGGCAGCCGTTCGATTGCGGTGCCCTAAGCGCGACCTCGATACTGGCGAGAAGCATCGCGCGTATCGCCTGTCCCGCCGTTTCACCCTCATCGAGTGCGCGCATCGGGCCCGATCCTGCTGTCGCGGCATAAAGGCTGACCGCCTCGCGAAACGCGGCTTCTTTCGACCCGAACGCGGCGTAGAAGCTCGGCGGCGTGATGCCGATGGTCGCCGTCAGGTCGTTGAGCTGGGCGGCCTCGTACCCCTTCGCCCAAAACACCTCCATGATTTTTTGAAGCGCAAGATCGCGGTCGAAACCACGTGGCCGTCCCCTGGTCGCCATGAGCACTCCTTTCTGTAGTGAAGTTTATATAAATAGCAAAAATATCTCCCGCAACCCTGACCGCAGAAATATGTAGTGATAATTATAGAAAGCATTCGCCGGTAGCGAACACCGCTGATCGCCAACCAATTGCTTCTCCGATGCAGACGGATGCCGGGCGGCGCTAGAAATGGATTCCACTCAGCCTTACGCGCAAGGAACAGCGCCTCCATATTTGTTCAGCTATGGACAATATCCGGGGCTTGACTACAGTCCCTCGAATGAACGGTTGCGGATCGGCGATGGCGGTCGTTGTTGGGCAATAAGGGCGAGCCAGTCTCGCTGATAACGAGGGACGGGCATGGGTCAAAGCAGCACATTGAGCGCGCGAAACAACGCATGGATCTATGCGCTGTTTGCCGTTTGCGCGGTTCTCGCCATCATCGGCAGTCTTTTGGCCGGCGGCGATCATTCCGGCTGGCGGTGGTTGCATTACGTCACCAAGCCGACGGCAACGATACTTTTGCTCCTTGCTGTTCTACGCAACATAGGCCCGCCATCGCGGGCCTATGGGCTGGCGATTGTCACCGGGCTCGCCTTTGCGGCGGCAGGCGACTTCTTTCTGATGCTGCCGGGCGACTATTTCCTCGCCGGCCTCGTCTGCTTTCTCCTGACCCACTGCGCCTATATCTGGGCGCTGACCCGCGACAGCCGCTTTGCCGCCGACAAGGGAATATTCGCCCTCTTCGCAGTGATCGGCGTAATCGTCATTGCCGGATTGTGGTCGTCCTTGCCGCCCGGTATGCGCATTCCCGTTGTCATCTATGCGCTGGCGCTGGCTGCAATGACCGCACAGGCGATTTCCCGCAACCGACAGCTGGCGGTTGGAGCGCCGCAGAAATCCGCCGCGCGATCGGCAGCCCGCGGCGGCCTGTTCTTCATGGTCAGCGACACGCTGCTTGCCTATGGGCGGTTCCGCTGGAACATTCCCTATAATGCCGTCTGGGTGCTGGGCACCTACTACACGGCGCAATGGCTGTTAGCGCGCTCGACCGAAGGCAATGCGCATGCAAGATAGTCATCCGTCTCAGCTGCAGCAGAGTTTCGAGCGGGTGCGAACCGCCTGGCTCGAACAGCGTCCGTCCTACGAGCAACGGCGGGACGATCTGAAGCGTCTGCGCCGTCTTTTCCGCGAACGCCTGGATGAGATGTCGAAGGCGGTCAGCGCCGATTTCGGCCATCGCTCAGTCCATGAAACGCTGCTCGGCGAAGGAAGCGTGGTTCTTTCGGAGATCGACCACACGCTGGCCAGGCTCAAGGCCTGGATGAAGCCCGAACGCCGGGCGGCCGGATGGAAGCTCTGGCCGGCAAAGGCAGAAATTCGGTTCGTTCCGCTTGGTGTCGTCGGGATCATTTCGCCGTGGAACTACCCGGTCAATCTGGCGCTCGCGCCTCTGGTCGCGGCGATCGGTGCCGGCAATCATGTGCTTCTCAAGCCGTCCGAACATACGCCGCGCACGTCGGAGTTTTTGCGCACGCTCATCGCCGATGTTTTCCCAGACACGCGCGCGACGGTGGTGCTCGGCGGTGCTGATCTCTCGGCGGCCTTTTCCGCCCTGCCGTTCGACCATCTGTTCTTCACCGGCTCCACCGCCGTTGGCCGTAAGGTGATGGCGGCTGCCGCTCAAAATTTGACCCCGGTCACGCTGGAGCTCGGCGGCAAATCACCCGCCATCGTCGGGGAGACGGCGGATTTGCCGCGTGCTGCGAACCGCATCGCCACCGGCAAGTTCTTCAATGCCGGCCAAACCTGCATCGCGCCGGACTATGTCCTTGTTCATGAGAGCAAACGCGATGCCTTCGTCGGCTTGCTGAAGCAGCAGATGGGCGAGCGCTACGGTGCCGGCAACGGTTATGAGGACTACACGTCGATCATCAACGAAGCCCAGCACGACCGCCTCGCCAGTCTGGTAAACGATGCGCGGGCACGCGGACACGAACTGGTCTCGCTGCTGGACATGAAACAGATGCCACCGTCGCGGGTGCGAATGCTCGAGCCTACCGTAGTGCTCGATCCCGGCCAAGACAGCGCGGTTATGCGCGAGGAGATCTTCGGGCCGATCCTGCCGGTCATCAGCTATCGCACCACGGCCGAGGCGATCGGCTATGTGCTCGGTCGCGATCGGCCGCTGGCGCTTTATTGCTTCAGCAGAGGTGCAGCCGAGATCGAAGCAATCCTCGCCCGCATCGTTGCCGGTGGCGCTTGCATCAACGATACACTCTACCAGTTTGCCTGCAACGACGTGCCTTTCGGCGGTGTCGGGGCAAGCGGCATGGGCCACTACCACGGCAGGGAAGGGTTCCTGACCTTTTCCAAGTCGATGTCGGTGCTCAGAAAATATGATCCGGCGCCGAGCGATTTGATCTCGCCGCCGTACAAGGGGCTGACGGACAAACTCGTCCGCTTCATCACCTGGATCCCCGGGCGCTGAATGTTTCGGCTGCCCGGGATCACGCCGGGAAAGCGGGCGTGATCGCGCAGTTCGTATTGCAGCCGGTGGTGTATCGTCCTCATATAGGTGATGCCGCCTGTGGCGCCCACGCCGTAGACGCCGCCGGGCGGCCCCGCGCAGAACATCGCAAGGCGAAACTGCAGCCAGTCGGGTTGTTGGGCGAAACCGAGTGAAAGCTGTCAGTCTGTCATCGAAGTCTCTGGAGGAAAGGCAATCGGCAGGTGATGATTGTCGCATGACCGATTCTGTTGCGAGCACCCCTTCATGACCAGTCCCTCCGGGCACCCACTCAATCCGCTGCATCTCCTGGCCGCCTTTGGTACCGGCGGGCTCTTGACCCTCATGGTTCACTTCAACGGCGAACTGGGACGCTACGGCAACGCGTTGTTCTCGTCCTGGGCGGCGCATGGCACGGGGACTGTGGCGGCGCTTGTGATGCTCGCCATGCTTTATCCCTGGCGCAACCGGAATGCCGGGACGAAACCGCATGCGCCGCTCTGGGCCTATCTTGGCGGGATTTCCGGCGGCGTGACCGTCATGTTGACCTCTTTTGCCGTGAACTCACCGCTTGCACTATCCGGGACTCTTGCCTTGGGGCTGGCGGGCCAGGTGGTATTCAGCATCGCTGCGGATCGCTGGGGGCTGTTCGGCCTGCCGATGCGCCGCCCGGATCGCCGCGATCTGGCAGCCATGGCACTGATCGTTGCCGGCAGCGCCCTTATCATCCTGTTCGGCAGAGGCAGCGCATGACCTTGCCGATCCTTCTCGCCTGTCTCGCCGGTGTGCTTGTTGGTGTCAGCCGGCAGGTCAATGGCCGGCTCAGTCTCTCGACGTCACCGCTGATCGCATCGTTCTGGAACCATGTCGTCGGCTTCGTCGCGTTGAGCATTCTTGGGCTGTCGGTCGGCGGGCTGATCCCGGCGGGCGCTGCGGACGCGCCTTGGCACGCCTATCTCGGTGGTTCGATCGGTGTGGTCTTCGTTGCCGCCGGCAGCTGGCTCATCGCGCGCATCGGTGCCGTCAATACCGCCCTGCTGGTGATCGGCGGGCAGATGGTCTCGGGCGTGGCGCTCGATCTGTTGCGGGGAACATCCGCAACCTTCCTTGCAAGCGCCCTTGGCGTGGTTCTGATCCTGGCAGGCATGGCGCTGACTCAACGACGCCGCTAATCGCCGAATTGCGCAGGCAAGCGCCATAGCCGTAATAGGCGGCCTCTGACATCACTCGCTCTGATAGATACTGGCGACAGGCGCCTTGCCGATCATGCCTTGCGCAGGCCCTCGTTCGATCCCGCGCAAGGCAATGGGTCTTAGGCCCGCCGACAGGAATGGTGCCACTGCTTTCGTGGCCTCAATAAGGCGTCCAGACGCGTCGGGAGCGGGCACATCGCGGGCTGCCGGTTGATCCCCAACTTATTGCTCAAGCTGTGGACAGCCTCCGTCCGCATGGAAAAAGCGACGCTGAGCGAAAAAAGCGTCATTCGGGTGTCACGGGCGGCCACTGCCGATCGTCATCAAGGTATCGCGCTTGAGCGTGCAGGCCCAACCCATGGTGATATCGAAATGACTCAACCAACCTCGCTTCTTCTGATCAAAGCCGTACTGCTCTCCGGGCTCGCGCTCTGGCTTGCCGTTATCGTCCTCAACAACGTCGTCGCATTTCGCAATGGCGTCTTTGCGGTTGGTATGCTGATGGGCATGCAGCTCTTCGATCAGGAACCGCCCATCCGTACACCGCTGTTGTCGCGCCGTGTAACGAACGCTGTGTGGCATCGTATGGTCTTCAGCTTCGTTCTGGTGATGGAGGTGGCAACCATGATGCTTTTGGCGGCGGCCGCCATCATGCTTATCGGCACATTCTTCGGACTATCGGACGGTGCCGCCGCGATGATATGGGCGAACCTCGCTCTCGCAGCCTTCATCGCTCTCAGCCTGATCATGCTGCTCGGCGGTGCCTGGTTTGCCTACTATGTCCGTCAGGAGACCATGCAGATCACCCATTTCATCCTGACTGGCCTTGGGATGGTCGGCACCCTGTTGGTGAATATGCCGATGCAATAGAGGGCGCCCGACCCTGTGGTTGACGGAAGCGGTCAACCTCAGGCTTTGCCTGTTATCGCCACCGCGCGTTGCTTTGGAAGGACACGCCGACAAGGACTCCGATGGCAAAGCCGATCAGTCCGGCCGTGCTGACGACCGTCGTCGCGGTGCCGGGATTGTCCTTTGCCGCTTCGACAACGCTTTGTCCCTGTGCACGCACAACACGTGCGGCCGAGCGCACCCGTCCTGTTGCGTCCTCCGCCAGATCGGCGGCACTGCCTGCAGCCTCGCCAGCGCGCACGGAAATCGATCGTGTCAGATCGGCAACCTGTGCCCGCAGCTCGGAGATCTGGTCTTCGACGGATCGCTGAATGTCATTGGCCATTTTTTGCACCTCGTTTGTTCTACAGCGCCGCGCGTCGTATTAGACGCGCAAAGGCCGCTGTAGTACTTTGAATTGCTGCAAAGTTTTTATCCTTAAACCGAATAGGATTTAAGGAAACATGCAGCAGCAAGGTACCAACGACGACGGCCGGCATAAGTTCCGCATGGGATCGTAACCGGGGGCAACCGCCGATGCCGTATCTGTGTATGCGTTGAGTTCTAGCGCGGCTTGAGCGTCTTGCTCATATTGGTGCCGGTGACCCGAAACCCTGTTGCCTCATAGACATGCCGGGCGCGCCGGTTGTCCTCGGCGACGCGCAACTTGATCTGGTCGAACCCGTTTGCCAAGAGCTCGGCCTCAAGTGCTTCGATCGCGAGCTTTCCAAGGCCTTTTCCCTGGTGGGTGGGCAGAATATGGAAATCGCTGATGAAGGCGGAGCGGCCCTTTGCGTCCGGTCGATACCAGAGATAGCCGACATGCTCGGCGCTTTCGCTGTCGATCAGACACAGCAGGACGTTGCCTGGCGTGCCGACGCCTTGCGGCAGGTCCTCGGCGATTTCACCGGTTGCCTGGGCGAGGGCGTCTGCGTCGGGGAGCCCGTAGTTGGCGGCGATCTCCGTGGCATAGTCGGGGATGAAATAGGCGAGATATCCAGCATACTCGCTCTCAAGCATAGGTCTGAATGAGATCATGGCTCTTTCGCATGTCAGCGGCGCCGCCATTCCGACGGCTCATGCCGCGGAAAATTCGTGAACGGCCACGTGGTCTCGTGGCAGCGAGGTAGACGTCAATCGCCCGCCCGACCCCACCCTAAAACTGATGGCGATCGCGTTCCCGGGTCTTCTGCCAGACAAAGGCAGTCGAGCGCAACCGATCTGTTCGGATTTTGATGAGGCAGAGGGATCCCAAAACAAAAAAGGCCGGCAATGCCGACCTTTTCCCGTTCGCTGCTTTACCCTGCCAGTACATCCGTGGTCAGCGGTTTAGCGCAAACTCTGACCGGAACACATCCGTCTCACCGAGACTGTCTATGCTCAACGATCAATTCGTTGCGCCCCATATGGCGAGCGATTGCGGCTATTTCAAGCCCTTACAATCACATCGTCCAAATCCTGTCTTCGGCCCCGGAGACCTGAGGCGGCCAAGGTGCCGATGCTCCGCCACCATTGACGGACCTCAGGTCGGACCTAAATTTCTGCCGATTGCGAACGGAGGATTTCCGGATGGAATTGCATCGCGGTCGGCTGATCGACCATATTCAACTCGTGATCAAGGATCTCGGCGCCAGCCGGAGGTTTTACGAAGCCGTGTTTCAAGCTCTCGATGTGCCGATGGGAGGCGAGGGCAAAGACTACTTCTGGGCCGACGAGCTTTTCGTGTCGACCGCCGATAGCAAAGCGGCCCAGGGAAAGCTGACCGGGCGCCATCATCTCGCGTTCCAGGCCCGGGACCGCACCATGGTCGACGCCTTTCACAAGGCCGGCGTTGAAAACGGCGGTAAGGACAATGGGCCACCCGGCGAACGCCCCTATCACCCAGGTTACTACGCCGCCTTCCTGCTCGATCCCGATGGCAACAACATTGAGGCGGTGTTTCACGGGCCGGCCAACCGCAGCGCCAGTTCCGTGAAGGTCACGTTCTAAAGCATGTCGTGCAGTGCGCAGCGGTTTTGCGATGACGACATGCGCAAAAACCAGGGCTTAAAGCGCAACAAGCGAATCCTGGAGATCGCGACGCGCTTTAGCGGCTGCCGGGGTGACCCGCCGCTCACGCGCTGCTGTCGCGCCGACCGGCTTGCGTTGCCGCTGTTCTCGACCTGGAATCTGTTCACTTGACATTCTGCTAAAAATAGAACAAAAAGAGAACAGATGTGGAGATGAACGATGACCCGCACTGACATCATCAATCGCGCACTGGCAGCCGTCGCCGACTCCCGCCTGAAGCGAGAGCGCGACAGCGAGCGGCGCAAGCAGATTTTTGGTCGTATCGACCTCACGGCACCCTTGCCGAAACTGAGCCGCGGTGTGCAGCTCAGCTTGAATCTCGATGGCGGGCGGAAACGATCCGAGCCGACGAGGGCGAAGTCCCATTGACCCCGAAGGCCACCGCGATTGGTGGCGCGCAAAGTCGATGCCGAGCGGTTGCTTTCCAATGAAAGAGCACTGTACGCCTTGGTGTGGGACTGCCTGCGGTTAATGCCACGAACGCGGCGGCGCCTAGGATAATCGGTACGACGGGCGGGTATAAAGGCATCTGTCGCGGCCAGAGTCATGTTACCTCAGTGATAGAACCGCTCGGCCACGGTGCCGGGTGAGGCATCCCATCTTCCAGAAACCGTTGTCGGAGGGAGCCTGACTCCAAGCCGGAGCCGCCGCTTTCGCTTCGCCCGCCGCGGCATGCCATGCTGTCTCAATCTAGATCCGTAAGGTGTTCGAACGGTCGGCGCCGACATCAATGTCGGCCCGGCTGGATCAGCCCGCGGACGGAGCGAGATGGCGGTGAACTGCGGAGAACGATGGGACAGGTGGCATCTCGTGCGGTCAGATGTTCGCGATTTGCGGCGGTTATGGATCACCGCCGGCCGCGTCCTGAGGAGAGGCGTCCCTGTCGGCGCCATGATCTTGTCCGGCTGCATGGCGCCTGATACGCGCCCGACCAACAAGCCACTTGTCTTCACCACCGGGAGCATCCAGCTCCGGGACGCGCAAAACTTTGGCGACGTCGGCATCATCATTGCCTTTTCCGGCGGTGGTGCCAGATCTGCCGCCTTCGGCTATGGCGTCCTGTCCGCCCTGGCTGATCAGCCTTCGCCCGGTGGTCAGAACCGAATGCTCGCCGATGACGTCGCAGTCGTTGCTGGGGTTTCGGGCGGTGCGGTCCTTGCCTCCCATTTCGCACTTCGCGGGCGGACCGGTCTTGACGATTTTCGCCGGAATTTTCTCGGTCAGGATGTGGAAGCCTCGCTGCACACGGCCTTCACGCCGCAAAATCTGCTGCGCGGTTATCAGGGTGGCATGAACGACCTCTCGGGGTTCCCGTCCTGGCTCGATCGCAAGCTCTTCCGGGGCGCGACACTTGGCGACACGAGCCGTCCTGACCGTCCTCGGCTGGTGATCCACGCCACCGACCTCTACAATCGCAACCCGTTCATTTTCGATCGTCCGTCCTTTGCCGCGATCTGCAGCAACTACAATGATTATCCGCTGGCCTATGCCGTGGCGGCGTCCGCTGCTGTCCCGGTGGTGTTTGCGCCGGTCACCCTGCAGAACTTCAGCAAAAGCTGTTTGCCAGGCGATGGCGGAAGCCCGCGAGCACAGTCGTCTGCTCGTGGCGCGACGTCGCTTGTCGAGCGCGAATATTGGAATGCGCTCGGCCGCTACGAGACGGCGCCGGATCTGAACTATCTCAAATTATACGACGGCGGCCTGGTCGATGGCATCGGAACACAGAGCCTGCTGCATCTGATGGGCCGGCCAGCGCCGGAACCGCTTCCTGCCGCCCGCGCGCGACGGCTCCGGCACCTGCTGGTCATCGTCGTCGATGCCTCGACGCGGGTTGGAGGTGATCTTTCCATCAATGCAAAGAGCCCGAAAGCCCCCGATGCGATCGTGGCCGCGATCGATGCGATGATCAACATTCCGAACTTCCAGAGCTTCGATGCCCTGCAAAATCGATTGCCCGTCTGGCGTGATCAGGTCATCAGATGGCGCTGCGCCACTCAGCGTTCCGGCAAAGGCTGTCGCGATCTCGATGTCGGCATCGTTCGCCTGGCGCTCGCCGATACCGCCGATCCGCCAACGGCAAAACGCATCATGCGGCTGCACAACCGCCTGACGTTGAAGCCCGACGATGTCGACTTTTTGTCAGGCCTTGGCCGACGGCTTCTCATCGAGCATCCGGCTTATCGACAGTTCCTGCAACGCACGGGCAAGGGGATGCCGCTTGCGCGTTCAACGCCAGATCTCCGGCGAGGCGGACTCGTGACGGCCCGGCGGATCACCAGTATGTTCTGACGTTTACGCTCGGCATCGAAGCGATACGAATGCCCATCAGTGGTATCGGCTGATCGCCAGGTCCGCCGTTTCGATCTCGGGCTTAGTGCCGCTGATCAGATCGCTCAGCACGCGGCCCGAGCCGCAGGCCATGGTCCAGCCGAGCGTGCCGTGCCCGGAGTTGAGGAACAGGTTGGCGAAGCGCGTTGCACCGACCACCGGTGTTCCATCCGGCGTCATCGGCCGCAAGCCGGACCAGAAGGTTGCTTGCCTCTGGTTGCCAGCGCCGCCGAACAGGTCTTCGACCGAATGTTCGAGCGTCGCGCGACGTGTCTGGGGAAGGGCACTGCTGAAGCCGGCGATCTCCGCCATGCCGCCGACGCGAATTCGATCGCCAAGCCGGGTGATGGCGATCTTGTAGGTCTCATCCATGATCGTCGATACCGGCGCCCGCGTCTCGTCGACGATCGGAACGGTGATGGAGTAGCCCTTAACGGGATAGACGGGCAGGCGAAGGCCGAGCGGCTTTAGGAGCGCCGGCGTATAGCTGCCGAGGGCGGCGACGAAGATGTCGGAACGGATCTCGCCCTCTGCCGTCTCGACGGCGACGATGCGGTTGCCCTCCTGTCGAAGCCGGCGGATATCGACGCCGAAGCGGAACTGCACGCCGAGAGCCTCGGCGCGTCTCTGCAGTTCGTTGGTGAACTTGAAGCAGTCGCCGGTTTCGTCATTCGGCAGCCGAAGGCCGCCGACGATCTTGTCGCGGACCGGTTGCAGGCCTGGTTCAGCGGCCACGCAGCCGGCCGGGTCGAGCACTTCGAAGGGCACGCCATCGGCCTTCAGCACTTCGATATCCTTGCCGATGCCGTCGAGTTGCTTGGCGGTCCGGAAGAGCTGCAGGGTGCCCTGCGTGCGGTGATCGTAGGCAATGCCCGTTTCCCCGCGTAGCGCAATCAGGCAATCACGGCTGTATTCGGCAAGGCGGACCATCCGCCCCTTGTTGACGGCGTAACGCGCCGAGGTGCAGTTGCGCAGCATTGCCGTCATCCAGCGCCAGGTGGCAGCGTCCACCATCGGGCGGATGATCAAGGGCGCGTGCTTCATGAACAGCCACTTGAGTGCCTTCTGCGGGATGCCGGGTGCCGCCCACGGCGAGGCATAGCCGGGAGAAATTTCGCCGGCATTGGCAAAGCTCGTTTCCAGAGCAGGGCCGGACTGCCGATCGAGGACGGTCACCTCGTGACCCGCCTTGGCAAGATAATATGCGGAGGTGACGCCGATCACACCGGCGCCCAATATGGTAATCTTCATCGCATCCTCAGGATCACAGATCGATCGTCAAACGGGCTGAGGTACGCGCAAAATGCTCGCTGTTACCAGCCCCCAAACCCGGCAGAAGTTGCGCTCGAACATAGTGAAATAATCGAGCACGATCATGCGAAGTAGCGCTTGAATATTCGAGTATTCGCTGATCTTAAGAATTATCGGCGGGAAAATGAAAGAATCTGCATGTCCGGTTTGGATGCGATCGATCGCAACATCATTCGTCTGCTGCGTCTCAATGCGCGCATGAGCAACACAAAGCTCGCCGCCGAGGTGGGGCTGTCACCTTCGGCCTGCCTGAGGCGCATCAATCTGCTGGAGCAGGGCGGCGTGATCCGCGGTTATACGGCGCTGGTCGGAAACGCCGATGGCGACAACGCCATTGCGGTGATCATCAACATCACGCTCGAACGCCAGACGGAGGAGCACCTCAATCGCTTCGAGGCGGCGGTGCGGAAACACCCGGAAATCCAGGAATGTTACCTCATGACCGGCGGGTCCGATTATCTGTTGCGGGTGGAGGTCGAAAATGCCGGCGACTTCGAGCGCATCCACAAGGAAATCCTTGCGAAGCTCCCGGGCGTGTTGCGCATTCATTCCAGCTTTTCGATCCGCAACGTGCTTGTGTCACGCGCGAGACGGCGCTAGCTCATTCGCGCAGCGAGAGCCGTAGCGCGCGGCTTCTACCCTATGGAGCGGTTCCAGCGGACGATGGCCGATACCAAGCATGTTTCCTCAACCAACCCGTTCACTGGCATTGTCCAAGCGGAGGCCATTGCGACGGCCTCCGCACAGACTTCCGAACGCGGATCAGTGAAGCGCGCGCTGCTCGGGTGGTGTGGATTGCAGCCACGGCGGGAACGCCCGGCTCGAAACCAGACGCGCGATCAGGCGCCCGCTCGGGGATAGGACGTCGACGATCGCGCCCCGATATTCGTATTCCTCGGCGAGTTCGTCGACGATGAGTTGTCCGTAAGCGACCGCACGGCCGTCATTGGGGTGCTGTTTGCCGGCCTGATCGCGGCTCGTCACGCCGGCCGCATGGATATGGTACATGTAGCGGGGCATAGTCCGCCGATCCTTTCCGATTTGCATGGGCTTTCAATGCTTCTCGCATCCACAACCGATGGCGGAGGGATGTCCGAGACACGCGATGACGGGATTTTATAACACGGTTTGTGGGACCGTTCCCGTGACATGGGCGTGACGCTTGCAGTCGCGGTCGCTAATATTCAACTAACCATTTGGAATATTATCGTTTTTTGCCGACTTAGTGGGCGCGCCCACGCGAAGGGGCAACCGTGCGCCGGCATTTCTATGGTCTCTTCAGTCAAGACCACTGCATGTTTCCCTAAATCCTATTTAGAAACATGCAGCAATTCAAAGTGCTACAGTGACCTTTGCACGTCTCATAAGACGCCCGGCGCAGTAGAACCTGCATGGTGCCCTCGGAGCGCCTGACCGGCGCTCCACGCATGGCTGGTCTGCGAAGTCAGATCTACGAAATCGGTAGGTTTCTTGTATACTCAACTCATCGAAGCGATGCATCTCCTCCCGCAGGACTTCGAGTGTGCAAGCGCTTTCTCCTCCTCCCAACGAGCGCTTGCCGGAATGGCGACACTCCTCCTCCCGGTTGCCATTCAATCCCTTTGAAAGCCTGCCGCACCTCCTCCCGCGGCAGGCTTTTTCATTTGGGGAGCTGCCTTTATGCAAGGCAGGTTGTAATCACTCAGGATTTGAAACTAGGCCTGGAGCGCGCGGCTGCTCCCGTGCGCAATGCGGCGGCCCAAGTGCATAGGGACGGCACCACAGCAGGTTTCGGCTCAGGGGCAACGCAGTTGTGAAATAGAGATCAGGCCAGCCAGGCACACGTCAGGCGCCTCGTCTGTCGCAAATCCTAGCTCGCCCGTCTGGCGAGCCAGTTCTGCCATTCGTTCTCGTTGCCGTGGAAGACATTGAGATCGATCTTGCCTTCGACGCCGTGCGACAGCCCGGAGCCCGAATACTGCCAGAAGATCCACTTGCGGCCTGGATATCTCTTGGAGGGATGAGCTGCCACCGAGCGCAGCCAGAACGGATAGTCGAGCAGTTCGCCGGTCAGGTTGTCCTGATAGAAATCCGGGGCGGTGTAGATGATCGGTCGCTGGCCGTAATGCGCCTCGAGCTTGTCCATGAAGACCTGCATCTTTTCAAGCACACGGGCGCGCGACAGGCGTCGCTTGCAGCTGGACTCACCGTTGTATTCGACGTCGATGACAGGCGGCAGAGCGCCGGCTTCTCTTGGAACATTGCGGATGAACCAGTCGGCCTGCTCGCCGGCCGTGCGGCACCAATAGAAGAAGTGGTAGGCGCCGCGCTTCAGCCCGGCTTCTTTTGCCTTGCGCCAGTTCTTCTTGAACATCGGATCGAGGTGGTCGCCGCCATCGGTCGCCTTGATATAGGCGAAGTTGGCACCCTGCGTGCGCAGCTTGGGCCAGTCGATCTCGCCCTGCCAGCGCGACACGTCGACACCATGAACGGCCATCTTGCGCGGGGATGCGCGGCCGAAATTAATCGGCTTGGCATCGCGGAAGCTATGGCTGTAGATCTGCGTGCGTGTCCCCGGTGTCGTCAGGACCGCGGGTGTTGCCGGGGCGATCACGGCAACGGGCCGCTCCAGCGGCATGGGCGTTGCCGCCGTCTTAGCCTGCGGTCGGAAGGCTTCCGGTTCCGGAACTGCTCCGGCCCAGGCCAGCACCTCCTGCGGCGGGGCGGCTTGAGCCGCTGCGACGCCGACATTGGCCGAAGGCACGGGAGACGTCGGCACGACCGAACTCGTCGTTTCGCGCGACGGCTGCTGCGGCACGATCGTGTCCAGCGTCGAACTGGACGTACAGCCCGCCAAAACCAGACAGGCAAGGAACATTGCTGGCACAGCTGAAAAACGCATGAGCACCCGTACGCAAAACATTGTCGACGGCGAACAACAGTACCGCCGGGACCCCATTGATGTGAAATTGCTAACGGAAACTTACCGGAAAAGATTAAATACAATCTTTACGATCGACCCCCTTGCCGAAAAGTCGAAGCGGCGAGCATGGCGCAGAGAGAACACGCTTCTTTACAGCGCCGCGCGTCTTATCAGACGCGCAAAGGTCGCTGTAGCACTTTAAATTGCTGCATGTTTTTATCCTTGAATCGGATACGATTTAAGGAAACATGCAGTAGCGCGTCATGCCGGCGGCAGGTCGATCCTGAAACATGCGCCGCCCGATGTCGCGTCGACGATCGCGACATGGCCACCGTGGAGGTGCACGATCTCCCTGACCAAGCTCAAGCCCAGCCCGGCGCCCTTGCCGCCGGGATGAAGCCGGCTGAACGGCTCGAAAATTCGTTCGCGCTCTGCAAGTGGAACGCCGTCACCTTCGTCGCAGATTTCGACGCGCGCCGGCGCCATGACGCGAAAAGTGATCTTGCCGCGACGACCGCCATGCTCGATGGCATTCTGCACGAGATTGGTCAAAGCCCGTTCGAGCGACGAATGATCGCCAAGGACGATCATCGGCTCGTCTGCCGGATCGAAGGACATTTCGTATCCGGCGGCAAAGGCAAGTGGCGCCAGATCGACAATGACGCGTTCGGCGAGTGCCCTGAGGTCGAGCGGGCAAAACGGGGTCGTTCGTTTGCCGAGGCGCTGCAGGTCGAGCAGCTGGCCGGCGAGTGTCGCCAGGCGATTGGTGTCCTCGATCAGCCGCGCCTTGCCGTCGCTCGGCGGCAACGTTGCTACCCGCGTGTTGAGGATTGCAATGGGGGTGCGCAACTCGTGAGCCGCCTGGGCGAGAAAGCGCTTGTGGCGGGCATATCCCTCGTCGAGGCGTTTAAGGGCATTGTTGAAAGCTTCGACCAGCGGCAGGAATTCGGCCGGAACGCCCTTGATCGGCATCTGCACGCCCTGCTGGTCAAACTCGATATGGGCTGCATGGGCTGCTGCATGCGAGAGACCGGCCAGCATCCGGCGAACGACGATCGGCGTGACGATGATGGTGGCGAGTGCCAGCAACAGCAGCATAGGCACGAAAATGGTCAGGAACGCGCCAGAGGTGCCGAGCAGCAGCCGGCGAAGCGTGAGTTGCCCCTCCGTGCCGGTGAAGATCTGGATATTCCCCGCGGGGGAATCGACCCATTTGACGACGGCTTCCGGCCGCGAATCCTTGTCGGGCGAGAGCCTGAAGCGTCCGTCGTTCATCCGGTCGAGACCGGCCGTGGCAAAGGCGAATGCCTGAGGCACCGCGCCTTCGGAAAGCCTGTGTCCGGCGCGGTCGCGAGCGATGAACCAGATCTCGCCTACTTCGCGCCGCAGCCGCGCCAGCTCTGGGGTTTCCTGGACCACGAGGTTGTTCTGCCCATCGCGCACGATCGCGTCCGTGAGCACATCGATATTGCCGTTCTCGTAGCCGTCGATAAGATAGCCAGTCGCCCAGAGCAGACCGACCGCGATGGCGATTACAAGGCTGATGGCGGCTGTTTCGAAGAGCACCAGCCAGCGGACGAGCCGCCATTTGAAGGAGTGCGGCGTGCCGGTGATCATTGCGCTTCCCGCAGGAGGTAGCCGACGCCGCGAATGCCATTGATCGTGACGCCTGCATTGGCGTCGAGAAGCTTTCTCCGCACACGCGATATGTGGGTATCGAGGGCGTTCGACTGGATTTCGTCGTCAAGGCCGAACACGGCTTCCATGAGGGCCGCACGCAGCACCATCCGCCCCATGCGCCGCGTCAGGGTTTCGAGAACCAGCAGTTCACGGCGTGGCATTTTCAGGGGCACGCCATCGACATTGGCTTCAAGATGGGCGAGATCGAACGACAGGCGGCCGACCGCCACGACGTCGGATTGTACGGCGACAGGGCGCCGCGCCAGCGCTCGCAGGCGCGCCAGAAGCTCCTCGAATGCGAAGGGCTTGCCGATATAATCGTCGGCGCCGCCATCAAGTCCGGCGACACGATCCGCAAGTTCGCCCAGCGCCGTCAGCACAAGCACCGGCACGCTGTTGCCCCGCAATCTGATCGCCGGGATGAGCGAAAGCCCGTCTCCATCCGGCAGCCGCCGATCGAGCACGACGACGTCATAGACCGCATCGCTGAGAACGAGGGCCGCCTCCGCCAGGTCACGCGCATGATCGACGACCATGCGGTGTTGGCTAAGCGCTGTCTTCAGCGCCCCCGCAAGTTCTGCCTCGTCCTCGACCAATAGCACCCGCATGAAACCGCTTCACTCCGCACGACGCTCCGACGCGCGGCGATCCTCGCGCACGTTCATTGAGGGAACCTGTCATCAGCCGGAAAAATAAACGATGTCCGGTTCAATCAGTGACGAGGTCTTCAACTCGGCTCTGTCGGATGACCTTTGCACGAGGACAATCGGTTGCCCGTGACAGCGCCATAGCGCTGCTCGAAATCGGCGGCGATATCGGAGATGGCGATCTCGCCCAATCGCGCGAGCAGCAGGGTCTCTGCCTCATCGAGTGTTCGCTCCAGCGCCGAATTGACAGCCTGTTCGACCAGGCATTGCGGTTCGTCGGTTGCGACACCCATGGCGAAGAAGCCGGGACTGCCGATGGTTCGATAGACGTCGAGGAGGGTGATCTCGGAAAGCGGCCGCGACAACGTCCAACCGCCGCCATGGCCCTTCTCGGACGACACGTAACCGGCATCGCGAAGGCCGGCCATCGTCCGGCGCACGACGACGGAGTTCGTGCCGAGCATCCGGGCAATGGTTTCGGATGTCATCGGCGCTGCGTGCTTTTCCATGTGCAGCAACACATGCAGCAGCCGTGAAAGCCGTCCGTCCTGGCGCAATGGCAATCTTCCCTGTTTCGCATCTGATAGCATGGATAGTGCCGCCTAGGGGAGGCCGCCGTTTCATTGTCCAGCGGCGTGACGCCCGGACCCGCTGCAGTCGCTGTCAGTCGAACATCAGCGAGCGGTGGGTTGCAGCTCCGGCCATGGCACCGTCTCCAACGGCGAGCGCGACCGACCCCGTCGGCCTTGCCGCATCTCCGCAGGCAAAGACGCCCGGAACCGTCGTTGCCTTCATCGCATCGGTTCGGATGTAGCGTCCGAGCGGGCCGTCGTCCAAGGTGCAGCCGAGCTGTTCGGAAAATGGCGCCGAGACCACCGTCCTGGTGGTGGTGAATATGCCGTCCATCGGCAACACCCGCCCGTCCTTCATGACGACATCGACCCGTTCACCCTCGATCCTGTCGATAAGCCCGTGCTCCAGCGTGACATTGCGCCATGCAAGCTGCTGTAGCTGGTCCGCGTCGGGCTCGAATGCACCGTTGAGAAAGAAGGTGGTCGGACCCCAGTCCGGCAGCATCAGCGCCTGATGCATCGAAAGGGGCGACGTCGCGAGCACGCCGATCCTACCCTGGTCGAGTTCGTAGCCATGGCAATAGGGGCAATGGAAGACGCTCCTGCCCCAGCGTTCGGCAAGCCCGTCAAGATCCGGCAGGACGTCGGTGACGCCGGTGGCGAGGACAAGCCGTTTGCCAGTGACATCGTGGCCCTGCTGCAGGGCGACCTTGAAGCCATCCTGCACACGTTCGGCACTTATGGCGGCAGTCTGCAGCCATTCGACCGACCGGTATTCCATCAATTGCGAGCGGGCTTCGGCGGCGATTTCAGCCGGCGCGCTGCCATCCTGGGTCAGGAAACCGTGCGATGTCGCGGCGAAACGGTTCCGCCGCATTCCGGTGTCGATAACCAGCACGCTCCTGCGGGCGCGGGCGAGTTGAAGGCCGGCGGAAAGGCCGGCGTAGCTGCCGCCAAGGATGATTACGTCATGGGTCATATCGGGCCTCTTCGTCTCAAGATCGTATCTTTATAAGTTACGTGAAGTTGGCTTTCAATATCACGAAACAACAAAAGTTCCATGACTGAGCCTGGCGGCGATGGCTGGCGCCTCAGGATCGGCTCCGGCCGAAGACGCGAGGCTACGGATAGCTTTGCTGGCGGGGCGGACCAATAGGACCGTCGCTCAAGTTGCTCTGGCGCGATTTCAAGGCAGACAAAAATCCGCCTGTTTGGTAGTCGACTGGATATTATCGTTGCGTGTTCAGCCTCTGTCCCCGGCATCGGGGATCGGGAACGCTTCCCGCCAAGGTCCCGCACGGGACGCCCCCGATGAACGACCGGATTTCCCATGCTTCGCAGTTTGTACAATTGGACGATGGACCTCGCTGGCCGGAAGTCCGCCGCATGGTGGCTGGCGCTGGTAGCCTTTGTCGAAAGCTCCGTCTTCGTCGTTCCGGCAGACGTCCTGTTCCTGCCGATGGTGCTGGCAAAACCGCACCGTCGCTGCGGCCGTGCTGATCCTGCTTTACGGCGTCTACGTTCTCGCAAAATAACAACAGCGAAGCTGTGCCGAAAGCGTGCCTGCCGTCGGTGGAGGCAAAGGCTTAACGGCTATTTCGGCCCGACAGTGCGCGCCTTGAGGTATTTGGCAAGGCGTTATTGCGTCCATCCGCGCGCAGCGTCTACCGCAAATTGATATCTTGCAAACCGTCGGCAAGCGGCAGCCAAATGGGGGAGATCCAGGTCGCCCAGTAAAGTCTCCGAGAGGCAAGTGTTCATGCGGCTTATCGTTGTCAACGACGTGTCGGAGGCCCTGGGCGGTGCGACCAAGGTCGCGCTCCAATGCATTGAGGCAGGCGTTGCGGCGGGGCTCGACTGTTCCGTTCTGGTCGGGGATGACGGTGCGGGCATTCGCTTGCGATTCCCGGGCGTACAGGTGGAGGCGCTGGGCGAGCGCCCCTTGCGCGACGGCGTCCGCTTCGCAAACCTGTTCGACAGGAATTTCAACGGCCGCGCCTACCGTGCCTTGCGCCGATTGCTCAAGTCCGGAAGTGACACGGTCGTTCATGTTCACGGTTGGTCACAGATCCTGTCCCCTTCGATTTTTCACGCGCTGGCGCGCAGTGACGCCAAGGTCATCGTTACCGCGCATGATTTCTTTCTGAGCTGTCCGAACGGCGCGTATGCTCATTTCGGGAAGGGCGATATCTGCGAGGAGAAACCGCTGTCTGCCGGTTGCTTGGCCAGCGCCTGCGACAAGCGCAACTACCTTCACAAGCTGTGGCGTTTCGGCCGTTCGATGACCCAGAGCGCCGCGGGTGAGGTCTTCTGGGGCCGCGTCGGTGTCATTCTCGCGCATGAAGCCATGGAACCTTACCTGAGCACGGGCTCGCTTCGAAACTTCCTGACGTTGCGCACGCCGTCGACGCCGCTCACGCGGTTTCCCGTTGAAGCCTGGAAGAACGAACGCGCCATGTTTCTTGGCCGCATGACGGTAGAAAAGGGCGTCCGTACGCTGGCCGAGGCGCTCAACGTGACGGGCAAGGCGGCGACCTTGATTGGACAAGGGCCGTTGCTCCAGGAAATACAACGCACACTTCCTCACTGTCATGTTCCGGGATGGCTTGATGACGGCGAGGTTACCGCCGTTGCGGCCAAGGCACGCTATTTTTTCATGCCGTCACGGATGCCCGAACCCTACGGTCTCGTCGCCGCCGAGGCGCTGATGTCGGGCATACCGGTGGTCGCCAGCAGCAATGCGCTCATTGCCAGAGAAATCGAAGAGAACCAGGCGGGGCTGGTTTTTCAGAGCGGCAATGCCCGATCCCTCGCCGAGAAGATGGTGCTGATGGAAAACGACGATCTCGTTCGGCGTTTGAGCGAGGGTGCATTCGGCTATGGTAAGAGGATCGCGCCTTCGCGAGACGAATGGCACCAGCGGATGGTCGATATCTATGCCGGACGGATCAAATTTTCGATCCGTGATGTGATGACAGGGGCGGTGGGGCGACCTGGACATCCAGCGTTTGAGATGGCCAGCCGGATCTGAAAGGGAGAGAGGATGGCGCGTGCATTGGTGACCGGCGGAGCCGGATTTGTGGGACGCCATCTCTGCGGCAAGCTGATGTCGGAAGGCGTCGATGTCGTTTGCGTCGATAAACTCGCGCGCGGAACCGGGGCAATGCGTCCTGAGGATTGGCCGAACCCGCCGAGGGGCGGCTTCTCCCTCATCGAGGAGGATTGCCGCCGCTATTTCGATCGCTCCGACGACCGTTTCGACATGGTGTTTCATCTCGCCGCGATGGTCGGCGGTCGTGTCATGCTGGAGACCCAGACGCTTCTGGTTGCCGAGGATCTCGCGGTGGACACCGATATGTGGCGCTGGGCCGCGCGCACGCGTCCAGGAACCGTCGTCTATTTCAGCTCGAGTGCTGCCTACCCCGTAAGTCTTCAGCGCCCGGAAGGGTACCGCAAGCTGAGCGAAGACATGATCGACTTCGATCATACGATCGGCGTTCCGGATCTGAGTTATGGCTGGGCGAAGCTCAGCGGCGAATACCTGATGAAGCTTTATGTCGAGAATTATGGCGGGCGGGCGGTCGCCTACCGGCCGTTCAGCGGCTACGGCGAGGATCAGGACCTGAGCTATCCATTCCCGGCGATCTGCAGACGGCTCCTCGATGAGCGCGGCACGGAAGAGGTTTTCGTCTGGGGCTCGGGCCGGCAATGTCGCGACTTCATCCATATCTCGGATTGCGTCGATTTCGTCTGGCGAACCTTTACCCGGTTGCAGAACGGCGCATCTCTCAACATCTCCACCGGCATCGCCACCTCCTTCATTGAACTCGCCCAACTGGTCAGCCGGTGCATCGGCTGGGAGCCGAGAGTAAGCGGCCGGTCAGACAAGCCCGAGGGCGTGTTCTTCCGTTGTGGCGATACGGCGCTGCAGGCGTCCTATGGCCTTGTGCCGCGCATCGATCTTCAAGCCGGCGTGGCGCGGGCGCTCGACCAAATGCAATCGAAGCGACCCTATGCTCTCGGTGGCGTTGCCTCTCAATAGCCGGATGCGGGCGGCGCAACCGGCTGTTCGGCAAAGTTCGCACGCAGGCGGCTGGTCGCTCCCACGAGCAGGCTGACGTCGTTACCAACAGCGACGAAGAGCGCGCCCAGTTCGAGGTAGCGCTTGGCGAGTGCGGTGTCCGAGGTCAGGATGCCGGCAGCCTTGCCGTGCGACTGGATGCGCGCGAGTGCAGCCTCGACCGCCTCCTGCACCTCGGGTGCCCCGGGCCGGCCAAGGAAGCCCATGTCGGCCGCTAGATCCGCCGGACCGATGAAGACGCCATCGACCCCTTCGGTCGACGCAATATCGTCCAGTGCCGCCAGTCCCGCACGGCTTTCCACCTGCAACAGCAGGCAGATCTCGGCATTGGCGGTCGGGAGATAATCATCAATGCGGTTGAAGGCCGACGCGCGGGCAAGTGCTGCGCCGACGCCGCGCATGCCGTGGGGCGGATACCGCACGGCCCGGACCAGCGCGCGGGCCTGTTCGCCGGTCTCGACCATAGGCACCAGCAGCGTCTGCGCGCCGATATCGAGAAGCTGCTTGATCAGCCACGCCTCGCCGATCGGCGGGCGGATGATCGGATGGCTCGTCGAACCGGAGAGCGCCTGGAGCTGCGCCATCATCAGCGGCACGTCGTTCGGGGCATGTTCGCTGTCGATCAGCAGCCAGTCGAAACCGGCACCGCCGCAGATCTCGGCGGTGTAGGGATTGGCGAGCGCCAGCCAAAGGCCGATCTGCGGCCGGCCCTCGGCAAGCGCAAGCTTGAACATATTGCGTGGAGCAGGCATGGGCGCACCCTATTCGAAGAAGCAGCTGACGGTTCCCTGCGGCCCGAAATCGGCGACGATGGTGTCGCCGTGCCGGGCCTCGACGGGGCGGATGAACGAGCCGGCAAGCACGATCTGGCCGGCGTCGATGCGGTCGCCATAGCTGGCAAGACGGTTGGCAAGCCAAGCGATGCCGCGGGCCGGATGGTTGAGGACGCCTGCACCAAGCCCGGTCTCTTCAACCGCGGCATTGCGCGAGACGATGGCGCCCATCCAGCGCATGTCGACATCCTGCGGGCGCATGGCGCGGCCGCCGATGACGATACCGGCATTGGCGGCATTGTCGGAAATGGTGTCGACGATGGTTCGGGCCTTCTTCGTTTCCGGATCGACACGCAGGATGCGTGTGTCGAGAATCTCGAGCGCTGGAGTGACGTAGTCGGTAGCATTGAGGACGTCGAAGACGCTGACATTGGGGCCGGCGAGCGGCGCCTTCATGACGAAAGCGATCTCGGCCTCGATGCGCGGCTGGATGAAACGATCCCTGGGGATCGTGGCGCCGTCCTCGAACATCATGTCGTCGAACAACACGCCGGAATCGGGAATATCGATGTTCAGCGCATATTGCATCGCCTTTGACGTCAGCCCGATCTTCCAGCCGATGACCCTGCGCCCCCGGGCGATCTTCTGCTTCACCCAGGCCGATTGCACGGCGTAGGCGTCGTCCATGGTCATGTCGGGATGCTTCAGGGAGAGAAGGCCGGTCTGGATGCGGCTCGCCTCCGCCGCATCGAGCGCGTTCGCGGCGTCGGCGATTTCGGTTGCGTTCAGCATGCTCAGGCCTCGTCGGCGATGGGGTTGCGAAGCAGGCCGATGCCATCGGCCTCGATCTCGACGACATCGCCGGGTTTCAGCCAGATCGGCGGGTCGAAGCGGGCGCCGGCACCGGTCGGCGTTCCCGTGACGATCACGTCGCCGGGCACCAGCGTCGTGAAGGTCGAGACGTAGTTGATGATCTTGCGGAAGGAGAAGATCATCCGGCTGGTTCGGTCCTGCTGGCGGACCTCACCATTGACGCGGGTTTCCAGCTTGCTGTCGGCGATCTGCGCCTCGTCGGTGAAGGGAACCAGCCATGGCCCGATCGAACCCGTGCGGTCGAAGTTCTTGCCCTGCGTGACGTTGAACTTGGCGTGGCGCACCCAGTCGCGGATCGTGCCTTCGTTGCAGAGCGAAAGTGCCGCGATATGATCGAGCGCTTGCGCTTCGGGGATGCGGCGACCGCCCTTGCCGATGACGATGACGATCTCGCCCTCGTAGTCGAGCTGCGGGCTTTCAGGCGGGCGGATCAGCGGCTGCTCATGACCGGTAAAGGAGCGCGGAAAACGGATGAACAACGACGGGTTGGGAGGTGCTGCCTGCCCATCCCGGTACTCTTCGTTGCGATCGGGGAAATTGACTCCGACGCAGATGATCTTTTCCGGCGCGGGGATCGGGATTTCGAAGCGGATATCGGCGAGCGACACGTCGGGGGCGAGGGTGGCGGCTTCGTCCGCAAGCCTTGACAGGGCGCCGTCGGCAATGACCTCGCGCAGCGTCGGCCATTTCGAGCCATAACGCCGGGACAGATCGATGATGCCGTGGTCGCTGACAAGGCCGTATCCCTGACCGTCGCTCGTGTAAAAACTGGCGAATTTCGCAAGCGTCATTTCAATCCTCCGGCCTGGTCGGGCGATGCCGACGGGCAGGCATGTTTGATCCCGCAGATCACCGGTTAGCCATGCCCGCAGCGACCTCGGTGATGACATCGAAGGCGACATCGGCGTCCGCCTCGGTCATGTCGAACTGGCCTGCCTGGAAGCGGATGGCGACGCGGCCGTCGACCCGCGTCTGGGTCAGGTAAATGCGGCCATCGTCGTTGATGGCATTGACCAGCGCGATGTTGTGGGCGTCGCTGTCGGCGCCACCGCGATGGCGGAACGAGAACAGCGAGAAGCGCGGCGCGGTGACGATTTCGAAGTTTTCGTTCGCGCCGAGGCGCGCGGCCAGGCGATTTGCCCAGGCGACGTGGTTGCGGATCATCGTCTTCAGACCATCCAGCCCGTGGAAGCGCAGCAGGAACCACAGCTTCAGGGCGCGGAAGCGCCTTCCGAGCGGGATCGTCCATTCAGAATAGTTGATGATGCCGTCGCGGCCATGGGTCTTCAGATATTCCGGCTGGATCGCCAGCGTGCGGACGAGATCATCGGGATTGCGGATGAAATGGGCAGAGCAGTCGAACTGGGCGCCGAGCCATTTGTGCGGGTTGAAGACGACAGAATCCGCCTCTTCGACACCGGCCCAGAGCGAGCGGAATTCCTCGCAGATCATTGCCGACCCGGCCCATGCCGCATCGACATGGACATAAAGGCCGTGCTTGTGGGCGACGCGAACGACTTCGGCGATATCGTCGCAGGCGCCGGTGCTGGTGCCGCCGGTACAGGCAATGACGCCGGCCGGCAGGAAACCTGCGTCTTTATCCCTGATAATGGCCGCTTCGAGCGCTTGGCAGTCCATTGCGTGGAGCGGCCCGGCCGCCGGTATGCGCACGAGGTTTTCCTCGCCGATGCCCGACACCCAGATGGCCCGGTCGATCGAGGTGTGGACTTGGTCCGAGGAGTAGATGCGCAAGGGCGCGTGTGCGCTCAGTCCTTGCTTGTTGCCTTTCCAGTTCAAGGCGCGCTCGCGCATGACGAGTACGGCGGAGAGCGTGGCGGAGGACGCCGAGTCCTGGATCACGCCGGAAAAGCCGCCGGGCAGGCCGATCGCCTGGCGCAGCCAGTCGATCACCCTGGTTTCGAGCTCCGTGGCAGCGGGGGAGGTCTGCCACAGCATGCATTGGGCAGCCATCGCCGTCACCAGATATTCGGCGATGACGGAAACCGGGGCGGCGTTGGCAGGGAAATAGGCGAAGAAGCGCGGGTGCTGCCAATGGGTCATGCCCGGCAGGATGATGTTTTCGAAATCCTCGAAGATCGCCGCCATGTCCTCGCCGGTCTGGGGCGGCTTGCTCGGGATCTGGGCTGCGATCGCGCCCGGTGCCGTCTGGGCGCGAACAGGCCTGTCGCGCAGCGACGCCCGATAGGCCGATCCCCATTCCGCCGCTTTCTGCGACCACTCACCGAAAGTCTTCTCGTCCATAACGTTCCTCCCCTTGCGCCATTGGTGCCGGCCCTGTTGTGCCGGCATCCACCTTTCATGCCTCGATTTACGGGGCGATGATAGGTTGCGCCTTCAACGCCGGTTCCACCGTCTCGGCGTCTGCAAATTGGCTGCCCTCTTCGAACCAGGAGCGTGGCGCAGGCGCGCCCCAGAGCGTTTGGCGCTGCGGGTCCTTGAGATCCCATTTGATCGGTTCCAGATCGGGATCGACCGTCTGGTAGTCCGAGCAGTAGATCTCGATGCGGTGGTTGTCGGGATCGCGGACATAGAGGAAGAAGGCATTGGAAATGCCATGACGTCCGGGGCCGCGCTCGATATTGGCGAGCCAGCCGGAGGTCGACATCAGGTCGAGCAGGTCGATGATGTTGAGCGGCGTCGGCACCCAGAAGGCGGTATGATGCAGGCGCGGGCCGCGACCATTGGTAAAGGCGATGTCGTGTACGCCGCCCTTGCGGTGGGTCCAGGCCGCCCAGAGCCGGCCGGTCTCTTCGTCGGCCGTATACTCGGTGACCCGGAAGCCGATCTCGTTATAGAAGGCGACGGCGTCGTCGACATTGGGCGAGAAGCAGTTGAAATGGTCGATGCGCAGCGGCTTCACACCACGATAGAGCGCATATTTCTGGTGGATCGGCGGCAGGCGGTCCATCTTCGAGTAGAATTCCAAGGGAATGCCCTGCGGGTCGCGGGTGCGGAAAGTGCGCGACTGATAGGGCCGCTCGATCCATTCGACCGGCAACGCCTTTTGCTTGAAGAAATGCGCCGCCTTGTCGAGGTCCTCGTCGCCAAAGACCTTGAAACCGAGATCGCGGGCTTCGGCAGTCGTGGCCTTCTTCAGCACGATGCAGTGATGCCCGCGTTCTTCCATGGCGCGCAGGTAGATTGTGTCGGCCGTCTCGTCGGTGACCTGCAGGCCAAGCACATCGACATAGAAGGCGCGCGATTTGGCGAGATCGGTGACGGCGAGTTCGACATGGCTCAGCCGGACGATGTTAAAGGGCGGGTGAAGGTTTGGCTTCGGTAGGGGCATTCTTGTCTCCTCCAGTTTTGGGCGGCGCGGTTCGTGTCTCGCGCTCAGCCGCCGAGCTTGGCGATCGCATGCGCCGAGCTGGCAAACGCGATGTTCTTGGTTTCCATGTAAAAGTCGAACGACCAGTCGCCGCCGTCGCGGCCGATACCCGAGCTTTTGACGCCGCCGAAGGGCGTCGGCAGATGACGGACATTCTCCGAATTGACCCAGATCATCCCCGCCTCGAGATGATCGGTGAAGCGGAAGGCGCGCGTGATGTCGGAGGTCCAGAGGTAGCCGGTGAGGCCGTATTGAATGTCGTTGGCGAGCGCTAGCGCCTCCGCCTCGTCCTTGAACGGAATGGCGGTCAGGACGGGCCCGAAAATCTCCTCCTGCGCGATCCGCATGGAATTCTTGGCGCCGGTAAAGAGCGTCGGCTGGACGTAGCGGCCGCCACCAGGACCGTCGAACCTTGCGCCGCCGGCGGCAACCGTCGCACCTTCTTCCTGGCCGATGCCGATGTATTCGAGCACCTTCTTTTCATGCTCCGGGTGGATCAGCGGCCCGACCACGGTTTCCGGATCGAGCGGATGACCGATCCTGATGCGCTTGGCCTTCTCGGCAACCAGCGCGGTAAAGCTGTTGTAGATGCTGTCTTCCACCAGCAGCCGAGAAGAGGAGGTGCAGCGTTCACCGTTCAGCGAATAGATCATGAAGACCGCGGCGTCAGCGGCGCGCTCCAGATCGGCGTCGGCAAAGACGATGACCGGGTTCTTGCCGCCGAGCTCGAAATGCACCCGCTTCAGCGTGTCGGCGCCCTGTTTCATGATCAGCGATCCCGTCCGGCTTTCGCCGACGAAGCCGATGGCCTTGATGGCAGGGTGCTCGGTCAGCGCCTTGCCGGCGTCCTCGCCAAAGCCGTTGACCAGGTTCCAGACACCCTTGGGTAGACCGGCTTCCTCGGCGATCTCGACGAGCAGGCGGGCCGTCAGCGGCGAGAACTCCGCCGGCTTGTGGACGATGGTGCAGCCGGCCGCCAGCGCGGGCGCTATCTTCCACGTCGACAGCATGAACGGCGTGTTCCAGGGCGTGATGATGCCGACCGGGCCGATCGGCACGCGCGTGGTCATGTTGATCTGGCCCTCGGCGCGAAGCACCTTGCCGTCGCGGGCCTCGGGCGCCCGATCGGCAAAGAAGCGAAAGTTCTCCGCACCACGCAGAGCTGCCTTGGCCATGAACTTGAGCGACTGTCCGGTGTCCATGCATTCGACGAAGGCTATCTCCTCGGCGCGCGCGACGATGGCATCGGCGATCTTGTGGAGAAGTTTTTTGCGAGCGTCGCCCGACATGGCGGCCCAGGCCGGGAAGGCCTCCTTTGCGGCGCGGGCGGCGCGGTCGACATCGGCTGCTTTGCCGCGTGAGACGGTGGCAAGCGGCTTGAGGTCGACCGGCGAGATCGTCTCGAAGCTGTCGCCGTCCAGCGCCGGCACGGCTTCGCCATTGATGTGGTTCGAGACGCCGTCCGCGCGGAAGCGAGCGAGATAGGCGTCCGCCTTCTTGATGTTCTCGTCGAGTTTGGACATTGCATTCTCCAATCGTGGTGCGCGGCTGTTCGTGCGGGCGCAGAAACGTCTTGCCGACTTCTGTCGGGTCAGGTGCCCTTCTTTCGAAGGCGCGGGTGGATTGCGTTCTTCTTCCAGCTGAGATCCGGGTCGATTTCGCGGATCTCCAGGCTGAGGGCGAAATGGGGTGTGTCGAAAAGGCTGGCGAGTTCTTCAGTGACGGCGCCGAAGATGGCCGCTCCGGTTGCCTGCTTTTCGGAGTCCGAGCGACCCCGGCCGACGCGGAACGACATGTCGATGAAGCTGTTCTCCGGCATGAGATCGGCAATGGCATAATGGCTGCTGCTGATGGTACGGACGCGGACGGCGCCGGTTTCGAAGAGACCGGTGCCGAGAATGGTCTTGTGGATCGTGCGGCACAGGCGGTCGAAGTCGACGCGCGCGTCGAGATTGGCGGAATGTTCGATCGTGAAGTGCGGCATTTCCCGTCCCCCGTGTCTCTCTGTTTATTAATTAACACGTTAACAATATGCCGTTCCGTGTCAAGCGACTTTCGCTGTCGCCCGAAGCTCGCCGGCAATTGCAGAAAGGTGAAAAATCGCCCATAGATCGCGCATGAGCCGTGCGAAAACCCCGATCGAGCTTGGGCCCGACGCCCTTCTTCCCCACAATACGCGTCGGTCGCTGCCGATCGCGCTTCTGCGCGCGCGCGAGGCCGTGATGGGGCATTTCCGGCCGATGCTGGCACGTCACGAAATCACCGAGCAGCAGTGGCGCGTCATCCGGATCCTCGCAGAATCCGGCAAGGTCGATGCATCCGAGATGGCCGACAAGGCCTTCATTTTGGCGCCGAGCCTCACGCGTATCATCCGCTCGCTCGAGGAGCGCGGACTGATCACCAAGCACAAGGACGCCGACGACGGTCGCCGCGTGCTGCTCGAGATCGCGCCCGCTGGCATGCGGGTCATTGCCGATGTCAGCCCGGAAAGCCGGGCGATCTACGACCAGCTTGAAGCGCGCTACGGCCGCGAACGCGTCGAGGTGCTGCTCGACATGCTGGACGAACTCGCAATGCTCGGCGATTGAACGGGCACCTGCAGACCTCATGCGAGGACCGGTAGCGCTTGCGCCAAGAGCAACGCCTCATCCGCGTAACGACGCACACGCGCCTCCGCGTCCGGAAGTTCCGGGCGCGCGGCAAACCAGCCGATATAGGTGAGGCTACGAAGCGCCATGAAGATCGGCAGCGCCGAAAGTGCCGGATCCGTCAATGGGCGCTTGCTTCTGTATCCTTCGATCAACGCCCTTTCGATCGCCTCGTAGGCCGGTTCATTGCGGTTCTTCAGGAGCGCCGTCGCGATATCGAACAGGCGAAAGCCGAAGCCCGCGTCGTCGAAATCGATGAACGCCACGCCGTCGTCACAAACCAGCACGTTCTCGCGCACGAGGTCGGCATGGACGAGGCCGTAGTCGAACTCGCCCGCAGGCACGTTTTCCAGAATGCTCCGAAGCCGATCGCGCAGAATGCCGAGGCCACACCTCTGCTCGACCGACAGGCCCTCGCAATCCCAGAAGCGGCCCCAGACCGGCCTTTCGCCAAGCAGGCCCGCGATGTCCCAGGCAGGACGTTTGAAGCCTGATGGCGCCGACCAGCGATCGGCAAGGTTGTGCATGTCGGCCATCATGGCCCCAAGCGCATGAAACAGGACGATCTGCCTCTCACCGCTATGCGCGAGCGGAACGCCGCTTTCACCGAGCGGCGAGCCGTCCAGCCAGCTGACGATATCGGCATGCTGTGCGCCAAAATCATCGGTCGGGTCGAGATGCACGAGAAGACGGCCGTCCGGTGTCGCAATCGCGCTAGGCACCGCAAGGCCGCCGTCGCGCAAGGCTGTCATCCACTGCAGTTCGGAGCGCAGCGCGGCGTCGTCGTGATAACCCGGTCGGTGCAGTCTGAGCGCAGCCGGCTCGCCGTCGGCGAGGGTGACCCGGAACACGGCGTTCTCCCGATATTTCAGCAGCTCGGGCCGCACGTCGGCAAGTCCCCAGTGGGTTATGGCCTCCAGTGCGCGGGCCTCGAGTGCTAGCAGCAGATGTTGTGGCAGATGCTCGGCCATGGCGCGTTCACAAGCCTGAAAGCACGTCGTCGAGGGTCGAAAGCATCAGGTCGGCGTTCTCCTTGGAGAACGGCATCGGCGGGCGGATCTTTGTCGCGCATTGATGGATGCCGAGCTTGCCCATCAGCACGCCACGCTCGCGCATGTCGTTGATGACCTTGGTGGCGAGTTCGGCGGCCGGCGTCTTGTTACCCCGGTCGAGCACGAGTTCCGCTCCGAAGAACAAGCCGCTGCCGCGCACGTCGCCGATGATGGCGTGCTTGTGCCTGAGCCGGTCGATGCCGGCCTTGGAATAGGCGCCGACCTCGCGGGCATTATCTACAAGCTTTTCATCCTCGATGACGTCGAGCACGGCCATCGCCGCGGCACAGGACACCGGATTGCCGCCGAAGGTGTTGAAGTAGCGGAACGCCTTGCGGAACGTGTTCAGCGCATCGCTGCCGGCAACGACGCCGCCGATCGGATGGCCGTTGCCCATCGGCTTGCCTAGCGTGACGATGTCGGGGGTGATGCCGGCCTTCTGGTGGCCCCACATGTGCCCGCCCGTGCGGCCGAAACCGGGCTGGACCTCGTCGGCAATCACCACGCCGCCGGCTTTCCGCACGGCCGCAACGGTCCTGTCGAGGAAGCCCTCAGGCAGATCGGGGAAGCCCTCATTGGCGAAGAACGGGTCGATGATCAGCGCGGAAAAACCAAACGGGCTTTTCTGCAGCTCGGCGATCGCCTTTTCCACTTCGGCCGCAAACGCGATCGAAAAGGCTTCGCCGGAAACGCCGCCGAGTAGCCGGTAGCTATCCGGTGCCGGCACGTGGCGCACATGGCCGCCGAAGCCGCCGACCGGCGGCATCCGGGTGGAAAGCTGCGAAACGGAGGCAGTGTTGCCGTGATAGGTGTGATCGGTGGCGATGACCCCGGTTTTTCCGGTCACCGCCTGAGCCATGCGCAGGGCAATGTCGTTGGCCTCGCTGCCGGTGCAGGTCAGGATCGCTGTGTCTAGACTAGGATCGAACGTCGCGGTCAGTCGTTCGACATAGTCGAGGATACCCTCGTGCAGGTAGCGCGTGTGGGTGTTCAGCGTCGATGCCTGCCGGGCGATTGCCTCGACCACGTGCGGATGGCAATGGCCGACATGCGGCACATTGTTGTAGCAGTCGAGATAGCGTCTGCCGTCGGCGTCAAAGAGCCAGACGCCTTCTCCCCGCACGATGTGCACCGGGTCGCTGTAGAACAGCGACATGTTCTTGCCGAGCAGCCGGTCGCGGCGTGCCAGCAACGCTGCGGTGTCGCTCATGTCATTTGCCTCCGGCAGCACTCAGGCCGGCGTCGAGCGCCGAAAGAATGCGCGTGACATCCTCGGCAGTGATCACGAGTGGCGGCGACAGGATCACATTCGGGCCGGAGGTTCGGACCATGACGCCGGCCTCGTAGGCTGCGTCCTGGACCTTCTGGATCACATCCTTGGCGGCGGGCGACTTCTTTTCGCGATCCGACACGAGTTCGAGCGCGCACATCAGGCCCTTGCCGCGCACATCGCCGATGAGCTCGTGGTTGGCCTTCAGAGCTTGCAGGCCGGCCATCAACTCCTCGCCGCGCGCGCCCGCATTGGCCGCCACATCAAGGCGTTTTGTTTCCTTGAGGGTTGCAAGGGCGGCAGCCGCACCGACCGGGTGACCGGAATAGGTGTAGCCATGGCCGATCGAACCGGCAGCCGTCCTGTTGGTCTCGAAAGCCTCGGCAACCTTGTCCGAGATCATCACCGCGCCGAAGGGATAATAACCGTTGGTGATGGCCTTGGCCGTCGACATCAGGTCCGGCTTGACACCCCAAAGACGCGAACCGGTCCAGGCGCCGGTGCGGCCGAAGGCGGTGATCACCTCGTCAGCAATCAGCAGGATGCCGTGGCGATCGCAGATCTCGCGCATTAGCGGCATGAAGGTTTCGTGCGGGACGATCACGCCGCCAGCACCGAGAACCGGTTCCATGATCAGCGCGGCGATGGTGTCGGCCCCCTGGAAGGCGATCTCGTCTTCGAAGAGGCGGGCAATGCCCCTGGCGATCTCGGCGCCGTCCGGCGTCGCGAACGGATTGCGGTAGGTATAGGGGGCGGGAAGGTGGAAGACGCCCGGCAGCAGCGGCTCGTAGTTGCGGCGGAAATTAGAGTTGCCATTGACCGACGCGCCGCCGAAATGCGTGCCGTGGTAGCCCTTCTTCAGCGCGACGAATTTGGTGCGCTCCGGCTGGCCGTTGAGCTTGTGGTACTGGCGGGCGAGGCGAAGGCAGGTCTCGACCGAGTCCGAGCCGCCCGAGGTGAAGAACGAGCGGCTGAGGCCATCCTCCTTGAACCATTCGGCAAGTTCATAGGAAAGCTCGATCAGCGGCGAGTTGGTGGTGCCGCGGAAGGTCGAATAATAGGGCAGGTCGTCGAGCTGATCGCGGATCGCCTTCTTCACCGGCTCGCAGGAATAACCGAGATTGACGTTCCACAAGCCGCCGACCGCATCGAGTACCTTCTTGCCGTGGATGTCGACGATCTCCACGCCCTCGCCGGCATTGATGATGCGCGGCGGCGTCGCGTGCATTTCGGCGGGGTGTGCCATCGGATGCCACAGGTGGCGGGCGTTGTTCTCGATGAGGAAATTGGTTTCGCGCATGTCTTGCTCCTGGTCAGTTCAAATGCCGAGCATCCGGAGGGCTCTGGCGTAGCTTTCGGCGGGTCTGGTGACATCGAAGTGCACGTTGGGCAGGGACACTGCCTCGGCGCCCTCAATGTTCTTTTTTTGGTCGTCGACGAAGACGCAGGCCTCTCGCGGCAGGCCGAGCTCGGAAAGTGCGAGTTCGTAGGCCCGCGGGTCCGGTTTCAGGATGCCGGTGTAGGTGGCATCGACGATGACGTCGAAAAGCTGGATCAGCGGGAAGCGCTTGCGAAACTCGACCCCGTAGAAAAGATCGAGCTCGTTGGAAAGAATGGCGAGCCTGATACCGGCGTCCTTGGCCTGTAGGATCGCATCGCGCGCTTCCGGGCGCAGCACCAGTTCCGGCTCGGCGCCGCGCGCGCGCTGGACGAAGGTCTTCATATCCGTCCAGTCTTCACCGACGAGGTGCCCGACTTCGCGGGTGCGCTCCGTCCAATAGTCGCGCTCGGTGATCTCGCGCCTCTGCATCGACACCCAGAGTGGATCGGTGGCGGTGTCGAACGGCCCCCGCCAGGTCAGGCTGCCGGGGGCAAGGCCGAGCGCGCGCTCGGTGACATCGTGGGTTTCAAACAGCGTGCGTGTAACGACGCCGCCGAAGTCGAGGATGAGAGCGCGATCCGTCACGGGCGGCCTCCCGGGATCACGCCGCGGGCGATCCAGTCGTCGAAGATGGCGAGCGCCTTTGCCGAAAACTCCGGTGCGTTGATGTGGCTGTCGATTTCATGAAGGCTGACGGAGGAGGGGACGGCGCGGCGCATCTCGTCGATGAAGGCGTCGAGCGCTTCAGGTTCGTGCAGCGGTTCCTCCGGCTTGTCCCATTCCTGGATGCCCTTGAGCGGCAGGATGAAGGCGACTTCGGCGCGGGTGTCGGCGAGCTTGCCGCCGATGATGCGGGCGATCTCGCGCCGGTCTTCAGGCGATGTCGTCACCGAACCGAGCAGCCGGTTATGCGCATGGTAGGGCCGGTCGGCGAAAGCAGCAGGCAATGCCTGCCAGGCGGGCAGGTCGACCATATCGACTGCTCCCGGTGCGACAAGCTGCGGAATTCCGACGCGGCCGGCATTTTCCAACCGGTCGGGGCCGGAGGTGACGACGGTGCCGTGATGATGGTTGCTGACTTCCTGGATGCAAAAGTCGAAGACGGCCGTAAAGCCGTTCTGTGCGGCAATCGCTTCGAAGGCGCGGCCGCCCATGCCGGTTGCGTGAAACACCGCGACATCATAGCCGCGCCGTTCCAGTTCGGGCTTCAGGTATTTCATATATTTGAGGCAGCTCGACCCCAGCGAGGTCATGCCGATCAGCGGGCGGTCCTTGTCCGGCTTGGTGCCGAAGCGGGCGGCCCCAACGACGGCGCCACAGGCTTGCGAAAGCACCGATCGGCAAATGCCGTTGAGGCCGTAAAGCCCGCCGGCCCAAAGGATCATCATCAGATCGGGCGCGATGCGCTCGGGCGGGAGCAGGTGCGAATAGGCGATCGTCGAGACGACGAACTTCGGCACGCCGAGCGGCAGGGCCGCCGCGACATCGAGCGCCAGATCCGTGCCCATCGAGCCGCCGAGAATGATGACGCCATCGGCCTGCCCGGCATCGTAGAGGGTGCGGGTGAGGGCCGCCGCCCCTTTGGCCATCAGTTCCATCGCGCTGTTTTCGTCGCCGCTCGCCGCAATCGCTGCGATCGAGGTGCCGGCCGCATCGGCGATATCGTGGCGCGAATATTCCGGGGCATAGGGTGGGTCACCGAGGATGCTGACATCCATCATGACAGGCAGGCCGCCGGCTTCCCGGATGACGGAGGCCATGAATTGAAGTTCTTCGCATTTGGTGTCACCCGTTCCGACGACGAGGATGTTGGGTAGACGGTTCATCGCATTCATCAGCCGGCCCTCCTTGCCAGCGGATTGGCAGTCACCTGCTCCAACCCAAAGAATTTCTCCGAAATGCGTTTGGCGATCGCTGCCGTTGCCGGTCCGAGTTGCTCGATCGTGTCGGCATTGGCGCGGACCTGCGGTGCGGCAACGGCAATCGCGCCGATCGGCACGCTGTTCGGCGCACGGATCGGCGCGGCGACACTGATGACGCCGCTCTCAAGTCCCTGCTGGCTGATCGAATAGCCGCGGTGGACGGTCTCCGCGAGCAGGCGGAGAAGTTCCGTTTTCGACGTGATCGTGTGTTCGGTGAAGGCTTCAAGGGGCATGGACAGTGCATCTTCGACCTGCCTTGGCGGGCAGAAGGCAAGGAAGGCGTGGCCGGACGCGGTCGCATGGAACGGCAGCGCGCTGCCGATATCGACGATTACCCTATGGGCGCGCGGCGAATCCTCCACGTGGACGGTCGAAAGTCGGCCGGCGACGAATTCCGAGAGATGCACGGTCTCGCCTGATGTGCTGGCAAGCTCTTTTACGAATGGAATGGCGAGCGTGAGAAAGGGGAACCGTGCTTCCCGGATGCGGGCAAGCCGGACCGGCGCGCCGCCGATGCGATAGCGTTTGGTGTCCGGATCCTGTTCGACGAAACCATGTTTTTCAAGCTCGACGAGAAAGCGTCGCGCCGTCGCCTTGTCGAGCACGCAATGCCTGGCGATGTCGCTCAAGCCCACTTCCCTGTCCAGTCGCGAGATCGCGTCCAACAGGGTCAGTGCCTTACCGATGGTGCTCATCCAGTCCTCCGTCGTTGAGCGCCGCCGCCAGTGATCCCGATGCCTGTTCCCTTGATTCCCAGGCGGTTTGGCCGCCCGTATCGCGTTTTTATCCAGCCGAGATACTTAACATGCGAAATAACTTGACAGGTCGCCGTGGCATTTGCAAGTCTATATTTGAAGCAACGGTTTGAATATTGAACCGATTAATGCGCGCGACCAAGAACAAAAAGCAACACGGTCAGCAGCAGCTTCGCGGAGGATGCCTTTGGAGAGATGGACCTGAGGCGAAGGCAAATAGTGCCAAGAAAAGGGGAGCTAAGAAGCTATGGACAATCAATCGTCGCCCGCAACCGGCGCCAACCAGTTGCGCAGGAATGCGCTCGGGGTCGGTGCCGTCACATTTCTCGTGGTATCGGCCGCCGCGCCGCTGACGGCGGTCGCCGGCGGCGTGCCGCTGGCAATGCTGCTCGGCAACGGCGCCGGCATTCCCGGCACGTTTCTGCTGGTCACGCTGATCCTTCTGATGTTTTCGATCGGCTACGTCGCCATGGCGCGGCATATCCGCAACGCCGGCGCCTTCTACGCCTATACCGCGCAGGGGCTCGGCGGGTTGATGGGCGGTGCCGCCGCGATGATTGCGATCCTCGCCTATAACGCGATGCAGATCGGTGTCTTCGGTCTGTTCGGCGCGGCGACCGCGGGCCTTTTCGCCGGGCTCGGCATCGACCTGCCCTGGTGGGTCTGGACCTTTATCGGCATCGCCATCGTCGGTGTTCTCGGCTACCGCCGCGTCGACCTGTCAGCGAAAGTGCTGACGGTGCTGGTCATCCTCGAATATCTGGTCGTGCTTGTCATCGACGTCGCAATCATCGCCAAGGGCGGCGACAGCGGCCTGACAATGACGTCGTTTACGCCTTCGGCGCTCATGTCAGGCTCACCGTCGATCGGCATCCTGTTCTGCTTTGCCGCCTTCATCGGCTTCGAGGCGACGACGATCTACAGCGAGGAAGCCCGCGACCCGCACCGGACCGTGCCGCGCGCGACCTATATCTCCGTGCTGATCATCGGCGTCTTCTACATGCTGACATCCTGGCTGATGGTCAATGCGGCCGGTGCCGACAAGCTGGTGCCGGAATTGCAGGGCCTTGCCGATCCGACAACCTTCCTCTTCGGCCTGGCGGAACGTTATGCCGGAGGCTGGCTGCCGCCGATCATGAATGTACTCTTCGTCACCAGCCTGTTTGCCGGCGTGTTGGCGTTTCACAATGGTGTCGCCCGCTATCTCTACGTCGCTGGCCGCGAGCGCCTGTTGCCGGCTTCGATCGGCGTCACCCATCCGGTCTACCATAGCCCGCACGCCGGCTCGGTCATCCAGACGATTACAGCTGTGCTTGTCGTTGCGCTGTTTGCGGCAACCGGACAGGATCCGGTGCTGGCGCTGTTTTCCTGGCTGACCAATGTCGGCACGCTGGCCGTGATGGTGCTGATGGCGTTTACCGCCTTTGCCATCGTCGCATTCTTCAATCGCAATCCGGGATTGGAATCGAACACCCTGGTGACCAAGATCATCCCGGTCATCACAGGCATCATCCTGATTGCAGTGATCATCGCCATTGCGATCAACTTCGGCGACCTCGCCGGCGCCACCGGTCTGCTTGCGGTCTTGCTGCCCGGACTTGTCGTTATCGCCGGCGTCATCGGGCTTGGCTTGGCAGCGATGCTCAAATCGGGCCGTCCGCTCGAATTTGCCCGGCTTGGCGCCGGCCAGGAGATCTGATCCGATAGGGGCGGCCGAGCGATCGGCCGCTCTTCCGCCTGACACATGGAACGGGAAACATGCAGGAAAAAATCGACCAGTTGCGCCGCAATGTGGTGCCGTCGCAAAAGCTTTTCATCGGCGGCAATTGGCGCGACGCACAGTCCGGCAGGACGCTGGATGTCATTTCCCCGATCGATGGCACGCGCCTCACGACCATCGCCGATGCTGATGTCGACGACGTCGATGCCGCTGCGCGTGCCGCCCGGGCGGCCTTTGAGAAGGGCACATGGTCGAGGGCTGCACCGGCGGAGCGCAAGAAGGTGCTTCTGCGCATAGCCGAACTCATCGAGAAAAATGCTCTCGAACTTGCCGTTCTCGGCGTACGTGACAATGGCACCGAAATTTCGATGGCGCTGAAGGCTGAGCCAGGCAGCGCCGCCGGTACCTTTCGCTACTATGCCGAGGCGATCGACAAGGTCTACGGCGAGATCGCGCCGACCGCTGATAACGTACTCGGGCTCGTTCATCGCGAACCCGTCGGTGCTGTCGCCGCTATCGTTCCCTGGAACTTTCCGCTGATGATTGGCGCCTGGAAGATCGCGCCGGCGCTCGCGGCCGGCAATTCGGTCATTCTGAAGCCTGCAGAGGGCGCGTCACTGACTTTGCTGCGGCTCGCCGGACTTTGCGCCGAAGCCGGCCTGCCTGAGGGCGTGTTGAATGTCGTGACGGGAAGGGGATCAGTCACCGGCGAGGCGATCGGCCTCCATGCCGATATCGACGTGCTGGCCTTTACCGGTTCGGGAAGCGTCGGTCGGCGGCTGCTGGAGTATTCGGCGCGATCCAACCTCAAGCGCGTCTATCTGGAGCTAGGCGGCAAGTCGCCCAACATCGTCTTTGCCGATGCCCCGGATCTCGATCAGGCGGCGAAAATCTCAGCCTATGGCATCTTCCGCAACTCCGGCCAGGTCTGTGTCGCCGGCTCGCGCCTGCTGGTGGAGCGATCGATCCACGAGACCTTTGCCGAAAAGGTTGCGGCGATCGCAGCAAACATGAAGGTCGGCGATCCGCTGCTGCTGACAACCGAGGCCGGTGCGATCTCCAGCGAAATCCAGCTTAAGAAGAATCTCGGTTTCGCCGAGCAAGCGATAGCCGAGGGCGCGCGGCTGAGGGCCGGCGGAAAACGCATCCTCGAGGAAACGGGCGGCTTCTACATGCGGCCGACGATTTTTGACGTCGATCCGGGCATGACGCTCGCCAGAGAAGAAGTCTTTGGGCCGATCCTTTCGATCATCCCCTTCGACGATGAAGCCGACGCGCTCCGCATCGCCAATGGCACCGAATACGGGCTTGCGTCGGCCGTGTGGACCGCGAACCTGTCGCGGGCGCATCGCATGGTGCGCTCTATTCGGGCCGGCGTCGTGAACGTCAACACCTATGGCGGCGCCGACAATACGGTGCCGCTTGGCGGAGTGAAGCAGTCGGGCAATGGCCACGACAAGTCACTGCACGCGCTCGACAAATACACCGACCTCAAGACCGCCTGGATCCAGCTCTGAGGGCAGCGAATAATCGCCACCAAACGAAACGGGCCGGAGTTGAACACCGGCCCGTTCGTTTTTGTATTTCGGTATTCTACCCGCTGAAACTGCCGAGCTGTGTCGGCACGTGCACGTAGTTGCGATCGAAGTAGAGGAGCGCGTTGCCGTCGCTGCGCGATCTTATGCCGACGACGCGGCCGATCAGGATGTGGTGGGTGCCGAGCAATCTTGCTTCCGCCAGTTCGCAATCGAGCGAGACGATCGCATCCTTCACAGCGAGACTTCCCGACTGCATCTCGACCCAGTCGGCGGCGGCATAGCGGGTTGCCATGTCCCGTGTCGCGCCGGCGAAATGGCCGGCGAGCTCGGTGTGGTCGTGGCTGAGCACATTGACGCAGAAGCGGCGGTTGTCGATGAACAGGCCGCATTGCGTCGAGTTCCGGTTCATGCAGACGAGCAGGCTCGGCGGGTCGTCGGTCACCGAGCACATCGCCGTTGCAGTGAACCCGCCGCGCCCGGCGGGTCCATTGGTGGTGACGACATTGACGGGCGCACAGACCCGCGCCATCGCGTTGCGGAATTCGGTCTTCGAGATCGCCGTTTCCATGGCAATCGCCTCACTCGGCCGCATTGCGGATCGGCGTCTCGGCGCCAATTGGCGGCAGCCAGGTGTCGCCGGTCCAGCCATGCTGGTCGTAGTCGCTCATGCAGGTGTCGACGAGGGCTTCCATCTCCTTCAGGCGTCCGCCGCGCTCGGCGCCCTTCAGCACCTGCAGGCGGACTTCTTCAGGCGCGCCGGCATAGTTGAGTTCATAGAGCGCATGGCGCCCGCCGAACTCGGTGCCGGTCGCGTCCCACAGCAGCTTCATGATCTTGATGCGCTCGATATGGCCCCTGTCGTTGGAGCCGCGGACAAATTGCGCGAGGTAGCGATCGATCTCGCCATTGCCGAAATCCTTGACCGACGACGGCAGGTAGATGAGGCCGGAGGCGATAACCCGGCGAATGGTGTCGACCACTCGCGGATAGGCTTCCGACATGAACGTTCGATAAGAGAGTGCGGCTTCGAAATTGGGCAGAACGGCGCCATCCGCCCACGGGATGGGGTTGTAGGCCATGGCATTGGAAAAGCTCCAGAACATGTGCCGAAGCGCGATGACCTCGCCAAGGGCTGCCTGGTTGCCGCGAAACGCGTCGCCGCCGGTTGCCCGCAGCGCTTTGGCCAGCAGGCCGGCGAGGAAGTCGAGCTTGACGGCAAAGCGGGTGCAACCCTGGAAGCAGTAGCCGTGCATGAAGCCCGATGCCGGATGAAACGAAAGGATCTTGGCGGCATCGCGCAGCACGAGCACGTCCTCCCAGGGCACGAAGACATTGTCGAGCACAAGGATGGCGTCGTTTTCGTCGAAGCGCGACGACAGCGGATAGTCGAAGGGGTGGCCGACGGTGTTGGCCGTCTGTTCGTAGGAAACCCGGCAGAACATCTTGATCCCCGGCGCATTCATCGGGACGATGAACATCACCGAGAGCGACGGATCCTCGGTCACGGTCGCCGAGCTCTGGGCAAGGAAATTATAGTGTGTCAGCGCCGACGACGTCGCCACCACCTTGGCGCCGGAGACATAGATGCCGGCATCGGTTTCCTTGGTGATATGAACGAACACGTCTTTCACCGCATCGGCAGGTTTATGCCGGTCGATCGGCGGGTTGACGATCGCGTGGTTCATGAACAGCGCCGCTTCCTGGGCGCGCTTGTGCCAGGCGAGCGCATTGTCCTTGAAGGGTCCGTACCACGAGGCGTTGGCACCAAGCGTGTTCATCAGCGCCGCCTTGTAATCGGCCGTGCGTCCCATCCAGCCGTAGGACATGCGCGCCCATTCGGCGATGGCGCCCTGCTGGGCAACGAGGTCGGCAGACGATCGGGCGACGCGGAAATATTTGTGGGTGTAGCCGCCGGAGCCGGTGTCGGTGGGGGCGGTCAGGGCCTCTTTCCTCGCCGGGTCGTGCAGCGCATCGTAGAGCCTGGCCAGCGATCGGGCCGAATTGCGCATGGCCGGGTGCGTTGTCACATCCTGGATGCGCTCACCGTTGATATAGACCTCGCGACCGTCACGCAGGCTTTCGAGATATTCGGCCCCGGTAAACGGGCGCGCCTTGTCGGCGCGAAAGTCCTCGGCTCTCATGGTTCTCCTCCTTGAGTTTCGTCAAGACTAGGCATTGATTGTCGAGGCAGCCATGGACAGAATGCCAAAATGACTTGCACTTTTTCGGGTGGTTAATGGCCGACATCATTCCAAGCTTCTTTGTCTACGGCGAACCAGAACAACAGCTCGAACCGGGGTTCTTCCACGTCGAAACGGTGATGGCTCGGCGTGGACTGCATCAAGGGCGGGTCAGGGCCCATAAGCATGATCAACTTGCCCAGGTGACCTACTGGTTTCGCGGACGTGGGTCGTATTTCATCGAAGACAAGGTTTTGGACTTTTCCGCGCCAGCCGTCAGCTTCGTGCCGAGCGGTATCGTGCACGGTTTCTCCGTCGAACCGCTGGAAAGCGATGCTTTCGTAATATCGATCGCCGACGGCTTGATGCTGTCCGCCCGGGAGAGAACAGTCCTGGCGCTCGATGCGCCGATCATGGTTGCCGGCGCCCGGGACGACCGGCAGTGGCAGCGCCTATCGTCATTGATGGACATGATCGCAGAGGAGTACGGCACGGGAGCTTTCGGTACCCAGTCGATGATGGCATCGCTGGTATCGGCGATCCTGACGCAGATCGCGCGCCTTGCCACCGCCGCGCCATCGCCGTCGCAGTCCCCCGATATGATGCTCGCAACACAGTTGCGGCGCATGATCGATGCGCATTTTCGCGAGAACTGGACGGTTGGGCGCTATACGAGTGCTCTTGCGACCACCCCGCACCTGCTTGCCAAGGCCAGCAATGCCGCGTTCGGGATGCAGGTGAAGGAACTGATCAATGAGCGCCGGCTGCTGGAAGCCAAACGTCTGTTGCTTTTCACCGTTCGATCACTGGAAGATATAGCCTACGAGATCGGACTGAAGGATGCCGCCTACTTCTCCCGTTTCTTCCGCTTGCGTACCGGCATGGCGCCAAGCGACTGGCGACGGCTCAAGCTGGCGGACGCGATCGTGCCATCCTGATTACGACTTTGCCTATCTGTCCCGACAATGCGTTCATCCATGCTTCATTACGGACCGCCGAGTGGAAGAAATCCCGATCGGATCCGGCCCGACAAAGTGTCTTTGCCGTGCCGATCAAACAATTTCCGGGATAATCATGATTGGGCCTTGAAAACCCTGAGCCACTGACTATCTAGGGCATCACTACCCGTATCGATGGCGTCCTGCAGCGGCTAAGCCCGCGCGTTTGACGTTGTCCGGGTCAAGAAAAGGCGCTCCCCGTCAAGGGTCGAGCGCCTTTTCTATTTCGGGGCTCTCCCGCATCGGGCGGCGGCGGGCCTGCCGTTCGTCAGCTTGCAGGTGCTGTGGTCACGAGACGTCTGCCGCCCTTCGCGTTTTCCGGGCGGTGAACCGTGTTGTGATGGAACAAACGCGTTTCCGGTGTATTGTTGTTACGGGAGGCCCCAAGATGTCAGTCCGTCACCCGAAAGGCAGACGCACGTCCGCAATGCTGCTGCCGTCAGCGCAATGGCCACGTCACGCGGCGACGGCTCAGGCGCGCCGTGCCTGGCTTCACGCGCTGTTGGGACGACCGGAGCCGGAGGATCGCGTGTTGCGTGAGAGCCAGGTGGCAGATGCCGGCGACGGCGGGATTGTCAGCGCCGGGGTTTATTTTGACGAATCCACAACGGTGAACCGGCAGCCGCGTCCTCACGATTACAGTTCGGCAGTGTCAGCGCAACAAGCGCCGGCGTCTGCGGCAACCACCGACGTCGATGCTTCCGGCGGAGCCTTGTGGAACGCGCTTTTGGGCGACGACACATCCCACGGCATGCAGCGCTTCGCCAGGCTGATCGCCCTTTTCATCCTTCTTTCCGGGCTGGTGTTCTGGTTGCTTGCGCCCTGAAGGGCTTGCAGAAGGTCGGAACCATTTCATTCGCAGCCGGTTCTACCCCTGGGTTCACAAACCGGGAAGGACTTCGCCATGCCATCGATCGACACAGCCAAAATTCTGATCCTCGCTACCGACGGCTACGAGCGCTCGGAACTGCACGTCCCGCGCGACGAACTGTCAAAGCGCGGCGCCAAAGTGACCATCGCATCGCTGGAAAAACGGGCCATCAAGAGTTGGGACAAGGGCGACTGGGGCGACACCGTCGACGTCGACCTGACGGCAAAGGACGTGTTCGTGCGAGATTTTGATGCGCTTGTGCTGCCAGGCGGGCAGATCAACCCGGACCTGCTAAGGAAGAACCCCGACGCGATGCGCGTCGTCACCGATTTCGTGCAGTCGGGCAAGGTGGAGGCAGCCATCTGTCATGCGCCGTGGCTGCTTGTCGAAGCCGACGCCTTGAAGGGGCGCAAGGCAACGTCCTATGCCTCCATCCGCAAGGATGTCGAGAATGCTGGCGCGCAATGGGTCGATCTGAAGGTCGTCAGCGACCACGGTATCGTCACCTCCCGCTCGCCAGACGATCTCGACGCCTTTGTTGCCAAGATCGTCGAGGAGATCGAAGAGGGTCGCCACGATCGGCGTGCCGCTTAAACTCGACAGAAACGAGGGCGACCGCCATCAGGTATCGCCGCATCTCGAGACACCATGGCCGGCCGGCGTTTGCTTCCGGTCGGGCCATTGACGCTCGTTACTGCAGCGCCTTGGCAAGGAAGGGCAGGCTGACATCCATGCGGTAATCGACCGAATTGTGGTTGTCCTCGAACTCCTCATAGGTGTGTTCGATGCCGAGTTGCTTCAGCGTCCGATGGATGCGGCGATTGCCGTAGAGCAGATTGTACTGATCCACAGTGCCGCAATCCATGTAGAAGGCCTTGAGCTTGCCGATGTTGTGCCCATGGGTCTTGGCGAGCTCAACGGGATCGCACGCCATCCAATTCTGCCAGCGGTCGTCGATGAGCTCGCAGGTCTCCAGATCGACCGGGAGCCGCAGGCCTTTGAAGGCCTCGAGGTTGGGATCGGGGTCGTAGCTTGCCGCCTGGGCCAAAACGAGGAGGACGGGGATGTCCTCATCGGCATGTTTCTCCCGGGCCTCATAGGCTCGAAACCAGCTTTCAATCGAGAGATCATGCCGCGCAAGCGCGCGCAGCACCATGGGAAAGTCAGCCGCCATCAGGTCGAAGCCGGCGTCTCCGGAATGGCTCGCTGCCGCAGCCCAGACATCCGGCCGCCGGAAGGCGTGGGAGAACGCGCCGTAGCCACCCGAGCTTTTTCCAAAAACGCCGCGCCGTCCGGTGCCGCCGCAGCCGAAGCGGGTTTCGACTGCCGGAAGCATCTCGTCGATGAGGAAATCCTCCCAACGGCCGACGACCTCGCTGTTGACATATTGGTTGCCGCCAAGAGAAGTGAAGCAATCGGGAAAGGCGACGACCACCGGCGGCATCTGCCCGGTCGCAATCAGCCGGTCCAGGCGCTCCGGGACGTTCTCGAAGAAGGCTTTCCAGGCGGTGTGCAGTGGGCCGCCGGCCGTAAAGCCGACGAGATCGACGAGCAAAGGCAGGCCGGCGCCATCATGGTTTGCCGGGATATAGACATCGACGTCGCGGCGGCTCGGATCCCCGAGCCTGTTGCTTTTAAGCACGTCGCTGTCGACGCTGAGACGGGACACCGTGCCCTTGGGATAATCTGACTTCCGCATTCTTTCCTCCTGATCGCTCCCCGGTTGTATCGCGCGCAATCGACACGAGCCACCATTATCGTCGGTTTGAAGACGTCCCTTCGAAAGGACGGCTCTCGGGATCGCGTAGGGCGCTAGCGCAAGATGCTCGTCAAGAACGTCATCACGGCGCCATTGAAAACATCGGGACCCTGCAATGGGGCAAAATGGCTGAGACCGGGAAGGACGTGAAGCGTCGCGTCAGGTAGCGTTTTGGCGAGATAGGTCATGTGCTCCTGCTCGATGAATTCGTCAAATTCGCCAAGGACCGCGGCCACGGGCACGGAGATACCGGCAAGTGCTGCCGCTGACAGGTTGGGCTGTGTCCGCTGCATCGTTTCGACGGCTGCCGAGAGCGCGTCGAAATCACCTGGCGTCGCCGAGAATGCGGCGTAGTCCTTCTGATGTTGCTGCCAGATGCGGCCGATAACAGGCGTGAACACGAACGGTTTGGTGCCTGTATCGTCGACGTTGCAGGCGAAGAAGAAAATGCCGGCAACGCGCTCGGGCGTTTCTTGGGCGAGGATCAGGGCGGTATCGGCGCCATCGCTCCAGCCGACGATCGCGGCCTTCTCGATCCCTAGCCGATCCATGACGGCGCGGGTATCGGCGGCCATCAGCTGGTAGCTGTATTCACGTGCGTCGCGTGTGCTGCGGCCGTGGCCGCGGCTGTCGATGATGACAGCGCGATAGCCGGCTTCGACGATTGCCGGGACCTGATAGCCCCAGTTTCCGCTGTTTCCCATGCCACCATGCAGCAGGATGACTGCGGGGCCGGAACCATGGCTCGCATACCAGATGCGTGCGCCTTCGTTTTCGACGTAGCCATGTTCGTGCGGCTCCGGAAGCGATGGGATCCCGTGGCTTTCAACATAAGTCAGATCAAGGTCGCGAAAGGTCATTGGATATCCCATTCTGTTCCTGCGTGAACGCCGTGAGATAGAGACCGCCGCGATTGCTGCAAGGGTGGCGGGTCGGCGGTTCCGATGTCGGGGAGGTGATCTTGCTTAGGCAGATTACCGCTTTCACCTGAAGTTGGTCCGAAAACAATCACGCCGGCCACCGGCAGGTGGCGTGGGCGGTTGGAATAACATAGTCCTTTTCCAGTCGGGCTCGTCACTCTGCAGATTGGCAAGCAGCGAGGGGCGCGCGGCGATCTGCGGTTGAGGATTTAGGCATCTTTACTTAAAGACCGTTAGAATGCACTCAAAGGCGATGCGCCTTGCACGGAACCCTCTCCCCGCGAACCGAGATGGAACAGTAATGACAGGTTCTTCCGACACCAATATTTTTGATCTGGCGCCGATCGCGATGTGGATCGAGGATTTCAGCGGGGTCACAACGCAGTTCGATCGTTGGCGGGCCGAGGGCGTGGTCGATATCCGCGCCTATCTCAGAGAAGACTTGACGCGTGTCGCCGCCTGCTCCAGCCAAATTCGTGTCCTGCAGGTCAATCGCCGGACACTGGACCTGTTTGAAGCCAGGGATCTCGATCACCTCTCCGCGAACCTGTCGAAGGTCTTTCGCGATGAAATGCTCGACAGCCATGTCAATGAGCTTGCCGAATTGTGGGAGGGCAAGACCGAGTTCAGCAGCAGCGCGGTCAACTACACGCTGTCTGGCCGCAGGCTCGACATTCAGCTGCGCGGCTCGGTGCTACCAGGATACGAGAACACGCTCGGCCGGTTGCTGCTGACGACGGAAGATGTCACGGCGCGTGAGGAGGCGCGCCGCAACGAACTGGCCAACCGCCGTTACGCCGAAGGTATCTTCGAGCATTCGCCGGTGTCGTTGTGGGTCGAGGACTTCAGTCGCATCAAGTTGCTGCTCGAGGATGTCCGTCATCGAGGGATCGTCGATTTTCGCGTGTTCACGGACGTCCATCCGGAGTTCGTGCGCCAGTGCATGAGCGAGATCAGGGTCATCGACATCAACCAGGCGACGCTCGACCTGTTCTGCGCGCCGGATCGGAACACGTTGCTGCAGCGTCTCGGCGACATTTTCCGCAACGAGATGGAGAAGCACTTCAAGGAGCAGTTGATCGAGCTGTGGAACGGCAATCTTCTGCACCACCGCGAGGTGGTCAATTATGCGCTCGACGGTTCCGAGCGCCACGTCCTGCTGCAATTCTCCGTGCTTCCGGGCCATGAAGGCGACTGGTCGCTGGTCCAGGTGGCGTTGACCGATATCACCGCACGCAAGAAGGCCGAGGCCTATCTCGAATATCTCGGCAAGCATGACGTGCTGACCAAGCTGCACAACCGCGCCTTCTACATGGACGAGCTGAACAGGCTGGAGCGCAAGTCGCTTCGCCCGGTCTCGGCCATCGTCATCGATCTTGATGGCCTGAAAGCGGCCAACGACCAGCTTGGCCACGACGCCGGTGATGCCCTCCTGCGCCGGCTCGGCGAAGTGTTGAACGGTGCGGTGTCGCAGCCCAACCATGCCGCCCGCATCGGCGGCGACGAGTTCGCCATCCTGATGCCGGGTGCCGACCGGCTGGCAGCGGCCACCATGGTCGAGACGATCAACGAACTGTTGAAGATCAACAACCAGTTCTATTCCAACGCTCCCCTCAGCATATCGCTCGGCGTTTCGACCAGCGATACCGGCGAATCGATGGAGGCGCTGGTCAAGCGAGCGGACCTCAGCATGTACGAGCAGAAGCGGGCGCGATACGCCACAAAGGAGAGCCGTGACGCCCAATATGCCAAGGCGGCCAGCGAGCGTGGCGGCGCAGCCTCGGCGGCCTAGCACCGTTTCTGCAGGACGGTCGTGCAGGCAAGGCGCCCCACAGCGCCGCGCGTCTTATTAGACGCGCAAATGTCGCTGTAGCACTTTGGATTGCTGCATGTTTTTATCCTCAAGTCGAATAGGATTTAAGGAAACATGCAGTAGGAAGAGAGTGGCACCTACCATCTGGCGCCGTCGATGAGCCGGTGGGGTATGTCTTCCCAGACGGATCGATCGAACAGGCGCATGTTGACACCCATGCGCGTCGCGTCAGTGCCGATCGGCGACCAATGGGTGGTGCAACCGCAGGTGCCGCAATGGTGCATCGTCAACGTGGCATCGCCTTGGACGTAGCCGACGAGCTTGCCCTGCGGGTCGCTGATCGAAACCTCTTCTGCGTTGTAATAGCCCCAAAGCGTGCCTAGTCTTGAACACAGCGAACAGTTGCAGCTGCCAAGTGTGTCAGGGCGGACACGGACGGAAAGGCGAACCGACTTGCAATGGCAATGGCCTTCGATCATGCGACCTTCTTCCCGTTTAGTGTCCTCGTGCAGAAATCCGGATGCGGATGATACCAGATCCCTGGAGCGAACTGTCACAGCCACGGTTCTTCATGGCAATGGCAAAAATTTGGTGGTCGCTAGGATGCGGTCATCGGCTGCACTCCGGCTTGTCGCGACCCGGTACTCACTGGGGTAGCGTCGCTGCAATGACAGAGCAATGGTAAGCCGATCGTCTTCGCATTCGAATTGTTCGCCGATCATGATCGTCAGGCGGCGATTGCCCGTGCCGTCCGCACATGTCTATACTCCGGCCAAGGCTTCAATTTCTGAACAAGCCTCAGCCCGCCCGATGGCCGGACTGTTGTCCGCCGCCTGATGCGTGGTGCCTTTGCGAACTTCGATGCCGCCGCCCTTAATCGAGGGCGTCAATTGCCAGCAAAACCTGTTGTCGCGGGAGAAAAGCATGCGCAGTTCCTGCCTGAATGTTCTTTCCTTCACCCTTATCGCCGCACTCGGCTCGGTTTCGCCATCGGCCGTCAGGGCCGCCTCGCCGGAGCCGGTCAAAGCCGAGCACGGCATGGTCGTCACCGCCCAGCATCTGGCGTCGGACATCGGCGTCGAGGTCCTGAAAAAGGGCGGCAACGCCGTCGATGCTGCCGTTGCCGTCGGCTATGCGCTTGCAGTGCTCTATCCGACCGCCGGCAATATCGGCGGCGGCGGCTTTATGACGATCCGTTTCAAGGACGGCAAGACCACCTTCCTCGATTTTCGCGAGCGGGCGCCCGCTGCTGCGACCAAGACCATGTATCTCGATGACAAGAAGCAATTGGTCGATGGCCTGAGCACCGAAGGATATCTGGCCGTCGGCGTTCCTGGGCCGGTGATGGGCTTCGAAGTCGCGCGAAGCCGCTATGGTACGCGTCCGCTGAAAGAGCTGATCGCGCCTGCCATCGTCCTTGCCAAGGACGGCTTTCGGCTGGAGCAGGGCGATGTCGATTCCTTTGACGGCGAAACCGAAAGGCTGGCCAAGGACCCGGCAGCGGCAGCAATCTTTCTGAAGCCCGACGGAAAACCCTTTGCCGTCGGCGAGACACTGGTCCAGGCGGATCTCGCCGCCTCGCTTACAAGCATCTCCGAAAAGGGAACCGACGCCTTCTACAAGGGGGCGATCGCCGACGCCATCGTCAAGGCAAGTGCTGACAAGGGCGGCATCCTCGCCAAGAAGGATTTCGAGCAATACGCCGTGCGCGAGCTTGAGCCGGTCAAATGCAACTATCGTGGTTATGACATCGTCTCTTCGCCGCCGCCGTCTTCCGGAGGCGTCATCATCTGCGAGATCCTCAACATTCTCGAGGGCTATCCGCTCTCCTATCTCGGCTACGGCTCGGCCGAGACCGTACATGCGATGATCGAGGCCATGCGCCATGCCTATGTCGATCGCAACACGACGCTTGGAGACCCCGATTTCGTCGAGAACCCGGTCGCCAAACTGCTCGACAAGGCTTACGCGGCCGAGATCCGCGGCAGGATCGACCCGTTCAAGGCTGGCGTCTCGCAGGCGCTGATGCCGGAGGGGTTCGCAGAAAGCAAGGAGACCACCCACTATTCGATCATCGACGACGAGGGCAACGCGGTCGCCGTTACCTATACGCTGAACGGTTCTTTTGGCGCCGGCGTGGTCGCTCCAGGAACCGGAATTCTGCTCAACAACGAGATGGACGATTTCACAGCGAAGCCGGGTGCTCCCAATCTTTACGGGCTCGTTCAGGGCGAGGCGAACGCGATCGCACCGGGCAAGACACCGCTTTCATCGATGAGCCCGACCATCGTCTCCAAGGACGGCAAGCCGTTCATGGTGATCGGCAGCCCCGGCGGAGCGCGCATCATTACGATCACGCTCGAGGCGATCCTCAACGTGGTCGATCACGGCATGAATATTCAGGAGGCCGTCGACGCGCCGCGCATCCATCATCAGTGGCTACCGGACAAAGTGTTCATGGAGCCCTACGCCCTTTCGCCCGATACGCGCAAGCTTCTCTCGGAGATGGGCCATGATGTGCAGATCGACAAGAGCTGGAGCATCTGGGGGCAGGCGACCGGCATCCTTGTTGGCGGCGAAAGCCTGGCCGAAATCAAGGACGGCGGTGGCGCCCGCTACAACGGTGCGGTCGACAGTCGCATCGGCGCGGGTGCTGCCAGAGGCTACTGATCGACCGCCACGGGTCGCCTCGACGGTCAGTCCGGCTTGAAATTGCCGAGATGCTCGACCAGGTCGCGGGCGAGCGGCGAGAGGTCTTCATCCGGCCGCAGGCAGATCGACAGGCGACGCGTCGCCCACTTGTCGGTCAGGCGGAGGGCGGAAATCGCCGTGCGACGGCATCGGCGCGCAGCTGTCTGCGGGACGATGCCGACACCGACATCCTGTGCAGCCAGACCGCAGACATCCTCGAAGCTGCGCACGCGCAGGCGGTAGCTCATCCGGCGGCCGATGCGGGTCGCCTGGCCCTCGATATGGGCCTGCAGGGCACTGCCTTCCGCAAGGCCGACGAAGGCGTGGTCGAGCAGATCCGTGAAGCTGATCTGTCTTGTTTCTGCAAGAACATGGTTCTTGGCGACCACGGCAACCAGCCGGTCGATCGCGAAGGGGATGAGGCGCAGGCCGGTCGCGTCGACGGCATCCGAGATGATGCCGATCTCAGCCCGGCCACCTGAGACGGCCTTGACGATGTCCGCGCTCTGGCGCTCCTTCAGGTCGATATCGGTTTGCGAGTGGGCGCGAAGCCAAGGCCCAAGACGGCCGGGCAGGAACTCGGTGATCGCGGCGGTGTTGGCGAGAAGGCGAATGCTCGCCCGCAATCCCCTGGCGTATTCGCCGAGCTCCCCATGCATATGCTCCATCTGGCGCAGTACGAGCCGGGCATGATGGGCGAGCGCATCGCCGGCGGCGGTCGTGGATACGCCCCTGCGGCCGCGCGCCAGAAGTTTTACGCCGCCGTTCTCCTCCATGCCGCGCAGCCGCTCGCTGGCGGCGGCCAGGGAGAGGTTCGCGACCCCGGCGCCGTGGGTGATGCTGCCTGCCTCGACGACGGCAAGAAACAGGCGAAGGTCGATCAGATCGAAGCGCATGCCGGCACGATAGCGGCAAATGTGCCTTCGGCATAGCCGAAGCCAACCTGCGGATCATCCGCATTGCGCTGTCGCAATGCTTCATGACTTTAGAGCCATGATCGAACTCTCCACATGGCTCACCGGCGCAATTGCTGCCGCCTTTTTCCTCGCCGGCGTGGTCAAGGGCGTGACGGGTATGGGGCTCCCCACCGTCGCCATGGGCGCGCTCGGTGCGCTGTTGTCGCCGATTACGGCCGCCAATCTGCTGATCCTGCCGTCCCTCGTGACAAATGTCTGGCAACTGCTGGCGGGTCCGGCCCTCGGCCCGCTCATGCTGCGGCTCTGGCCGATGATGCTGGCGATCGGCATCGGTACCATCCTCGGCACGGCTCTTCTCGCGGGCGGCGATACGGCCCTGTCGACAGCCATGCTCGGGACGGCGCTTGTGGTCTATGCCGGATATACGCTCATGGCGCGCCCGTTCTCAGTGCCGGCAAGGGCCGAGGTGTGGTTGTCTCCGCCTATCGGCATGATTACGGGCGTGGTCACCGGCTGCACCGGCGTCTTCGTCATGCCGGCGGTGCCGTATCTGCAGGCCCTTGGTCTGGAGAAGGACGACCTGATCCAGGCGCTCGGCCTCTCCTTTACCGTGTCGACGATGACGCTTGCGGCAGGTCTGCTGTGGCGTGGGGCGTTGGAGGCCGACAACCTGCTCCTGTCGGTGGTTGCCATCGTGCCGGCGCTGGCCGGCATGTGGGCCGGGCAGGCGATCCGCCGTCTGGTCAGCCCGACCACGTTCCGCCGGTGGTTCCTGGTCGGTCTGCTGCTTCTTGGCGCGGAGCTGGCCCTGCGACCCTTTTTCTAGCCCTAGAGCGTTTCCGATTTAAACGGAGTCACGGAAACGCTCTACCTCTTTGTTTCCAAGCATTTCCTAACGGAAAACCGCTTCGCACTTTTCCTGGAAATGCTCTCCGATCACGCCACATAGATCGGATTGCTGATGGCGCGGCGCACGGTCTGTAGTTGCAGTTCCACTTCGGTTAATTGCCAGGGCAACCCGCCGCCAAGGGCCGCGGTGAAATCGCCGATTATCTGCGGCCGGCTCTTCTCTGCTGCGATTTCGGCGCGCAGGAACAGGCTCGGCCGCCCGGAGAATTGTCCGACCCAGCGGTCGTCTTCGATGAGTTGATCGGCAATCTGCCCTGTCGCGTCGAACCAGAGTAGCCGATCGCCTTTTGCTCCGTGAACGTCGGCCTTCGCGTCGACGGGCCCTCGGATCGTCGAGCCCATCGGCTGGCCATCGACCGAAAGTGCCAAATGCGGTCCATCAGGGCTCTCGGTGATATAGCCAAGCCCGGTCTTCATCGCGGCGAGGATCGCGTTTTCAGAAAGTTCGTCGAGCCACAGCACCGTCGTCGGTCGCGCAAGCACGAGCGGCCCTTCGGGCATCAGCCGGGCCGGCTGGTGGAAGTCGCTGCCGCCGATTGCCGAGATTTTCTTGCCCGAAGCCAGCCGCTGCTGATATCGGCCGAGCGATACCCAGTTCCAGGCCATCCAGTGCGATTGCCAGACTTCCATGCAGTCGATCTCCGGCACGTCGTAATCCCAGGGGATCGTCGGCTTGTCGTGGTTGATCGACAGCATGCCGCCGCGCTCATGCACCATGTCGGCAAGCGTGTGCCCATGTTCGGGCCGGGTCATGCGGAAATCGATCCAGTCGTCGACGCCAAAGACGTTGGCATGGCCGACTGCGGTCGTCACCTCCATCGCACGCACAAAGACGAGGTCGGCGGACGAGTTGGGATGGAAATAGCGGCGCTGGCTGATGGTGTTGTGGTCGGCGACGGCGAGAAAGTCGAGCCCGGCCTGCTTGGCGGCTGCGTGCAGCAATTCGGGCGAGCCTGCCGCATCGGAGTGGAAGGTGTGACAGTGCAGATCGCCGCGATACCAGCCGGCCGCCTTCCTGACGGGGAAGGTGCGCGCGGGCTGCGGTTCGAGCGCGAGAGGCGCATTGTCATGGCTGAACGTCAGCGTGACATCGGCACCTTCTGGCGGAAGCTTGTAAAGGCCGAGCATGACCTGCCAGCGACCGGCAGGCATCTCCCCGTGGATGTAGCCGGGCGTGGCGTCGTCCGTTGCGACGAAAAAGCGGTCGCGGGCGCCGCCGCTCCAGCCGCGAAAGCCGGCGCGGGTCGGATAATCGGTCGCGCGCGGATCAAGCATGCCGAGATCGATGATGCAATCTTCCGCTTTTGCATGGGCCATGGTGACATCGATGCGCGTCGTGCCCTCGGGCACGTCGAAGGGCACGTAAAAGTACGGGTTGGCGGCCTGGTCGGCGCGTGTCACGTGAACGGTGGTCGTCATCATTTGCAGCAGTCCGGACTATTCGCCAAGGACGGGAATGCGGGCGCCGGTGCTGTCGAACAGCGTGACGTGTTCGGCGTCGAAGGAAAGTCGCACCGTCTTGTCTACCCTGATCTCGTCGTCGGTAAAAATGCGGGCCGTGACGCGGCCGGCATCTTTCCGCTCGATCGTCACCAGGCTTTCCGGCCCCATGTTCTCGTTGGCGAAAAGCTCGCCGGTGATGATGTTGCCGTCGTCGGGACGGGCAATGCGCAGATGCTCCGGGCGAACGCCGAGCGTTATCGTTTTGGCGCCGACCGCCTTTGCGATGGCGTCGGAAACCGGCAGTGCCGCGACCGACAGCCCCTCGGCGCGAAGCTGCAGCTTTCCGTCGATGATTGCAGCCTGCGCCGGCACGAGGTTCATCGGCGGGTTGCCGACGAAATTGGCAACGAAGGTGGTGGCCGGGCGCCGATAGATCTCGATCGGCGGCGCGAACTGGACGATCCGGCCCTTGTCCATGACCGCGATGCGGGTGGCGAGCGCCATCGCTTCCGCCTGGTCGTGGGTGACGTAGACGGCGGTCATGCCCATGTCGCGCTGCAGGTGGTTGAGAAACCCGCGTGCTTCCAGGCGCAGCTTGGCGTCGAGGTTGGAGAGCGGCTCGTCGAAGAGATAGACCTGGCTCGGATAGACGAGCGCGCGCGCCAGCGACGTGCGCTGCTGCTGGCCGCCGGAGATCTGGCTCGGCAGGCGCTTCATCAGATCGCCGATCTTCAAGACGTCGGCGACCTCCCTGGCGCGGGCATGACGCTTGTCCTCCGCCTCGCCGCGCACCTTCAGCGGATAGGCGATGTTGTCGGCAAGATTCATGTGCGGATAGAGTGCATAGTCCTGAAAGACCATGGAGATCTGCCGATCCTTCGGGTGCAGGTAGGTCACGTCCTTGCCGCCGATCAGCACCTTGCCGGAGGACGGCGTTTCGAGCCCGGCGATCATGCGCAGGCTCGTCGTCTTGCCGCAGCCGGATGGTCCGAGCAGGCAGACGAACTCGCCGTCAGCAATCGAGAAGCTGATATCGGGCAGGGCGTTGAATGCGCCGAAGCTCTTGGAAACGTTCTGGAATTCGACAGAGGCCATGAGACTGGTTTTCCGATTACGACTTGATGCCACCGAAGAACCGGAAACCGAATTTCCAGTTCACGAAGAGGTAGAGCGCGATGACGGGGAGCGAATAGATGAGTGAGTAGGCGGCAAGCAGTGTGACGATCGGCGTGCCGGCCTCGGAATAGAAGGAATAGATGGCGACGGAGGCGGGCATCAGGCTGTCGCTGCGCAAGAGGATGAAGGGGATCAGGAAGCTTCCCCAGATGTTGACGAAAGCCCAGACGACGACCACGACGATACCCGGCCGGATCACCGGCAGGGCGACGTCGAAGAACGCCTGCAGTGGAGAGGCGCCTGCAACCATCGCGCTTTCTTCATAGGAGCGCGGGATGGCGTCGATGAAGTCGCGCAGGATGAACATGGCTGTCGGCAGTAGCCCACCGGCAAAGACGAGAATGACGGCGAGATGCGTGTCGATCAGTCCGGCCGCAGAAACGATCAGGAAGATCGGCACCATCGCGGCCGAGCCGGAGACCACTGACGAGAACAGCAAGAGCACATAGGTGACTGCGCCTTTTCCGGGGATTGGCGAGCGGGAAAGCGCATAAGCCGCAAGCGTTGCTGCCGCGCCGACGAGGACGACGCCGCCGAAGGCCTGCACCAGGCTGTTGAACAGCGCCTGCATGGCGAAGGTGTTCTGAAACACCGTAGCAAAATTGGCGAACGTGAAGGGTTCCGGGATGGCAAGGCCGAGTTCGGCGCGGGCGTTGAACGGCGCGAAGAGGAACCAGACGAGCGGTAGCGCGAAGATGGTGCCGAGCAGGGCGGCGACCACCGAAAAGCCCATGCGGCGGAAGTAGATACGGGAAGAGAAAGGCATCATTCGGCCTCCGCCGGCTTCTTGTGGGCAAGCCTCAGATAGACGAGTGCGAAAGCCAGGTTGATGAGCATGATGACCACGCCGACGGCCGCGCCCTTGCCGAACTCGAAATCCTTGAAGGCGATGCGGTAGGTGTAGATCGACAACAGTTCGGTCCGGTAGGACGGCCCGCCATTGGTCAGAAGGAACGGCGTGAAGACATTGAAGGTCCACATGGTGATGAGGATCAGATCGGTGACCACATGGCCGCGGATCAGCGGCAGGGCGATATCGCGCAGCTTCTGCCAGGAGGTTGCGCCGGCGACATCCGCCGCCTGGAAATAGCTCGGCGGGATCGACTGGAATGCCGAGTTGAACAGCATCATCGAGAAGGCAGCCCCCCGCCAGGTGTTGAAGAACACGATGACCCAGAAGGGCTGCTGCAGCAGCCAGTCTCCCGGCGGCAGGCCGAGACCGCGCATGATCATGTTCAGCGTTCCGCTGTCATAGTCGAGGAATGCGAACCAGGCGAAGCCGATGACCACTTCCGGCAGGATCCAGGCGGCAATGACGGTCGTCTGCAGAAAGGACTTCATACCGGGCGACACGGACTGGCTGAGCCAGGCGAGGATCAACCCGAGCAGCGCCTGGCCGATGAGTGCGGAGAGCAGCACGAACTGGATCGTCAGGATCAGCGAAAAGCCGAACTGGCCGCGGGTGAAAAAGGTGGCAGGATTGAAGAGGGTGAAATAGTTCTGGAGACCCACGAAATCCGGGTCGAGCGCGGTCCGTCCAAGCAATGTCCTGTTGGTGAAGGAAACGAAGATCACCCAGAAGAAGGGGATGATGACGAAAACACCGACCAATGCCGTTGCGGGAGCCAGAAAAAGGGCGCCCGCCCGCGTGGACAGCAGCGAGAATTTCTTCATGCGTTGAGTTTCCCATTGCAGGGCAAAGCGGTTCGGCAAGATCACCGGCCGGCCGATCGGCCGACCGGTGATATCAGGCCCGATCAGAGACGGCTGACCGTGTTCTCTTCACCGACGATGGCGATCACGGCGGCCTTGTACTGGGCCATCGCGTCTTCCGGCGACAGTTCGCCCGAGACGACGCTTTCGGTCATGCGCTGGATCTCGGTCGAGACCTTGTTGTAGTTGGCGTCATTGGGACGTGCCGTGGTGATGGGCAGCAGGACCTCGGCGGTCTCGGTCAGGAACGGCGAGTTGGGGATGGTGACGTCGTTTCGAATGCGGATCGCCGGCTGGATCTCCTGGAAGGCGGTGAGCTGCTCCTGGCTGTTCATGAAAGACAAGAGCTCCCAGGATTCCTTCGGGGCGTCGGTATGCGGGTTGATGACGAAGCCGGTGCCGCCGGACATGGTGACGAAGTCCTGGCCGCGCAGGCCCTTGCCTGGTTGCGCCGCCGGCATCTTCTTCCAGGTCATGACATTGTCACGGTCGGCGACCGCGAACTCGGCGTCCGGTGCGGTGACGGAACGATAGAACCAGTCGCCCTCCACCAGCATGGCGGTCTTGCCGTCGCGGAAGTTGGCGAAGGTGCGATTGCGCCCGTCGGCCAAGAGCTGGGCGCGCTGGTCGCCGAGCTTGTCGTCGACATAGATGGTCTTGTAGAGCTTCAGTGTATCGAGGATGCCCTGGCTGGAGACGATGTATTTGCCGGCATCGTCTGTGACCTGCTCGCCGGTGCCGAGCAGCGCCATCCAGTAGCCCTGCATGGTCGTGGCCTCGCCCATGGAGACGCCGGCATTCAGCTGCAGCGGGAAGGAATCCGGCGCCGCCGCCTTGATCTTGCGCGCGGCGTCGAGCAGTTCGTCCCAGGATTTCGGCTGCCACGCCGCCGCGTCGAGGCCCGCCTTCTGGAACAGGTCCTTGCGCACGAAGATCATGCGCGCGTCGGTGCCGAGCGCGATGCCGTAAGGCTTGCCCTGATAGCTCATCAACGCCTTGGTGCCGTCGGAAATGTGGCTCCAGCCTTCCCAGGCATTGACGTCGGCGCCGGCCACTTCTTCAAGCGATTTCAACAGCCCGCCCTGGACGAAGCTCGGGATCAGGAAGCCATCGAAGCCGGAGACATCCGGGCCAGCCCCGGTGGAGAAGTCAAGCGCGAGCTGCTGTGTCAGCTGCTCGTCCTCGCCGCCGAACTGATTGAGCTTGACGGTGACGTCCTTGCCTTCGGCCTTCATCTTGGCGGTAAAGGCCGGAATGACCTTGTTTTCGATCCACTCGGCCATGCCGCTGTTGACCCCGCCGACAACGCATCGGCAGGTGATGTTGAGCTCGGTTGCCATCGCCGGCCCGGACAGGGCCATGATGGCCGCCGCGCTCAGCAAATATGACTGAATCCTTCTGCGCATTGAAACTCCTCCCACGGTGGTCCGGTTCTCCGGACCGTTTCGGCTGCGGTGCATCCGGGCTGGAATCGGCCTCCTCCGGTCAATCCCATCCCGTCTGGACTTAAGAATGAACACGCTTTCATTTTTGTCAACACGCCATGAAGTGGATTCTGGTGACGAGGCTTATACGTGTTCATGCTCTTCGGGTTTTGCCGTCTATGAGGTGATTTCTACTGATATCTTGACGGAAGCGCGATCATTGGTGCAGGTTGAATTGAACACGTTTTCATTTTTGCGCAGAGCACTACCCCATGAGCGAGAAAACCGACAGGAAAGCAGGACGCGCCACGGCCGATCTGGTGGCACGAGAGGCCAATGTCTCGCGCGTCGCTGTCTCGCGCGCCTTCAATCCGAATGCGTCCCTGAAGCCGGAGAAGCGAGATCGCATCCTGAAGGTGGCACGTGAGCTGAACTATACGCCTGACATGGCCGCGCGTTCGCTGGTAACCAGGCGCTCGCATCTCGTCGGCATGATCGTTCCCGATGTCTGCAGCCCCTGGGAAAGCCAGGAGATCGACGCCTTGACGACCGCGCTGCAGGCAGAGGGCTTCGCCACGCTTCTGTTCAAGGCGAAGGCCGACTTCAGCATGGATCCGATGCTGCTGACCTATATGCGCGGCTTCAATCCCGACTCCGTCATCGCCTTTACCGAGAATATCGAGCCTGATGTTCTGAGCGGCTTTCTCGATCGTGCCGTTCCGATCTACGTGATCTATGACGACGCGGATGCGTTTGCCGGCAGGGCGTCCGAAACACTCTATGACCGTCTTCTCGTGCGGCAGAAGGACGGCATCGAACAGGCAATCGCCTTGCTGCAAGGCTATGGTGCCCGTCGCATCGCCTATCTCGGCGGCAAGAGGCAGTCTCTTGCCAATACGGAACGGGAAAGGATGATCGCGCAGGTGCTGGCCGAGCGCGGCATGGCGCCGCCGGTTATCGTCCCCGGTGACTACACCTACGACACCGCCTATCGCTCGACGCTTGATCTCTTCCGGGTCGGATCCGGCGCCGACGCGATCTTTGCGGCCAACGACGTCGGGGCGTTCGGCGCGATCGATGCCCTCAGGCACGAACTCGGCCTTTCAGTGCCTGGCGATGTCAAGGTCGTCGGTTTCGACGACATCCCGCAGGCACATTGGAAAAGTTACAATTTGACCACCGTCCGCATCGATCTCGACGATCGCGTTCGCGCCCTTGTCCGGTTGATCCTTCGACGTCTCAAGACGCCGGATGCCGACCCCCTGGTCGAAACCTTGACCACCCGCCTCGTCGTTCGCGGCACCGTCGGCTGAATGGAAGAACATGACAGAAAAACGCGTGCATCTGGTCTTCAAGACCCATCTCGACATTGGCTTCACCGATCACGCGGAAAAGGTGCGTCGCCAGTACCACGACCGGTTCATTCCGCAGGCGATCGAGACGGCCGAGCATTTTTATGCCGAGGATCCGCGAGATCCGAAGTTCGTCTGGACGACCGGTGCCTGGCTGATCTGGGATCACCTGACGTCGCGCTCGGCCGCGGAGGTGAAGAAGCTCGAGCGGGCAATCGATCTCGGACTGATCCGCTGGCATGGCCTGCCGTTCACCACACATACGGAGTTGATGTCGCCGGAGCTCTTTCGCGCCGGCCTTTCCTATTCACAGGAACTCGACCGGAGGTTCGGCAAGAAGACGACTGCGGCCAAGATGACGGACGTGCCGGGGCATACGCTCGGCATGGTGCCGCTGCTGGCCGAAGCCGGCATTCGCTTCCTGCATCTCGGCGTCAACACCGCGTCGCCGCCGCCTGAAACACCTGACATCTTTCGCTGGCGTGCGCCCGGCGGCGCAGAAATCGTCGTCATGTATCAGCGATCCTATGGGGAGACTTATTTCCCCGAAGGTTTTGCCGACGGCCTGAGCTTTGCCCATACAAGCGACAATATCGGTCCGCAAAGCGTGCCGCAGACCGCCGAGGTCTATCGCGACATGCGTCGCGAGCATCCCGATGCAACGGTCCGCGCCGCAACACTCGAGGACTATGGCGGGTTGATCTGGGATGCGCGGGAAGCCTTTCCCGTCGTCGAGCACGAGCTTGGCGACAGCTGGATCCACGGCAGCGCCTCCGATCCGGTAAAGACCGCCCGTTTCCTGGCGCTTCAACGGCTTTACGACCGGTTCGGAGCCGAAGGCCTGACCGCCAGCCGCCTGGCTTTCGGGCAGAAGCTGACGATGGCGGCCGAACATACCTGCGGCGTCGATATCAAATCCTATCTGCGCGACGACACGGCCTGGTCCCGGCCCGACTTTGAGGCCGCCCGCAAGACCGACCACCGCTTTGCCTATACGGAAGCCTCCTGGCGCGAACAGCGCGCCTATCTTGATGACGCTCGCTCAGTGCTCGACGGCCCGGACGCAGCGGCAGCCGATGCCGCCTTGGCCGAATTGACCGTACCGGCCCTGATAGCCAGAGGAGACAGACGGACCAGTCTCGCCTGTGGCAGCTGGTCGATCGAGCTCGAGCCTTCGACCGGAGACATTCTTTCGCTGACCGCCCCGTCCGGGAGGTCCCTGGCTGGCCGGTCAGGTTCGCTGATCGCCTATCGCTACGAGAGCTACGACGCTACCGACGTCAACAGGCACATGGACACCTATCTGACTCATCGCCAGGAATGGGCGATCCTCGATCACGACAAGCCGGGTCTTGCCCGGTCCGGCGCGGCTCTCTCCCGTGTCTTTACACCGACCTTTCAGGCAGCGGACGCATCCGGCCTGCTTCTGTCCATGCCTGAGCAGGCGGTTGCCGGTTACGGGGCGCCGCGCCATATCGCTCTCGCCTTCTCAGGCGAAGACGACACGCTCGAACTTCACCTGACCTTGCACGCAAAAAGCGCCAACCGCATGCCGGAGGCGAGCTTTCTCTCCTTTATGCCAGCAGGGGATGTCGCGTGGAGCCTGCGAAAGATGGGGCTCTGGCACAAATCCGGCAACGTCGCTGACGGTGGCGGCGCGCAACTTCAGGCGGTCACCGGCGTTCGCGGCGATCTTGCTTCGGGTGGTTCGTTGTCGATCGAGCCGCTCGACACGCCCCTGGTCGCGCCCGAGGCTTGGGACTTCATGACGTTCTGCAAGACATTGCCGGACTTCAGCGAAGGCGTTCGTTTCAACATTCACAACAACAAGTGGGGAACGAACTTTCCGATGTGGTGGGAGGGCGATTTTTCCGCCCGCTTCCGGCTGCGACTGGACGACTGAATGCGAAGCCGACGGGCGGCGATTGAGATGAGAGCGCCGCTGTCGTCGGGCATTCGACGCTAACCGTTCGAATGCCTATGTCGTGCGAGGCCGGGCTGCATGCCCGGAAACTTCGGCGCCCGCCTCCCGAGGCAGGCCCAGAAAACGCAAGCTCGAGACAATGCCGATCGACGCAACCACCAGAAACGCCCAGCGGAAGTCCGCAACGGCTGCCGTTTCGCCGCCGCGAAGGGCTTGCGACAGATTGAGAACGGCGGCGGCAACCGCAACGCCCAGAAGCACGGCCACCTGCTGGAGCATGCTCGACAGGGTTGACGCCGAGCTGCGCTGGCTCGCGTTGATATCGGCAAAGCCAAGGGTATTGAGCGCGGTAAACTGCATTGAGCGGAAGAGCCCGGCAGCAAACAGCAGCAGAAGCGTCAGCAGTTGTGGCGTATCCGTTGAAAGCATCGCGCAGGCGCCGATCGCCAGTGAGGCGAGCAGGCCATTGCCGACGAGTATGGTGCGGAAGCCGAAGCGGCGCAGCAACGGCGTGGTCGCCGTTTTCATCGCGAGATTTCCGGCGAAGTAGGTGAGCACATAGATGCCGGTCTGGATCGGGGCGAGGCCGAACCCGACCTGGAAGAGTAGCGGAATCAGAAAGGGCGTCGCATTGATCGCGACCCGGCAGGCGGTGCCGGCCGACAGCGTCGACATCGCAAAGGTCTGAACCTTCAAGGCGGAGAGATTAAGCAGCGGATTGGCGATCGCCTTGAAGTGCCGTGTCGCCATGACCCCGATGGCAGCACCCGTTGCCAGCAACAGGACGATCGCCAACGCGTTGGCCGTGCCGTGGACGAAGGCTTCGAGCCCGGCCAACACCAGAGTGAGGCTGGTCGACGACAACACGAAGCCCTTGACGTCGAGGCGGCGTATCGCTTCCTCGCGCTGATCCGGAACGAAACGAAGCACCAGCGCCAGGCCGATCAGTCCGATCGGGATGTTGATCAGAAAATTCCAGTGCCAGCTGAACCAGGTGGTGATGACGCTGCCGAGAAGCGGGCCCACGACCGGGGCAATCAGTGCCGGCCAGGTGATGAGCGCGATCGCGCTGACAAGCTCCGACTTGCGGGCGTTCTTCAACACGATGATCCGGCCGACCGGCGTCATCAACGCGCCGCCGATGCCCTGCACCGCGCGTGCAGCGATGAACTGGCCGAGGCTTCCCGACAATCCACAAAAGAGCGACGCGAGGGTAAAAATGGCGATCGCGACGAGGAAGACGTTGCGCGCCCCGAAGCGATCGCCGAGCCAGCCGGAGAGCGGAATGAAGGCCGCCATCGTCAGCATATAGACGGTGATGCCGATGCTCATGGCGACGGGCTGCACGCCGAAGGAAGCCGCCATCTGCGGCAACGAGGTAATGACGATCGTCCCGTCGAGCATCTGCATGAAGAAGGCGATGGCGACGACGAGTGCGACGATGCGGGAATTGAAGCTGGCGGATGCGTCGGAAGCGTCCGTGCCGGAGGGGATCGTCGTCATCTGATCAGCGCCGGCCTGTGTTGCGAACAAGGATTCGGATAACCGACGAGAAGGAAGGGGAGCGCTCGATTGTAGTGGAATACGACATCATAGGGGCGATTCAGAGCTGATCACGGTTTCGCCGATCCACGGCTTTAAATGCGGATCGCGGTGATAGAAGGGCGGGCCACTCTACCGGTTGGCGCCAACGCCCTATATGCCTCGTCCGACGAGTGGATGTCGATGCATTTGTCGCAATCAATGCAGTCTTTGAAACACTTTACCTCGGTCATGAACTTCTCCGCGTCCATAGCGACGCAAGGACCGACCATCGCGCCCGGCGGGAAGGCCTATGCTGGTCTCGCACCAGCCGCAATCGTTCTCATAACGTATCGACCATGAAATCGAGATCCGGTCGGATTCGAAACTGTTTGCAAGTTGGCCGCCACGAGACTTCCGCTCATGTCACGTGAAAGTCGACAGCAACCAGCTGAAACCCGAGACGCGCAGCGATCCGTTGAGATGCGGCGTTGCTCCATGCGGTACTGTAGAACGGCGTTGGAGCGCGCCCGCGGACCTCCCGTGCTCATCCCGCCACGACGTCGAGCGCATAGCCATTACCGCGAAAATCCGGATGCGTTTCGACACCGGCGCAATGCACGGTGTCTGATATGCGAACGCTGCAGCAGAGCGACACGGCCTTGCCATCCACAACCTTCGCGAAAAACGGTTGCCTGTGCGGCACATCAGGCAGCCAATCCTGAAAATGTGCACGAAGCAGTTCGGCATCGGCCTCCGTAATGCGCACCGGTTCTGTGATCGGGGAACCAACGTCAACGGCCGCGTAAGCTGGGCCGGACCAGATCTTTTCGACCGGATCGTGCCGTTTCAACAGATCGAGATACCGGTCATGCAGGGCAGGCAAGCGGTCGAATGCCGTTTCGGACTTTTCCTCGCGGCACAATTGTCCGAGGTCATCGACAAGCCCATCCGGAAGATCGGCACGGCAGCGATAGATGGCTCCCTGACGCGTTCGCATGAGGTGAAATCGCGGCGGTGGGCGGGCGTCCCATTCGTTGGTCGAACGAAGCCTGCCATTGTCGTCGATGCGGTAGAGGGTATCGATACGGGCTTCAAGAAGGCGGAGATGGATATCGGTGTCGGGCAGCATGAGACGACTGTGCACATCTCCGACGAGCGGTGCAATCGCTCCCGGCAGAGATCGTCGTGGCGCAGCTGTCGGATGGCGCCTGACTGATCGACACAATGATTGTGTCAACCAGAAATGACGATCGTGCACGCCCCTGTGGGGCGCTCCGCATCAGGTCTGTTGGAATGCGGTGCGGTCGCCAAGCACCTCTCTGCCAGTTCTATGTTCGACGCACTCCGGAATAACAATTTCGAGGCCTCCTGCCGCCTGCGAGACGCTCCGGCCTCTGGAAAATTTCGCGAACGATTCCAATATCTGAAAGGTCATCTCAACCTGCTTTGATATTGGAGGATCAGAGTCAGATGGATCGGTATTTCCTCGACCTGGCAATCGATGAAGATCAACTGAAAATGCTCCAGCGCGTGTTTCGACACGCCTGTTCCAGCAATGAACTGGCGCCGGATAGTGAAGAGGCGGATACGCTTGGGGCGTCACTCATTCAGATCTACCAGCGAGGCGTTCGCAGCGAGCTTGCGCTCATGCAGATGCTTGGCGGCGACGATCGGCGCGTGAGCGTGAACGATCGGGATCGGCCTCGAGCCGGTGTTTGAATAGGGCTGGCTAACTACTGCATGTTTCCATAAATCCTATTCGATTTAAGGATAGAAACATGCGGCCATTCAAAGTGCTACAGCGACCGTTGCGCGTCTCATAAGACGCGCGGCGCTGTAGCGAGGCAGTGCCGCTTCGCGGCAAAGGTAGGCAGGCGCCCGATATCTTGGCCGTCGGCAGACCGCTTTCGCCGGCGCGGTAAGCCCGTGCCGCCATCTGCAATAGAAGATGTCGTCCGGCAAACGACACGGCTTGTGGGCTGCCGCGGTCAGTTTGCAGCGAAGCAGTAAAAGAGGCCGTCGCCGCCCGTTCCCTTGAAGGCCTCCTGGGTGCAGCCACCGCGGGTCGCATGCGAGGCGTTCCAGGACAGGGGCAGCCTGGATCGGAGTAAAATCGAAATCGTGTGATCCGTCCGCCGACAAGCGTCGTCGCGATCTCCATTCGACGTCCCGGACAAACAGGACATTCTTGTCGGTCCACCCTTTCCGTCGGCTCCGGTTTGCCGACGCCGAAGAAAATGTGTGAAGGGAGAGGCCGGTTTCGGCAGAAAAGGCATTGTCGCCTACATTTGCTGCGTGTTTTTATCCATAAATCGAAAGGGATTTAAGGAAACATGCAGTAGGTCAAGCCGGGCATGTGCCCGGCTGACCGCAGGCAGCCTGTGCAAGAGACAGGCTGGAAAATCTCGGCTCAGTTCAGCCTGAGGTCGATGCCGGGATGGAGCTTCTTCAGATTGGGTAGGGACTTCGACTGCCACGGAATCTCGGAGGTTCCGCGCACGGTCAATTGCACGTTCGGACGGTTGCGAGCCTCGATCGTCAGTTTTGCGAGCAGATTGATCCCCGACGAGTTCAGGAACTGCAACTCGGTCAGGTCGATCGTCATGCGCTCAGGCTCGGCCTCAAGCACGCCCATGGCAAGGGAGAAGATCGGGGCATAGGCCTCCGTACCGGGAAGCCGCATGGTTCCCTCGAAGTGTATGTCATTGCCCTCGGACCAAATGCGGTAGTCCTCGTCCTTGATTTCCATGTTCACCTGCTTGTCAGTTCGAGATATCGGGGACGGGGATCGAGGCATAGGTCTCGAGCGCGATGCCGCCGCCGTCGCCGTTGGGTCCAAAAACCCAAGCGAAACGGACGCCATAATCGCTCATTAGTGTTAATAGACCAAGACCAGATCCACTCTTGCCGGTGCCGATTGCGTTGGCTTCGATGCGTTCGATCAGAAGTTCGCCCGGATCACCCGTCGTGATCTCGGAAAGCAGATCCTGGAAGCGGGCTGCAGTCTCACCATCGACGAAGTTCGACACCTTGGCGCGAAAGTTGCTGTCGTCGATCGAGGCCTCGACCATTATGCCGCCTGTGGCACGGAACTTGATCGCGTTTTCGACCAGCTCGTTTGTCAGATAGCCGATATTGTGGCGAACTTCCTTGTAGGCGTTACGTGAGGTGCGGTAGCGCATGGCGATCAGCTCGGCGACGAAATCCGAGGCGATGGCGCAATGTTTCCAGCTTAGATTGAGCTGGCCGTCATAGAGGCGCAGTCTCGTCACGCTTTCGTTGGAACCCCTGGTCAGGTCCGCCGGTCCGTACAAAGTCGTCATCTGCTCACCTGTGTCTCATGACCACGAGGGTAATGTCGTCGTGTATTTTCTGCTTGCCGATATGCGCCATCAAGTCGTCGATGATACCTGATTTCGCATCTTCGGCGCTGCGTCCGTAGAATTGCCGCGCACTGTCGCAAAGCCGCTCGATGCCGAACAATTCGCCTGCCGCGTTTTCTGCCTCGGTCACACCATCTGTGTGCAGGATGATCATGTCGCCGCGGGCAAATGCGACCTCGCGCGTGGCGACGAAACGCGAGATATCCGACTCCAGACCGATCGGCAGGCCCAGATCCAGCGTATCGATGCGCTCCACCTCTTCGCTGTTGCGAACGACGATCAGCTCCTCATGCTGCCCGGAAAGCGTCAGGCGGGCACCATCATAATCGAGGAATGCGAGGGAAAGATGCTTGTCGGTGTTGGTGCGCACGATGTTCTTGTAGATCGCCCGGTTCAGGCGGTTCAGGAACTGATTGGGATCCATGTCGCCGGCTTCCTGCAAGGCACGGGCGACAGACTGGACCATCAGCATCAATACGCCGCTTTCAAGGCCGTGGCCGGTCACGTCGCCGATGCCGATCTTCAACCGTGCGCCATCGCGCAGGACATCGTAATAGTCGCCACCCACTTCGTCGGCGGGGCGCATATAGGCGGCAATGTCGAGTTCTGCGATCTCGTCAAGCTCGCCAGCTTTCGGCAGCACCATCATCTGGATTTGCCGGGCGACCGCCAACTCGGCGCCCAGGCGCAGGTTCTCACTGCGCAACTGCGTATTCAGGGCGGAGATCTGCTGATTGGCCTCCTCGATCTGCTTCGTGCGCTCTTCGACGAGATGCTCGAGGTTCTCGGTGTGGAAGCTGATCTCTTCGGCCATCCGGTTGAAGGCCGTGCCGGCCTCGCCGACTTCGTCGCGCGTCGAGATCGGCACCCGGACCGAGTAGTCCTTCGCCTGGATGCGTTTGGCGGCGCCGGCAAGCGCACTGATGCCGGCGGTCACGCGCTTGGAGATGCCGAACACCGCCGCCGTCACGAAGAGCAAGGACGCAAGCAGCGCCAGGATCTGATAGACGAGAATGCGGTTGGTCGCCTGCGAAATACCTGTCTGGGCGGCAAACAGCGACGCATAGATTTCCCGCTCGGGAACCACGATGCCGAGCGACATCGTCTCCATGCGCACCGGGCCGGACATCCAGAAATTCTCCGGCAGCAGCTGCTTCAGGAGAACGAGATAAGGCACTTTCTCGCCGGCCTCGTCGAGCATGACGCGCTGGATCACGCCGTCCTGCCCGAGCGGTAGCTGCGCAATGGCCTGCTGAGCACTCTTGCGCAGCGAGCGGTCGGCACCGGTCACACCTTGTGTGCCGGTATCGCTTGAGGTCTGCAGCCCGATCGTCTTTTCGCCGGCAGGGTTGATGGCGAGCACGTTGCCGTCGGACATCGCCAGGAAGCCAAAACCGCTTTCGGCGACCTTGACGTTCTGCACGACCTCGGCCAATTGGTCGAGCGTGATGTCGGCGCCGGCAGCACCTGCCACGGCCTTTCGGTCGCGCGTCCAGAGCGGCTGGAAGAAACTGACGATCAGTTTCCCCGTGGCGGCATCCGTATAAGGCGCCGTTTGCGTGGTATCGGCTGCAACGGGCCTGAGGCTCGGATCCTTCGCCCATCCCTCCCAGGACTCGTAGAGGCCCGGGAAGAAGAAGTTCCAGAAGTTGGCCTCATTGTGACCGGGGTAGAGACGGTCGAACGTCTGCGCCTGATCGGCATAGGGCGCCATCCGCAAGATCGGCCGCTCCTTTGGTCCGACGTAGTACATCTGCAGTTTGGAGCGGCCGTGCGCAAGCAGGGCCGGAGCAACCAGATCGAGAACGGCGCTGTTCTCGATATCGGTCTGCACCTCGGGTAGCGGCTGGTGGTCGGGGCCAAGGAGATAGCTCCAAACGCTGACGCTCGAGAGCGGTCCCGGAAGGTTCTGCGCCCACCCACCTTTGGGATCGTAAGCCACGGTAACGGATTCCGGTGCGTGCCGCGCCAGTGCCTCTCCGACGTCGGAGCGGCGCACGGGGCGGTCGATCTGCGCCTGGAGCACGCCCGCGAGCGTGGCGACGTCGGCGTGAACCTGGCCGAGCAGAAGATCAACCCGCGCGGCCGTCGATTCCGCGTAGGTGAGCATGTAATCTTCGTTTGCCTTTTGCAGGCCCTGCCCGACCTCCGTCGTCGCGTCGCGCGACAATCTTTGAACGTTCCAGAGCGCCAGGCCGCCTGTTACCAGGAGGTCGAAGAGCACGGCGCTGCCGACGACCAGCACGAACTTGGCGCGAAAGGATCTCAAACCGAACCGGGAACGTTGGACATTGCTTTCGCTCATAGTGGTTTGCGCCCGGACGCTGCCCAGATCGGCCAGCCTGCATAGCCCTTCGGATGCAGTGCCGCGAAGATGTGATCCCGGAAGCCCTGGCGAAAACGGTCGATGAATTCGGGTGCTTCGCCGTGTCTCGCCGCCATTGCCGCAAACATCTTCTCCCAGCCGGCGATGACGTCGGCGAAATCCTGTGGGTCACCGTCCAGATTGGTGACCATGAAGGATTCGACCAGGATGTCGTCGAAGCCCGCGTCGGCGAGATAGCGGCGGCTCTTTGGCCCTAGTTCCACATCCATCTCGAAATGGCTCAAAAGCCTCGCGAGCTCATTGTAGGTCCATTGGATGCTTTGCGCCCGTGGCTCGCCGAGGCAGTGCGAGTTCTTCTCGTTGGTGATGTAGACGCGGCCGCCCGGCTTCACGATCCGATAGAACTCCTTGAGAAGCAGCTCCGGCTGATTGAAGATCTGCAGCGAATGCCGGCAGGTCACGAAGTCGAACTGGTTGTCCTCGAGTAGCATCTCCGACGCGTCGCCGTAGGTATATTCGATACCCGCCACGCCGAACTCCGCCGCCACCTTGCGGGCATAGGCGAGGCTCGGCTTCGAGTGGTCGAGGGCGACGATCCGCGCCGGCTGAAACTCCTTCTGCGCGAGCACGGCGAAATCGCCGATGCCGCAGCAGATGTCGGCCATCGCGATGCCCGGCCGCATGCCGTGGCGCGGCAGGATGGTGCGCTCGTGGCGCCAGGTCATTTTCGTCTGCGCGCGGAGGATGGGAATGAAGCTCGTATCCTCGACGAAACTTTGACCGGGATAGAATGTCGAATCGTACACTTCCACCGTGATATGCGGCTCGATCGCGCTCAGATGCCCGAACATGCGCGTGGTCCAGCCGACGACGCTCGACGTTACGATCACCATGCGCAAGTCGGCGCGTGCGCGGCACGCATCGAGGGCAACCCGCACGAAGGCGTGGAAGGCGGTGTTGTTCATCTGGATCAGGCGTTTCACGTCGATGTAGAGCATGCCGCGCACGTCGTCGATCGCCTGCTTGAGCATTGCGATGCTATCGGCGATCTCGTCGATCGATCGCGGCCGGATGACGCCGGCGAGCGAAAACACCTGGCTGTTGGCGTCGAACGCTACCTTGAAGTTGGGGGAAGGGCCTGCGACGCTCAACTCACCAGCCCTTCCAGCGGGAGGTCTACGATCAGTGTCACTGCAGGCGACGTGTTTTCCTCGATGCGGATGCTTGCGTCGAAATTGATGGCAAGATCAAGAAGGATGGATTCGCGGCTGGGCGCCATGTCGGTCGAGATGGCATCGAGATAACGGGAATGTGCATCGCTGCGATCGATCTTCGACACGGCCTCGTGGTAGAACGGAATCTGTCCGGGCGGGCAGGGAAACGTGATCTGAACCCGTTCCGTCGGCCCGTTTCGATAGATCGCGAGGCCGATTTGACCGCTGGACGAGCCGCCGCGGAAGGAAACTTCGAGCAGTTCGTTGAGCGCCGACGAAAAGAAGTTCGAATGCCGTACCGGATCAGCCCTGTTGTGGCTGATCATGCGGGCCAGATAGGTAGAGAGATGGTCGCAATGCTGCCACTCTGAAAGAAATGTACCCATCTCCATTTCGAACTGGAGCAAGGGCTCGAAAACTGCTTCAGCTGGAACACTGTTACCGACGTTCATGCTTGCTTTGTCCTCCATCTGCGGAACTTTGCTACGGCCCACAGGCACTTTCCAGGCTGAATTATTAGGCACACAAACCGGTGAGAGCGGTCAGGCGGCCCTTGCGCCGGTGGCCGACTCGACAGCGTAGCCCCCCGCTGTCTTATGATATTTCCATCGTCGACGATTGGCGCAAGTAACTGTCGATTGTATTGGGCGGCATTGGAACACCAAGGAAATAGCCCTGCAATCGATCGCAGCCTTCGTGGTCCAGCCATAGGGCCTGCGCCCGCGTTTCGACGCCTTCCGCGGTCACTGACATTCCCAGCCCGTGCGCGAGCGCGATTATCGAGCGCACGATCACCTGACTCTTCTCGTCGTTCTCCAGATCCTTGATGAAATAGCGGTCGATCTTGATCGTGTCGAACGGGAAGTTCTTGAGATAGCTCAGCGACGAATAGTAGGTGCCGAAATCGTCGAGCGAGATCTGAATGCCGAGGACGTTCAGCGTATTGAGCGTGTCGAGATTGTTGGTCGTCTTCTCAAGAAGAACCGATTCAGTGACTTCGAGTTCGAGCCGGTCCGCCCGCAATCCGACCATATCCAGCGTCTGCGACACGCGATCGGTGAAGCCGTCGTGCAGGAACTGCGCCGGAGACAGGTTGACGGCTACAGTAAAATGCGACGGCCATTTGGTCGCTTCGCGGCAGGCCTGCTCAAGCACCCACTGGCCGATATCGCTCATCAGCCCATCGGCTTCGGCCATCGGCACGAAGACATTGGGCGGAATGATGCCCACCAAAGGATGACGCCACCGCACCAGCGCCTCGAAACCGACTATGGTGAAAGGCGGCTTCACCAGAGGCTGATACTCGATGGAGAACTGGTTTTCCTGAAGCGCGGTGCGTAGGCTCCGGCGCAGCATTTCCCGTTGTTCCAGCACGATCAACATTGAACGGCTGAAGGTTTTGGCGCGGCCGCGGCCTTCTTTCTTGGCCGCATAAAGGGCGATATCCGCGGCCTTCATCAGTTGCTCGCCCTCGTTGCCGTCGGGGGGCGCGATCGCAATGCCAATACTTGCACCGACGAAAGCCGAAATCCCGTCGATGGTGAAAGGCTCCTTGAAGGCGTTGACCACAGCATTAGCCAGTCGCTCGGCTTCCGCGGGCTGATCGGCGTCGCGCTGAATGATCGCGAATTCGTCTCCGGCAAGCCGGTATGCGACCTCGCCCTCGCGCAGCACGCCGCGGATGCGTTCGGCTGCCATCCTCAGCACCGCATCGCCGGCACCGTGTCCGAGCGTATCGTTGATCGGCTTGAAGTCGTCGAGGTCGATCTGCATCAACGCCGGCTTCTTTTCATGAACCGCCGGCAACACGCTTCGCAGATCATCGCTGAACTGACGCCGGTTGGGCAAGCCAGTCAGGGCATCGTGCGTCGCCTGGTGAAGCAGCAGCGCGCGCTCGTTCTCGCCCTGGCTCGCGGCTTCCCGCCGGACCGATGCCCCGTCCGTCTCGATGACGCCGATGCCTTGTCCGGCGCGAAAGACGAGCAGTGTCCGCCGTGATCGATTGGACCCATCGATGATTTCGATGCTGCGTGGAACGCCATTGGCAAGAACCGACTCGGCCATTGCCTTCGAGGCCGGTTCCAACAATTCGGGGTAGACGTGCCAGAGCGTTGCATCGACCAGTTCAGCCGCCTCGTAGCTTCGCTGAAGTGCGACCGAGGCCCCGACGAGATGAAGAGCCTCATTATAAAGCGAGATGACCTCGTCGGTATTGCCAAGGACGGTATCGTCCACGGAAGATGCAGCAGACAACGTCGCGTCAGTGCCTGACATTCTAGCCTTTCCCTTTCCGTCGCGGTTTTGACTGAACCGCCTGCGACCATCGATATGTTCGAGACGCCGGTGCTCGAAATACACGGTCGTGCTCTATTTCAGTCGATCCTCAGCAAAGCTATCGCGAAACGTGTCGCGGTCAATGCTGCTCGCTTATGGTGCGACCGGACGCTGAAGCTCCGTGGGCCGAACCGAGTGTCAAGCACAAGGATCTTCTCTGTTCGGTTGCAATTCTGTAACTCTTTCTATCACTTGCGGATAATGCAGGCAATTTTCGTGCGACTCGATAAGCATAGCGATATCTAGCGACTGATGGCTCTACTCATCGGTCATGGCTAAAATAGTGTTATCTTGCCAACAGCGCCGGTCGTCAGCATTAACCATTTTTGGTTGAACCGGCAGGGCGTTCCAATGGCTTTGCGCATCATGCAAGCGCCTGGCAGCTCTCACGTTCGATCGGTTTCCCAGCACGACAGTGAAACGATCCCACCAACGGCATAACCTCAGGTTATGCTGCTCTGCAATTTTTGTCGTCTGCCGACCAGACGTCGAATCGTTATGGTGATCCACAAGAAAAGAACGGGAACGACTGTCGTTCGCCCCGTGGCGCACGGCAAACATCAAATACATTCAGCGAACAGGACGCGGCTTGCCCGGCGCAGGGTCGATCCGTGCCCGCAATGGAGCGAAATCGTCATGGATGGCGCTGTCTTGCACTTGGGGAGTGGCAAACTGACAATGACCAAGGACGATGCTCTGGCCGCCAAAGGGATGCCTTCCGCAAAAGGCCGGGCGCGAAAGCCGCTTATCAAGCTCGACAAGTTGAGCAAACACTACGGCAATCACACGGTGCTCGATGGCATCGACCTTGAGGTGATGCCGGGAGAGGTGCTGGCGATCATCGGCCCGAGCGGCTCCGGCAAGAGCACGCTGCTGCGCTGCATCAACTATCTCGAGCCACCGGATGGCGGCCATGTCACTATCGGCGACATCTCGCTCAACGCGGCCGCACCCGCCGGGCGATCGGAGCTTTCGACCTTGCGCCGCAGCGTCGGCATGGTCTTCCAGTCCTTCAACCTCTTTCCGCACATGACGGTGTTGCGAAATGTCAGCCTGGCGCAGGAGCGCGTTCTCGGACGCAGCCGCAGAAACGCCGACGAACGATCGATGCAATTGCTGAAGCGTGTCGGCCTGGCCGACAAGGCTGAGCAGTATCCCGGCCGCTGTTCCGGCGGCCAGCAGCAGCGCATCGCCATTGCGAGAGCGCTCGCGCTCGACCCTGAAGTCATGCTCTTCGACGAGCCGACCTCTGCGCTCGATCCCGAACTCGGCCTCGAAGTCCTCGCTGTCATGAGGGAACTGGCAGAAACCGGCATGACGATGATCGTCGTCACTCACGAAATGAGCTTTGCCGAGAATGTTTCCGACACGGTGATGATCATGGCCGATGGCAAGATCATCGAGAAGGGGCCGTCGGCAGACGTCATGCGCAATCCGCAGCAGGAGCGCACCAAGCGCTTCCTTCGGGCGGTGCACGACCGATGAGCACGGCCGACGTCTTCGCCATATTGCGCGGGCTCCCCTGGACGGTCGCCCTGACGCTCGGCGCGTTCTTGGCCGGCGCCGTGCTTGGGATGCCGCTGGTGGCGGCCAGGCAGAGCCGCATCCTGCCGCTGCGGATCGTGGCGATGGTGCTCATCCAGATCGTGCGCGGCATTCCGCCGATCCTCTGGCTGTTCATCATCTTCTTCGGCCTGGGAATGAGCGTCTTCCCGATCAGCCCGTTCAACGCGGCGCTGGCCGGGCTCGGCTTGATCGCGGCTGCCAACATGGCGGAAATCTACCGCGGCGCGCTGGCCTCGATACACTTCGGCCAATGGGAGGCGTCGTCGGCGCTGAACCTTGGCCGCTGGTCCACGCTGACCGACGTCGTCGCCCCGCAGGCCTTCCGCGTCGCTCTGCCTTCGGCGGCGAGCTACCTGATCGGCCTGATGAAAGAGACGGCCGTGGCTTCGACCATTGGCGTCAGCGAACTTGCCTTCCAGGGCAACCAGCTGTCGCAACTGACATTCCGCGGTCTCGAAGTCTTCGCTCTGGTCGGCATGTTCTACATCCTTTTGAGCCTGCCGGTCGCCTGGCTGTCGCGCGTCGCCGACAGCTATCTGCAAGCAAAGGTGGCCCGCTGATGTTGCCGAGCTACGAAGAACTCTCCGCCTGGCTCCCCGATCTCCTGTCGGGTCTGTCGATCAGCCTGCAGGTCACGGTGCTCAGCCTCTTGATCGGCATTCCGTTCGGGCTGCTGCTTGCACTTGGCGTGCTCGCCAAGAGCCGGTTGACAAAGATACTGGCTCTGTTCCTGGTCGAGGTCGGCCGCGGCGCGCCGGCGCTGGTGCTGCTGCAGTTCATCTATTTCGGCCTGCCGACATCGGGCCTGACGCTCGGGTCCTTCACCGCGGCCGTCATCGCGCTTGCCTGGAACACCGGCGCCTATACCAGCGAGATCATTCGCGCCAGCCTGCAGTCGATCCCGCATGGCCAGCGCGAGGCGGCCGTCGCAATTGGTCTCAATCGACTGGATGCCTTGCGCTACGTCCTGCTGCCGCAGGGCTTGCGCGTCGCGCTTCCGGCGCTGCTCGCCTTCTCGATCCTGATCTTCCAGGGCACGTCGCTGTGCTTCACCATCGCGCTGCCGGAACTCGTCAGCCGCGCCTATGAAATCGGCTCGAACACCTTCCGTTATTTCCCGGCGCTGCTAGCCGCCGGCGTTCTCTACGCCTCGATCTCCATCCCCGCCGCTCTCCTCGTCAGTCATGTCGAAAAGCGCGCCGGCTCCTACGCGCAACGCTGAACCAACACCACGAAAGGGCATTCAGGCATGACCACATTTGCGACCAAAACCCGCCTTCTGCTGACCGGCATCGCCGGCCTCCTCGTATCGAGCCAGGTGGCGCTTGCGCAGGATTGCACCCCGAAACACACCTTCGCCACCATCGAAGAGGGTACGCTCACGGTTGCCGTCACAACCTATGTGCCGCATTCCTACCTGGACGACAGCGGCAACATGAAGGGCATCGACGGCGATATCGCTGCGGAATTTGCCAAGCGCGAATGCCTGAAGGTGAAGGCGGTCGCCGTCGATCCGGCCGCCGCCATCCAGTACGTGCTTTCGGGTCAGGCCGATATCGCCACCGGCGACTGGTACCGCACGGCCGAGCGCGCCAAGGTCATGAACCTCTCGGCGCCGCTCTACACCGATCAGATGGCAATCTATTCCAAGAACGGCTTCGCGGATGTCGGCGACCTTGAAGACAAACAGGTCGGCACAGTGCAGGGCTATCTCTGGGTCACCGACCTGAAGACCATGCTCGGTTCCAAGCTGAGGCTCTATCCGAATTCGGTCAACATGCAGCAGGACCTGTTCTCCGGCCGCATCGACGTGGCGGTGGACGGCTATTCGACCGGCGTCGTCGCTGAAAAGAACGGTGCGCTCAAGGACGTCAAGGTCAAGGTCGCTGCCTCCGACGACCGGGTGAGGGCGACCAAGGAAGCCGCACAGGCCGCGTTCCCTTATTCCTTCAACGCCAAGGAACTGGGTGTCGCGCTGGATGCCGGGATCGAGGCGATGCATGCGGATGGCACCATCGTCGGCATCCTGAAATCCTACGGCCTTGACGGTACGGCGGCCGAGACCGGCGCGCCGCGCCTGGTCCAGTAATATAGTTGCCAGCCGCAACAGGTTGCGGGAGCCGCTAGGCTCCCGTCCCCCCTCCCGGCAGGGATGCCGATTAGCGAACAATTTGATATCGGAGACAAGACGATGACTGTCTACACAGTCACGCGGAAGACGCAGTCGTGGTACGGGGAGCAGATCGGCATCCTCATCCTCGATGCTGCGTACCCCTGCGTGCCCGGCAATGTCGGCAACGCCACCACCTATGACTTTCCGGTCCGCTTCCAGGAGGTGCGCGGCGCCTCGATCGACCGGCTGCTCAACCAGCGCGATCCCGCACTTCGCGACGTCTTCATCGAAGCGGCCGTCGAATTGCAGAACCGCGGCGTCAAGGCGATCACCGGCGCCTGCGGTTTCATGGCCTATTTCCAGGAAGAGGTCGCAGCCGCGGTCGATATTCCGGTGTTTCTGTCGAGCCTGATGCAGATCCCGTTCATGCATGCGGCGGCCGGCGGCAGCGTCGGCATCATCACGGCCAATGCTAGCCGACTGACGCCGCGCCACTTCGAGGCGAGCAACGTGCCAGGGCATATCCCTCTTGCGGTTGCGGGCATGGAAGGGCAGACGGAATTCCGCGAAGCCATTCTTGAGGAGAAAGGCACGCTCGACAGCGCTCAGATCGAGCGGGAAGTGACCGAGGTTGCCCGCAAACTCGTCGAGGATAACCCGGATGTTCGCTCCATTCTGCTCGAATGCAGCGATCTGCCGCCCTATGCTCATGCGGTGCAGACGGCGACCGGTCGACCGGTCTTCGACTTCATAACCATGATTAACCACGTCCAGCAAAGCGTCGCCCGCCGGAGCCATCACGGCCACATGTGATCGCAGCCAGCGGCAAAGACGTGCGATAAACCAGGAACCACTGATGTCCATGGACCACTATTACCTTCTCGGGCGCTCGGGCTTGCGGGTCAGCCGGCTCGCGCTCGGAACGATGACCTTCGGCGATGGCGGCATTCGGGGTATCGGCGGTTCGTGGGGATCGGACGAGGATGCCGCGCGCGCGATCTTCAACCGTTACCTCGAGATCGGCGGCAACTTCATCGACACGGCCGATTCTTACGCGGCTGGTGTCAGCGAGGAACTGATCGGCAAGTTCGTCGCCGAGGCCGGCATTCGCGACCGGGTGGTGATTTCCACCAAGTTTTCCAACAGCCTAGAGCCCGGCAATCCGAATGCCGGCGGCAACGGCCGCAAGAACCTGATGCGCGCCGTCGACGCCTCGCTGCGGCGGCTGAAAACGGACTACATCGACCTCTATCTGCTGCACACCTGGGATCGGATCACACCGGCCGAAGAGGTCATGCGGACATTCGACGATCTCGTGCGCGCGGGCAAGATCCGCTACGCCGGGCTTTCCGACGTGCCGGGCTGGTATGCGGCACGCGCCCAGACCTGGGCGGAGGCGCATGCGCTGACGCCGCCGATCTGCCTGCAGCTACCGTATTCGCTGGCCGAACGCAGCATCGAGAACGAATTCGTGCCGCTCGCCCAGACGCTTGGCCTCGGCATCACCGCCTGGAGTCCACTCGCCATGGGCTTGCTCTCCGGCAAATACCGGGCCGGCCAGCAGGCCGCAGGGCGGCTTTCGCTCGACGCCTCCGGCAGCGGGCTCGGGCTCTTTACCGAACGCAATAGGCGCATTGTCGCTGCGCTCGAAGCGGTTGCCGGCGAGGTCGGCCGCAGCATGGCGCAAATCGCCCTGAACTGGGTGGTGACGCAGCCCGGCGTCGGTGCTGCCATCATCGGCGCAAGCCGGATCGAGCAGCTCGACGACAATCTGGCTGCACTGGATTTTTCGATTCCCGTCGAGTTGCGCCGGCAGTTGCAGGCGGCAAGTGCGGTTGAACCCGTCTACCCTTATTCGCTGTTTGCCGACGATTACCAGGCCGGCATTCTCAATGCCGGCGTCGCGGTCGGCGACAAGCCGCGCGGGTATTACAGCGAGACCTTTCTGCCCAGGGTCACCGACTACGTCTTTGGCCAGTCGAAATCCAAGAGCTGAGCCGCAACGGCGCGCCATTCCGGCCACCGTTATCACGAAAGGAAAGAGGCATGACCGTGATGCCCGCAAACCTGACATCAACAGGCACCGCTGCCTCATTCGTCCTGACGCTCGCCTGCGACGACCAGCCCGGCATCGTTGCCGCGGTGACGACCGAGCTTGCGGCGATCGGCGGCAACATCGTCGAAAGCAATCAGTTCCGCGACGTCGAGACCAACTGCTTCTTCATGCGCATTGCCTTTACCGGTCCGTTGGGCATGTCGCGAGACGGTGTCGAGCGGGCGCTGAAACCGGCGATCGATCGCTTCGGCATGAGGGCCACGGTTGCCGACGCGACACGGCGGCCGAAGATCATCGTGATGGTCTCGAGGTTCGATCATGCGATGCTGCATCTGCTCTACCAGATCCGCGTCGGCTGGCTGAATGCCGAGGTGGTCGCCATCGTCTCCAATCATGACGACAGCGCAAGGACCTCCGAGCTCGGAGGTATCCCCTATCACCACTGGAAAGTGACGAAGGACAACAAGGCCGAACAGGAGCAGCGGCTGATCGATCTGGCGCGTGAGACGGAGGCCGACCTCGTTATCCTCGCCCGCTACATGCAGGTCCTTACGGACAACCTGTCGAACCGGCTCTACGGCAGGATCATCAATATCCACCATTCGTTCCTGCCGTCCTTCAAGGGCGCCAAGCCCTATCACCAGGCCCATGCGCGCGGCGTCAAGCTGATCGGGGCGACCGCGCATTATGTCACGCCCGACCTCGACGAGGGCCCGATCATCGAGCAGGAGACGGAGCGGGTCAGCCATTCGATGAGTGCCGAGGATTTTGTCGCCACCGGCCGCGATATCGAAAGCCGGGTTCTCGCCCGGGCGGTGAAGATGCACCTGGAAAACCGCGTCATGCTCAACGGCCACAGGACGGTGGTCTTTACACAGTGATGGCGGCGTTATCATTGTCATGATTGATGGAAGTTGCGGGAAAAGACGAGCGACACCCCCGCACGAAGGACCTGAACGATGCTGAATGATCCCCGCTCCCATGGGCTTTGGGAAAAGACCGCCCCGCCGCCGCCGGTCACCGGCCCGCTTGCCGCTGACGCATTCGCCGATGTGGTCGTCGTCGGCGGCGGCTTCACCGGCATTTCGGCTGCCCTGCATCTGGCGGAAGCCGGCCGCAGCGTCATCCTGCTCGAGGGGGCGGAGATCGGCTTTGGCGGTGCGGGCCGAAATGTCGGTCTGATCAATGCCGGCATGTGGGTGATGCCTGACGATCTACCAGGCGAGCTCGGCGATGTGCATGGAGAGCGGCTGCTGGATCTGCTCGGCAACGGGCCGCGCGTCGTGATCGACCTGATCGACAAGCACGCGATCGCCTGCGAACTCGAACGCAACGGCACGCTGCACTGTGCCGTCGGCGATGCCGGCCTGAGGGAGATCAAGGACCGTGCGTCGCAATGGCAAAAGCGCGGCGCGCCGGTCGAACTTCTCGATGCGGCCGAGACCGCCGCAAGGATCGGCACGACCGCCTATGCCGGCGCCCTGCTCGACAGACGGGCGGGCACCTTGCAGCCGCTCGCCTATGTGCGCGGCCTGGCGCATGCGGCCCAGCGCGCCGGCGTTGTCCTGCACACTTCGAGCCGGGTCGTCTCGACGGAGCGGATCGGCAGTGGCTGGAAGGTGGTGACCGACAGGGCGTCCGTGACGGCGGACTGGATCATCGTCGCGACTGATGCCTATAGCACCGGCCCATGGGAACGGGTGCGGACCGAGCAGGTGTATCTGCCCTATTTCAATCTTGCGACGCGGCCGCTCGCACCCGACTTGCTCTCGAGTATTCTGCCCAACCGCGAAGGCGTTTGGGACACCAAGGAAATCCTTTCGTCCTTCCGCATGGACAAGGCGGGCAGGCTGGTGTTCGGCAGCGTCGGTGCCTTGCGCAACGGCGGTGCGGCCGTCCACAAGGCCTGGGCCCGCCGCTCGCTTGCCCGGCTTTTCCCGCAATTGGGCAAGGTCGATTTCGAGTGCGAATGGTACGGCCAGATCGGCATGACCACCAATGCATTGCCACGGTTCCACCGCTTTGCGCCGAATGTCGTCGGCTTTTCCGGCTATAACGGTCGTGGCATCGCGCCGGGAACGGTGTTCGGCCGGGTGCTGGCGCGTCACATCCTGGGCGAGATCACCGAGGCGGAGCTGCCGCTGCCGCTCAGCGACCCGAGCGATCCGCCGATGCGGCGTCTGAAGGAAGTCTATTACGAGGCAGGAGCCCAGGTCGCCCACTTCGTCGGCGAGCGGTTCTAACCAACCTCGTCGGCGAAAATGTCGGCGTCGGCATTCTGCTCCATCAGCCAGTCGCGAAAGATCTCGGTGCCCCGCTTCGGCGGGCGCTGGGAAGGCATGACGATATGGATGCTCTGGCCAGAGTGATAGCTCGCCCGGATCGGGCAGACGAGCTTGCCCGCCTTCAGGTGGTCGTGCACCAGATGCTTCCAGCCGAGCGCGACGCCTTGCCCGTGCACGGCTGCCTCGATCGAATTGAGTGCATCGGTGAAGACGAAATCCTGCGTCAGCTTGGCGGCCGAGACTTCATTGCGCTCGAGATATTCCCGCCAACCGACGCGTGAGCGATGTCGCTCCTCGAAATGCAGCAGCGTGTGGTTGAGCAGGTCGGCTGGGGTTTCGATCGGCCCATGCTCTCTCAGATAGGCGGGGCTGCACACCGGCCAGACTTCCTCGGTGACGAAATGCCAGGCGTGAATACCCGGCCATTTGCCCACGCCAAGCCGGGCAGAAAGATCGATATCCTCCTCCAAGAGGTCCTGGTCGTCGCGGCTGCTTTCGGCAATGCGCAAGGCGATATCAGGATGCTGCGCCTTGAAGGCCTTCAGCCTGGGAAGAAGCCACAATTGCACGAAGGATGCGGAGAACGAGACGCGCACGATATCACGCGAGTGCTTTTGCCTCAGCGACGAGATCACCATGTGCAGATGGTCGAACGCTTCCTGGGTTTCCTTGTAGAGCCGTTTGCCCTCGGCCGTCAGCTCCAGTCGGGCGTGCTCGCGGCGGAAGAGTTTCAGGCCGGTCGCCTCTTCCAAGAGCCGGATCGTCTTGCTGACGGCCGGCTGGCTGACATTCAGCTCTTCCGCAGCACCGGTAAAGCTCTGCCGCCGGGCGGCGGCCTCAAAGACGAAGAGATAGTTGGCGGAGGGGACGAGCGAGCGGAGTCTATGCATAAACTGAGGTTATGCCCCCGGATAGTTTTTAGCAAGATTACAAGCGCTCCCGCCGTTTGTAAGTTGCTGAAAATTCCACATAAGGGAACCTCTTTATGCAAACTCATGCTCGAGCCGTGGTCATCGGTGGCGGTTGCGTCGGCGCAGCCATTCTCTACGGTCTGACGAAGCGCGGCTGGACCGATGTCGCGCTGCTCGAACGCACGCAGCTGACAGCCGGCTCGACCTGGCACGCCGCCGGCCTCATTCCGTCCTATGCCCGCAGCATCAATATCGGCCGCATGATCGCCAAGACCATCGAGATCTACGAGGGCCTCGAAGCCGAAACCGGCCAGCATGTCGGTTGGCACAAATGCGGCCAGTTGCGCATCGCCAATACCCGCGACCGTTTCGACGAGTACAAGAGCTACATGAGCGTTGCCGAGGTTCAGGGCATTCGCGCCGAACTCGTCTCACCGGCGGAAGCCTGCGAACTCTGGCCGCTGCTTGAGAACAACAAGGAGATGCTCGGCGCGCTCTATCATCCTGATGACGGTCACATCGCGCCGGCCGACGTCACCCAGGCGATGGCCAAGGGCGCGCGCGATCGCGGCGCCAAGATCTATCTAAACACCGAGGTGCGCGGCTTCGAGCGCATGCCGAGCGGCGAATGGAAGATCAAGACCAACCAGGGCGAGATCATCTGCGAACATATCATTTCGGCGACGGGCAACTATGCGCGCCAGACCGGCGCGATGCTCGGGCTCGAAATCCCAGCGATCCCGATCGTCCACCAATACTGGATCACCGATGCCGTCCCTGAAGTGATCGAGCGCAAGCGCCAGGGCCTGCCGGAGATGCCGATCCTGCGCGACGAGGGGTTCGAGGGCTACCTGCGCGAGGAGGGCGACGGCCTGATGTTCGGTCCCTACGAGAAGACAGAGCATCTGAAGCTGTTTGCCGAAAACGGCGTGCCGGAATGGTTCGGCGCCGACCTGCTGGAAGAGGATTTCGATTCGGTCGCCTGGAACTGGGAGCGGGCAATGGACCTCGTGCCGGCGCTCGGTCGCGTCGGCATCAAGGCCAATGTCCGCGGTCCCTTCCAAATGACTGCCGACGAACTGCCGCTGGTGGGGCCGGCCTGGGGGCTCGACAATGTCTGGATCGCCGAAGGCGTGCCCGGCGGCATCCTCTGGGGTGGCGCGATCGGTTACTATCTCTCCGAGCGTATCGTCGAAGGCGGCAACAGCCTCGATACCTCCGAGCTCGACCCGCGCCGCTTCGGCGACTACGCCAACAAGAATTGGACGCGCGAAAAGGTGCGCGAAGCCTGGGGCACCCATGCCGAACAGCACTATCCCGGTCAGGACATGCCGGCCGCCCGGCCGCAGAAGACTGCACCTTCCTATGATCGGTTGACCGAGAAGGGCGCCGTCTGGAGTGTACTCAACGGCTGGGAAATGCCGAACTGGTTCGCTCCTGAGGGCGTAGAAGCCAAGGATCAGTACAGCTGGCGCTGGACCGAGAAGGGCAAATATGTCGGCGAGGAGGTTCACGCCGTCAGAAATGCCGTCGGCCTCGTCGAAATGACGCCGATGACGAAGTTCGAAGTGAGTGGCCCCGGCGCCGAAGCCTGGCTTGACGGCATCCTTGCCAACCGTTTGCCGAAGACCGGCCGCGTCAACCTCAGCCATCATCTGACCCCGAAGGGTGGTGTCCAGGCGGAATATGTCGTCGCCCGGCTGAAAGACGGCTCGTTCTACCTGATTTCGACGCCGCGAGCCGAGCGCTGGAATTTCGACGATCTGTCGAAGCTTCTGCCTAGGGATGGCAGCGTCCAGCTTCGCAATGTCACCAACGATCGCGGCTGCTTCACCATCGTTGGCCCGAAGGCGCGCGACGTGCTGCAATCGCTGACCGAGATCGATCTCTCCAACGAGGCGTTCCCATGGTTCGGGGTGCAATCGGGCACGGTGGGGCTCGCCAGCGACGTCCGCCTGCTGCGCGTCAACTACGAGGGCGAACTCGGCTGGGAACTCTATCATCCGCTCTGCTACCAGCGACACCTGCTCGATGCGCTGCTAGCCGCCGGTAAGGCCCATGGCCTGAGGCTGATCGGACTGCAGGCGCTGGAATCGCTGCGTCTCGAAAAGTCCTACCGGGCGATGTATCGCGACATGAACCCGGAACTCAGCGCCTGGGAAAGCAGCCTCGATCGCTTCGTGCGCCTCGACAAGGGCGAGTTCATCGGCCGCGACGCTCTGGCAAAGGCAAAGGAAGAGGGCATTGCCCGTCGTTCCTTCACCATCGCGATCGACACCGATGGCGCAAGCTCGCTGATTTATGAGGGCGTCTACCACCAGGGCAAGCTGGTCGGGCGCATCACCTCGGGCGGTTATGCCTACACGCTCGGCCACGACGTCGCCTTCGCATTACTGCCGGTCGAGCTTGGCGTTCCGGGGAGGGAGCTCGAAGTCCCGATCCTCGGCGAGCGGCGCAAGGCCCGCGTCATCGCGGAATCGCCCTATGATCCCGAAGCTAAGCGCGGGCGGATGTAACCACCGTCAGCAGACAACGAAAATTGCCGGAAAGGGTTGGCCATGAAAATACTTGTGACGGTTAAGCGGGTGGTTGACTACAACGTCAAGATCCGGGTGAAGGCTGACGGCTCGGGTGTCGAGCTTGCCAACGTGAAGATGTCGATGAACCCGTTCGACGAGATCTCGGTGGAAGAAGCGCTGCGGCTGAAGGAAGCCGGCAAGGCCGACGAGGTCGTGGTCGTCTCGGTCGGTCCG
>NZ_LMDT01000016.1:0-85311 GCF_001425885.1 Ensifer sp. Root1252 | reverse complement strand
AGCGGTTTACCGAGATGGCGCGGGGTGGAGCAGCCCGGTAGCTCGTCAGGCTCATAACCTGAAGGCCGCAGGTTCAAATCCTGCCCCCGCAACCAAATCAAAAAAAAAGCCCGCAAGACCGAAAGGTCCGCGGGCTTTTTGGCGTTCAGGGGCAAAGAAAACAAAACCGGCTAACCGCCAAGCGCGCCCAGAACAAAGTCCAGGAAAACACGGACCTTCAAGGGCAAATGAATGCGAGACGCGTAAACCGCATACACGTGCGTCAACGGCAAAGGCTCGAACCAGCATCGTCTTGGAAGAGGGCGTCGGTTCTGACGGTTTTGACGGTCGCATCAGGCGCCGTAACATGGCGAGGATCCGGCATAGAGCATTTCTAGGAAAAGTGCGAAGCGGTTTCCGTGAGGAAATGCGTAAAAACAAAGAGATAGAGCGTTTGCGCGGTTCCGTCTAAATCGGAAGCCCCCTGGGATGTCGCTCTGATGAGCCAGGATGCGACCCGGCCTTGAAGGCGTCGGCGGCCACGCACCGGCGGCCGCACAAATCAACTCACTGTAAAATCTTGCACCGCTCAGCCTGTTGGACAGAGAAAACGCGTCAGCAGCAGGTGCAGCATCGGCGCCTCTTCCAGCGGCTTAAAACCCGGATCGACGGCGATGCGCCCGAAGATGCCGTCGATGATCGCTGCAATCCAGCGTGCGCCGCCCTCGGGATCGATGGCGGCATCGATCTGTCCGCGTTCATGCGCCGCTTTGATCACAGTGGCAAGGGCGGTGCGCAGGTCAGCGTCATTCGCCGCCACCAGTTCGCCGATGCGTTCGTCGCGCGTGGCCTCGGCGGCGATCTCCAGCGCCAGGCTGGAAAAGACCGGATCGGCCGCCAGCCGCAGGACAACGTCCATAAAACCCAGAAGGGCGGCAAAAAGATCCGACGCTTCATGGAGTTCACGGAAAAACTCCGCCGTTTCTTGACGTTCGACCTCCACGATCGCGGCGATGATGGCGTGTTTGGTCGGAAAGTAATGGAAGAGATTGCCCGGGCTCATGCCTGCCTCGGCGCAGATTTCCGCAGTCGAAGTGCCGTGGAATCCCTTACGGGCAAAACAGACGATTGCGGCGTCGAGGATGACTTGCCGCCTTGCGGCATGTTTTTCCGGGTCGATCTTGCGCATCGTGCCTGCTCCCAGTGGCCATCATTCTTTAATAGACTGATCGATCTCATATGCGATGCGGGTCTTGCAGAGTCAATAGAAGCGGTCTGGTGCCAAGAGCGCCATGTTCCCGCAATGCTTGCATGCGATCGCCTTACTATTGACGTGTTCAGCTGATGGAATTAATAGATTGACTAATCGAAGAAATAATTCCTTCTGAACGCGATAATCAGGGACCTGTCGACGCGATGCGATCCTCAAGAGGATTGGTCGACATCCATTCCCGTCAGCGAAAGCCAACCAGAATGAGACGTTCCCCAGTTCTGAGCGCAGCAATTGCCACGTTCCTGCTTGCTGCCACTGCAGGCGAGCTGCTTGCCAACGAGGCTGCCGCATCGGTGGGCGCCGATGTCGCAGCCGCAACCCGCACCGTCTCGACGCTTGTGGCCGACAGGCAGCCACAGAAATGGATGCGGTCCTTTGCCGGCATCTTCGTCGCACGCGAAGAAATCGCCGTCGGCACGACGTTGACCGAGCAGCGGATCGCCAAGGTCGAGGTCGAGGTCGGCGATCGAGTGGTCGCCGGCCAGGTTCTTGCCCGACTGGAAACCGAGATGCTGGAAAACCTCCTGCGGGAAGCCGAAGGGCGCGTCGCCCGCACCAGTGCGGCGGTTGCTCAACAGGAAGAGACCGTTCGACAGGAAGAAAAGAAGCTCGACCGTGCACGCCAACTGCGGCACCTGAAAGCCGAGACTTTCCTTGAAGAGCGTGTTTCGGCAGTGGCCATCGCGCACGAGGCGGTCAAAGTCGCCCGCGCCGAGGACGCACAGGCTCAGGCGCTCCAGGCGGAGGCGCGGCGCAAGCTCGAACGCGCCGTGATCGTCGCCCCTTCCACCGGCATCGTTTCCGAGCGCCTTGCCCGCGCCGGTGCATTGGCCGGAACGGAACCGCTGATGCGGCTGATCCGTGACGGCGAAATCGAGCTTGCCGCTGAAATACCGGAAAGCGAGCTGCCCCTGCTTGCTGTCGGTCAGCAGGTGAAGGTCAAGCTTTCCGGACGCACGGACACGATCGAGGGTCATGTCCGGGTGATCAATCCGAAGATCGATAGCGAGACACGACTTGGCACGGCCAAGATTGCGCTCATGACCGACAAGCCGCCCTATGCCGGAACGTTCGGCCGCGCGGAAATCGTTGTTGCGGAACGTCCGGCCATCATGGTCGACGATTCCGCGCTGCTTTACGGCACGCCGGACGGAATGCCCTCAGTGTTCATTGTCGAGGACGGCAAGGTCAAGCGCAAGACCGTCCAGGCCGGGATGCGCCAGAACGGCAAGGTGGAGATCGTGTCGGGGCTAAATACCGGCGAACGCGTTGTTGCCAAGGCCGGCGTCTCTCTTCGTGAGGGTGAGGCCGTTGCCACCAAAGACATTGAACCCGCTCAGGCAGGCGCGCAGAAATGACCAGCAATATATCCGCCTGGGCGATCCGAAAGCCCGTACCGACGCTCGTCCTGTTCGTTGTTCTGACCCTTGTCGGCATCGCCTCGTTCCTGCGTCTGCCCGTCAACGCCAATCCGAGCGTGTCGTTTCCCGTCGTCACCGTGACAATCACCCAGCCGAGCGCCCAGCCGGCGGAAATGGAGACGCAGGTCACGCGGCGCGTCGAGGGGGTGGCCGCCGGCTTGGTCGGCGTCAACCACATTCGCTCGACGGTTACCAACGGTGTCTCGACAACGACGGTCGAGTTCAAGATCGGCACGGACCCTGACCGTGCCGCCAACGACGTGCGCGAAGCGGTCGCCCAGATCCGCTCCGATCTGCCGCAGTCGATCCAGGAACCGGTGGTCTCGCGCCTCGACGTTGATGGCAGCGCCATCATCTACTACACCGTGCGCGCACCCAACATGTCCGCGGTCGAGCTGTCGTGGTTCGTGGACGATACCTTGAACAGCGAGCTTCTGACGCTTCCGGGCGTCCAGAAGGTTCAGCGTCTCGGTGGCGTCAGCCGCGAAGTTCGCGTTTCCTTGGATCCGGAGCGCCTGCTGGCGCTTGGCGTGACGGCCGACCAGGTCAACACCGCGATGCGCGAGCTCAATACCAATGTCCCGAGCGGGCGTGGCGAGATCGGCGGGCGCGAGCAGTCGATCCGAACGATTGGCAGCGCCACCTCCGTCGAGGAGCTTTCGCGCCTGTCGATACCGATTTCGGGCGGCCGTTGGGTCCAGCTTTCGGATGTGGCGAAAATCGAGGACACCTCGTCCGAACCACGCAATTTTGCCCGGCTCGACGGCGAGCCGGTCGTCAGCTTCTCGGTGTCGCGCAGCAAGGGCGCGAGCGACACGGTGGTTGCCGATCGCGTTGCCACGCGGCTTGTGGAAATCCAGGCGCGTACACCCGGCGTCGAGATCAAGGAGTTGATCTCGCTGGTCGAGTACACCAAGGACAGCTACGACGCGGCGGTGACGGCGCTGCTCGAAGGGGCGGCGCTGACCGTCGTGGTCGTGTTCGCGTTCCTGCGCAATTGGCGGGCAACACTGATCTCGGCGCTGGCCATGCCGCTATCGATCCTGCCGACCTTCATGGTCATGGATCTGCTCGGCTTCACCTTGAACAGCATCAGTCTGCTGGCGCTGACGCTCGTCATCGGCATTCTGGTCGATGACGCCATCGTCGAGATCGAGAATATCGAGCGGCATGTGGACATGGGCAAACGGCCGTTCCTTGCCGCGATCGATGCCGCCGATGCGATCGGGCTGGCGGTCGTGGCGACGACGCTGACGATCGTGGCGGTGTTTGCGCCCGTCAGCTTCATCGGCGGCGCCGTCGGACAATATTTCAAGCAGTTCGGCCTGACGGTCGCCATCGCTGTCCTGTTCTCGCTGGCGGTCGCCCGCCTGCTGACGCCGCTGATGGCGGCCTATCTGCTTCGTCCGAAGGCGGGGCATGGCCATGAGGTCAAGCGCTCGCGCATCGCCGATACCTATGTCCGGATGCTCGGCTGGACGCTCGATCATCGCAAGACGGCGCTTTCCATCGTTGCCCTGATCTTCGTCGGTTCGATCGCGCTCCTGACCATGTTGCCGACCGGCTTCATACCGGGGAGCGACAGCAACCTCTCGACCTTGAAGGTCACTCTGCCGCCGGGCACGCGGCTCGAGGAAACGGCGCGTGTTTCGGATGAGCTGACGCGCAAGATCAAAGCGCGGCCGGAGGTCGACAGCGCGCTTGCGACTGCCGACAGCCTCAACCGGGTCGACCTGCTGATCAAGCTTCGTCCGCGCAAGGAGCGTGCGCTCGGCCGCAAGGCGTTCGAGCTTTCTTTGCGGCCGCTGCTTGCGGAGACGCCGGATATCCAGGCGACCTTTGCGTCCGACCAGGGCGCCAAGGATCTGTCGATCTATCTGACCAGTGATGACGCGGAGGCATTGACCCAGGCCGTGCGCCAGCTCGAAAACGAGATGCGGGCGATGCCGGGCCTTGTCAACGTCCAGTCGACCGAGCCCTTGCTGTCGCCTGAGCTGTTGGTGAAGCCTCGCCTCGACGAGGCTGCCCGGCTTGGCGTCTCGGTAACGTCGATCGGCACGGTCGCGCGCATTGCCACGATGGGCGATAGCGAAAGCAATTCGGCACGGTTCAATCTCGGCAACCGGCAGGTGCCAATCCGGGTGATGCTCGACGAAACCGCGCGGGCGGATTTCGACACGTTGCGAAATTTGCGCGTCGGCACCAACTCCGGCAAGCTGGTGCCGCTGACATCGGTGGCTGACATTTCCTTTGGCGCGGAGGAGGGCAGCGTCGAACGCCTCAACCGCAAACGCCTGATGGCGGTGGAGGCCAATCTGAACGGCATCACGCTTGGCACGGCATTCGAGGCAGTTTCAGCCCTGCCGGCCATGACCAAGATGCCGGCGGGGGTTTCGCAGGCCAGTTACGGCGAAGCCGAATACATGTCGGAAATGTTTCGCAATTTCGCGCTTGCTCTGCTTGCCGGCATCCTGATGGTCACCGCGGTGCTCGTGCTCCTATTCAAGGACTTCCTGCAGCCGATCACCATCCTGATTGCCCTGCCGTTGTCGATCGGCGGCGCTGCGCTGGCACTCATCCTGTTTGGGGCGGCGCTCGATCTGTCCTCGACCATCGGTATCCTGATGCTGATGGGCATCGTCTGCAAGAACTCGATCCTGCTGGTCGACCATGCGATCGTCTGCCGCAAGGAAGGGGCGGACCGGCGAACGGCCTTGCTGACGGCGGGCACGACCCGTGCACGGCCGATCATCATGACGACGATCGCCATGGTCGCCGGCATGGTGCCGGCGGCGATCGGCGTTGGTGCGGATGCAGCCTTCCGCGCGCCGATGGCGATCGCCGTGATCGGCGGCTTGATCACATCGACGATGCTGAGCCTCGTCTTCGTGCCGGTGATGTTCACGGTGATGGATGATGTCAGCGTTCGCCTGGGGCGCCGGCTGAAGCGGCTGTCATCGGTAACAGATGAGGACAAGATCGCTGATGCCGCGCGCAAAGGCCGCCCGCTCGCATCTGGCTCTTCCCATTGAGCCGACCGGCCTATTCGAAATAGTTGACGAGCCGCGTTTCGCCGACGGCGTGAACGCGGCAGTCGACGTCGAAGATCGCCTGCAGGCGCGACGGCTCGATCATCTCCTTCGGTGCGCCCTCGAAGGCGAGCTTGCCGTCGCGCATGGCGACGATGCGATCCGAATAGGCGGAGGCGAAGTTGATGTCGTGCAGCACGACGACAACGGTCTTGGCGAAATCGTCGGCCAGGCGCCGCAGCAGCTTCATCGTCTCGACGGCATGTTTCATGTCGAGATTGTTGAGCGGCTCGTCGAACAGCATGTAATCGGTATCCTGGCAGAGCACCATGGCGATGAAGGCGCGCTGGCGCTGGCCGCCCGATAGCTCGTCGAGGAACCGGTGTTCCAGGAAGTGCAGGCCAACATAGGCGATCGAGCGCTCGATATGCTCGACGTCAACCGCCGTCAGGCGACCCTTCGAATAGGGATAGCGGCCGAAGGCGACGAGATCGCGCACACTGAGGCGCGCGGTGATGTGGTTGTCCTGGCGCATGATCGACAGGCGCCGGGCGAGCACGTCGCCGGCGGTCCTGCTGACATCGAGCCCGTCGACCAGAACCTGTCCCTCATCCATTGGTATCAGCCGGCTGACGATCGACAGCAGCGTCGATTTGCCGGCGCCGTTCGGGCCGATGATCGAAGTGAGGCCGCCGGCCGGCAAGGTCATCGAGACCCGGTCGACGACCGCATTGCTGCCATAGGATTTGGTCACGTCGCGGATTTCGATCATCGGGCGGAGCCTCGAACAAGCAGGAAGATGAAGACAAGACCACCGACAAATTCGATGACGATGCTGAGCGCGGTGTTGAAAGCGAACAGCCGCTCCAGGATCACCTGGCCGCCGACGAGCGTGACGATGGCCAGGCACACGGCAATCGGCAGCACGAAGCGATGGCTGGCCGTCGGGGTGATCTGCCAGGCGAGGCTGGCGACCAGAAGACCGAAGAACGTCACCGGGCCGACAAGCGCGGTGGAGACGGAAACGAGAACGGCGATGAGCACGAGCAGGATGGTAAGGGTGCGGTGATGGTCGACACCGAGCCCGATGGCGCTTTCGCGGCCGAGTGACAGCACGTCGAAGGTTGGGAACAGCCGCCAGAGAACGAAGGTAACTGCTGCGACGGCGACGGCGGAAATGCCGAGAAGGTCGGCGTTGACCGTGTTGAAGCTGGCAAACAGCCGGTCCTGTAGCACCACGAATTCGTTGGGATCGAGGATCCGCTGCAGGAAGGACGAAAGGCTGCGAAACAGCCCGCCGAGGATGATGCCGACCAGCATCAGGAGATGCAGGCTGCGGGTGCCTCCGGAAAACAGCGCCCGGAACAGGAGTACGGAAAAACCGACCATCGCCGCGGCTTCGATGATGAACTGAAACCGCGGGTCGACGGCGGTGGCGCCGGCGGCTCCGAGGAAGAACACCATGACCGTCTGCAGCAGCGCATACATCGCATCGAAGCCGATGATCGATGGCGTCAGGATGCGGTTGCCGGAGATCGTCTGGAACAGGATGGTCGAGACGGCGATCGCATAGGCGACGAGAACCATGCCCGCAAGTTTGGTGCCGCGGAAGGAGAGGATGAAGGCCCAGCTTCCCCTGGCACCGAGTGTCATGAAGGCCAGCATCGACAGGAGCGCGAGCATAGCTGTGACGAGCAGCATGCCGGAGGGTGAAACCCTTTTAATGTCAGCCTGCATGGGCGCGCCTCGAAAGCAGCAGATAGAGGAAGACGACGCTGCCGACGACGCCCATGACCGTTCCGACCGGGATCTCGTAGGGCGCAATCACGATGCGGCCGACGATGTCGCAGGCGAGCACCAGCCCGGCCCCGGTTGCGGCGATCAACGGCAGGGTGCGCCTGAGATTGTCGCCGACCAAGAGGCTGATGATGTTCGGCACAATCAGTCCGAGGAACGGCACCATGCCGACGGTGGCAACGACCGTGGCCGTCACCATCGAAACGATGCCAAGGCCGAGCGTCACCACCTTGTTGAAGTCGAGGCCGACATTGCGGGCGATCTCCTCGCCCATGCCGATGACGGTAAAACGGGCAGCGGTGACATAGGCGATCAACGTCAGAACAAGTGCGATCCACAGCAACTCGTAACGACCGCGCAGTACGCCGGAGAAATCGCCTGACATCCACGCCCCCATCGACTGCATCATGTCGTAGCGATAGGCAACGAAGGTGGTGACGGCGCTGATGACGCCGCCGAGCATGATGCCGACCAGTGGCACCATCAGCGCCGAGCGCAACGGGATCTGGCGCAGGATTTTTAGAAACAACGCCGTACCGGCGAGCGCGGTGAGCGCCGCGACGCCCATCTTGGCGGCGACCGGCAGAGTGGGCGCAAAGATCATCGTCAGCAGCATGCCAAGGGCGGCGGATTCGGCGGTGCCTGCGGTCGATGGTTCGACGAAGCGGTTGCGGGCGAGCATCTGCATGATGGTGCCGGCGACGGCGAGACCGGTTCCGGCGAGCATCAGTGCGAGTGTGCGCGGCACCCGGCTTTCGACGATTAACAGCCAGCCGCGACCATCGCTCTCAAGTCCTGAAGCGAGGCTGCCGACGCCGGTCATGACGCTGATGACGGCAAGCACAAAGATGACGGGAACGGCAATCAGAAGTGGTTTCATCGATCGGTCTTTAGGCGCGCCGGCGTTTTGGTGAATGGCTCTTCTTTGTCGACTTGTTGCCGTTCATTCTTCCGTCGCCTCCAAGCAGCTTGGGACAGGTTTTGTTTGCGTCTTTCCCGGCACCGCTAAAAGCTTGCCCCGCCCAGCGCCGGATTGGAGCTGAGCTTCATTCATATATATGACATGGCTAGTCAAGTTTCGTCGCATCCGCTGCGGCAGTTCGCTCGACGTCGCCGATGCCAGCGCAGGCTGGCCTGTGGATCGGTCCAGGACATTTTTGGTGGCGCTCGCACACGTTCATGGGCCGCGGTTTGGCGCACGGCATTTGCAAGGACGGCAAACGGCCTTGTTGCCCTCTTTGGAAAATCGCGCTAGGACGATCGAAAAGATGAGGGAAAAAGTCATGAATATATCTCTGTTTTCTAATGGTCTTCGTAGTGTTGCAGTCGCTGCCGTCCTGGCTCTGGCGCCTGCCGCAAGCGCTGAAACGTTGAAGATCGAGCACAGCAGCGGTACGACGGATGTCGAAAAGAATCCGAAGACCGTGCTGGTTTATGACTTCGGAATGCTGGAAACGCTAGACATGCTCGGCATTCCCGTGGCGGGCGTTCCCGGCTCTGCGATCCCGCCGTCACTCGAAAAATACAAGTCCGACACCTATCCGAAGATCGGCACGCTGTTCGAGCCCGACTACGAGGCGGTCAATGCCGCCGAACCGGATTTGATCATCGTCGGTGGTCGTTCGCAGTCGAAATATGCCGAGCTTGCCAAGCTCGCGCCGACCATCGACCTCACCTCCGACGACAAGGATCTGATCGGCAGCGTCAAGAAGAACGCCGCTATTCTCGGCCTCATCTTCGGCAAGGAAGCGGAGATCAAGGCAGCTTCGGAGAAACTCGACGCCTCGATCGAAAAGCTGCAGGGTGTTGCCAAGGGTGCCGGCACCGGCCTCGTGCTGCTGACGACCGGCGGCAAGATCAGCGCCTATGGCAAGGGTTCGCGGTTCGGCGAAATCCACGACATCTTCGGTGTGGAACCGGCTGATCCGAAGCTGCAGGTCGCGACGCATGGCCAGGCCGTTTCCTACGAATATATCCTCGAGACCAATCCGGACTGGATCTTCGTCGTCGACCGCGACGCGGCGATCGGCCAGGAAGGCCAGCCGGCCGCAGCGCTGCTCGACAACGAGCTGGTGCGCCAGACCAAGGCCTGGAAGAACGAGCGGGTCGTCTATCTCGATTCCGCCAAGCTCTACCTGACGAGTTCGGGCCTGAAGTCCGAGCAGGATATCGTCGATCAGCTCACCGAAGCACTGAGCAAGAAGTAGGCTTGAGGTTCCGATAAGGGCGGTAGGAGCAATCATGGCGCCTTTTCTCTTTCATTGGCCTGCCCACCGACCCCATGCAGTGTGGAGAAGAACATGTTGAAAGCCACGAGCGGTATTACCACCGCGCGCGCGTCGCAATACCTGCAGCAGCTGTCCAAGCATTTCGCCCACAAGACGACGGTCGAATATACCGAGACGGATTCTGTGGCGACGATAGGGGCGAGCACCGCGCGCATGACGGCGCGCGGCGATCAGCTATCTTTCGTCGCGGAATCACCGGATGCCGAGGCGCTGGCGGAATGTAAGGACGTCATCGAACGCCACATCATCCGCTTCGCATTTCGCGAGGAGCTGACGTCGCTCGACTGGTCCGAAACCGCCGAGTGAGCGGTCGGCCACCTCGCAATCGATATATTTAATGCTTGATCCGTGAACCTGTTTCGCCCGGCCTGTTCGATCGCGACTGCAGGTGCGCCGATATGCCTGATGGCAGGGACGGCTGAAGCAGGGGTGGCGCGGTCGGCAGGCGCACGGATGCATCAAGCGCTCGTTTCGGCGACACCAACACTCTCTGCGGCGGCGGGATCGATACCGGCGTTTGCTCCGGTTCGGGAACCTCGTCCTGCTGCGGCGTTTGCAGGGCTGCCTTCAGACGTATGACGGCTTCCTGCGCCTTGAGCTTGCAGCGCACATGATCCGGATCGTCGGAAAGGATATCCTCGAAGCTGCTGAAGATGCTGAGGGCCTCTTCGCCTCGGCCCGTCGCGCAGAGGGCGACGCCGAGCTTGTAGCGCACGAGGCTTACGAGCGGATGGCGGGCCAGCAGGGCCTCGAAGGTCTCGGCCGCTTCAGCGTAGTGCCCTTGCGCCATCTGGCTGTCGCCGAGCCGATGCTGGATCTTGCCAGCGCCCGGCATCGTTGCAAGCAGGCTTCTGTAAAGATATTCGGCCTCGTCGTGCTCGCCCTTGTCGTCGAAAAGCTGGGCGAGGCCGTAGCGAGCCCGGGTGTGTGTCGGCACGGTGTGGATGACCTGCCGGTAGCCGGGTTCCGCCTTGTCCAGTCGCCCCTGGCTGTGCAGTTCCACCGCGCGCTCGTAGACATGTTCGATGCTGCGCGGGTTGAGGCAGTTGCGCAGATTGCGGCCTGATCGCGTTTTGACACGCATGCTGCGAATGCGGCGCTCTTCAACCCCGAAGGAATATTTGTAGGCTTCGTTGCCGCGCAGGAAATCGTAGACCCGATATCCCCAGGCGATCGCATTGCGAATGGCAAAGCCGTGCAGCAGAAGCCCCGGGGAAGGGGTCGTCCACGTCTCGTCGCGGCCGGTGATGCAGAACAGGACGGTCTTCTTCTGCCGGTCGAGCAGATTGGCAAGCACGCCGAGCGGCTGGTCCTGATACCACAGAACGGGAACATCGAGCGCGCCCTGGTTAAAGGCGTCCAGCAGCATCTCACGTGTGAACGTGATTAGCCGATCGACCTTGCTGCCTTTGCGCTCTGCCCATTTGATGCGCCACAGCCGGAACAGCGTGTCGAGGTCTCTTTCGATCGTGTCTTTTGTCGCGTGGGTAATGCGGTAATCGGGTGATGCCTCGACCATCCGCATGAAGCGACGCAGCTTCTGCCGCGTCTGGGCGCTCATATGCGTGGCGAGATAGTCCTCCCAGCTTTCGGGCAGGTTCACATAGGGGCAGATCGTATTGTCGATATTGTCGGGATTGCTGCGCTCGTTGCTGGTCTGGACGAACTGGTCTTCGGGAAAGGCGCCGAGCAGACGATCGAGCCGCGAAGAGGCCGTAGAGAAATAATCGAACGTGAGGGTCGTCCAGTTCTCCTTGCCGATGTGGGCAGAAAAGGTATCGGCCGCAGCATCCTCCAGGCCGGGCCGGCACAGGAAGCCGGTATAGTCGGCGCCATAGTTGCCGGCCATCCGGATCTCGTCGCAGAAAAGCTTGGTCGTGTCGTCCTGGTAGGTCGACACTTTCAATGGCAGGAAGGCGCAATACCGCCCATCGTCTTCCTGCTTGAGGGCAAGAATGAACCAGCGGTGTCGGTGCGACAGATATTTCTGCAGCCACTCCCAGGAAAGAAATAGATGAGCTTCCGGGTCTTCTAGGTAGATAAGATCCCAATCTTCGCGAACTTTCTCAAAATATTCTAAAGTATCAATAATATCTATTTTCATAACGCCCTCTTACGCAACTGAGAAGTATTTTTAGTTTAGCGTATTTCAAGCCAGAATTTCTTCGAAACAACTTTAGCTTATAGTCAATATTTAGCCATTATATACCAAGGATATTATCCGAATGCAGGATGTCGCCTGCCGGCTGTGGCAATCTCGTCTAGATCGAACGCTCGTCGAAGTTCGGCCGTGAGCGAATGAAGGCCCAGAGGCTCTTGCTGATTTCGGTGATCTCCTGGATGGCGGCTTCGAGCCGCTCCAGTTCCCGGGCGTCCAGTTGCTCGACCTTGCCGTAGCGAATGTCCTTGTCGCCCTCGACCAGGCGCATCAGCTGTGTACTGGAGATCTCGCCCTGCTCGTCGAAGGAATAGATGCAGTGATTGTATTTGTTGCGCATCTTCGACTGCTGTTTCAGCCGGTCCATGATCGAAAGAACGCTGTCGCGCGTGTCGACCGGCGTGACCGGCAGCTTGGCCAGGCGCTCGGTCAGATCGATGCGGGCGCGCGTCGTGTTCAAGGTCAGAAAGACCACGATCGCCCGCTCCTTGTCGACATTCAACAGGTGGGCGATGATATAGATCAGCAGGCTTTCGGTATTGGTCCAGACATAGTTGAGGCGGCCGACAAGCAGAAGCACCTCGTGTATCGCTGCCATCGAACGTCTCCTCTGTGCGCCATCGATGACGCGCTGCCATTGCCGGCGCAAACCATTTTGACGGAAATGACCGAGCCTTCAAGGCGTTGGCAGATTGCTGGTGAAACAGCGAAAGCTGCCGCCCCATTCTGCTTAGCCCCTTCGTCATCCCCACCCCCCGTACTTCGCCTCAGGTTTCCTTGAAGGCGCGTGACATGCTGTCGGTGATCGGCTTTGTCAGATACTCGAAGAACGTGCGCTCCGACGTCGTGATCAACACTTCCGCCGGCATGCCCGGCACCGGATGGAAGCCGTGGATGCGGTGGATCTCGCTGACGGGAACCTCGACGCGGACGATATAGACATCGCGCTGCTGGCCGCCGCTCACTTCTTCAACCGAGTCCGCCGAGACGTAGAAGACCTTGCCGCTCAGCACCGGAGTCGTGCGGCGGTTGAGCGCCGAGAGACGGATGGTCGCATCCTCGCCCACCCGCAACTGATCGATCGAGGTTCGCAGCACCTGCGCTTCGATGATCAGCGGCACATTGGCCGGCAGGATTTCCATGATCGGCTTGCCGGTCGCGATCACCCCTCCGGCGGTATGGAAATAGCTGCGCACCACTGTGCCGTCGACGGGCGAACGGATGGTGGCGCGGCCGAGAACTTCGCTTGCCTCGCGCAACTGCTCGCGCACGCCATCGAGATCGGCTTCTGCGGCCTCAAGCCCATCGAGCGCCGCCTGCTTGTTGGCGTTGACGGCAATGACCGCCTCCTGGCGATAGCGGTCGATCTGCGACAGGCTCTCCTTGACCTCGGCGTCGAGCCTGCCGATCTCGCCCATCGCATCGGCCGCGGCGCGGTCGAGCGCCATCAGTTCGGATTTCTTGGTCAGTCCACCTTGGACAAGCTTGCTCTTGGCGTCCCGCTCCTCGTTGAGGATATCCAGCTGCTTGTTGAACGATTCCTGCTGGCGCTGGTAGCCCTGGGCTCGGAACTCCAGCGACCTGATGTTCTGGTCGATGAGGTTCAGCTGGTCGTCGAGCTTGATCTTCTTGCTGTGAAAATTGACGTTCTGGCTCTCGATGATCGCGTGGATATCCGGATCGCTGGCCTCGTTCTTGACGATGTCGGGGATCTTGAATGTATCGCTGCCCATGGCTTCGGCACGCAGCCGTGCGACCACCGCCTCGAGACGCAGGCGTTTGAGGTTGAGGGCGCGCTCGTTGGCGCGCGACGGCGTCTGGTCGAGCTTGACCAGGATATCGCCGGTCTTGACCTTGTCGCCTTCGGCCACCAGCATCTGCTCGATGATGCCGCCTTCGAGGTGCTGAATGATCTTGTTGTTGCCGTTGGCGACGAAACTGCCCTGGGCGATAATTGCCGCTGCCAGAGGGGCTGCGAAGGCCCAGTAGCCGAAGCCGCCGAATGAAGCGACGATCAACGCGAGGCCGACCATGCTGTGCAGCTTGATCGATCGCGGCACCTCCGAGTACCACTCGACGGCATGTTCTTCGGCGGCATTCTTCTTCTCGCGGCTCATGGTCATTCTCCGGCGATACGGGGTGCGGACTTTTCGTCCTTCGGCTTGGCGCCGATGGCTGCAAGCACGTCATTGCGCGCACCGAACATGGCAACGGTTCCCTCGTTCAGAAGCATGATCTTGTCGACGCATTGCAGCAAGGAGGGACGCTGGGTGATGGTCACGGTGGTGATGCCCTGCTTCTTGGCATGCACCAGTGCGCGGGCAAGCGCTGCCTCACCATTGGTGTCGAGATTGGAATTGGGCTCGTCCAGCACCACGAATTTTGGGTTGCCGAAGAAGGCGCGTGCCAGCGCAATGCGTTGCTTCTGGCCCCCCGAGAGCGGCGCACCGTCCGCAGCGACGATCGTCTCGTAGCCCTGCGGGAACGACGCGATCAACTCGTGCACGTCGGCGAGTACGGCCGCTTCGAAGATCGCGCTGTCTTCGACATCGTCGCGCATGCGCGAGATGTTGGCCTTGATCGTGCCGGGAAACAGCTGCACGTCCTGCGGCAGATAGCCGATGCTTTCGCCGAACTGCCGCTGGTCCCAGTTTCTCAAATCCATGAGATCGAGGCGGACATTGCCTGAGGTCGGCACGATCGAACCGACGAGCATCTTGCCGAGCGTCGTCTTGCCGGAGCCGGAATTACCGATAACCGCAAGCGACTCCCCCTTGTTGAGCGAGAAGGAGATGCCGTTGAGGATCACGCGCTTCTGCGGCGGCGGCACGAAGAGGATGCGTTCGACATCGAGCCGGCCCTCCGGGTTCGGCAGTCGCAGGCGCGGAAAGTTCAAGGGCGAGTTGACCAGCAACTGCTTGATCCGGCCATAGGCGGCACGTGAATGATTGAGCTGGTTCCAACCCTCGATTGCCCCTTCGACCGGCGCAAGCGCCCGCCCCGAGATGATCGAGGCAGCAATGACCATGCCGCCGGTGAGGTGCCCGTCCATCGACAGATGCGCGCCCCAGCCAAGCAGGGCGACCTGGGTGAACATGCGCACCGCCTTTGATGCCCCGGTAAAGATGATGCTGCGGTCCTGGGCATAGACTTGCGATTTCAGCGAACCGGCAGTCTCGCGGCCCCACATCTTTACTGCTTCCGGGATCATCGCCAGTGCGTTGATGATCTGTGAGTTGCGCGACATCGAATCCAGGTGGAAATTGGCGCGGCTGAGGAAGGCGTTGGCCTCGCTGAAGGGCTGCGACGTCGCCTTCTGATTGAGATACGCGATCACGAACAGCACCACGCAGCACATGATGACGATCAACCCGAGCTGCGGCTGGATCATATAGACGACCACCACGAAGAACGGCATCAGCGGCGCGTCGAGGAACGAGATCAGGGTGCCGGAGACGATGAAGGAGCGCAGTTGCTGGAGGTCGCTCAACACCTGATAGTCGCGACCGTTGCCGTGCAGTGACGCTCTCGCGGCCGCACTCAAGATAGGCGCGCCGAGCTGGACCTCCATTTCGACGGCAGTGCGCATCAGGATGAAGCGGCGGATGGAATCGAGGATGACCTGCAGGACGATGGCACCGAGCACGGCGATCGTCAGCATCACCAGCGTATCCTGCGAGCGGCTGGTCAGCACCCGATCGGAGATCTGGAAGAGGTAGATCGGAATGGCAAGGACCAGAACGTTGATCGCGATGGTAAACGCGATGACGATCATCATGTTGCGGCGGACGACGGCCATACCGTTGCGCAGGCTGGCGGCAAAATTGACCGGTCCCATGCGCTTGTGGAAGGTGTGCTTGTCGCCACCACCACCACCGCCGCCATCGGTCGGGGCGCCGCCGCCGTCGCGGACGGCCGGACGGCGGTCATTCTCTTTCAGCGGGCCTGGATCGTTGTCGATCGTCTGCGGGAGAGCGCGACCCGGTCGGCCCTTCAATTCATCGGCCGGGTCGCTGTCGTTGCCACGACGATGTGCTTGCTGCTGCGCAGTCGAGCTGTTTTCCGGCAGTTCCGCCGGCGCCGCCTTTGCGATCGGCATCTCGGCGATTGCCGCGACGACCGGCGCTGCCTGACGCTCAACTTCCTCCAGCGGTGCGCTTTCGCGGTCTTGCCACCGGGCGCCGTCGCGCCTTGGGCCGAAGTGATAACTGGCCTGCTTCTTCTCGGTATGGCGGATGGGGTTTGCCATCGAGCGGGCGAGGGCGAGAAACTCTGCGTCGGAATCGTCTTGGTCGCGGGGGGCGGGGGCATCGGCGAGTTTCGCGGGTTCCGACATCGCTTTCGGTGCCGGCGCGTGCCCTTTCCGTGTCGTGCGGATATCCAGGCCGACCTTTCGCAGGCCTTCAACGGCCTCGTTGATCGCGGCGATGCATCGGTTGGTCAACGCTGCTTCGAGTTCGTCGACGACCTCCGGAGCCGGCTCTTCCCGTGCAGGCGCCTTGCTGCCGCTGCCACGCCACTTAGAAAGATCGTTCATGCCTTCCCCCGTTCGTGTTCTTGTTAGGTCAGCACCGTGTGCATGACGTCGTTCCATTGGCCGTTGGACCAGGACAAGTCATTGCCGGCGTCGATCACTGTTTCGGTCGGATGTGACGGTGCGTCGTCGTCGCCGATGAAGGCGATGACTTCGTTGGCGAGCCGGTCGCCCTTGGGCGTCACGTCATGGGTATCGGTGTCGTGGTCGACAAGGCCGGCCTGGATCAGGATCGCATCGGAATAGACCTGGCCGCCGACATAGGTCGTGTGGCCGAAACTGTCGTAGTCGATGATCTGAGCGCTGTTGACGACGGCGTTTGCACCAGTGTGGATGGTAATGTCAGCATCCGGATTGTCGCTGAGGATCTTGCTGGCGACGTAACTGACGGAATCGGCGTCGCCGAGAATGCTGATCTGCTTGATGACATTGACGTCATACAGGTTGCCGGTGATGTAAAGAATGTTCAGGCCTTCATAGCCCTGGAAATTGAGGTCATGCGAAAAGCCTGAGGGCAGTTCGTCAATGCGGTCGTTGATGTTGTCGACGGCCTTCTGGATATAGTCCGGGATCGCTTCGAAGCGGTCATTCGCGCCGATGTTCTGGATCGACGCCTGGTTCCAGATCAGGTTGCCGCTCTCGTTTACGGTCATGCCGTTGCCGGCGGCAATGCCACTGATGTGGTCGTTGTCGTAGAAGACGGCGACCTGGGTGATCATGTTGAGGTCCAGGACCTTGCCGCCGACGATCACCAGGTCGTACTGGTCGCCCAAACCGAGGAAGGAAGCGAGGTTGACCGCCACGTTGCCACCGGTCAGGGCCGTTGTCTGGACGCCGGTGGTGGTCACGGTCACCGTGTCGTTGTCGTTTACGAAGTTGTACTGCTCGACCCAATGGACGAAGGAAACGTCGCCCTCCACCATGCTGACGCGCCAGGCGTTCGGGAAGATCGACGATTGAGCCGTATCGCCGTCCTGCTCGGAAGACGATGAATGATAGGCATCACGGCCGAAATTGGCGATGTTCATCGCAACCGTGCGTGACGTAGATTCGGCCGAGTTTTCACTCAGAACCCTATCCAGCCTGTCACTGTCGGCATAGGCGTAGGATTGCGAGATGATGTCGATCTGATGGTATCCGCCCATCACCGCCGTTACGGGGGCGATGACGCCGGTCTCGACGATGCTGACGATATTGGCGACGATGTTGGCGCCGGCTTCGACGTAAACGGAATTGCCGCTCTTGTCGTCTTCCTCCTGCAGCGGGCCGTCGGTGCCTTCCGGATCGGCAACCGGTTGCGCCAGTCCACGATCAGGCATGAAGTCCGCAAGAACCGGGGCTTCGTCGACGCGGCAGCCGTTGACGTAGACGCCCTCGATGCTGTCGGCGGCCAAGGCGAAATTGCCGTTGTCATCCCTTGGCAATTCGTCCGGAGAGACGGTCGTGGGAAGGTCGATTTCGTCGTCGAGCGGATCCGTAGTGGCGGGTTGCTCGGTGAGTACAATGGTTGTGCCAGCATCGGCGCCTGCGTTGAGGGCGGGCTCGCTGCTTGAGGCTGGCGGTTCCGGCAGTCGGTTTGCCGCGGCGTAGTCCGACAGATCGTCGGCGATTTTCGAGAGACCTTCAAAGGTGTCGACGCGGGTGTAGTGCGCGAATGGAGTGGCTTCGGCTGCCTCGGCGCTGAATTCGGCAAGTTTGTAGCTGACGTAGGTCGTGTCGCGCGGGGCGACCTCGGAATCCGTCATGTTCAGGGCGTCGTCGTCGCGCACCATATTGGCCTGGACCACATGGGCGATGACCGAGCCGGGGCCGTCGTGGACAATCAACTTGTCTTCGACAGGTGCCCCGTCGGGTTGGCCGAGGTTGGCGAACAGCTTCACCGGTACGGTATTGCCGTATTGGGCGACAGCATCGGCAAAATGATCGCCGAAGCCGCGGATCCGGCCGAACAGGTCCACATCGGCAATGTCATGGGAGGGCGCTCGATAAAGCACTTCAGGATCATAGTCGACCAGCTGGTATGAGGATGTAAAGTCGGACGGCTTTGCTTCGCCGTCTTCGAGCTGCTGCGCAACTTCCTTCAGATCACCGCCTTCGAGCTGCTTCTGCCTCAGCCGTGCTTCATCGGTATCGGCTTCGAACAGGCCGATGAAATGTGCAATGATTTCATTCACTCTTTCCGTATGCATTGTCCCGATCCTTCCCTTTTTTCCGCATCAAAGGGAGACTTCGGTGGGCCTAGACAGGAATGCCCCGGTAAAAAAGAAACGAACCGATCCGAAATCAAATCTGCGCGACTGCACCGGCCGCGCGGGGGGCCGGTGCAGTCTTCTCTTGTGAAACGGATCGATCAGCTGTCGGTGTCGTGACCGACATCCGTAGTGTGCGAATTGCCACCGATGACGCTGGAGTCGACGGTGTTGCTGACAAGGTTCGCGCCCTGGACGATTTCCTGATGGAAGCCGGAATTTGCCAGGATCGCCGACGAGTCGGAGGTCGTGCTGCCGTTGATGCCGTCACCGGCCTTGAGGTCCCAATCCGACTTGGTGTCGAAGTTCAGACCATCGCCGCCATCCGAGTGCCCGCCGTCGGCGCGCAGGTCGTTGTTGGCGTCCGAGTTGTTCATCCTGACGTCGTAGGCCTGGTCCTGATCGGCAAGGTTGTTGGCCTGTACCACGCTGAAACCGCTATCGTTGCCGGCGCCTTCGAGCGAGTTGTTGAGGATGTGGTCGACGTTCAGATTAAACGAGAAGTCGTCGCCGAGATTGAAGGTGAGGTCCCCACCGGCGATGCCGAGATTGTCGAAGTCCTTGACGTCCTTCAGCGTTGCAAAGTCGTCGTCCGATTTGGTGATGATGTCGTTGTCGGATGACGAGTAGTTGTTGCGATTGTCGCCGTTGTCGTTGGCTTCCGTCTTGATGTCGGTATCGATGTCTGTCTTGGTGGTAACCTTGCTGTCATAATCCCATTCATAGGAATTGTCGCGGTTGTCACCGTTGGCCTTCTGGTCGATATCTGTTTCGACCCTGCTGTTGTCCTTGTAATCGTAGTCGTAATTGTAGTCGGTCGAGCTGTCGGAGTAGTTGTTGCGGTTGTCGCCGTTTTCATTGGCCTCGGTCTTGATGTCGGTGTCGACATCCGTCTTGATGTGGGTGTCGTTGTCCTGCGAACTGTCGCTGTAGTTATTGCGGTCATTGCCGTTGGCGATGCCAACGTTGCTCGTTGACCCGTCGTCAACGTTCAGATCATTGGCAGCACTGGTTGCCAGTCCATCGGCGAGAGCGCCGACTTTCAGATCATCATCGGCCTTGATGCTATCGTCGAGAAGTGCGGACATGTGGTTCTCCTCCTGAGAAGGAGCCAGCACCGAAACCCCTACATCTTTATGAGGTTTTTATCCGGAGCTGGCTCTTTTTTGAATTTCAGATGATGCTCCCGCGGGATATTCATCTGTGGGGTCTCAATATATTTCAATGTTGTTTTAAGTATCGAATTGCGGCAGGTTAGTTCCTGCACTCAATCATTACGTGTGATTATGTCTTTGGTTTAATACTGATTTACGCTTCACTACGCTTACACATTCACACGGGCCGCGAGCCAGAACGCACACACAGGTACCGGGCTCGGATCACACGAAACTCAAGTGCGATGAGAGGAGTGTGGCTCTGAATACGACGGGACGATAGACATCAATTGGAGCTAGCATGCCATTTTTGGGCGAATTATCGGCGTTTTTTCGGGATTTTTTGGGGTTTTAGGGATCGCAAGGGTTTGTTAATCTTTGCAAAAATCGACCTGGCGCAACCTCTGGTGCTCGCGGGCAAGTTGCGCTTTAGAGCGCAGAGAGGTCTTGTCAGCCATCACGGGGAGTGCAATGCTCACCCCGAGAGATAGCTCCTAGGAAGTATTATTAGGTATATGCCTAAGGTTCTCTCTGGAGAGAAGCTATTTCTGGTGGCGAGAGCCGGCGCACGGACGGTGTGCGGCCGACGCTGCGGATGGAAATGGATGATATGGATGGCTGAGTAGCCTAGGCTGAAAGCCCATTCAGACGCTTCGGATACGATCTTGTTATACTTTTGGTTAAGAATTAGCCCAAAGATGGTTCTAATTAGAACGATTTAAGGGGCTTTCTGGAGGGCATCTAATCCTTTTGGGTTGTTTCACCCCTCCTACCTTTACGATACATTAGCTAGTGCGAATTTTCCGTCTGTGGAGAGGGTTCGCGCTATCCACTGGTCACGAATCAATTTGCTGAGATGGGCGTAACTCCGAGTCAGGCTGGCGCACCCATAAGAATAAATGGGAAAACCCGAGGAGGGCGTAATGCATCCTGAAGGCCATAACGTGGGCGATTTTGAAGATAACAACAAGGCTTTGTCGCAAAAGAAAAAGATTGTCATGCTTGCCAAGATCGACCTGTTTGCCGAGTGCTTGATGCAGGCGGTCGGCTCCCGGTTTTCTGGACATGACGTCGTTAGTCTTTCCGACCCCGACAATTTGCTCGACGGCAATCTCGTCGATGTTTCTTTGATCATGCTATACCGCATGTCTGCCAAGACATTTCCGACAATCCTGCGGACCATTCACGAGTTCCATCCCAAGGCCTCGATCGGACTGGTGGTGGACAATGCCGAAGAACTCGATCCGTCGATCGCCGGTTTTGTTGAAGAGCGGTTGATCCATGGTGTCCTTCCTCTCAACCTGCACCTTGATGTCTGCCTTGCGGCGATCGATCTGCTGATGAAGGGGGGCGAGCATTTCCCGGCTGCACTGTTGCGGCGGCTGTCGGTAGACCCCTTTAACTCGGCCAAGCTCTATGGTCGGCAGGCGGAAGCGTCCGATGCTGCTGTCTATGCGAATGCCGGAAAGCGGCGGCGGGAGGCAAGTCTGGGTGGGTTAACAACCCGCGAAGTGCAGATTCTCGATTTGATCTGCATGGGAACCCAGAACAAGATTATCGCCGATCGCCTTGGGTTGTCGGAAAACACCGTGAAGGTTCACGTCCGCAACATCTACAAGAAGATGAATGTGCGAAACCGGACGGAAGCAGCATCGCGCTATTTTACCACCGATGCGGATTCCGAGCACGCGGCGGGACCGTTTTCTTCGCGCTGGAAGAACTGACGCCGTGAGACGTCGGGGATGATGCTTCCGTTGCTCATCGCCAATTGGCGACTTTGAGGGACGGTTTGCGTTGGGCGCGGTTTAACCCAAGTACTCTCACGTCGTCTGTGATGTTTGTTGCGGTGGCCCAGGCGGGCATCGCATGCTTTGTCGTGGCGGCGAGTATCGCGTGTCGCAGACAGAGGTGCGAGGAAGCGTGGCCGTATGGCGTAGATCCGATATGTCGTTGATGCCGGATGGTTGAGTAATTATTCTTCAGTTATGTAGTTATACGAAGATATTTCGATGGATGTAATTATATCTTCTCGCTATCTGTTTATAATTTGTGATGTCTGCTGATTTTTTGTTCAAATTAGGTACATGTTTTGTGATTGTAACTTTATTGTGTATGGCATCATATATTGTTATTTTAGTTCCGTGTTGACTATGTATTAATTATTTGCTAATCATCTAACATAATAAATTACTGAAGAAGGATTCGTGGTCCTTCTGGATATTATTTTTATATTGTCGGGTCGTGTTTTGAATTCTTGATAAAGAATATTTCCTTATTGTAGCTTTCAGTCACGTCTCGTCTCCAATCACCAGGTGCAATGGTGTGTATAATAATTGGAGGTGTGTAATGCGTCAGGTCGGTCGTGGTCAGCTGCCGGTTGTCGGCGGGCAGGATTTTCTGAAGAAGGTAGCAGGCATACCCAAGCGAATACTGGTGACCGGAGGCGGCGGATTTCTCGGGTCTCATCTTTGCGAAAGACTTCTTTGTCTGGGGCACAGCGTTGTCTGCCTCGACAACTTCTCGACCGGTCGGCGAGAAAACCTCTCTCATCTCAGCGAGACAAGCCGCTTCCAGATCGTCGAGCACGACGTCCGCAAACCTTTCCTTTTTGACGTGGACGTCATCTTCAACTTTGCTTCACCGGCATCTCCGCCGGACTATCAGGCCGACCCGGTGGGAACGTTGATGACCAACGTGCTCGGCGCCATGAATGCGCTGGAAAACGCCCGCGCCACCGGGGCCACGGTCGTGCAATCCTCCACATCGGAGGTCTACGGCGATCCGCTGCACAGCCCGCAGCGCGAAAGCTACTTCGGCAACGTCAACCCGATCGGGCCGCGCGCCTGCTATGATGAGGGCAAGCGATCGGCCGAGACATTGTTCTTCGACTATCACCGCACCTACGGAGTAAAGACGAAGGTCGCGCGGATCTTCAACACCTATGGGCCGCGGATGCGCCCCGACGATGGACGCGTCATCTCGAATTTCGTGGTGCAGGCGCTGCTCGGCAAGGACCTCACAATCTATGGCGATGGCCATCAGACGCGGTCGTTCTGCTATGTCGACGATCTCATCGAGGGCTTCATACGGTTATCGATCTCGGATGACGGCTGCATCGGCCCGATCAACCTTGGAAACCCAGGCGAGTTCACGGTTCTCGAACTTGCCGAGATGATCCGCACGATGACCGGCTCACGCTCGCGCATCGTGCACCGTGCGGCAGCCGTCGACGATCCGCGTCAGCGCCGGCCGGATATTTCCCAGGCCATGGCGGAGCTCGGCTGGGAGCCCAAGGTCGCGCTACGCGAAGGGCTTCAACGCGCCATTGCCTATTTCGATCGCCGCCTGGGCGCGTCAGATCTCGCCGTGGCGGGAGAGGCGGTATGATATGTCGCGCGTCGTTCTTGTCACCGGCGGAGCCGGCTTCATAGGCAGCCATACCTGCAAACGCCTCGATGAGGCCGGCTTCCTGCCTGTTGTCTACGACAATCTGTCGACGGGGCACCGGACCAATGTCCGCTGGGGACCATTGGTCGAAGGAGGGCTCGAAGACACGGATCGGATCGTCGAGGCTATACGGACCTTCAAACCCGAATGCCTGATCCACTTCGCGGCCTCCGCCTACGTCGGAGAATCGGTCGAGGATCCCGGAAAGTATTATCGCAACAATGTCGCCGGCAGCGTTTCGCTGCTCGAGGCCTGCCGTCAAGCGGGGCTGGCGCGTGTCGTCTTTTCCAGCACCTGCGCGACCTATGGCGTGCCGCCGCGTTTGCCGATCACCGAGGACACGATCCAGCTTCCGGTCAATCCTTACGGTCGCACGAAGCTGATGATCGAATTGATGCTCGGCGACTATGCCCGGGCCTACGGGTTCCGGTCGGTTGCATTGCGTTATTTCAATGCCGCCGGCGCCGATCCCGATGGGCAGCTGACCGAGCGGCACGATCCCGAGACCCACCTGATCCCGCGGGCATTGATGGCCGCAGCCGGCCGCCTCGATAGGCTCGATGTCTTCGGCGACGACTACGATACGCCCGACGGCACCTGCATCCGCGACTACATTCACGTCATGGACCTGGCCGAGGCGCATGTTGCCGCCGTTGACTACCTGCGCAACGGCGGCGAGCCGCTCAAGGCCAATCTCGGTTCGGGCCACGGCACATCGGTCCGGCAGGTGATCGACGCCATCCATCAGGTGACCCGCAGACGGGTTCCCGTGCAGCTTCTGGCGCGTCGCGCCGGCGACCCGCCGGTGCTGTATGCCGACACCACCTGGGCACGCCGGACGCTCGGCTTCCGGCCGTCGCTGTCCAATATCGAAACCATCATCCGAACGGCTGCCCCCGGTTTCGGGCTGGAGGTACGGTCATGACAGGCAAGATGTCATTCGCCCCATCCGCCAGGTCCGCTGCCTTGACGGCGGCGCCGGCCGGCGATGCTTCGGCGATGCTCGTGGCGCTTTTTTCGACACGCATGCGGATTGCGAACGGCTTCGGCATCGCAGCCTGGATTGTCGCATTCCTGTTCTTCTGGGCGTGGTGGCTTGATCCCGCCCATGTCACCCATTGGCCATCCTACGTCATGATTACGATCGTGGTCGGCTGGATCACACTACTGCCTGCCTATTTCATCTTCATCTTCGCAGGCGCCAAGGTCGCGGGAAAGAACGGCCGGGCCGTCCCGAACGGCCGGATCGCCATGGTCGTGACCAAGGCGCCGTCAGAACCTTTCACTGTTGTCCGCAAGACGCTGCTGGCAATGCTCGATCAGATCGGCTGCGATTACGACGTATGGCTGGCGGACGAGGATCCGTCGCCTGAGACGATCGATTGGTGCGCGCGGCAGGGTGTGCTCGTTTCGACGCGCAAGGGGGTTGCTGACTACCACCGCGCCACCTGGCCGCGGCGCACCCGCTGCAAGGAGGGAAACCTCGCCTATTTCTACGATCATTATGGCTATGAACGCTATGATTTCGTCGCCCAGTTCGATGCCGATCACGTGCCGGAGCCGACCTATCTCGTCGAGGTGCTGCGCCCGTTCAACGACCCGAAGGTCGGCTACGTCTCGGCGCCAAGCATCTGCGATGCCAATGCGGCGCGCAGCTGGTCGGCGCGCGGTCGCCTTCACGCCGAAGCGAGCCTGCACGGCTCGTTGCAGGCGGGCTACAACAACGGCTGGGCGCCGCTTTGCATCGGCTCGCATTATGCCGTTCGCACCAAGGCGCTGAGAGAGGTCGGCGGTCTCGGGCCAGAGCTTGCCGAAGATCATTCGACCACGCTCCTGATGAACGCCGGCGGCTGGAAGGGCGTGCATGCCCTGCATGCGATCGCCCATGGGGATGGGCCCGCGACCTTTGCCGATCTCGTTATCCAGGAATTCCAGTGGTCGCGCAGCCTGGTAACGATCCTGCTCAAATATTCGCCGGTCTATGTGCCCAGGCTGCCGATGCGGCTGAAGTTCCAGTTCGTCTTCTCGCAGCTCTGGTACCCGCTGTTTTCCCTGTTCATGGCGTTGATGTTCGTCATGCCGATCATGGCGCTGGTCATGGGGCGGAGCTTCGTCGCCGCCACCTATCCCGACTTCCTGCTGCACTTCGCGCCGCTGTCGCTGGTTCTGATCGGGCTTGCCTATTTCTGGCGCTCGACCGGCACGTTCCGTCCTTTTGATGCGCGGGTTCTCAGCTGGGAAGGCATGCTGTTTCTCTTTGCCCGCTGGCCTTGGTCGCTGCTCGGCTGCGCCGCGGCTGTGCGCGATCACGTCAGCGGCTCCTTTGTCGATTTCCGCATCACGCCCAAGGGCGCAGGACCGGCAGCCCCCCTGCCGCTGCGCGTCATGATGCCCTACCTCCTGCTATCGCTCGGCTCAGCGCTTGCGCTTTGGCTCGTCTCCGACGCCGGCACGGCGCGCGGCTTCTACATCTTTACCGGCATCAATGCCCTTGTTTACGCCGGGCTGGCTGCCACCATCCACGTCCAGCATGCGCGGGAGAACCGCCTTGCCCTCGTTCCCCGTACGGCCATGACGGCGCTGACCGCTGGCTGTCTCGTGGTCATTTCGGTGCTGTCGGGACAGTCGGCCATCCGCCATGGCGCGGAGGCCACCGAGGCGCTCTCGCAGGGACTCGGTTTCGTCGGGCTCACCGAAGCGAAGTTTTCGGTCGCCGGTGCCGGGCAGGGTGGATCGGACCTCGGGGTCGTTCGTTTTCGCCTGAAATGGAAAGGGTTTTCGTCGTCCGCGACAGACGGGCTGCGGAAAGGCTCCGGCTTGCCGGAGGTGCGTGAGACGAGGGTGACAGGCAAGGTCGGGCGGCTTCAGGCATCGCTGTAGCGCAGCGTGCCGCAGGCCTCTCGCACCGCAAAAGGCCCTCAAGCGAGGAGAAAAAATGATGAAACGGTCCATGAATGTATTGTTTTTGCCGCTTCTGCTGCCTCTCGCAGCCTTTGCGGTCTATACCGGCGCGCAACCCGCCAGGGCGAAGACGGAGATCAAGCCGATCCCCTTGAGCGCCTACGAGGTCTATTCTCTCTACCGGAACAAGACCTGGCAATGGCCGACGGGCGGCGCCCGCTTCACCGCGCATGACAGGAAGCTGGTCGCCTTCGTGAACGACAAGGGCAAACGCTCGTTTGCGGAAGGCAACTGGTACGTCAGTGATCTCGGTATGATGTGCATGCAGGCGAAATGGACGGCGCTCGATGGCTCCGGTCCGGCCCGCACCTGTTTCGGGCACAGCAAGATTGGCGACACGATTTATCAGCGGCGCGTGCCGAATGGCGAGTGGTACGTCTTCAAACATGCCAAGCCCAAGCCCGGCGACGAATACAGGAAACTCGTTGCTTCCGACGCAATCACGGAAAAGGCGTTACGCCTGAAGGACCAATACCTGGTCAAGAAGAGCGGTCGAACCGCCACAGGAGGATGACATGAAACGCAAATTGGCATTCGCCCTATGCACTGCGCTCGCCTTCAATCTGGGGTCCGGCGCGGGCCTGGTATCAGCGTTGGCACAGGAGAAGGCCGATCTTGCCGCCAATGGTAATGCAGGTCAGACACAGACAATGGCCGACAAGCGCCCCGTCATCCACCCCGGCGGAACGCGGCTCGGTGCCTATGATCCGCATGGCGATTTCGGCGACCAGACCGATGTCTCGACAGAGCATCTGTTCCTGCCATGGGAAGACGTGGATCTGGAATCGTTGCGCCTGGCTGACGCCTACGCGCTTCAGCGCAAGCGCAAGCTGCTGGTTACCATCGAGCCGTGGTCATGGTCGCTCGACTGGAAGCTGACGCCTGACCAGTTGCGCGACCGGACACTCAGGGGCGACTACGACGCCAACATGGAAGCGATCGCCAGCATGCTTGCCGAGCTGAAGAGCCCGGTCATCGTGCGCTGGGGGCAGGAGATGGAGGACACATCGGGACGGTTCTCCTGGGCCGGATGGGCGCCGCAGGACTACGTCAAAGCCTACAAGCACGCGATGGATATCGTGCGCAAACGAGTACCCAATGTCCAGCTGATGTGGTCGCCCAAGGGCATGCCGAACCTCGGCGAGTACTATCCGGGCGACGACTATGTCGATCTCGTCGGTCTTTCGGTGTTCGGTCTCGAACAGTTCGACGCGATCGAATACGGCGGGCCTCACACCTTCAAGCAGGCGCTGAAACCCGGCTACGGTCTTGTCGCCAAATACAACAAGCCGATCTGGGTCGCCGAGCTCGGTTGGCAGGGCGGCGCGCCCTACATGCAGTCCTGGATCGACACCGCCACACAGCCCGACCCGGATTTCCCAAACCTGGCCGAGGTCGTCTATTTCAACGATCGGGACGTGCATGAATGGCCGCATGAACTCGGTCGGCCGAACTGGCGCGTGGTCAACGACGCCACGAACTGAGTGCGGCGACAGTGCCGGAACCAAAAAAGCCCCTCGCCAGCGGGCGAGAGGCTTGTAAGACTCGAGAATAGCGCCACCACAAGAGAATGGAGGCGCTGTCCGTGCTACTCGGCCGCCTGCGGCCCGAGTTCGCCACGGCGGATCTGGTCGGCCTCGATCGATTCGAACAGGGCGCGGAAATTGCCCTCGCCGAAACCTTCGTCACCCTTACGCTGGATGAACTCGAAGAAGATCGGTCCGATGACGGTCTTCGAGAAGATCTGCAGCAGGATCTTCGTCATGCCGCCGTTCACCACGCCTTCGCCATCGATCAGGATACCGTGCTTCTTCATCCGGTCGATCGGTTCGTCATGGCCGTGTACACGGTCATGCGACATGTCGTAGTAGGTTTCCGGCGGGCCTGGCATGAACTTCAGGCCATTGTCCGCCAGCTTGTCGGTGGCGTCGTAGATGCCTTCGGTGCCGACGGCGATGTGCTGGATGCCTTCGCCCTTGTATTTGCGCAGATATTCCTCGATCTGGCTGGTATCGTCCTTGGACTCGTTCAGCGGAATGCGAATCTTGCCGCAGGGCGAGGTGATCGCCCGGCTGACGAGGCCGGTGATGCGGCCGTCGATGTCGAAGAAATGGATCTGGGTGAAGTTGAACAGCTCGCGGTAGAAGGCCCACCACTTGTCCATGTTGCCGCGATAGACGTTGTGCGTCAGGTGGTCGAGATAATAGAAGCCGACGCCTTCCGGCTTCGGATTGCGCTCGCCGGTCCATTCGAATTCGGCCTCATAGGCCGAGCCCTTGGCGCCGTAGGTATCGACGAAATAGAGCAGCGACCCGCCGATGCCGACGATCGCAGGAACATCGAGACATTTGTCGGTGCCTTCGTAGGGGATGGCTCCCTTGGAGACCGCGTGGTCGAAGGTGTGCTTGGCGTCGACGACGCGCCAGGCCATCGACGGGGCGCAGGGGCCGTGCTCGTCGACGAAGCGCATGGCATGCGAGCCCGGCTCGGCATTCAGGATGTAATTGATATCGCCCTGTCGCCAGACGGTAATGTTCTTGCTCTTGTGTCTCGCGACAGGGCTGTAGCCCATGCGGGTAAAGAGCTCGGCGAGCTTCTCCGGCTCCGGATGGGCGAATTCGACGAATTCGAAGCCATCCGTACCAGCCGGGTTCTCCGCGGTAATCGTTGCGGGCGGGGCGTCATGCGGGAACGGGCCCATCGGAAGTCTCCTCTTTAAGTTCTCCAGATTTCTCTGGCCTCCAAACTTTGCTGGAGTATGACGCAAATTCGATGCATGATGCTTGTATTCTTGTGCGTTTTGAGCAGGATGCCGCACAAAACGTGCGAAATACTGTATAAGGATGCATGAATGGAGCAGCTTGACGGGTTCGATCTCAAGATCCTCAGCGAACTGCAGCGCGACGGACATCTCACCAACAACGAGCTATCGGAGCGCATCGCCCTTTCGCCCTCGCAATGCTCGCGCCGCCGCACCCGCCTGGAGGCGGAAGGCTTCATCACGGGCTATCAGGCGCAGATCGACCGGCAGAAGCTCGGACTCGATCTGATGGTGGTGATTTCGGTGACGCTCGCCACCCACAACCGCGACAACGCCAAGCGCTTCGGCAAGCTGATCTCGGCTCTGCCCGAGGTTCTGGAGGCTTACGCGCTGACCGGCGAAATGGATTATCACCTGCGGGTGGTGACGCCGGACCTCGCCGGCCTCTCGCGCTTCGTCAACGATGTGCTGCTGCCGCATGACAGCGTGCAGCACGTCAAGACGTCGATCGTGCTCGACACCTTGAAGAGTTTCCAGGGCGTGCCGATCCCGGAACGCATGAAAGGCTGATATCAGCGCCGGCTGGTACAAGGCTCATTTGCGGGAAGGGCGCTTCTCGGCCCTGTCGATCGCCCGTTCGATCGCTTCAAGGCCGGCGCATAGCGCCTTCAAGCCGCCGGCGCCGATCAGTTCGTTGAGGTGCGCCTGGTAGACGCTCGCAAGTCCTGTGAGTTCGCCATAGGCCAGCCGGCCGGCCCTGGTCAGTTCCAGATGTTCCAACCGGCGGTCGTCTTCGTCCTCGCTGCGCTTCAGCCAGCGCCGCTCCTCAAGCGCCGAGACGGCGCGGCTGACCTTGGTCTTGTGCATGGCCGAATGGGTGCCGACTTCCGTCGCCGTCATCGCACGGGCCGAGCTTCCAAGCGCCGCCAGCGTGCGCCACTCGGGGCGCGTCAACTGATAGCGCGCCTTGTATTCGGCTGCGAAGCGCACGGCGACGAACTCGGCGGCGCGGTTCAGTCGGTAGGGCAGGAATGCGTTGAGCTCGAAGCCATCGGCCGCCATCTGTGGCATCCTTGATAGTTACAAAATCGATAGTTACGATTGCAACTAATAGGGCGGCAGCGCGCCACCGTCCATTCGGATTTGGGGCGGCGCCCATATGTATAGAACGTGCCGTGGACTTCCGGGATCAGCCGTGATCCTCGATGGGCAGGCACCAGAGGAGGAGGTTGAGGTCATGTTGGACAAGGCACAGAAGCAGGCGGGCGCCGGGTCGACTGCTGATCAGTCGCTTGATTACATGCCGGGGTTCGGCAACGATTTCGAGACCGAAAGCCTGCCGGGCGCCTTGCCGCAGGGCCAGAACAGTCCGCAGAAATGCGCCTACGGTCTTTATGCCGAACAGCTCTCCGGTTCGCCCTTCACCGCGCCGCGCGGCACCAATGAGCGCTCCTGGCTCTACCGTATTCGCCCGAGCGTGCGTCACACCGGGCGGTTCCAGAAAATCGACTATCCGTACTGGAAGACCGGGCCGCATGTGGCCGATCATTCGCTGGCTCTTGGCCAGTTGCGCTGGGGGCCGCTGCCGGCGCCGTCGGAAAAATTGAACTTCCTCGAAGGCATCCGCACCATGACGACGGCCGGCGACGCGCTGACGCAGGGCGGCATGGCAGCCCACGCCTATGCCTTCAACGCCGATATGGTCGACGACTATTTCTTCAACGCCGACGGCGAGCTTTTGATCGTGCCGGAATGCGGCGCCATCCAGGTGTTCACCGAACTCGGCAAGATGGATGTCGAGCCTTCGGAGATCTGCCTGGTGCCGCGCGGCACCATGTTCAAGGTGACCAGGCTTGGCGACGAAAAGGTCTGGCGCGGTTACATCTGCGAAAACTACGGCGCCAAGTTCACACTGCCGGATCGCGGTCCGATCGGCGCCAACTGCCTTGCCAATCCGCGCGACTTCAAGACGCCGGTAGCTGCATATGAAGAAAAGGAAACGCCCTGCCGCGTGCATGTGAAGTGGTGCGGCGCCTTCCACGTCACCGAGATCGGCCATTCGCCACTCGACGTCATCGCCTGGCATGGCAATTACGCGCCCTATAAATACGATCTCAGGACCTTTTCGCCTGTTGGAGCGATCCTGTTCGATCATCCTGATCCGTCGATCTTCACCGTGCTCACCGCGCCGTCGGGCGAGGAGGGAACGGCGAATGTCGATTTCGTCATCTTCCCGCCGCGCTGGCTGGTGGCCGAACACACCTTCCGGCCGCCCTGGTATCACCGCAACATCATGAGCGAGTTCATGGGCCTGATCTATGGTCGCTATGATGCCAAGGAGGAGGGCTTCGTGCCCGGCGGCATGAGCCTGCACAACATGATGCTGGCCCACGGGCCGGACGCATCAGGTTACGACAAGGCGACAAACAGCGAGTTGAAACCGGTGAAGCTCGATCATACGATGGCCTTCATGTTCGAAACCCGCTTTCCGCAGCAATTGACCCGCTTCGCCGCCGAACTGGAGACGTTGCAGGACAACTACATCGATTGCTGGACCGATCTGAAAAAGCGCTTCAACGGCACGCCGGAAGGCGACTGGTCTTGAGAGCACGCCTGGTTCTGCTCGGCAGCAAGGGTGGCCCGGCAATCCGTCCGGGCGGCCCTTCGCCGACCTCGTCCTTGCTTGAAATCGGCGGCCGCACTGTGGTTGTCGACTGCGGCCTCGGCGTCACCCGCGGCCTCACCGATGCCGGCGTCAGCCTCAAAGCGCTGGATTTGATCTTCATCACCCATCTGCATTCCGATCACGTGCTCGAGCTCGGGCCCTTGATCCACACCGCTTGGACCGCCGGTCTCGCAACGACCGTGCGCGTCTTCGGCCCGCCGGGAACCCGCGACTACTGGCACGGCTTTCTGCAGGCGATGAAATTCGACATCGTTATCCGCGTCATCGACGAGGGCCGGCCCGATCTGCGCCAACTCGTCGACATCGTCGAATTTGCCGAGGGCCCGGTCCTGGCCGAAGGCGACCTGGCGGTGTCGGCGCTGCGCGTCGATCATCCGCCGGTGACCGATTGCTTCGCGCTGCGGTTCGACCATGCGGAGGCGAGCGTGGTATTTTCGGCCGACACGGCCTATTTCCCGCCGCTCGCCGATTTCGCTGATCGTGCCGACATTCTGGTGCATGAGGCAATGCTGACAGAGGGCGTCGATCGGCTGGTGGCGCGCACCGGCAACGGCGCGCGGCTGAAGGAGCACCTGCTGGCAAGCCACAGTTTTGCCGGAGAGGCCGGTGCGATTGCCACGGCGGCCGGCGTCGGGCGGTTGGTGCTGCATCATCTCATCCCGGCCGACGATCCTGAAATCACGCACGCTCATTGGACGGCTGCCACGCGCAAAAGCTGGACCGGTGCCTTGACGATCGCGTCTGACGGCCTTGTTGTGGAACTTGCGGACGAATCGTCTGCGTAGAGGGAGGATTGCATGAAACTGGCGACACTCAAGGATGGCTCGCGTGACGGAAAACTCGCGGTCGTCTCCCGCGATCTCACCCGCTGCTCGGAGGTCGGGCACATTGCCCGCACGATGCAGGCCGCACTCGACGACTGGGCACATACAGGGCCGCGGCTCGAGCGCGTTGCCGAAGGCATCGAAACCGGTGCGCAGCCAACGGTCCGCTTCCACGAGCACGATGCGCTTTCGCCGTTGCCGCGCGCCTATCAGTGGGCGGACGGTTCAGCCTACGTCAATCACGTCGAGCTGGTGCGAAAAGCCCGCAACGCCGAGATGCCGGCGAGCTTCTGGACCGATCCGCTGATCTACCAGGGCGGCTCGGACAGCTTCATTGCGCCGCGCGATCCGATCCTGATGACGGATGAAAGCTGGGGCGTCGACATGGAAGGCGAGATCGCCGTCGTCGTCGACGACGTGGCGATGGGTGCCTCGATCGAAGAGGCGCGCGCCGCCATTCGGCTGGTGATGCTGGTCAACGACGTGTCGCTGCGCGGTCTTATCCCGGCCGAACTCGCCAAGGGTTTCGGTTTCTATCAGTCGAAGCCGTCGTCTGCCTTCTCGCCGGTCGCCGTCACGCCGGATGAATTGGGCGACGCCTGGGATGGCGGCAAGCTGCATCTGCCGCTTCATGTCGACCTCAACGGCAAGCCTTTCGGCCGCGCGGACGCCGGCGTCGACATGACCTTCGATTTCGGCCAACTGATTGCGCACGCGGCCAAGACGCGGCCGCTTGCATCGGGCACGATCATCGGTTCGGGCACCGTCTCCAACAAGCTCGACCGTGGTCCCGGAAAACCGGTCTCCGAAGGTGGCGCCGGCTACTCCTGCATTGCCGAGCTGCGCATGATCGAGACCATCGTTGGCGGCGCGCCCAAGACGCACTTCCTGCGCTTCGGCGACATCGTGCGCATCGAGATGAAGGACAAGGCGGGCCATTCGATCTTCGGTGCGATCGAGCAGTCGGTCGGGCCTTACGAAAAGGCCTGATTGTGGGCAGCGCACGCGACGAGGATAGCAGCATGGCCGAGACCGATCTCTATGACTATTGGCGGTCCTCGGCGAGCTACCGTGTCCGCATCGCGCTGAACAGTCTCGGCGAGACCTATCGATCGGTGCCGGTGGACCTGCTTGCCAGGGGCCATCGGCAAGCGGAACATCTCGACCGCAATCCGCAGGGGCTCTTGCCCGTGCTCGACATCGATGGCGAGCGGTTCACGCAATCGCTCGCCATCATCGAGTATCTGGCGGAAACGCGGGAAGCGGCCGGCTTCCTGCCTGATGATGCGGTGGGGCGGCAGCGCGTGCGCGCGCTGTCCTACGCGATCGCGATGGACATCCATCCCGTCTGCAATCTCGGCGTCGTATCCTTCGTCATGGCCAATGCTGCAGACGGCGAGGCCGCGCGCCGCGACTGGATGCGCAAGTTCATCGGCGAGGGCTTGGCGGCGTTCGAGCGCCTGCTCGACCACCCGTCAACCGGGAGCTTCTGCCACGGCGACAGCCCCGGCATGGCCGATTTCTGCCTGGTGCCGCAGGTCTACAATGCCCGTCGCTGGGACGTCGATCTTTCCGCCTGCCCGAAACTTGTCGCCATCGACCAGCGCTGCGCCGAGATCGACGCGTTTGCCCGCGCCCATCCCGATCGCACCCCGCGCTAGCCAATCCAGGCGCCATTCACAAAGCCGCACCGGTGCCGGCTGGCCGGTTCCGTCCAGCCGATGTCGCGAATGGATCGACAGCCGGGCGAAGGCCGCGCTAGTTTTCGCGGTGACTGGCCGTATAAGGGGGGCCGGAAAAACCTCTGGAGCGAGAGACAGATACCGATGAAAAGCTATGTGCTGACCGTCACCTGCAAGTCCACCCGCGGCATCGTTGCCGCCATTACCGGTTATCTCGCGGAAAAAGGCTGTTATATCACCGACAGTTCGCAGTTCGACGACCTGCAGACGGGCCTGTTCTTCATGCGCCTGACCTTCATCAGCCAGGACGGCGTCAAGCTCGACGAGCTGAAGGAAGGCTTTGCGCCTGTTGTCAAGCGGTTCGACATGACCTGCGAGATCCGCGACAGCGAAGAGCGCATGAAAGTGCTGCTGATGGTGTCGCGTTTCGGCCATTGCCTCAACGACCTGCTCTACCGCTGGAAGATCGGCGCCTTGCCGATCGATATCGTCGGCGTCATCTCCAACCACTTCGATTACCAGAAGGTGGTCGTCAACCACGACATCCCCTTCCACCACATCAAGGTGACCAAGGAGAACAAGCCGCAGGCCGAAGCACGCATGCTGGAGATCGTCGAGCAGACGGACGCCGATCTGGTCGTGCTCGCCCGCTACATGCAGGTTCTGTCCGACCAACTCTGCAAGAAGATGTCCGGCCGGATCATCAATATCCACCATTCCTTCCTGCCGTCGTTCAAGGGCGCGAACCCCTACAAGCAGGCCTATGAGCGCGGCGTGAAGCTGATCGGTGCGACGGCGCACTATGTCACCGCGGATCTCGACGAGGGTCCGATCATCGAGCAGGACATCGCCCGCATCACCCATGCCCAGAGCGCCGAGGACTATGTCTCGATCGGCCGCGACGTCGAAAGTCAGGTGCTGGCGCGCGCCGTACACGCCCATATCCATCATCGCTGCTTCATCAACGGCAACCGCGTCGTCGTCTTCCCGGCGAGCCCCGGCAGCTATGCTTCCGAGCGCATGGGCTGATTGCCGGCCGGCAGCCCGACCTGCCATCGCCGGGCGTTGTCCCGGCGGTGGAACACGTGAAAATCCGATCCGGTCGCTGGCGCCAACAAGTCGCGTTGCACTGCACAATCGCTGCGCTATAGTCGCTTCCAACCGCGAGAGAGGCGGTGCAGGAGGAAGACATGGACAAGCTTGACCCGGTCGTCATCGTTTCGGCGGCACGCACACCGATGGGCGCCTTTCAGGGCGGCCTCAAGGATTTGACGGCGCCGGAGATCGGCGCCATCGCGCTGAAGGCGGCGCTTGCGCGCGCCGGCCTCGATGCCGTCGACGAAGTGCTGATGGGCAATGTACTGCCCGCGGGCGTCGGCCAGAACCCGGCGCGCCAGGCGGCACTCGGCGCCGGCCTCGGCATGGAAACGCCGTCGACCACGATTTCGAAAGTTTGCGGTTCGGGCATGAAGGCGCTGATGCTCGGCCATGACACGCTGCTTTCCGGCGGCGCCACGGCGCTTGCGGTCGGCGGCATGGAGTCGATGACCAATGCGCCCTATCTACTGCCCAAGGCACGCGGCGGTTTTCGCCTCGGCCACGGCGAAGTCAAGGATCACATGTTCCTCGACGGTCTCGAGGATGCCTATTCCGGTCGGCTGATGGGCACCTATGCCGAAGATACGGCCGAGCACTACCAGTTCTCCCGCGAGGATCAGGATGCCTTTGCCCTGCGTTCGCTGGAACGCGCCGTGAAGGCATTGGAGGATGGTTCGTTTGCCGAGGAGACGGTTGCGATCAACGGCGCCGGCAAGCGACAGACCGTAACGCTTGACCACGATGAGCAGCCCGGAAAGGCGGACCCGGCAAAAATCCCGAAGCTGAAGCCGGCGTTCCGTGAAAACGGCAGCGTGACGGCCGCCAACTCCTCCTCGATCTCAGACGGTGCGGCAGCGCTCATCCTGATGCGCGCAAGCGAGGCGGAGAAGCGTGGGCTGACGCCGCTTGCGATCGTTGCCGGCCATGCCGGTCATGCGCAGGAGCCAGCCTGGTTCACCACCGCGCCGATCGGAGCCATTGAGAAGCTGCTGTCAAAGCTCGATTGGGAAAAGAACAGCGTCGGGCTCTATGAAATCAACGAAGCCTTCGCCGTGGTTGCCATGGCTGCGGTCCGCGACCTCGGCCTTTCCGACGACATCGTCAACATCCACGGCGGCGCCTGCGCGCTCGGCCACCCGATCGGCGCTTCCGGCGCCCGGATCATCGTGACGCTTCTGCACGCGATGCGCGCCAAGGGCGTCAGGCGCGGCATCGCCTCCCTCTGCATCGGCGGCGGCGAGGCGACGGCGGTGGGGCTGGAGTTGTTGCAGTAAGGGGGGGCATTGTCGCCGCCCTCATTCCTGTGCTTGTCACAGGAATCCAGCAGCGCCGCGTCTGCGGCGCTGAAGGGCTTCTTTCCTCCGAAGAGCTGAATGCGCGATGACGATTCATTCACGGCGCCGACGCGCCGTAGCTGGATTCCTGTGACAAGCACAGGGATGAGGTGAGAGGAGATCGTCTCTCGCCGTTCAGATATGCAGCGCGTGGCCCAAAGCCTTGAGGGCCGCCTCCTGGAACGCTTCCGATTGCGTTGGGTGAGCATGGATCGTGCCGGCGATGTCTTCTAGGCGCGCGCCCATCTCAATCGCAAGTCCGAAGCTTGCCGAAAGCTCGGACACGCCGTGGCCAACGGCCTGGATGCCGAGGACCAGATGGTTGTCGGCGCGCGCGACGACGCGCACGAAACCGTCCTCCGACAGCGTCGTCATGGCGCGGCCGTTCGCCTGGAAGGGAAACTGGCCGATCTTGATCTCGATGCCGCTGGCACGGGCTTCTTCCGGCGATAGTCCTGATGTCACGATCTCCGGGTCGGTGAAGCAGACGGCGGGAATGCAGCGCTTGTCCCAGGCGCGTTTGTTGCCGGCGACGATCTCCGCGACCATTTCCCCTTGCGCCATGGCGCGGTGGGCCAGCATCGGCTCGCCGGTGACGTCGCCGATCGCATAGATGCCGCGCATCGACGTGCGGCACTGGTCGTCGATGCGGATGAATTTTCCGGCGCGGTCGAGATCGATTTCTTCAAGCCCAAAACCTTCGGTCACGGGTTTGCGGCCGACCGTCACCAGAACCTTTTCCGCCGGTACCTCGATCGGCCGACCATTGTGCTCGGCAAGCAGGCTCTTGCCGTCGGCGGAGAGCCCCTTGGCAACTGTCTGGGTGAACACTTCGATGCCGAGTTCGCCGAGCCGCTTGGCAATCGGCTTCGACAGATCGGCGTCATATTGCGGCAGGATGCGCGTCTGCGCCTCGAGCACGGTGACGTGAGCGCCGAGCTTGGCAAAGGCGGTGCCGAGTTCCAGTCCGATGTAACCGCCACCGATGACGGCAACGCTGGCCGGCACGCTTTTCAACGACAGCGCCTCGGTCGACGAAATGATCGAGCCGCCGAACGGCATGTCGGGAAGCTCGATCGGCGCCGAGCCGGTGGCAATCACGATCGCGTCGGCGCGAATGCGCTGCAGGCCGATCTCGGTCTCGACATCGACCGTCTTGCCGTCGACGAAACGGGCGACGCCGATGACGGCCTTAACGCCTGCCTTCTTCAGAAGGCCGGTGACACCGCCGTTCAGCCGGCCGACGATGCCGTCCTTCCAGGCAACGGTGCGGGCGAGATCGATCGTCGGGTTGGCGAGCGACAGGCCGAGCGGACTGCGGCCGGAGGCAGCCGAGCGCAACTTATGGAATTCGTCGGCGGCGTGGATGAGCGCCTTGGACGGGATGCAGCCGACATTGAGGCAGGTACCGCCGGCCTTCGCCTTCTCGACGATGACGGTGTCGACGCCGAGCTGGCCAGCGCGGATGGCGCAGATGTAGCCGCCGGGGCCGGCACCGATGACGAGCAGCTTGCAGGAAATTTCCTTCATGATCGCCTCATGCCTCCACGAAAATCAGCGCTGGCGTTTCGAGCAGAGCCTTCAGCCGCTGCACGAAGGTGGCCGCATCCCAGCCATCGATGACGCGATGGTCGAAGCTCGACGACAGGTTCATGATCTTGCGCGGTACGAATTGCGCACCGTCCCAGACCGGGCGAACCGCCAGCTTGTTGACGCCAACGATCGCGACCTCGGGGTGGTTGATAACAGGGGTCGTGACGATGCCGCCGAGTGCGCCGAGCGAGGAGATGGTGATGGTCGAGCCGGTGAGCTCGTCGCGGGTCGCGGTGCCAGTACGGGCCGCTTCCGCCAGCCGGTTGAGCTCGACGGCGCAATCCCAGATGCCGCGCGCTTCGGCGTGGCGCACGACCGGCACGGTCAGGCCCGCCGGCGTCTGCGTGGCGATGCCGATATGTACCGCGTGGTGACGGTTGATGATGCCGGCGCCATCGTCGAAGGTGGAGTTCACACCCGGCAGATCGGCGATCGCCCGCACAAGCGCGCGCATCAGATAGGGCAGGATCGTCAGCTTCGGCTGATCCGGCTTGCGATCGCGGTTCATCATGGTGCGCAGGTCTTCGAGTGCTGTCATGTCGACCTCCTCCACATAGGTGATGTGGGGGATGCGCGAGGTCGACAGCGTCATCTTCTCGGCGATGCGGCGGCGTAGACCGGTCACCTTGATCTCGTCGATGGCGGTCTTGCGCACGAGCCCGGCAGGGACTGCCACCGGCTGCGCGCCACGGGCAAGAAACTGGTCGAGATCATCATGGGTGATGCGCCCGGCAGGCCCGGTGCCGGTCACCTGGCGCAGGTCGACTCCGCTTTCGCGGGCGCGCAGGCGCACGGCGGGGGAGGCCAGTGCCTTCTCCAGGCGCTCGGATGAAACATGCACGCCGTTCTTGGCCGGGGCCGCCGTCTTCGCCTCGACCTTTGCCGGTTGGCTCGGTGTTGCGGCCGGGGCTTCGGTCTTCGGCACCGGTTTTTCCTCCGCCTTGGCCGCTGGCTTTTCTTCGGCCGCAAGAGCCTCCGTGCCTTCGCCGGCGATTTCGATGCGAACGAGAGGGGCCTTGACCGCCACCGTGTCGCCGATCTCGGCACCGAGCCAGAGCACCGTGCCGTTGACCGGTGAGGGGATCTCGACCGTCGCCTTGTCGGTCATGACGGCGGCGAGGATCATGTCCTCGCGCACGGGATCACCGGGTTTCACATGCCATTCGACCAGTTCGGCCTCGGCCACGCCTTCGCCGACATCCGGCATCTTGATTACGAATTCGCCCATGCTCAGGCCTCCATCACTTCGACGAGCGCGCGTCCGACGCGCGCCGGGCCGGGGAAATAGTCCCACTCCTGGGCATGCGGGTAGGGTGTGTCCCAGCCGGCGACGCGCACGACGGGGGCTTCCAGATGGTAGAAGCAATACTCCTGGACGAGGGAGGCGATTTCGCCGCCGAAGCCCGATGTCAGCGTCGCCTCATGCACGACGACGCAGCGGCCGGTCTTTTCGACCGACTGGACGATGGCGTCGAGATCGAGCGGCAGCAGGCTGCGCAGGTCGATCACCTCGGCGTCGATGCCGGTTTCTTCCACTGCTGCCAGCGCCACATGCACCATGGTGCCATAGGCGACGACGGTGACGGCCGAGCCCTTGCGACGCACTTCCGCCTTGCCGATCGGGATCGTGTAATGCCCCTCCGGCACCTCGCCGAGATCGTGTTTCGACCAGGGGATGACGGGCCGGTCGTGATGGCCGTCGAAGGGACCGTTATAGAGCCGCTTCGGCTCCAGGAACATCACCGGATCGGGGTCTTCGATCGAGGCGATCAGCAGGCCCTTGGCGTCATAGGGATTGGACGGCACCACGACCTTGAGGCCGCAGACATGGGTGAACAGCGCTTCCGGGCTCTGGCTGTGCGTCTGGCCGCCGAAGATGCCGCCGCCGGTCGGCATGCGCAGCACGATCGGGCAGGTGAAGTCGCCGTTGGAGCGATAGCGGATGCGGGCTGCTTCCTGGGTGATCTGGTCGTAGGCGGGGTACATGTAGTCGGCAAACTGGATCTCGACGCAGGGTTTCAGCCCGTAGGCCGCCATGCCGATTGCCGTGCCGACGATGCCGCTTTCGCTGATCGGCGCGTCGAAGCAGCGGGTCTTGCCATATTTCGCCTGAAGCCCTTGCGTGCAGCGGAAGACGCCGCCGAAGTAACCGACGTCCTCGCCGAAGACGACGACATTGTCATCGCGCCCCATGGAGACGTCCATGGCGCTGCGCACGGCCTCGATCATTGTCATTCTGGCCATATCAGTATCCTGCCTTCTGGCGCTGGCGGCGAATATGTGGCGGCATCTCGGCGTAGACGCCTTCGAAGATGTCGCGCACCGATGGCTTGCCGCCGGCATGCAAGGTGCCGTGGCCTTCTGCCTGCTTTTGCGCCTGGATCACCGCGTCGACGATCTCGGCTTCCGCCTGGGTGTGGCGCTCTTCCGACCAGGCGCCACGCAGGATCAGGTGCTTTTTCAGCCGGAGGACCGGGTCGCCGAGTGGCCAGGCTTCCGATTCCGTCTTCGGCCGGTAGGCGCTCGGATCGTCGGAGGTGGAATGTGCTCCGACCCGGTAGGTGACATATTCGATCACCGTCGGGCCGAGGTTGCGCCGGGCGCGCTCCGCCGCCCATTTGGCGACCGCATAGACGGCGAGATAGTCGTTGCCGTCGACGCGCAGTGCCGGGATGCCGAAGCCGAGGCCGCGGGCGGCAAAGGTGCCGGAGCCGCCGCGGGCGATGCCCTGGAAGGTCGAGATCGCCCACTGATTGTTGACGATGTTGAGGATAACAGGCGCCTTGTAGGTGGAGGCGAAGACGAGCGCTGAGTGGAAGTCGGATTCCGCCGTCGAGCCGTCGCCGATCCAAGCGGCCGCGATCTTGGTGTCGTTCTTGATCGCCGAGGCCATGGCCCAGCCGACAGCCTGGACATATTGCGTGGCGAGGTTGCCGGAGATGGTGAAGAAGCCATGTTCCTTGGAGGAATACATGATCGGCAACTGGCGGCCGCGCAACGGATCGCTCTCGTTCGAGAAGATCTGGTTCATCATCTCGACCATCGGGTATTCGTCGGCGATCAATAGGCCCGCCTGGCGATAGGTCGGGAAGTTCATGTCGCCCTTGTTCAGCGCCTTGCGGAAGGCGCAGCTGACCGCCTCTTCGCCCAGATGCTGCATGTAGAACGAGGTCTTGCCCTGCCGCTGCGCCATGACCATGCGCGCATCGAAGGCGCGCAGCGTCATCATGTGCTTGAGGCCGGCCAAGAGTTCGTCGTCCGACAACAGCCCGGCCCAGGGGCCGACCGCCTCACCGTCGCGGTTGAGTACGCGGATGATCGAATAGGCGAGGTCGCGGATCTCTTCCGGGGCGACATCGATTTCCGGCCTCGGAACGGAGCCCGCCTTCGGAATCTTGACGTTGGAAAAGTCCGGCTCGCCACCCGGCCGGACGGCCGGTTCGGGGACATGCAGGCTAAGTCGATCGGGATCGCTCATGCGGTTTCCGGCCTCCCTCCGGAGTGCGCGACGCGCACCAGTCAGCATCGGGGAAAACGGGATGTCGCCGCATGGCAAAAGTGGGCGGGACCACCTGCGGGCTCCTCCGCCCCAGATCGTCACGCCTTCCTCCTCAGCCCGTTCTCCCGACGGGAATGCACACAGACTGCCATGAGTTCAGGGGCTTATGAAGGCCTTTCGGCCGCCCGGGCTGCTTGCAGCAGAAGAAAGACAGATTCCTGCCATCGCCATGCCAGCGGCAGATGCGGCTGCGATTCCAGGTCCGGCTCACGCGTAATTTTCTTGCGCGACCACTTGCCGTTCGGATGATCAAACCGGCGGAGCGATGGTGATCGGGGTGCCGTCGGAGAAACGTGAGAGGCGAAAAGGTGTGGGGTCGACGATCGGTTTTTGACCGGTAACGAGGTCGGCGACCAGATGTCCGGCCCCTGGGCCGATGCCGAAGCCATGGCCGGAAAATCCTGCGGCGACGACCAGGCCGGGCAGGCTTTCGACCGTAGAAATCACCGGCACGGCGTCGGGCGTGACGTCGATCAGGCCGGCCCAGACCTGCTGTACGCGAGCGTCGCGGAGGGACGGCAATGCCTTTTTTGCTTCATCGAATGCGCGCAGCGCGGAATGCTGATCGGGTTGCGGATCCAGCACCCGGTGCCGCTCGAAGGCGCCTGGGCGGTTGAGTGGAACGGAACCGATCTCGAAGAGTTCGCGCCAGCTCTGGGCACTGAGGCCGACCTGGACGGAATCGCCCTCGGCCTTCCGCGCCGGTTGGAAATCGCGGAAAAAGGCGACACTATCAGGCACAACGGGGTGCAGATTGGCGCCACCGTCGGCAATCGTGTAGCCGCCGTCGAGGCGTTTGCGATAGGCGTAGCTGCCCGTCGCGCCCGCGCCCTCGGGGCCGCCCGATACCGCACTGGTCCGGAGCACTGTGTTGCGCACTTTCAGTTGCGGCAGCCGGATGCCGAGCCCCTTGAGGAAGAGGCGCGACCAGGCGCCCCCGGCCACGACCACGGTCGCGGTTTCGATCCGGCCCTTCTCGGTGACGACGGCACTGATCCGGCCGGCCGTCCTCTCGACACCGCGGACGGCACAGCCGGACAGAACGCGGGCGCCGGCGCGCCTGGCTCCGGCAACGATTGCCGGTACCGCCTTTTGCGGTTCGGCCCTGCCGTCGCTCGGCGTGTGCAGCGCGCGCCAGTAGCGGATGCCTGCGCCCGGCATCAGGTCTTGTGTTTCTTCGGCCCCGATCTGCCGGCTGTCGACGCCATAGGGTCTTGCCATGGCAAGCCACGCATCGCGGTTGGCGATATCGGCATCGTTTTCGGAGATGTAGAGGATGCCGCTGCGGCGAAAGCCGGTTTCGCCTGCAACGCGGGCATCGAGCGTATCCCAGATCTTCAGCGCTTCGATCGCCAGCGGTATCTCCCGTTCGTCACGGCCCATGACGCGCACCCAACCCCAGTTGCGGCTCGACTGTTCCGCTCCGGGCACACCCTTTTCGCAGAGCACAACATCGATGCCGCGTTCGGCGAGAAACAGTGCGGTGCTGGCACCGATGATGCCGCCACCGACGATGACGACATCGGCTTTCGCCGGTTGGATCTGATCGGTTTCGACGGCATCGAGAGGGGGACCGGGCATGAGGGCAAGCTTTCAGGCGGGGTTTTGCGGACGCGCCATCGGTACATGCCGGCATCGCCAGATCAAGGCCCGGATTCTAGCCTTTCTGCACCCTTGATGTTTTGCCCGGTTCGGCCGATGTGAAATCGGCCGGGCCTGGCTTCAGACCGACTTTCGATTTGGCGCGCAAACTTCTATGTTTCGCGCATGAGTGACCGACCCGACGACCTTCGCCCTATTCTGCGCATCGACTTTCCGCCAGGGGACCGACTTGGGCGCGGCAAGATCATGCTTTTGGAACTCATCCGCGAGACCGGATCGATCTCGGCTGCCGGCCGCGCTATGGACATGTCCTACCGCCGGGCGTGGCTTTTGGTCGATGCGCTGAACCGGATGTTCCGGGAACCGTCGGTCGAAAGCCAGCGTGGCGGCAAACAGGGTGGTGGTGCGATGCTGACACCGTTCGGCGAAACGCTGATCCGCCGTTATCGCGAAATGGAGGCGAAGGCGAAGGCCGCCATCGCCGATGATCTCGCCTGGCTGGAGGCCGTCCGCGATCGGGAGCAGGCGAGTGCGCCTGTCAGTGATCGATCGCCACGGACTTGATGATCGCGTGGACCGGCTTGCCCTGATAAAGCTGGAGCGCATCGCGTGAAAAGGTGGTGATGCGGGCGGCGATCGTCGCGCTTCCGCAGTCCACCCGCACATCGACACTGCCGTTTTCGCCCACTGTCAGGTCGACGATCGTTCCCTCCAGCACGTTTAGAGCGCTGATGCCTTCAGGACGAACCGTCGCCAGCATGACGTCGCGTGCGGCAATATGCAGGCGCAGCGCGTGCCCCGGCGCCACGTCGATCCTTTGCACCCGGATCAGCCGGTCGCCGACCCGGACGGTTGTCAGATCGTGGGTGGCGTCGTGCATCTCGACCACGCCTTCGAGCAACACGCCCGCTTCGCGCCGGCCGGTTGCCAGTGCCGCCGCCGGCGCGCTCAACACTTCGGCGGCGGCGCCCGATGCCTTTACGCGGCCGTTCTCCAGCACGACGACCCGTTGCGCCAGGCGCGCGACCTCACTCACGGAGTGGCTGACATAGACGATCGGCACGCCCGCATCGTCGCGCAATCGCTCGAGATAAGGCAGGATCTCGGCCTTACGCGCATCGTCGAGCGCGGCAAGCGGCTCGTCCATGAGCAGCAGGCGGGGGGCGGCAAGCAAAGCGCGGCCGATGGCGACGCGCTGCCGCTCGCCGCCCGAGAGCGCCGAGGGGTTGCGCTCGAGCAGATGGCCGATGCCGAGCATGTCGACGACACGCGCCATGTCGGCCGCCTTTCCTGACCTGCCGGCAAACCAGCGGCCATAGGCAAGGTTGCTGCCGACGCTTAAGTGCGGGAACAGCCGAGCTTCCTGGAAGACATAGCCGAAGCGGCGGCGATGCACCGGCGTGAAGATCCGTCGTTCGCTGTCGGCGATGATGTCGCCGTCCAGCACCACGCGGCCGCTTTCCGGCTTCATCAGTCCGGCGATGATGTTGATCAGCGAGGTCTTGCCCGAGCCCGAGCGGCCGAACAGCGCGGTGACGCCGCCGTCGGAGGTGAAGGTGGCGTCGACGGAGAAATCCCCGAGCCGATGGCGGGCTTCAACGAGAAGGCTCATGCGGCAACCGTTCGCTTGGCGGCGGCGTTTGCCAGCAGCTCCGAGAGCATCAGCGCCGCCATGGAGATGATCACCGAGATGATCGTCAGGCGCATGGCGCCGGCATCGCCGCCCGGCACCTGGGTGAAGGTGTAGATCGCAGACGACAGCGTCTGCGTTTCGCCGGGGATGTTGGAGACGAAGGTGATGGTCGCGCCGAATTCGCCCATCGCCTTGGCGAAAGCGAGGATCATGCCGGCGATGATGCCTGGCAGGATCAAGGGCAGCGTGATGGTGAAGAACACCCAGACCGGCCCGGCGCCGAGCGTGGTTGCGGCATCCTCGAGCTTGCGGTCGACCGCCTCGATCGACAGCCGGATACTGCGAACCATCAAGGGGAAGGCCATGACGGCGCAGGCGAGTGCCGCGCCGGTCCAGCGGAAGGAAAAGACGAGGCCGAAATTCTCGGCGAGAAAGGCGCCGATCGGTCCGCGACGGCCGAACAGCAGCAGCAGCAGGAAGCCGGTGACGACGGGGGGCAGGATCAGGGGCATGTGAACGAGGCCGTTTAGCGCCGTCTTGCCCCAGAAGCGTCCGCGGGCAAGCAGCATGGCGACCCCAAGCGCAAACGGCAGGCTGCAGACCATCGCAACCGTCGCCACGCGCAGGCTCAGCAGGATCGCCGTCCATTCCGCCTCGCTCAACTCCAACCAATCCAAAGTCATCCCACTCCCGGTCGAAATGCCCAGCGCCGCGCGATGTCCGCGCGGCGCTGGAGAAAGATAGATGCTTCGCCCGTTTCTGGACAGGCGCCGCACGCGCTATTTCAGGATAGTAAAGCCCTGCTTTTCGAAGAGCGGCGCTGCCTTGTCGGACTTGATGAAGTCGACATAGGCGGTCGCGTCGGCGTTCTTGCTGTCCGTGGTGACTGCGATCGGATAGATGATCGGCGGATGGCTGTCCTCGGGGAAGGTTCCGACGATCTTGACGCCCGGATCGGCTGCAGCGTCGGTCTGGTAGACAATGCCATAGGGCGCTTCCCCGCGCGAAACGAGCAGCAGTGCGGCGCGCACGCTCTCGGCGCCCGCAACCTTCTGTTCGACGCTCGACCAGACGCCGAGCTTTTCAAGCGCTGCCTTGCCGTATTTGCCGGCCGGCACGGAATCGACTGCACCCATCGCCAGGCGACCGTCACCGAGTAGCGTTGCCAGATCGAAGCCCTGCTTGATGTCGATCGGCTGCGCGTCTGTCTTGCCCGAGATGAGAACGATGCTGTTGCCGAGCAGGTTGGCACGGGTGTCGTCCTTGATCAGCTTCTTCTCGGCCAGATAGTCCATCCAGGCGAGGTCGGCGGAGATGAAGACGTCAGCCGGTGCGCCCTGTTCCACCTGCTTGGCGAGCGCGGAGCTGGCCGCATAGGAGACGGTCGTTTCCTTGCCGCTTTCTTTCTGCCATTCGGCATTGATCGCATCGAGCGCGTTCTTCAGGCTCGCGGCAGCAAAAACGGTTACCTTGTCCTCGGCCATGGCGGCGCTTGGCGCGAAGGTCGCGCCGGCCCAGGCGACGCCAAGGGCGAGCACCAGCCCCTTCAGCCATTGTCTGCGTTGCATCATCAGTCTTGCCTCCATCAAGTTCGTGATATTTTTCAGGATATAACGATATCTCATCCTGATTAGCGTTGTATCCATTGAAATACAATGCTGCTCGAAAGCGCTAGTAAAAGCCGTGAAACAAGCGGCTCGTCGCGCGGTTAGCGCTTGCGGCTGCGGGTGATCGCTCTAAATTCCGGGGCGGCAAGCGGATGAAACGGACCGGAGGCGTGATGGAAACGGCAGTGAAGCTCGAAGAAAGCTGGAAGGCGGCGTTGGAGCCCGAATTTTCCAGCGCGTATATGGGCGAACTCAAGCAGTTCCTGGTCGGCGCGCGCAGCGAAGGACGGCAGATCTTTCCGCGGGGACCTGAATATTTTCGGGCGCTCGATCTGACGCCGCTCGACAAGGTGCGCGTCGTCATCCTGGGGCAAGACCCGTACCACGGTGACGGCCAGGCGCACGGGCTCTGCTTCAGCGTGCGTCCGGGCGTCAGAACGCCACCTTCGCTCGTCAACATCTACAAGGAACTGAACGCCGACCTCGGTATTCCACCGGCTCGTCACGGCTTTCTCGAAAGTTGGGCGAAACAAGGCGTGTTGCTGCTCAACAGCGTGCTGACGGTCGAGCGCGGGCAGGCGGCTTCACATCAAGGGCGGGGCTGGGAGCGCTTCACCGACGCGATCATCCGCGCCGTCAACGAGGCCGATCACCCGGTGGTGTTTCTGCTGTGGGGTTCCTACGCGCAGAAGAAAGCCGCCTTCGTCGACCGCTCGCGCCATCTCGTTTTGCGGGCGCCGCATCCCTCGCCGCTCTCGGCGCATTCCGGCTTTCTCGGTTGCCGGCACTTTTCCCAGGCCAATGCCTTCCTCGCCTCGAAAGGCTTTGAGCCGATCGACTGGACGCTGCCGGAAAATCCGGAGGCACCTTAAGCGCGCGCGCCAAGCAATGACGCCGACGGCTGGGAGCGTGTCGCGGGCGGGTCTTGTGTCTCAATCGGCAATCCGCCAAAGACACTGCAACACTTTGATCTGCTGCAGATAACAAAGGCGAGGACCGCGTGCGAAAACTTCTGATCATCGGCATCGGCTCCGGCAACCCCGAGCATATGACTGTACAGGCGATCAATGCGCTCAACCGCGCCGACGTGCTGTTCATCCCGACCAAGGGTGAGAAAAAGACCGAGCTTGCGGAGGTGCGCCGCGAGATCTGCGCGCGCTACGTCACGCGCGCCGACAGCCGCACGGTCGAATTCGCTGTGCCGGTCCGCCGCACCGAGGGCGTCAGCTATGATGGCAGCGTCGACGACTGGCATGCCCGCATCGCCGAAATCTACGAGCGCCTGATCGATGGCGAACTGACCGAAGACGGAACCGGCGCCTTTCTCGTCTGGGGCGACCCAATGCTCTATGACAGCACCATCCGCATCGTCGAACGGGTGAAGGCGCGTGGCAAGGTCGCGTTCGACTATGACGTTCTTCCCGGCATCACCAGCCTGCAGGCGCTTTGCGCCAGCCACCGCATTCCGCTGAACCTTGTCGGCAAACCGGTCGAGATCACCACCGGGCGCCGCCTGTCCGAAAGTTTTCCGAAGCGCAGCCAGACGTCGGTCGTCATGCTCGATGGCGAGCAGGCATTCCAGCGGATCGACGATCCGGACGCCGAGATCTACTGGGGCGCCTATCTCGGAACGCCAGACGAAATCGTCATCTCCGGCCGCTTGGCCGACGTCAAGGACGAGATCCTGGCGACCCGCGCAAGGGAACGCCAGCGCATGGGGTGGATCATGGATATCTACCTCTTGCGCAAGGGTGCCGATTTCGAGGAATAGCCGCTGTTGTGCCTGCTTTCTCCAGGCTTTTCCCGTCGTCTTTGATCTCTCTCAACGTCGGTGGCTGTGCTATAGCGTCTGGTGAAAAAAAAGCCCAACGAGAGGGCGACCGCTGGGAGCGACCGAGACAAGACTATGAGCAGTTGCGCCGTGCCGACATCGCAAACAATGGATGCCGCCGCCTCTATGCGCCGGGGTGCGTGCCCGTCGCTTGCAGCACCGATGCCGACCGGCGATGGCCTGCTGGTGCGGCTGCGGCCGCTCGACGGCAGCCTGACGCTTTCCCAGTTCTCTGATGTCGCTGAGGCCGCCCGGCAGTTCGGCAATGGCATCCTGGAAATTACCGCGCGCGGCAATCTGCAGGTCCGCAGGCTGACGGCATCGACCGTTCCCGGCCTTGCCCAAGCGATCGGCGAAGCGGCGATCGTGGTCCCCGATGGAGTTGCCATCGAGACGCCACCGCTTGCCGGCATCGATCCGGAAGAGATCATCGACCCACGGATCCTCGCTGCCGTGCTGCGCAAAGAGATCGCCGCACGAGGCGCTGCACTGCGGCTGGCGCCGAAGCTCGCCATCATCGTCGATGGCGGCGGCCGGTTCCACCTCGGCGATACGGTTGCCGATCTCCGTCTGCAGGCTGTCGGGCGCGGCGGGGACGTCTGGTGGAACCTATCGCTTGCGGGAACCGCTGCAACGGCGAAGCCCATTTGCGCGCTTCGAACCGAGGCGGTCGTGCCGATCGTTATCCGGATTCTTGCAGCGCTGACCGACATCGGGCCGGCTGCGCGTGGCCGGGATCTCGAGATCGATGCGGTGCAGATGCTCTGTCCGGTGGGCGCCGACTTTGTCGAGATCGTTCCGGCTCCGATGTCGGTGTCTCCGGTCGTCGGTATCCACGATCTCGGCTCGACTGGTGCTGTCCTTGGCCTTGGGCTCGCCTTCGCCCAAATCGACGCTATCAGCCTCATCGCCCTTCTGCGGCAAGCCGCGGAGCTTGGGGCGCGAGAAATCCGGCTTGCGCCCGGCCACAGTTTCTTCATGCTGGGTCTGGAGCCGGAAGCGGCCGAAATCGTCCAGCGGCTGGCGCTGGCGCAGGGCTTTCGTATTGCAGCGGATGACCCGCGAAACCACATTGCCACCTGCGCCGGCAGCACCGGCTGCGCTTCCGCATGGATGGACACCAAGGCGATGGCGCGGCTATGGGTGGAAACGGCGCCGGATCTGCTCGACGGCTCGCTGACGGTGCACCTCTCCGGTTGCGTCAAGGGCTGCGCCCGTCCGAAGGCGTCGGCGTTGACGCTGGTGGGTGCGCCATCAGGATATGCGCTTGTCGTAAATGGGGCGGCGAAGGATGGCGCGAATGCCTACACCGATGAAAATGGAATGAAATCCGCGCTGGAACGGCTGGCTGGCCTGGTGCGGGAAAACAAAGACGCTGGCGAATCGGCGCGGTCCTGTCTTACACGGCTGGGTGCCGCGCGCGTCTCGGCTGCGTTCGAACAGGGATAGAAATGCCTGAGTATGATTACATCCGGGATGGCAACGCCATCTATGAGCGTTCCTTCGCCATCATTCGGGCAGAAGCCGACCTTTCCGCCTTCTCCGAGGAGGAAGCCGATCTCGCGGTGCGCATGGTTCATGCCTGCGGCCTCGTCGAGGCGTCGAAGCAATTCGTGTTCTCTCCCGATTTCGTCACCGCTGCCCGCGGCGCCCTGAAGAACGGCGCGCCGATCCTCTGCGACGCCGAGATGGTGGCGCGGGGCGTAACGCGGGCGCGCCTGCCTGCAGGCAACGAGGTGATCTGTACGCTTCGCGATCCGCGCACCGCGGAACTGGCAGCCGAGATCGGCAATACCCGGTCGGCTGCGGCACTGAAGCTCTGGGGTGAGCACATGGCTGGTGCGGTCGTCGCGATCGGCAACGCGCCGACGGCGCTCTTCTATCTGCTCGAAATGCTGCGCGATGGCGCGCCGAAGCCGGCTGCGATCATCGGCATGCCGGTCGGTTTCGTAGGTGCTGCGGAATCGAAGGATGCGCTTGCCGAGAATTCCTATGGCGTGCCCTTCGCCATCGTGCGCGGTCGCCTCGGCGGCAGCGCCATGACGGCTGCAGCACTCAATTCGCTAGCGAGGCCGGGCCTGTGAGCGGGGCAGGCATGGGCCGGTTGATCGGCGTCGGCACAGGCCCCGGCGATCCGGAGCTGCTGACGGTCAAGGCCGTCAAGGCGCTGGGCGAGGCGGATGTGCTTGCCTATTTCGCCAAGGCAGGCCGCAGCGGCAATGGCCGCGCTGTTGTCGAGGGGCTGTTGAAGCCCGGTCTCATCGAATTGCCGCTCTACTATCCCGTGACCACCGAGATCGACAAGGACGACGGCGCCTACAAGAGCCAGATCACCGATTTCTACAACGCTTCTGCTGACGCAGTCGCCAGGCATCTCGAGGTCGGGCGGACCGTTGCGGTGCTGAGCGAGGGCGATCCGCTGTTCTATGGTTCCTACATGCATCTGCATGTGCGGCTTGCCGGGCGCTTCCCGGTCGAAGTCATCCCCGGTATCACCGCCATGTCCGGCTGCTGGTCGCTTGCCGGCTTGCCGCTGGTCCAGGGCGACGACGTCCTGTCGGTCCTGCCGGGCACCATGGCGGAAGGTGAGCTTGGACGACGCCTTGCCGATACCGAGGCCGCCGTCATCATGAAGGTCGGGCGCAACCTGCCGAAAATCCGCCGGGCGCTTGCCGCCTCCGGCCGGCTCGACCAGGCCGTCTATGTCGAGCGTGGCACGATGAAGAACGCGGCGATGACGGCACTTGCCGAAAAGCCCGATGACGAGGCGCCATACTTCTCGCTCGTGCTCGTTCCCGGGTGGAAGGACAGGCCATGACCGGCACGCTCTATGTCGTCGGCACGGGCCCCGGCAATGCCGAGCAGATGACGCCGGAGACGGCGCAGGCGGTCTCAAACGCGCAGGAATTCTTCGGCTACATCCCCTATCTCGATCGCCTCAACCTCAGGCCCGACCAGATGCGCATCGCGTCGGACAATCGCGAGGAGCTTGATCGCGCACAGGCGGCACTGACGCGCGCTGCTGCCGGCGCCAAGGTCTGCATGGTATCGGGCGGCGACCCCGGCGTCTTTGCCATGGCGGCTGCTGTCTGCGAAGCGATTGACAAGGGACCGGCGGAATGGAAGTCCGTCGATCTCGTGGTGACGCCCGGCGTCACCGCGATGCTGGCGGTTGCCGCGCGCATCGGCGCGCCGCTTGGCCATGATTTCTGCGCCATCTCGCTGTCCGACAACCTGAAGCCCTGGGAGGTCATCACCAAGCGGCTGAAGCTCACGGCGGAAGCCGGGCTGGTGATCGCGCTCTACAATCCGATCAGCAAGGCACGGCCCTGGCAGCTCGGCGAGGCCTTCGAAATCCTGCGCGGCGTGCTGCCGGCAACAGTGCCGGTGATCTTCGGTCGCGCCGCCGGCCGGCCGGATGAGCGCATCGCCGTCATGCCGCTCGGCGAGGCCGACGCCAGCCGCGCCGACATGGCGACATGCGTCATCATCGGTTCGTCGGAAACGCGCATCGTTGCGCGCGAAGGCAAGCCGGATCTGGTCTATACGCCGCGTTTCTATGCGGGAGACAGCCATTGATCGATGCGTTCGAGCGCGGCATCGCAGTCGCTCACCGACAGCACGTCGGTGGGCTTGCGGCGCTCGACCATGATCACCGCGATCCCCAGCCTGCGCGCAGCCGCGATCTTTCCATAAGTTGCGGCTCCGCCACTGTTCTTGGCGACGATGACGTCGATGCGATGAGCCCTAAGCAGATCGATCTCGTCCGTTTCGGCAAATGGGCCGGTGGCAAGGATCGCCGTCGCGTCCGGCAGTTTCAGGGGCGGGGTCACCGGGTCGACGCTGCGGATGACGTAGCTGTGCTGCGGCGCAGTCTCGAAATGAAAGGCCTCCTGCCGGCCGATGGCGAGAAAGACACGGCGCGGGGCGTCGCCAAGGGCCACGACCGCCTCCGCAACGGTGCCGACGCCGGTCCAGTTGTCGCCGGCTTCCGCTTGCCACTGCGGGCGCTGCAGGGCGAGCAGGCGCACCCGCGCAGCCTTTACCGCCGCGGCGGCGTTTTGGGAAATCCGGGCGGCGAAGGGGTGTGTCGCGTCGACGACCAGCGCGATCTGTTCGGCGTTGAGGAAGGCTGCGAGCCCCTCGGCGCCGCCAAAACCGCCGATGCGGGTCTTGACTGGCTGCGGGCGCGGATCGGCCGTACGGCCGGCAAGCGAGATCATGGTGTTGTAACGCATGTCACCGGCAAGGCGGGATGCCAGTTCGCGGGCCTCGGTCGTCCCGCCAAGAATGAGAATGCGAGGTTTTTCCATGGCTGAGGTGTCGAACAGCGATCCGGCCATCGTCTCCCCCTGGTTGACCATCATCGGCATAGGCGAGGATGGTGTAGCCGGTCTCGGCGACGAGGCCAAGCGGCTGATTGCCGCTGCGCCGGTCGTCTATGGCGGTGCCCGCCACATGGAGCTGACGCACTCGCTGATAAAGGGCGAGGGCCGCGTCTGGCAAAGCCCGTTCGGCCGCTCGGTCGAGGAGATCGTTGCGCGTCGCGGCAGCCCGGTGGTCGTGCTCGCCTCAGGTGATCCCTTCTTCTTCGGCGTCGGCGCCACGCTTGCGCGCCGCGTCGCCGCGCCTGAGATCCGCACGCTTCCGGCACCGTCCTCCTTCAGCCTTGCCGCCTCACGTCTCGGCTGGGCACTGCAGGAGGCAACGCTCGTTTCGCTGCACGGCCGGCCGATCGATCTAGTGCGGCCACACCTGCAGCCCGGCAACAGGGTGCTCGCTCTGACCTCGGATGGGGCGGGACCGAAGGCGCTCGCCGAGCTGCTCGCAACAAGCGGTTTCGGTCAGTCCAGGCTTACGGTTCTGGAGGCCCTTGGCGGCGCCGGCGAACGCGTGACGACGCAGATTGCCTCGCGCTTCATGCTGGGTCTGGTCCATCCGCTCAACGTCTGCGCCATCGAGGTGGCCGCTGATCAGGGCGGACGGGTGCTGCCGCTTTCGGCCGGGCGCGACGACACGCTGTTCGAACATGACGGCCAGATCACCAAGCGGGAGGTGCGGGCGCTGACCCTTTCGGCGCTGGCGCCGCGCAAGGGCGAGCTGCTCTGGGATATCGGCGCCGGTTCCGGCTCGATCGGCATCGAATGGATGCTGGCCGATCCGGCCATGCGGGCGATCGCCATCGAGGCCTCGCCGGAGCGCGCGGCGCGTGTCGGCCGCAATGCCGAGGCATTCGGCGTGCCCGGCCTTACCGTCGTCGAAGGCAAGGCGCCGGCGGCTCTCTCAGGCCTGTCGCGTCCCGATGCAATCTTTATCGGCGGTGGCGGCAGCGAGCCTGGCGTCATGGACGCAGCCGTTGCGGCGCTTGGCAGCGGCGGCCGGCTTGTCGCCAACGCGGTTACGACGGAAATGGAAGCGGTGCTGCTTCAACGCCACGCGCGGCTCGGCGGATCGCTGATCCGCATCGACATCGCCCGCGCCTCGCCGGTCGGCGGCATGACGGGATGGCGCCCGGCGATGCCGGTGACGCAATGGTCCTGGACCAAGGCCTAGAGCATGTCGCGCAAAAGTGTACCGCGGTTTTGCGACAACGGCACGCGAAAGAACATTCGCGCAAAAGGGCGGAGCGTTTTACGTCCGACTTGCGCAATTATGAGATGGCGTGGATCCACGATGCTGTGTGCAAAGGGGACGCTCCAAAACATTCGGAGAGACACATGACGGTACACTTCATCGGCGCCGGTCCGGGAGCGGCGGACCTGATCACGGTTCGCGGCCGCGATCTGATCGGGCGCTGCCCGGTCTGCCTTTATGCCGGCTCGATCGTCTCGCCGGAACTGCTGCAATATTGTCCGCCCGGCGCCCGCATCGTCGATACCGCGCCGATGTCGCTCGACGAGATCGAGGCGGAATATGTGCGCGCGGCGGAAGTCGGCGAGGATGTCGCCCGGCTTCATTCCGGGGACCTCTCGGTCTGGAGCGCGGTTGCCGAGCAGATCCGCCGGCTGGAAAAGCACGGCATCGGCTATACCATGACCCCCGGCGTGCCGGCCTTTGCCGCCGCGGCCGCGACGCTCGGTCGCGAGCTGACCATTCCGGCGGTCGCCCAGAGCCTGGTGCTGACGCGGGTTTCCGGTCGTGCCTCGCCGATGCCCAACACCGAGACGCTTGCCGGCTTCGGCGCCACCGGCTCGACCCTTGCCATCCATCTCGCCATCCATGCGCTCGACCAGGTCGTTGCGGAACTGACACCGCTCTATGGCGCCGAATGCCCGGTGGCGATCGTCGTCAAGGCGTCGTGGCCGGATGAACGGGTGGTGCGTGGCACGCTTGGCACCATCGCCGCCAAGGTGGCCGAGGAGCCGATCGAGCGCACCGCGCTGATCTTCGTCGGTCTGGGACTGGAAGCGTCGGATTTCCGCGAAAGCTCGCTCTACGATCCCGCCTATCAGCGCCGCTTCCGCGGGCGCGAGTAGGCCTACTCTGCGCTCTCTTCGGGCAGCGGCTTCTGTTTCAACGGAACGCCGCGGCGTTGCTCGACGCGGTCGCGATAAAGTGCTGCCTGGCCGAGCAGCATCAGCGTCACCGGCGTGGTCATGATGACGAAGACGATGATCAGCACTTCGTGGAACACCCAGCGGCTCTGCAGCACGGCAAAACAGATGATCGAGGCGGTGCAGATGAGGATGACGCCGCCGCTGGTGGCAAGGGTCGGCGCATGCAGGCGGGTGTAGAAATCCGGCAACCTCAGCAGGCCGAGCGAGCCGATCAGCGCAATCGCCGCGCCGAGAAGAACGAGCCCGCAGACGACAATGGCGGCCCAGGTCGGAAGGTCGGTCAGATGGCTCATTCGATCAACTCCCCGCGCATCAGGAACTTGCCGAAGGCGATCGACGAGACGAAGCCGATCAGCGCGACGATCAGCGCCGATTCGAAATAAAGGCTGTTGGCGGTGCGGATGCCGAAGGATAGCAGCATCAGCATGGCGTTGATGTAGAGCGTATCGAGGCCGAGGATGCGATCCTGCGCCCGCGGTCCCTTGACCATGCGGTAGAGCGCGAAGGCCATGGCAAGCCCGATCATGATCTGCGCGATCAGGATCGACCAGATGATTGCAAGCTCAGTCATCCGAACATCTCCTTCAAACCTGCCTCATAGCGCTTCACCGTCTGCAGCCAGATCTCCTCGTTTTCCATGTCGAGCACGTGGAAGAGCAGCGACTTCCGGCGGCGGTCGTATTCGAGCCACGCGGTGCCCGGCGTCGCCGTCATGATGCAGGCGAGCAGAGCAAGCGCGTTTTCGTCTTCGAGATCGAGGTCGACCGTCAGGAAGCCCGAGTTCGGCGCCCGCCGTCCGGCGCGCAGGATCACTAGCATGACGGCAATGTTGGAGCGGATGACGTCGACGACGACGCTGGCGCCGAAGCGCAGCGTGCGCAGGATCCGGCGCGGATGCGAGTGGGCGGGATTGAGCTTCAGCGTCACCCAGCCGAGCGCGACGCTCAATATCGTGCCCATGACGATCGTGCCGGGGGCGACCGACTGGTTGAGAAGCAGCCAGATGATGAGCAGGCCGACAGACAGCAGCGGGTAGGGGAACCAGGTGCGCATCGGTTACTGCCCTCCCGCACGTGGCGCCCTGAGGACGCGCTGGGTGTAGCCCGACGGGTCGAGCAGGGAATCGGCCGTTGCCTGCATGTAGTGCATCGTCGGCCCGGCCTGCAGGCTCAGGAAGATGCAGGCGCCGAGCAGCACGACGACGGGGGCAATCTCGATGACGAAGACGCGCGGCACGGTGTTTTCGATCGAGGCCCAGAAGGTGCGGATGCCGACGCGGTTCATGGCGATCATGGCGGAGAGGCCGGACAGGATCAGCAATGTGACGTAAGTCCAGTCGGCGGCAGAAATCGCCGGCGCGGCCTCGGGGCCGGAAAGGCCGAAGAGGCCGCTCAGGATCGCGAATTTGGCGACGAAACCCGAGAGCGGCGGCAGGCCGGCGAGCAGCAGCGCGCAGAGGCAGAAGCAGAGGCCGAGCACGGCCATGGTGCCGGGAATGGCGGCACCCGCTTCATCGACTTCCTCGTCCTCGTCGGCATCGCCATAGGCTTCCATCGTCACCGCCAGAACGTCGGCGCCGGCATCGCGGCCGCGCTCCACCAGTTCGATCAACAGGAAGAAGGCCGAGATCGTCAGCGTCGAACTGACGAGGTAGAACAGTGCACCGGCAATCATGCTGGAATGCCCGAGGCCGATCGCCGCCATCAGCGTGCCCGAAGAGACGAGCACCGAATAGGCGGCAAGCCGGGCCATCGCCTGCGAGGCGAGTACGCCGATGGCGCCGAGGGCGATGGTCAGCATGCCGCCGACCACCAGCAGAGTCTGGCCGAAGCCGGCGGACACCCCGGCATTGGCGCCAAAGACGAGCAGCGACAGCCGCAGGATGACGTAGATGCCGACTTTGGTCAGCACCGCAAAGACGGCCGCAACCGGTGGCGTTGCCGCCGAATAGGCGGTGGGCAACCAGAAGCTCAACGGCCACATGCCGGCCTTGACCAGAAAGGCGACGCCGAGCACGCCGGCGCCAACTTCGACCATCTGGCGGTTCTCTGGCGAGATGGTCGCAAGCTTGACCGCGAGGTCGGCCATGTTGAGCGTGCCGGTCGCGCCATAGATCAGGCTGACACCGATCAGGAACAGCGACGAGGCGGCAAGGTTGATCGCGACATAATGCAGGCCGGCCTTGACGCGCAGCGGGCCCGAGCCGTGCAGCAGCAGGCCGTAGGAGGCCGCGAGCATGATTTCGAAGAAGACGAAGAGATTGAACAGATCCCCCGTCAGGAAGGCACCGTTGAGCCCGGCGATCAGCAGCTGGAACAGCGAGTGGAAGTGATGGCCGGCGGTGTGCCAGCGGGCGATCGAATAGACCTGGGCGGCGAGCGCCAGGCCGCTCGTCAGGCAGAGCATCAGCGCGGAGAGCCGGTCGAGCACCAGTACGATGCCGAACGGCGCCGGCCAGTTGCCGAGCTGGTAGACGCTTGTGCCCGCAAGAAAGCCTTCCGTCGAGGCGCTAGCGCGCATCAGCACCATCGAGAGCACGAAGAGGGCGAGCGTCGAGACGAAGCCCATCACGCCCTTGGCCATGCGGTTGCGCTCGTCGATCGGGATCATCGCCGCGCCGACCATCAGCGGCAAGAGGATCGGCAGGATCATCAGGTGGTGCAGCCAATCAGTCACTGCGCTGCTCCCTTCCATCGACATGGTCGGTGCCGGTGAAGCCGCGCGAGGCGAGCAGTACGACGAGGAAGAGCGCCGTCATGGCAAAGCCGATGACGATCGCGGTCAGCACCAGCGCCTGCGGCACAGGATCGGTGTAGCGCGAGAGATCGCCGACGCCGCCGGGCTCGAGAATGGGGGGCGCATTCACGCGCAGCCGACCCATGCTGAAGATGAAGAGATTGACGGCATAGGAGAGCAGCGACAGGCCGATGATCACCTGGTAGGTGCGTGGGCGGAGCAGGAGATAGACGCCCGAGGCGGTGAGGACGCCGATGGCGGCAGACAGGATGATCTCCATTACTTCGCCTCCTTTCCGGCGCGAAGGACGGCACGGGCATGGGCACGCGGAGCGCGGATCGACTGGTGCGCAAGCGCGATCAGGATGAGCACGGTTGCCCCGACCACCAGCGAGAAGACGCCGAGGTCGAAGAGGATTGCGCTTGCCAGCGGGAATTTGCCGACGATCGGCAGGGTGACATATTGCGCGTGCGAGGTCAGGAACGGATAGCCGAACAGCCACGAACCGATGCCGGTTGCCGCCGCGACGATGATGCCGATACTCATCCAGCGCAGCGGGTGGATGCGCAGCCGCTCCTCGACCCAGCGGGTGCCGCCCGACATGTATTGCAGGATGAAGCCGATCGACATGGCGATGCCGGCCGCAAAGCCGCCGCCCGGCAGGTCGTGGCCGCGCAGGAAGAGATAGGCGGCCAGCATGCCGCTGACCGGGAACATCCAGCGCATGATGACAGATGGAACGAACAGATATTCGGCGACGCTGTCGCCCTTTGCGCGATCGGGATGATCGTCGTCGAAGGCATTTTGGACCTGCTGCTGTACCGGCGCCTCAAGGCTGTCTGCCTGAGGACGGAAGCGCAGCAACAGTGCAAAGACGGTCAGGGCCACGATCGCCAGCACGGCGATTTCGCCGAGCGTGTCGAAGCCGCGGAAGTCGACGAGGATGACGTTGACGACATTGGTGCCGCCGCCTTCCTTGTGGGCACGCTCGAGGAAATAGCTGGCGATGGTTTCGGGCATTGGGCGGGTCATCACGGTGTAGGCGATCAGCGCCACGCCGCCGCCTGCGACAATGGCCAGCAGAAAGTCGCGCAGGCGCCGCAGACGGACGCGCAGCGACAGCAATTCTGATTCCTGCGTGTCCTCGATGCGCTTGGGCAGCCAGCGCAGGCCGAGCAGGATCAGCACAGTCGTGACGATCTCGACGAGGAGCTGGGTAACCGCAAGATCGGGGGCCGACAGCCAGACGAAGGTGATGCAGGTGACGAGACCGGCGCCGCCGAGAAGCACGAGTGCCGCCAGCCGGTGGAACTTTGCCTGGTAGGCGGCCCCAACCGCGCAGGCGATGCCGATCGCCCAGAGCAGGGCGAAGGCCGGATCGATGCCGCGCACCAGAAGCGGCGGCAGTTCGAAATGATTGAGCAGCAGCGGCAGGGCGCCGGCGACGATCGCGACGAAGACCAGGAACCGCATCTGCGGCTGCAGTCGGCGCGTGCCGAGCCTCTGTTCGAGCCAGCGCGCCCACTTCCACGACAGGGTCACCAGTACCCGCTCGAAGATGCGCTGGCCGTGCAGCAGGCGGAAGACCGGCGGCCCTTCGGTGCTGGTCGCCAGATAGTTCCCCATCAGGAAATAGAGGCCGATGCCACCGAGAAGCGCCACGAAGCTCATTATCAGCGGCAGGTTCCAGCCGTGCCAGACCGAAAGGTTGTACTGCGGGGTGCTGGCACCGAGGATAGACACGACGGCTGTGTGCAGGAACGGGCCGATGGTGATGGCCGGGATAATGCCGACGACGAGGCAGGCCAGCACCAGGAACTCGATCGGCGCCCGCATCCAGCGCGGCGGCTCATGCGGGATCTTGGGCAGATCGCTCGGCGTCGGGCCGAAGAAGACGCTGTGGATGAAGCGCAGCGAATAGGTCACCGCGAACATGCCGGCGAGCGTGGCGACATAGGGCGTCATCGTATCGAGCAAATTGGCCTGGTGCGTCTCGATCGCTTCGGCGAAGAACATTTCCTTGGAGATGAAACCGTTCAACAGCGGCACGCCGGCCATCGCGGCGCTGGCGACCATGGCGAGCATTGCGGTTCCCGGCATGTAGCGTATGAGCCCGCCGAGCTTGCGCATGTCGCGCGTTCCGGTCTCATGGTCGATGATGCCGGCCGCCATGAACAGTGATGCCTTGAAGGTCGCGTGATTGACGATGTGGAAGACGGCGGCGACCGCCGCGAGCGGACTTCCGAGGCTGAGCAGCACCGTGATCAGGCCCAGGTGGCTGATGGTCGAATAGGCCAGAAGCCCCTTCAGATCCTGCTGGAAGATGGCGAAGTAAGCGCCGAGCAGTAGTGTCGTCAGGCCGGCGAGCCCGACGATCCAGAACCAGGCCTCGGTGCCGGCCATCACAGGCCAGAACCGGACGAGCAGGAACACGCCTGCCTTCACCATCGTCGCCGAATGCAGATAGGCGGAGACGGGGGTTGGTGCTGCCATCGCGTGCGGCAGCCAGAAATGGAACGGGAACTGCGCGCTCTTGGTCAAGGCCCCGAGCAGGATCAGGACCAGCATCGTGACATAGAGTGGGTGGTTGCGGATCGTATCGCCGGAGGCAAGCACGACGTCGAGGTCGTAGCTGCCGACGACGCGGCCCATGATCAAAAGCCCGACAAGCATGCAGAGCCCGCCCATGCCGGTCATCGTCAGCGCCATGCGCGCACCGTCGCGGGCGTGGGCATTGTGGTGCCAATAGCCGATCAGCAGGAAGGAGACGATGCTCGTCAGCTCCCAGAAGACCGCAAGCAGGATCAGATTGCCGGAGAGAACGACGCCCAGCATCGACCCCATGAAGGCGAGAAACAGGGCAAAGAAGCGCGGTACCGGATCCTCTGCCGCCATGTAGTAGCGGGCGTAGAGCACGACGAGCACGCCGATTGCGGTCACCAGCACCGTGAACAACCAGGCAAAGCCGTCCATTCTCAAGGTGAAGTTGAGGCCGAGCTCGGGCATCCAGGCAAGTTCATAGCGAAGAACGCCGCCGGAGGTGACGAAGGGGTAGAGGCAAACCGCAACGAGGAAGCAGAGCAGCGCGATCGCGCCTGCGAACCAGGCCGTTGCGCCGCGTTGATCGGACGGAAAGAAGATTGCAATGAGGCTCCCCGCAAACGGGGCTAGGATGAAGACAGAAAGCAATTTCCCCGCGTATTCGATCGTATCGTTCCCTTCTCTTGGGCATATTGGAGATTGGGTGCCGAAGCCCCTCAAGGACCATCGCTGACGCAACGGTCGCAGACGACGCCGTCATGGTCCGCATAGCGGTAACAGCCGTATGTTTTTATGACGATTTTCCCGGGGGCTGCCAAGCCTCGATGGCGAGAAAAATGTGAGATCGCGTCATTTTTGGCCAGCTCGAGCGCGCGCCGAACTGTCGCAGCCGACCGAAGGTGGCGTCAGGCGGCCTGCCACCTACGCTCGAAAACAAAGGTCGCAAGATCGTTGGCGCTCATCGGCCGGGCAAAGGCATAGCCCTGAAGGCCGTGGCAGCCGAGCTCCTGCAGAATGCGGGCGTGCTCGAGCGTTTCGACGCCCTCGGCGATCACCTCGATGCCGAGCGAGGTGCCGATATCGATGATCGATTCGACGAGGCGCCTTTCGGCCGGCGAGTTCAGGATCGGCAAAATCAGCTGGCGATCGATTTTCAGGCGCCGCGGGGTCAGCTTCAGCAGGCTGAGGATGGAGGCATAGCCGGTGCCGAAATCGTCGATCTCGATATCGATGCCGAGTTCCTTGATCCGGCGAATGTTGGACAGCACCGTGACGTCGCTCTCGTCGAAGGAGATCGATTCCAGCAACTCGAAGGACAGGCGGCCGCGCGGGATCTGCAGCTGTTCGAGACGGCCGATCAGCCCCTCGTCGTGCAGGCGGGCATAGGAGAGGTTGACCGAGATCTTCGGGATGTGGATGCCATTGGCCTCCCAGCGATAGATCTGGAACAGCGCCTGCTCCAGGATCGCCTGGTCGATGGAGGCGACGACGTTGATGTCTTCGGCGGTCTTGAGAAAGGTGTGGGGACCCAGCAATCCCTTGGTCGGGTGGTCCCAACGTGCAAGCGCCTCGACGCCGATGACCTCAAGCGTGTTCGGGCAGAACTGCGGCTGGAAATGCGCGATGAATTCCTTGTGTTCCAGACCGCGAAGGATCTCGTCGGCGGTCTGCTTGGTCTTGAACACGGCAGTCTTCAGGTCGCCGGTGAAGGTCTCGTGCCGATTGCGGCCGCGGCGCTTGGCCTCGTAAAGGGCGATGTCGGCATTGACGAGGATCTGCGCCAGGTCGTCGGTCGGCTTGGTCTGCGCCGCGATGCCGATGCTGACGCCAATGCGGCATTCCTGGTCCTTGTAGCGAACCGGAACGCTCATTGCCTCGATGATGCATGACGCCAGCCGGGCGTCGGGCTCGGCGCTGTCCTCCGGGCGGACGAGGACGAATTCGTCGCCGCCGATGCGAGCGACAAAGTCCTTCTCCTTGGCGTTGGTGCGCAGCAGTTCGGCTGCATGCCGCAGGATTTCGTCACCGGCCGCATGCCCCAGCGTGTCGTTGATCTGTTTGAAGCGATCGAGATCCATATGAAAGATGCTGAGCCTTGCCTCCGCTTCGAAGTGATGGCTTCTGTCTGCGAGTACCTGGTCGAGGAAGCGCCGGTTCGGCAGGCCGGTCAGCGGATCGTGCAGGGCATTGAACTCCATGCGGTAGCGCGCGGCCTCCAGTTCGGCGCTGTGCGCCTCGGCCTGGCGCTTGGCTTCCGACAGGGTTGCGCGGGTCTTGATGTCGGCGGTCACGTCCCAGTTGACGCCGACGATCTTCTTGCGCCCATCGGCGCCGTCATAGGTCGAGCCGATGGCGCGGATATGCCGGATGGTGTCATCCGGTAGCCGGATTCGAAACTCGGAATTGTAGGCGCTGCCCGCCGCAAGGGCTTCGGCGAACTCCTCTTCCGCGCGGTCAATGTCGTCGGGATGCAAGGTCGTCTTCCAGTCGTCATAGGCCTTGCGCACCGATCCGGTCTTTCCGTAGAGCTCCTTCATCCGCTCGTCCCAGAGCAGCTTGCCGCTGGCGATGTCGAGTTCCCAGATGCCGATCTGCGAGCTGTCGAGCGCGATCTTCAGGCGGTGCGACAGTTCCTGCAATTGCGCCTTGCTGTGCCTGAGGGCGCGAATATTGTTCTGCCGCTCGCTCATCAGCCGGCCCGTCAGCAGCATCGGCAGGATGATCATCAGGCCGCCGGCAACGATCAGCGCGCGGATGAACCAGGCATTGCGGGGCGTGTGCGGCCAGCCGCCTTTGGGAACGGCGGCGATGTGCCAGGAGCCGCCGGGAAGCAGGACGGTCATATCAACCGGCGCCTGACCAAAAACCTTGGGGTCGCCGAAGAAGGCCGTTCCACTGCTGCCCGTCCCGTCGCGGCCGGTCATCGCGATATCAATGCCCAGCTTGGAAGAGAGGAGACCGCTGTCATTGTAGAGACGATCGACATCGATGACGGCAGAGACGATGCCCCAGAAGCGATTGCTGCCTCCGCCGGCATCGATCGATACCGGGAAGCGGCCAATCAGTCCGCGCCCGCCCTGCACGAGATCCACCGGGCCGGCGAGAACCATCTTGCCGGTGTCCCTTACCTTCATGACGGCGGCGCGCTGGGCATCGTTCTTGCGGTAATCGAGCCCGATCGCCCTTTCATTGCCCTGCAAGGGATAGGCCATGCGCACGATGAGGTTCGGCGCCGCGGCGATGCTGCGCAGCTGCGAGCGCTCTGTGAAGATGCTGCGCGAAAGAGCTGCAAAACGCTCCTGGTCCATACCCGGTTCGGTCACGATGGTGCCGATCAGGCCCCGTACGAGCTGGATATTGCCGTTGATGCTGGCCTCGAGTTTGGAGCGGATCGGGTTGAGCTCGTCGGCGACTTGAGATCGCATGCGGGCTTCGGAGACCACCTGGTTCTGATTGTCCGCAAGAATGCCGGCCGCGAGAACAACGAAAGAGGCGATGATCGCGGGAAGGTAGTTCGGCGTCAGAACTCTGGAAAGTTTCTTCTTCCCGAGGTGGAAGATATGTCTGGCAAGCACAAGATCACCCCGGCGGTGTGCGAATGATACGAAACGACCGGGATGATCCCAAATTGGTATTAACAATTGTGTTTTAGTTCCGGCTTTTATGCTTGCCGGGAGGTCATTTTGCCGTCTTCCGCTCGGGCAGTTTCTTGCGCTTGGTTTCCGCAAGTTCTTCAAGCTCGCTTTCGGTCATGGATTTTTCCATTTCGCGTGACGCGCCCTTGAGTTCGGATTTCTTCATGTCTCCGCGTTTGGCGGCAAGGGCTGCACCGGCCGCCTTTTGCTGTGCCTTGGATTTTGCAGGCATGTCGCATCTCCTTGCGTGCGTTCGAATAGCTCAAACGCCGATCGATCGCGCCGGTTCCGCGCTTTACAGCGCCGTGCGTCAAATAAGACGCGCGAAGGACGCTGTAACGCTTTAAATTTGCTGCATAATTTTATCCTTAAACCGGATCCGATTTAAGGAATTATGCAGTCGATCACGATCTGCCATCGATCATCGCCTGCAAGGTCTCCAGCCGGTCGGCCTCATGCGGGAGCTTGTCCTGACGCAGCCGTGCAATACGGGGAAAGCGCATGGCAACGCCCGACTTGTGCCGGGTCGACCGGTTCAGCCCCTCGAAGGCGACCTCGACGACGAAGCCGAAATCGGGTTCGGCCCGCACGGCCCGGACCGGGCCGAAGCGCTCGATGGTATTATCCCGGACGAAGCGGTCGAGAATTTCCAGTTCGGCATCGGTAAAGCCGAAATAGGCCTTGCCCACCGGCACCAGCGTTTCCGTGCCGTCGATCTTAGTCCAGACGCCGAAGGTGAAATCGGAATAGTAGCTGGAGCGCTTGCCGTGGCCGCGCTGCGCATACATCAGCACCGCATCGACGTTAAAGGGCGCGCGCTTCCATTTGAACCAGGGACCCTTGGCGCGGCCGGCGGTATAGGGCGAATCCAGCCGCTTCAGCATGATGCCTTCGATGACGGGATCGGGCGGATCGGATCGGAGCTGGTCGAGTTCCTCCCAGGAGGAAAACGGCACGAGCGGGGACAGGTCGAAATGCTGCGGCGAGGCCCGTTCGACAAGGTCGCTCAATATCGCCCGTCGTGCCAGGAAACCCTCCGCCCGAACGTCGGTTTCGCCCGCAAAGAGCACGTCGTAGGCGCGGATGAAGGCGGGGTATTCGTCCAGCATCTTGCGGCTGACGGACTTGCGGTTCAGCCGTTGCTGCAGGTCAGAAAAGGTCCGGGTGGCACGGTTGGTGCGGGCGGTGCCTCCGACCAGCAGTTCGCCGTCGATGATGCCGGAAAAGTCGGCCGCCTCCAGCACATCAGGGAAGGCACCGGAGATCTCGTCGCCGCTGCGCGAGTAGAGCCGTGTGGTCCCACCGATATTGGCGAGCTGCACGCGGATGCCGTCCCACTTCCATTCGGCGGCAAAATCCTTCGGGTCGAGCCCGTCGAGGTCGCCTTCGCCGACAGGAGTGGCAAGCATCACCGAATGGAAGACGGCGGGCGTCGAAAGCACCGGCCTTTCCGCCTCTCCCGCCAGCCATTGGAAGAGCGGCAGATAGGGCGGAGCGAGCCCGTGCCAGAGAGTTTCGATTTCGCTGACGTCCTTTCCACCCATCTCGGCCAGAGCCTGCTTTGCGAGCTTGGCGGAGACGCCGATGCGCAGGCCGCCGGTCACGAGTTTCAGGAAGGCGAAGCGCGCCGATGTGTCGAGCCGGTCGAGCATGTCGCGAACGACACTGCGCACATTGGCGCGGCCGGTCGCCTGCAGCTTTTCGATCGCGTCGCCGAGCGGAATGTCGTCGGGCACCACGCCTGCAGGCGGCTCCCAGACCAGCGACACGGTCTCGGCAAGGTCACCGACATAATCGTAGGAATAGCGGAACAGCACCTCGTCCATGCGTTCGAGCAGAAGGTCACGGATCATCGCCGGCTTGACGGTTGCAAGCGAGAGCGTGCCGGCGATCGCGGCGAGCGCATAGCCGCGGCTCGGATCAGATGTAGTGCGGAAATAATCCGCCAGCAGCCGGATCTTGGCGTTGCGCTGCGGGGTGAGCACGAGGCGGTCGAGCAGTTCGGCGAAGGCCTTCATCGCTCACTCTCCCTCGTCGTCATAGCCGACGAGATGCAGCGGTCGCGCGGCGATGCCTTCGAGCTCGCACCAGCGCACCAGCGCCTCCTCGCGGCCATGGGTAACCCAGACTTCCGCCGGGCCGATCTCACGGATCGTTTGCGTCAGTTCTGGCCAGTCGCAGTGGTCGGAGATCACCAGCGGCAGCTCGACGCCGCGCTGCTTGGCCCGTTGCCGGATCATCATCCAGCCTGAAGCGAAGATCGCCAGGGGATCGACGAAGCGCCGCGCCCAGCGGTCGGCGAAGGCTGCGGGCGGGCCGATGACGACGGTGCCGGAAAAATCCTGCTTCTCGTCGGCGGCAAGCGTCGCCGGGCGGATTTCACCGAGATCTATGCCTTCGCCACGATAATAATCACAGAGCTTCTGCAAGGCGCCGTGGATGTAGATCGGCTGGTCGTAGCCCTGCTCGCGCAGAAGGGCGATCACCCTCTGCGCCTTGCCGAGCGCATAGGCGCCGACCACATGGGTGCGCTCGGGAAACTGCTTCAGCGACGTCAGCAGCTTCTGCATCTCGGTGCGGTCGTCCGGGTGGTGGAAGACCGGCAGGCCGAAGGTGGCCTCGGTGATGAAGACGTCGCATGGAACCGGTTCGAACGACAGGCAGGTCGGGTCGCGGCGTCGTTTGTAATCGCCCGAGACGACGATGCGCGTGCCCTTCGCCATCACCGAAATCTGCGCCGAGCCGAGCACATGGCCTGCGGGGTGAAAACGCACCTCGACGCCGTTGACGACCATCGTCTCGCCCAGGGCAACGGCCTGGCTCGTGCCGCAGAAACCGTCGCCATAGCGGATGCGCATGATATCGAGCGTTTCGCGGGTGGCGAGCACCTGACCGTGGCCGGCGCGAGCGTGGTCGGAATGGCCATGGGTGATCAGGGCGCGATCGACCGGCTGCACCGGGTCGATGTAGAAATCCCCGATCTCGCAATAGAGACCTTTCGGGGCTGGATAGAGCAGGGCGTCCGGTTTCATGGCCATAAAGATAGCCGGCGAACGCATGTCCGCCAGCTATCGCAGCAAAGTTTTTCGAACGGTTGGACAAGCCGGTCCGTTCGGGGTGACATCAGTCGTGCAGCGCCAGCGTGTCGCCGATCAACTTCAGGGTTTTCGCTGCATCGATGTCGATGCAAGCTTTCTGGCTCGGCAGGTTGTCCCACGGGCTCGGCGGGAACAGCCGGCTGTCGGGCTTCTGGATCGTCTGGCCATCGGCAAGGCCGCCGCAGACGACGCGGATGACGCCGCTGCGCACCTTGAACAGGTCCGGCGCCACGACATAGGCACAGGCGCAGCTGTCATGCACCACCATACCGTCAGGCACATGCTGCTCGTAGAAGGTGATGTAGAACTGCGAGATGTCGGAGAGCAGCTGTGCCGGCGCTCCGCCGCGTGCGGCGATGTCGGCGAGCATGGCCTTGGTCATCACCGTCTTGGTGGTGACATCGAGACCGACGACCGTAACCGGCCACGGCGCCGTCATGACGACGTCGGCTGCCTCGGGGTCGCCATGGATATTGGCTTCGGCGGCCGGCGTGATGTTGCCGTTGACGTCGAAGGCGCCGCCCATGATCACCACTTCGCGCACCAGCGGCGCAAAATCCGGATCTTCGCGCAGTGCCAGCGCCAGGTTGGTCATGCGACCGACGGCAATCAGCGTCACTTCGCCGGGATTGGCGCGGACGGTGTCGATGATGAAGCGGTGCGCCGGGCGGGGATCGACGGGCAGGTCGATGGTCTCGGGCACGTCGATGTTGCCGAGGCCGTCATCGCCATGAATAAAGGTCGGCCAGCCGACATGCGGCCGATCCGGATTGAAGGTCTTGTCGAGACCTTTTGCGACCGGTGCCTTAATGCCCCACTCGCGCTTCAGGAACAGCGCATTGCGCGTCGTCGTTTCGACCGAGGCGTTGCCGAAGACCGTCGTAATGCCGATGAGGTCGATATCCGGGTGGCGGTGGAGGAAGAGGAGGGCCATCGCATCGTCGATGCCCGGATCCGTATCAAAGATAACCTTGTGCATGTGTTCTTCTTTTCTTTTTCTTGCGTTTGACGGGTCGCAATGGAGGCAAGATGCCTGCGAAAGTCAATCACCCTTCGATCCCTATCGAACACGCCCGATGTCGAAGCTGAAGATGTCTTTTGGGCGAGCTCCTCTGTTCTTCCCGTTCGTCTATGGCGCGCGGCGCTTAAACTTTCTGAAAGGTGCAGCGCCTATCCTTGCAAGGCGCCTTCGGGCTTTTGTTACAGTTCCTGAAATGACAGCGGAGCCATTCTCGTGAAGGCTATTCTCGGCAACTTGCGCCCATCGAAGAGGCTGGTCGTCATCCTCGCCGCGGCGTTCGGCGTGTCGGCTGCCTCAGGTGCTGCCGCCGTCTATGTCGGCCGCGACGCATTGATGGAGCGGATTTCCAAGCCCGCCACCTCCGGCCTCGAATGCACCCTGGTCAGAACCATCAAGCTCGGCCATCACGGTCAGCGCTGGGTCCGCATGCACATCAAGACGGATCGTGCCGACGGCGAAGCGCGCATGCGCACGGCGCTTCGCGTGGTCGGTGCTCTCTCCAAGACGGAAAATGCCGAGCTTTACCAGGTGGTCGTTCTCGATGCGGCCGGACCGGAAGAGCGCGCCCAGGTTCGGGGTGCGGCGATCGGCGCGCAAGTTCTCTTTGCACCGGGCCCGCAGAGCGTGCCCGGTATGGATGAACCGTTCCGCGCGTCCTACAATGACGGCACGGCAAACTCGGCCGGCTTCTTTCATGGCAACACCATCGATCTTTCCGTGGGTGACATCCGCGGCATGATGGCCGGCATGGACGATCGGTCGCCCTGCATCGATCCGAATGCTGTCGCCGTCGAGGGCGAGGCGGCACCGGACGCCACGGCGCAAGAGCACAAGGTCGAGAGCGCCGAAGCGCCTGCAGGCCACTGAAGCGCCGTTCTCGCGCAGCGCGCTGTCACTCCATCATTGAAAATGAAAAAAGCCCGCCGCAATCGCGCCGGGCTTTGTCTTGTGCCGTTATGACTTTGATCAGTCGGCCTTGTTGCGGCGCGCCGGGAACAGGATGATGTCGCGGATCGACGGCGCGTTGGTCAAAAGCATGATCAGGCGGTCGACGCCGATGCCGAGGCCGCCTGCCGGCGGCATGCCCTGGTCGATGGCATCAAGGAACTCGTCATCGAGCTGCTTTGCCTTTTCGCCGCGGGCATGGGCCTGCTCCAGCTGCTCGACCATGCGGGCGCGCTGCTCTTCCGGATCGTTGAGCTCCGAGAAGGCGTTGCCGAGTTCCCAGGTGTTGCAATAGGTCTCGAAACGCTCGACGAGGCGCGGCTCGCCCGGCACTTCCTTGGCGAAAGGCGAGATGTCCTTCGGGAAATGCGTGACGTGGGCCGGCTGGATCAGCGTCGGCTCGACCTTTTCTTCGAAGATGAAGGCGAGGCACTCGCCCCAGGTCCAGTCCTTCTCGACTTCGAACCCGGCAGCCTTGGCGGCCGCACGGGCTTCCTCGTCGGTCTTCATCGCCAGGAAGTCGATACCGGTCGCTTCCTTGACGGCATCCGGCATCGGCACGCGGCGGAACGGACCCTTGAAGGAGATTTCCTTGTCGCCGAACATGAATTCGGTCGAGCCGTGGATCGACAGAGCGAGCTTGGTAAACAGCCGCTCGACGAGGTCCATGATGTCCTCGTAGTCGGCATAGGCCCAGTAGCATTCCATCATGGTGAATTCGGGATTGTGCCGGGTCGAGACGCCTTCGTTGCGGAAGTTGCGGTTGATCTCGAACACCTTGTCGGTCAGGCCAGATACCAGCGTGCGCTTCAGATACAGTTCCGGCGCAATGCGCAGGAACATGTCGAGCTTCAGCGTGTTGTGGTGAGTCTTGAACGGCTCGGCCGTCGCACCGCCATAGACCGAATGCAGCATCGGCGTTTCGACTTCCATGAAGCCGTCGTCTTCCATGAAGCGGCGGATGCCGGAAACGATCTTGCTGCGCTGCTGGAAGCGCAGCTTCGATTCCTCGTTGGTCATGATGTCGAGGTGGCGCTTGCGGTAGCGCAGCTCGATATCCGACAAGCCATGCCATTTTTCGGGCATCGGCAGCAGCGACTTCGTCAGCATGGTGATCGTCTGCGCGTTGATCGTCAGTTCGCCGCGCTTGGTGCGGCGCACGACGCCGGTGACACCGATGATGTCGCCGATGTCGATCATCGGCAGCAGTGCGCGTGCGTCTTCAGGCGTGGTGTCCTTGTGGCTGAAGATCTGGATCTTGCCGGAGGCATCATGGATATCCATGAACATGCCGGAGTTGCGCGACGAGTAGACGCGGCCGGCGACGGTGACGACGTCCTGCGTCTCGGTGTCCAGCTCCAGGTTCTCGTACTTCGCCGCAAGTTCGGCATTGGTCATCGTGCGGTGGAAATGCGCCGGATAGACGTCGCCGATCTGTTCGCGGAGCAGCTTCAGCTTCTGCGCGCGCACTTCCGTCACATCGGAGGAGAGGGCTGTTGTTTCGGTCTTGTCGTTCATCGTCCTGTCCTTACTTTCCGCTGCCGGCCATCGAGGCGGCGACCTGGCCTGCAATCTTCAACCGCTGGCGCACGACCGAGCGGCCGAGCAGTTCCATGCTGTCGAAGAGCGGCAGCGACCGCGACGAACCGGAAACCGCCACGAACAGCGGTGCCAGCACGACCTTGAGCTTCTTGCCCATGCGGTCGGCGATCGCGCGTAGTTCCGCTTCGATCGTTTCCTTGTTCCATTCGAGGATCTTTTCCAGATCCGGCTGTACCGTGTTGAAGATCTCGACCAGTTCTTCCGGGCTCGACTTGATCTTGGCGAAGGCCGCCGGCTCGAGGCCGAGGTCGGACTTCAACAGGAAGTCGGCAAGGGCCGGCAGTTCGCCGAGCTTGGAGATGCGCGACTGCGACAGCTTCAGGCCCTGCTTCAGGCGATCGTTCTCGGACGCCCAGGCAAGCACCCGGCCGAGGAATTCGTCGTCGCTCAGCTTCTCGCGGATCCAGCGGCCGTTCAGCCAGTCGAGCTTCTGGATGTCGAAGATCGCGCCCGACTTCGACAGGTTGTCGGGGTCGAACTTTTCGGCAAGCTCGGCCATCGTCATCAGTTCCTCGCCTTCGGCGATCTGGATGAAGAACAGGCCGAGGAAATTCATCAGCGCTTCCGGCAGGTAGCCGAGCGCCGAGTAGTAGGAGATCGACGTCGGGTTCTTGCGCTTCGACAGCTTCGATTTGTCGGCATTGCGCATCAGCGACAGGTGCATGAACACCGGCGGCGTCAGGCCGAGATACTGATAGATCAGGATGTGCTTCGGCACGGAGGCCAGCCACTCCTCGCCGCGCGCGACGTGGGTGATCTTCATCAGGTAGTCGTCGACGACGTTCGCCATGTGGTAGGTCGGCATGCCGTCGGCCTTGAGCAGCACCTGCATGTCGACCGAATCCCACGGGATCTCGACGTCGCCATAGACGCCGTCGGTGAACTTGCAGGAGCCCTCGGTCGGGATCTTCATGCGCACGACATGCGGCTCGCCGGCATCGACGCGGCGGGTCACTTCTTCGGCTGTCAGGCTCAGGCAGTGGCCGTCATATTTCGGCTGCTTGCCGGCGGCGCGCTGGCCCTCGCGCATCTGTTCGAGCCGTTCCGGTGTGCAGAAACAGCGGAAGCCGTGGCCGTTGTTCTCGATCTGGCGAACGTAGTCGAGATAGATGTCCTTGCGGTCGCTCTGGCGGTAGGGGCCATAGGGGCCGCCGACGTCAGGGCCTTCCGACCATTCGAGCCCGCACCATTTCAGCGCATCCAGAACCTTCTGCTCAAACTCCGGCGTCGAGCGTGTGGCGTCGGTATCCTCGATACGAAGGATGAAGGTGCCGCCGTGCTTCTTTGCGAAGAGATAGTTGAACAGTGCGATATAGGCGGTGCCGACATGCGGCTCGCCGGTGGGGGAGGGTGCGATGCGTACCCGAACTGCTGAATCTGCCATGGTCTTTGCCCGTTTGACGTGCTTCTCGCCCCTTGCCGGAAGACAAGTCCGGCCGCCGGGCGCGCATTTTATGGGAAGGAAAGGCCCGTAGGGGTGCCGCACCAGCGGTATCGGCGGGCTATTCCAGTCGGCTCGCGTGAGACCATAGAACATGGAGCATGTCAACGGAAAGTGGATCACGCCGGTTTTTGTTGACACTGCCGATGGCTGGTTATATTGAACCGTGAGGTTATTTAACTGAAAGGTTTTTTAGGAAATGCCGGAAGATCGCCTGTCGACCACGCTCTCAGCCCTTGCCGACCCCACGCGCCGGGCGATTCTCGCCCGGCTCTCTCTCGGCGAGGCTTCTGTCGGCGAACTGGCGGAGCCGTTCGAGATGAGCCTGCCGGCGGTTTCAAAACATCTGAAAGTTCTCGAGCGCGCCGGGCTGATCAGCCGCGGCCGCGAGGCGCAATGGCGCCCCTGCCGGCTCGAAGCGGCACCCTTGCGCGACGTCAACAGCTGGCTCGACAGCTACCGCCGCTTCTGGGAAGAGAAGTTTGATCGTCTCGACGCCTATCTGCAGGAGTTGCAGAAGGTGGATCCGGACGCCGGGAAAAACTGATCTCAGCGATCTTGCTGGCGCAGCTTGGCTGCGCTACACATCCCGTGTCGAAAAAGGCAGGACCGGATATGGTAAGCCCGGTCCCTTCGTCACCGTACGAGCGGTTGCGAAGCTCTGCTCGAACCTGATCGTTCGAACCCGCGGCGTGGTTCCGATGCATCCGCATCGGTCCGCGGCGGGGTGTATCCAGATCAGACGCAGTCCGCCGCGTTTCTCAAAACACGGAGACTGCATATGCGACTGAACCATCTCGACCTTCACAGCCCCGTCGTTACCGAAACGGCGACATTCTTCATCGAACATCTTGGCTTCACGCTTGTCGAAACGCGCGGCAAGGATGCCTTTTATCGCCTGGCAGACGATGCCGGCATGGTGCTGGTGATCAGCCCGCCGATCGCCAAGCTTGGCGGTGGCGACCAGGTCAGCCTCGGTCTTCAGACCTACCATATCGGCTTCCTGCTGCCCGAGCGATTGGCAGTCGAGGATGCCTATCGGCGCATCCTGCCGAGCGGCATCCGCATCACCGAACCGGAAGAGCGGCATGGCGCCTATGTCTTCTATATGGTCATACCCGGCAACATCCTCGTGGAGATTGGGCAACGTCCCGACGCCTGAAGCAACCGGAACGATTTACCGGATGAGGCGTTATCCGTTCGAGAGGCGCGGGCTGTGCCAATCGGACATGACGAAGGCGGAGAACACGGGAATTTTTCCGATTTCTTCCCGTGGCCAACGAAACGGCAGTCGAGCGCCACTGCATGTTTCCTTAAATGCTATTCGATATAAGGATCAAAACATGCAGCAATTCAAAGCGCGACAGCGACCTTTGCGCGTCTCGTAAGACGCGCGGCGCTGTAGCGTTCTCACAAACGCCCGCAGCAAGATGGCCTGCATCCCCTGTGATGCAGGTCTTTTTTCGGCGCAACGAAAAGGCGGGGCTGGTGGCCCCGCCTTTCCAGTTTTGTTCGTGGCAACGCCTCAGTGCAGCTTGCCGGCGGCCTTCTTTCGCAGCCGCGCATTGCGCGCCACCATGTTGAGAACCTCCACCAGCGCCGAGAAGGCCATGGCGGCGTAGATGTAGCCCTTCGGCACGTGCAGGCCCATGCCTTCGGCGATCAGCGTCGTGCCGATCATCAAGAGGAAGGCGAGCGCCAGCATGACGATCGTCGGGTTCTTCTCGATGAAGTTGGCAAGCGGCGTCGCGGCAACGAGCATCACGGTGACGGCGGCTAGGACGGCGACGACCATGATCGGCAGATGCGGCGTCATGCCGACGGCGGTAATGATGCTGTCGACCGAGAAGACGAGGTCGAGCAGCAGGATCTGGCCGATCGCCGCGCCGAAGCTGTTGATCGCCGAAGAAGCGATGAAGTCTTCGCCGTGGTCGCTCGGATCGACGCTATGGTGGATTTCCTTGGTCGCCTTCCAGACGAGGAAAAGACCGCCGGCGATCAGGATCATGTCCTTCCACGAGAAGCCGTGTCCGAAGACCTCGAACACCGGCGTGGTCAGCTTGACGATCCAGGCGACGGTGCCGAGCAGGGCGAGGCGCATGACGAGCGCCAGGGTAATGCCGATGCGGCGGGCCCTCTCGCGGTGTTCGGCCGGCAGCTTGTTGGTGAGGATGGAGATGAAGATCAGGTTGTCGATGCCGAGAACCACCTCCATGACAACCAGTGTTATGAGGGCGACCCAGGCGGCTGGGTCCTGGGCAAGCGACATTATCCCCTGCATCGGCGATCTTTCCTTTTTCGGTGGCGCGTCGTCGCGCAAGAATCGCGGCAGTATTTAAGCAACATTGCGAAAGTGACAAGCGCCGCCGGCCATTTGCGGCGGCGCTTTACCGTTTACGCTTGGATCGGAATCCACATTTCGACCACCCCCATGCCCGAATGCGGGTCGAAACGATCATCATAACGCTCGATGAGATCAGGCGTTTGGCCATGCTGAAGACCGGACTCCGGCAGCCAGGTGCCGAAGATATGGTGCGCCGTCGTGGCGATCGACGAGATATGGCCGCGGTGCAGGAACACGGCGTAACGCTGCTTCGGCAGCTTCATGGTGGTAAAGCCGGCGGGCAGGGCGCCGGCGTCGTCGACTTCTGCTGCCGCCATATAGCGAAATGTCCCGGCTTCGCCATCGCTCTGGCTGCAGACGCCGTAGGCGACGTTGCCCTTCTGTCCGGGGATGTTGCCGAAGTGGGTATTGAAGCGCTGCCACAGCGAGGGAATGCCTTCGGTGCGGCCATAGGCGTAGGTTTCGGCAAGGCCGGCCAAAAGCAAAGGCGGGCTGTCTTCGAAGCGCGGTGGGTCCAGTTTGAGGAGGCGGGTGTCGTCCATTCTGATAGGCTCCGTCAGTGCGATGTTGCTGAGGTGCCCTTGCTTGCGCACGGTCTCCGGCGTGACGCCGAACTGCTCGCGAAAGGCACGGGTGAAAGCCTCGTGCGAGCCGTAGCCCGCTTCGAGGGCCACCGCGAGAATGCTGGACGAGCCGTCGGCAAGGTTTCGTGCGGCGCCGCTCAGCCGCCGCGCACGGATATAGGCGCTGATGGAGCGACCGGTCACCAGTCCGAAGACGCGCGACAGGTGAAAGCGCGAAAGGCCGGCAGCCTCGGCGATCTCCTCCAGCGATATATCCCTGGCGAAATGGCTCTCGATGAACCAGATCGCCCTTCCGATAGCACTCATGTTCACTCCCGTGGCAGACAGCCCATGCTCATAGGGTCTTGCCGCAAGGCGTGCTTGATCGCAATTGCTGGATTGAAGGCTAGCCCGAACGAATGAGCCCCTTGGCTTGGCTCAGTCCGTCTTCTTCTTCGGTCCATAGGCGGCCATGAAGACGCGGACGGCCGCGGCAACCGTGCCCTCGATCTGCTCTCGCGGCGGCGCCGAGCACATTCCGCCGAACAGGCGGTGCTTGAACAGCCCGGCCTGGGCCATCTCGATGAACTGCCTGGCCGCTACTTCCGTGTTGTCGATGTCGAGCGTGCCTGTTGGAACCTGCCGGTCGAGATAGGTCTTGAGGACCGTATAGCCGTTTTCGGGCGCCTCGCTGAAGAAGCGTTCCGCCAGATGCGGCATCCGGTCGATCACGCCGATCACCATGCGCATGGAGCGGATCGTGGCCTCGGAGGTGATGCTGCTCGTCAGGGTGACGCCGAAATCGTAGAGCGCCTCCTCGACGTCTTCGTGGTCGTTGAGTGCATGCTTGGCGGTCTGGATCACCAGGGTCTTGCCCTGGATGATCAGCGCCTTGAACAGGTCTTCCTTGTTTTCGAAGTAGACGTAGAGCGTGCCCTTCGAGACGCCGGCCTCGCGGGTGATATCGTTCATGCTGGCGGCGTCGAAGCCCTGGCTCATGAAGACCCGCCGCGCGCCCTCGAGAATCTGTTGGCGCTTGGCAGGGTCTTCACCCGCCGCATGGCGTCCGCTGCCGGGACCAAGCTGGTCGTCCGCGCCGTTATCAGGCCGGAAGGTCTCGTTTTGCTCGGTCTTTGCTGGTTCCATGATTGCCGTCTGCACCCGTCCCGTTCGCATTAATTCTCGTCCATCGAACTACCCGGTTCGATTCCCTCTTGATATGCGACGTCAAAGCGACTAAGTCAAGCTTCGATCGAACCGAACGGTTCAGTTCAGTCACCCCTCATTAACCAGGCCGGTATCCATGTCCGCATCCAAAACGTCCAGCGCCGCTCGCGTTCGCCCTGTCGGCGAGGATTTTGAAGTTCCGCAGACCCATGAGGCCGAGCCCGAGGCCAAGGGGGCGACTGCCGAGGCGCCGGCAGCGGTGCAAGAGCCTGCTGTCGAGGCCGCTTCGAAAAAGAAGAAGCGCAGCCCGATCTTGCCGGTTCTCGGCCTTGTCGCGCTCGCTGGCGCCGGCTGGTATGGCTATGACTGGTGGACCAATGGCCGCTTCATGGTTTCGACTGATGACGCCTATATCGAAGGCGACATTGCCACGATCTCTCCGAAAGTGTCGGGCTATGTCGCCAAGGTCGACGTCGTCGCCAACCAGAAGGTGAAGGCCGGCGATCCCATGGTCACGCTCGATGACGGCGACTACCGTATCGCGGCCGAGCAGACCGAAGCCCAGATCGCCACCCAGAAGCTGGCGCTCAGCCGTTTCGACGCGCAGATCGCAGGGGCGATGGCGAGCCTTGCCCAGGCCGAAGCCCAGAAGAACGCTCTCGAAGCAACGGTGCGCGGCGCCGAACTCGCGCAGAAGCGCGCGAGCGACCTCCAGTCCAAGGACGTCGGCACCGTTGCTTCGCGCGACAATGCCGACGTGGCTCTGGATCAGGCTCGGGCGAACCTTGCCGGCGCCGATGCCAACATCGCGGCTGCGAACGCCAACATCACCGTGCTGCAGGCGCAGCGCTCAGAGGCGGAAAGCCAGATCCGCTCGCTCGAACTTGCCCGTGACAAGGCCAACCGCGACCTCGGCTTCACCGTCTTGAAGGCGCCCTATGACGGCGTCATCGGCAACGTCGCCGTCCAGGTCGGTGACCTCGTTTCCGCTGGCCAGCGACTGGCCGCGCTCGTGCCTGTCGACCAGCTCTATATCGACGCCAACTTCAAGGAGACGCAGATCGCCCATCTGGTCCCCGGCTCGAAGGTCAAGGTCCATATCGACGCCTATGACGAGCACGCGGTCGAAGGCACGGTTGCCTCGATCGCGCCGGCATCCGGCTCGGTGTTCTCGCTGCTGCCGGCGGAAAACGCCACCGGCAACTTCACCAAGGTGATCCAGCGTGTGCCGGTGCGCATCACGCTGCCGGCCGATGTGCTGGCGGAAGGCCATCTGCGGGCGGGCTTGAGCGTCGTCGTCGATGTCGACACGCGCACGGCGCCCGACGAGACCAAGGTCGCCGCCACGAAGTAATCGGGCCTGACGCGCCGGCGTGTTCTTTTGAACGCGCCGATGCGCCTTTACACGCAGGGAGTGGCTCAGATGGCCGCAACGGCAACAGCAGGCTCGGTGGCGGCAGCCGCACCGAAGGTCGAAGAACATATGGACCCGAGAAGGCTGATCGCCTTCTTCGCCATGGTCGTCGGCATGTTCATGGCGATCCTCGACATCCAGATCGTTTCGGCATCGCTTGCCGAAATCCAGGCCGGCCTGTCGGCCGGCTCCGACGAAATCGGCTGGGTGCAGACCTCCTACCTCATTGCCGAAGTCATCATGATCCCGCTTTCGGGCACGCTGGCGCGTATCGTCTCGACGCGGGTATTGTTTTCGGTATCGGCTGCGGGTTTCACCGCGGCAAGCGCGCTCGCCGCCACAGCCACCAATATCGACCAGATGATCGTCTACCGGGCGATCCAGGGCTTCATCGGTGGCGGCATGATTCCGTCAGTCTTTGCGGCTGCCTTCACCATTTTTCCGCCGTCGAAGCGCAACATCGTTTCGCCGATCATCGGTCTGATCGCCACGCTCGCGCCGACCATCGGCCCGACCGTCGGCGGCTACCTCAGCCACGCCTTCTCCTGGCACTGGCTGTTCCTGGTCAATGTCATTCCCGGCATCATCGTTGCGACGCTGACCTGGACCTTCATCGATTTCGACAAGCCGGAGCTTGGTCTGTTCAAGAAGTTCGACTGGTGGGGGCTCGCCTCGATGGCGATCTTCCTCGGCTCGCTCGAATATGTCCTGGAAGAAGGCAACGCCAACGACTGGTTCAACGACGAGCATATCGTCATGGGTGCCGTCGCCACCGTGATCGCCGCGGTGATTTTCTTCTACCGGGCCTTCAAGGTGGAATTCCCGGTGGTCGACCTCAGGGCGTTTTCAAACCGAAATTTCGCCTTCGGTTCGATGTTCTCCTTTGTCATGGGCATCGGGCTCTATGGTCTCACCTATCTCTACCCGCTCTATCTCGGGCGCATCCGCGGCTACGATTCACTGATGATCGGCGAGACGATGTTTGTCTCGGGTCTAGCCATGTTCTTCACGGCGCCGGTCGCCGGCTTCCTGTCGGGCAAACTCGATCCGCGCGTGCTGATGACCATCGGCTTTGCCAGCTTTGCCAGCGGCACCTGGATCATGGGACATCTGACGGCTGACTGGGACTTCTACGAGCTGTTCATTCCGCAGATCCTGCGCGGCGTCGGGCTGATGCTGTGCATGGTGCCGATCAACAACATCGCGCTCGGCACCATGCCGCCGGCACGCATGCGCGGCGCATCCGGCCTCTTCAACCTGACGCGCAACCTTGGCGGCGCTGTTGGCCTGGCGGTGATCAACACCATCCTGACCCAGCGCCAGGATCTGCACTATGCCCGGCTCTCCGAACACATCCAGTGGGGCAACCCCGAGGCGATGGAGCGGTTCAACAACATGGCCGCCACCTTCAACGCCCATGGTCTCGATGGTGCTTCGATCGCCATCAAGCAGCTTGCGGCGATGGCCCAGAAGCAGGCGATGATCCTGTCGTTCGGCGATATCTTCGTCATCCTGACCGTGCTGTTCCTGTCGCTGATCCTGGGTGTGATGATGATCAAGAAACCGCAGGGCGTCGGACCCAGCGGCGGCGGGCACTAGGCCCACGCGCGGTTTACGCCGTCTTCGTGTTGCGGCACAATCCGGCCGGAAAGCAACGTCCGGCCGAACCCTGATCGACGATCCGGCACCTGGCCGGGTTGGAAACGGGGCCGTTCATGCGGGCATACCAACACTTCGGCATCTCCAGGCGCTCCTTCCTTGCCGCCGCCGCCGGCATCGGCGCGACACTGTTGGCCACGCCCATGCGCGCAGCCGGACGCCCGCCCATCGATGCTACCTTCCTGTTTTCGAACGATATCCACGCCTGCCTCGTCTCGACCGAGGGCCTTGCGCCGAACTGTGCGGCCGAAGGCAAGACCGACGCGAATCTGCTTCGCCACGTGGCAGCGCTCAATGCCCTGCCGGCGATGCACTGGCCGGAAACCGTCGGCGGTCAGTCAAGCGGGCTCGGCAGCACCGGCCGGCGGATCGGCCGGCCGCTCGGTCTTGTGCTCGGTGGCGACGTGACCGATGACGGCGGCGGACAGGTGCGCCAGCCGCGTGAGGGACGGCAGCTGCAGCAGTTTTCGAGCCGCTATCAGGAAGGACCGGGTGCCGACCGCGTGCACTTCCCCGTCTATGTCGGGCTCGGCAACCATGACCTCGACCAGGACGGGCCGCCGCCGCATGTCGACTGGTATCGCCGCGAACTGCGCGACTATGTCGAGCTCAATCATCGGCAGTCGGTGTTCTACAAGCCTCCGGTGCCGGTGACGAACTACGACCCGCTGTCGGATTGCTATTCCTGGGATTGGGGCGGGCTGCATCTCGTTCAGCTCCAACGCTTCGGTGGCGACGTCAGCAAGGGTGCGGTGGATGCGCTGCCGTGGCTGAAGCAGGATCTGGCAACCTATGCCGCTGACGGCCGACCGGTGATCCTGTTCCAGCACTATGGCTGGGATGCCTTCTCGACGGAGGTCTGGGACGCTGCCGCCAGGACCTTCGACGACCAGGGCAATGGCCCGCCGCATTGGTGGAGTCCTGGCGAGCGGCAGGCGCTCGTTGATGCCGTCAAGGGCTATAATGTCATCGGTCTCTTTCACGGCCATCAGCACGAAACCGCGATGATCTATCGCCGCGAAGGGCTGGATCTGTTCAAGCCGAAGGCGGCCTATATGGGCGGTTTCGCGCTCGTGCGCGTGACCGACGGCTTCATGGATGTGGTGCTTGCCGAGGCCGGGAAGGGCCACGGCGAGGTCACTTTCACGCAAGCATTCAGCAAGCGTTTTTAGCCAGCGAAAACAGCGGCCGGTCTTTCCTTGCGTGTTTTTGATTTACGTACATCAAAAATTCCTCTAAGGCAGTTTGCGGGAGGAAATGATGCGCCCTACAGTCCACGACATCGCTGCAGAAGCAGGCGTCAGCCTTGCGACCGTCGACCGGGTTTTGAACAATCGCCCGGGTGTGCGGACGGTCACGCGCGACAAGGTCGAGCGCGCGATCGCGACGCTCGGTTATATCAGGGACGTGGCGGCGGCCAACCTTGCCAAGAGCCGCAGCTATCCGCTGATCTTCATTTTGCCCGAAGGCGAAAACGCCTTCATGCGCGGGCTCGAGGCCGAGGTCCAGTCCGCAATGGCCCGCTCCGCCGTCGAGCGGACCGATGTCAGCATCCTCTCCGTTCCCGCCTTCGATGCATCGGCGCTGGCCGATGCGCTCGACGAAGCGCGCCGACGCGGACCGGCCGGCGTTGCCGTCGTTGCCGTCGAAGCGCCTGAAGTGGTTGCGGCCGTTGGGCGGCTTCGCGAGGACGGCATTGCCGTCGTCACCCTCGTGTCCGACCTGACCGGCTCCGAGCGCGAGCATTTCGCCGGCGTCGACAATATTGCCGCCGGACGCACGGCCGGCAGTCTGATGCGGCGTTTTGTCGGCGGCCGCGACGGGCCCGTTGCCATCGTCGCCGGATCGATGCTGGTGCGAGACCATCGGGATCGGCTTGAGGGTTTCAGCGCTGCCGTCAATGAAGGTGCCGCCAAGCGGCAGCTTTTGCCCGTGGTCGAGGGCCACGATGACCCGTCGGAAGTCGAAAATCTGGTGCAGGATCTGCTCGCCGCGCATCCGAACCTTACCGGCATCTACAGCCTCGGCGCCGGCAACCGCGGCCTGATCGCGGCGCTGGAGAAGGCCGGACGTCAGTCCGAGATCTGCGCGATCGCGCACGAATTGACGCCGTACAGTCGTGCTGCACTCGTTTCGGGTACCATCGATGCGCTGCTCAACCAGGATGCCGGTCACGAGGTGCGCAGCGCCATTCGCGTGCTGAAGGCCCGCGCCGATGGGCTCTCGATGATAGAGGCGCAGGAACGCATCCGCATCGACATTTTCCTCAAAGACAACCTGCCGGTCGAACCGGTGTAATGCTTTGAATTTACACAATTCCTGACGGAAAACCGTTGCACGCTTTCCCCGGAATTGCCCAATGGAGGCACGCATGTATCTTGGACTGGATCTCGGCACGTCGGGCGTCAAGGCGATGCTGATGGATGGCGATCAGCGTATTGTCGGTTCGGCATCCGGCGCACTCGACGTCTCGCGGCCGCATCCCGGTTGGTCGGAGCAGGACCCGGCCGCTTGGATCAGGGCAACCGAGGAGGCGATATCAGGCCTGAAGGCGGCACATCCTTCAGCCCTTGCCGCCGTGCGCGGCATCGGCCTTTCCGGCCAGATGCATGGCGCGACGCTGCTTGACGCCGACGACAAGGTGCTGCGGCCCTGCATCCTCTGGAACGACACCCGCAGTTTTCGCGAGGCAGCGGCGCTCGATGCCGAGCCGCAATTCCGCGCCATCACCGGCAACATCGTCTTCCCCGGATTCACCGCGCCGAAACTCGCATGGGTGCGTGAAAACGAGCCGGATCTCTTTGCCAAGGTGCGGTGGGTGCTGTTGCCGAAGGACTATCTGCGCCTGTGGCTGACGGGTGAGCATATGTCCGAGATGTCGGATTCGGCCGGCACGGCTTGGCTCGATACGGCCAAGCGCCGCTGGTCAGAAAGCCTGCTTTCGGCCACCGGCATGGAGGAACGGCAGATGCCGGATCTCGTCGAAGGCACGGATCGGGCGGGCGGGCTCCGGCCCGAGCTGGCGTCACGCTGGGGCATGGATGCCGGCGTCGTCGTTGCCGGGGGGGCGGGCGACAATGCGGCGTCTGCCTGCGGTATGGGCACCGTCGGCGAAGGCCATGCTTTCGTTTCATTGGGCACGTCGGGTGTGCTGTTTGCCGCCAATGCAAGCTACCTGCCCAATCCGGAAAGCGCCGTTCACGCCTTCTGCCACGCTCTGCCGAATACCTGGCATCAGATGGGTGTCATTCTGTCGGCGACCGATGCGCTCAACTGGTATTCCGGAATCGCCGGTCGCAGCGCCGCCGACCTCAGCACCGAGCTCGGCGATACGCTGAAGGCGCCAAGCGGCGTGACCTTCCTTCCCTATCTCTCCGGCGAGCGCACGCCCCACAATGATGCAACGATCCGCGGCGCATTTGCCGGGCTCGGCCACGAGAGCAGCCGGGTAGTGCTGACGCAGGCGGTCATGGAAGGCGTTTCCTTCGCCATCCGTGACAGCCTCGAAGCTTTGCGTGCCGCCGGCACGACGCTTTCGCGGGTGACGGCGATCGGTGGTGGATCGCGTTCGCGCTACTGGCTGAAGTCGATCGCGACCGCGCTCGACCTGCCGGTCGATCTGCCTGCTGATGGCGATTTCGGCGCCGCCTTCGGTGCTGCGCGTCTCGGCCTGATCGCGGCGACCGGCGCCGACCCAGTCGCGATTTGCCATGCACCGAAAACGGCGGAAACGATCGCGCCCGAAGCGGCTTTTGTGGCGGCCTACGACGAAGCCTACCAGAGCTATCGGCGTCTCTATCCCGCCATCAAGGGCGCGACGACGTGACCGCACCGCGCCCCTCCATGGCTGTTTTCGATCGACCGGGCCTATTGCGCCGGCACCTTGTCGATAAAGCCGGTGACCTGTTTCAGCCGGCCGTTCTCGATGAGGCCGACGTCGGTGCCCTCGATCACGGATTCGTCGCCATCTGGGCCAAGCGCCCAGGAGAAGCGGATCGTGTCGGCAAAGCCGTCCGGCGTGCCCTTGAGCGTGAAGCGAAAACCAGGAAACTGGCCCTGAACGCCGGCGATCAAGCCGCCGATGCCCGCATGCCCGTCACCCTGCATGATCGGGTCGCGATAGGCGACGTCGACGGTAAAGGCCGCTTCGATCAACACGCTGCGGCTGCCGACCTCTGCGTTCCAGGCGGCGATGTAGGCCTCGGCGATCCGGTTGAAATCGTTCATCTGACTATTCCTTTGGCTTGGCGTTTCGATGCCGCAGGTATCGCCGCACGAGGGAATGAAACCAATTACCTTCCACGTAATGACCGGGCGTTTTGCAGTCGCGGCGCCGGCACACCAGCCTTGAGAGGAGCCAGACCGTGAGCACGGGATTTTTCGGCGATATCGCTAAGATCAAGTATGAGGGACCGGAGAGCAGCAATCCGCTCGCCTTCCGCCACTACAACAAGGACGAGGTCGTTTTCGGCAAGCGCATGGAAGATCACCTGCGCTTCGCGGTCGCCTATTGGCACACCTTCGTCTGGCCGGGCGGAGACCCCTTTGGCGGCCAGACGTTCGAGCGCCCATGGTTCAAGGACACGATGGATGCGGCCAAGCTGAAGGCGGATGTTGCGTTCGAATTCTTCCAGCTGCTCGGCGTTCCCTACTACTGCTTCCACGATGCCGACGTGCGCCCCGAGGGCCGGAACTTCGTCGAAAACACCAAGAACCTCAACGAGATCGTCGACTATTTCGCAAAGAAGCAGGCCGACACCGGCGTCAAGCTGCTCTGGGGCACCGCCAATCTCTTCTCCAATCGCCGCTATATGTCGGGTGCCGCCACCAATCCGGATCCGGATGTGTTTGCCTTTGCAGCCGCGACGGTAAAGACCTGCCTAGATGCCACCCAGCGTCTCGGCGGTGAGAACTACGTGCTGTGGGGCGGGCGCGAAGGTTACGAGACGCTGCTCAACACCGACCTTTCGCGAGAACTCGACCAGCTCGGCCGCTTCGTCAATCTGGTGGTCGACTACAAGCACAAGATCGGCTTCAAGGGCGCGATCCTGATCGAGCCGAAGCCGCAGGAGCCGACCAAGCACCAGTATGACTATGACGTCGCCACGGTCTACGGCTTCCTCAAGAGGTACGGTCTGGAGAAGGAAGTCCAGGTCAATATCGAGCAGGGCCATGCGATCCTCGCCGGCCATTCCTTCGAGCACGAACTGGCTCTTGCCAATGCGCTTGGCATCTTCGGTTCGATCGACATGAACCGCAACGACTACCAGTCGGGTTGGGATACGGACCAGTTCCCCAACAACGTGCCGGAAATGGCGCTCGCCTACTATCAGGTGCTGGCAGGCGGCGGTTTCAAGTCGGGCGGCACCAACTTCGACGCGAAGCTGCGGCGCCAGTCGCTCGACCCCGAGGACCTCTTGATCGGCCATATCGGCGGCATGGATTGCTGCGCCCGCGGCATCAAGGCGGCCGCCCAGATGATCGAAGACAAGGCGCTGTCGGCTCCGCTTGATCAGCGCTACGCCGGTTGGCAGGTGCCGGAAGCCAAGAAGATGCTCGAGGGTGGCTTCTCGCTGGAAGAGATCGAAGCTTGGGTGCTGAAGTCCGACCTCAACCCGCAACCGAAGTCCGGCAAGCAGGAGCTGCTGGAGAATGTCGTCAACCGCTACGTCTGAGCGGCTGCGATCAACGCTGATTGAAGAACCGGCCGCCGCTGCGGCCGGTTTTTTTACTGGTGCCTCGTCGTGCCGGTGAGGCGCACCGCAGTCAGTTTCCGGATTGGCATTTCGGCGCCTGTGAACGCAGGAGGACGCCTCCCGAAATTCTCGTCCCAACCGGTTGCTCCATACAGAAAATCTGCTAGCTTCGGCGCCTGCAACGTTTCAGGTGCTTCAGCTGCAGCGAAAATGAAGCTTTCGTCCGCTTCTTCCTGTCGTTGGCTGAACCGGCCGGCTCTGCCGGTAGCCATATCATCAGGAGGATGTTTGCGATGAAAACGATCAAGGGCCCCGGTCTGTTTCTTGCGCAGTTTGCCGGGGATGCGGCGCCGTTCAACTCGTTTGCGGCGATCACCAAGTGGGCTGCCGAT
>NZ_LMDT01000015.1:0-134287 GCF_001425885.1 Ensifer sp. Root1252 | reverse complement strand
GCGCCCTGACGAACCTTCCTTTCAAAAATCGCTATCTTCATCCGCAGCGCTTGTGCGCGGCGGTCATTCAATATGCTATGAAAGGGTTCATCATGACCACTGGCACAGTTAAATGGTTTAATTCCACCAAGGGCTTCGGCTTCATTCAGCCTGACAACGGCGGTCCGGACGCATTYGTYCACATCTCYGCCGTCGARCGYGCTGGMATGCGCGAAATCGTCGAAGGCCAGAAGRTYGCCTACGACATGGAGCGCGACAACAAGTCGGGCAAGATGTCTGCCTGCAATCTGCAGGCAGCCTAAATCGGTATCGGCTCTCCCTTGACCACGGATGTACTGGCACTGTCGAGAGCATGATACCCATCAAGGTCAGGCAACATGCCTGGCCTTTTTTATTTCCGCGCGCCGACTGCACGATCCCGCAACTGCATTATGCATCGGGAGTGACGTGCAACACCGTAGACGCGCGCCAAAGTCGGGGATATCCCATGACAGAGACACACAACAAATCGCGCCAGCGGGCCGAGATCGCCTTTGCCAAAGAGCAATCGCAGTTCTTTGCCCGCGACAGCGCCGTTGAAGAACTCGACTCCATCGTCCAGGCTCGCGAAGAGAAGACCCTGCGTCTGCGCGAAGCGCGGCTGGCGAAGGAATTRCAGGACCGCCTGGCGGCGGCTGCCGCCCCCGCTTCGAAACGCGTCAGAAAAACCTGACTTTCAGTCAGGGTGACACCTCAACTGGAATAGAGACTTGAGAAACATCAGAAACAGTGAACTCACCGACCGTCGCAGCGCCGCGGCCGATGCGAAGAAAGCGCTTCTTGAAGCCTACCGCGCGGCAAAGGAAGCCGCAGAACCGACCGAACTCGCCCGCCAGGCCGAGCGTCAGGCGGTCGCTGCAGCCCGCGAAGAGCGGCGCATCGAACGCGAACGGGTAAAGAATGAGGAGCGCGAGCGCTTGCAGGCCGAGGCCGCTGAGCGCGAGGCGGCACTCACGGCTGCTGCAAGAGCTGAGGCCGAAGCGCGCGAAGCCGCCGACAAGAACCGCATTTCACGCGTGATCGAGGACGAGGCTGCNCGCGAGGCGGCACTCACGGCTGCTGCAAGAGCTGAGGCCGAAGCGCGCGAAGCCGCCGACAAGAACCGCATTTCACGCGTGATCGAGGACGAGGCTGCYCGCAAGGCCGAGCGCGACCGGCGCTACGCCAACCGCAAGGCGCGGCAGGCTTAACCGCAGCCCGCAAATGGACTTTGAAGCCCCCACCATGGCGAGCCGTGATTGAGGGTAGCGTCAAGTACCGATCGAAAACGCCGCGCGTCCTCAGGGCGCGCGGCGTTTTGATGATCAGCTACGTTTCATTTCCAACACGCGGTTGGCAGCCGAGACGATCGCTTCCAGCGAGGCTGCAACGATGTTGGTGTTGATGCCGGCGCCAAACAGCTTACCATCAGGGTGCTCCATCTCGACATAGGCGATGGCGGCTGCGTTCGAGCCGTGCTGCAGCGAATGCTCGGAATAGTCGGCGACCGAGAGATCGACGCCGAGATAGATCGACAGCGCGTTAATGAAACCGTCGATCGGACCGGTGCCCTTGCCCTCGATGCGCTTGAGCTCGCCGTTGTCGGTGATCTCGGCCGAAACCACACGCACGCCCTTGTGCTCGCCGACCGGATAGGTGTTGTGATCGACGAATTTGATGCGCGCGCCGGGCTGCTCGACATAACGCTCGATGAAGCGTTCATGGATGCGTTTGGAGGGTAGCTCCTTGCCTTCTTCGTCGGTGATGTGCTGGATGTCCTCGCGGAACTCCACCTGCAGGTTGCGCGGCAGGTTGATGCCGTAGTCTTCCTGCAGGATATAGGCGATGCCGCCCTTCCCCGACTGCGAGTTGATCCGGATGATCGCCTCGTAGGAGCGGCCGACGTCACGCGGATCGATCGGCAGGTAAGGCACTTCCCACAATGGCTTGTTGGCGGTCTTGATCGCCTTCATGCCCTTGTTGATCGCATCTTGGTGCGAGCCGGAGAAGGCCGTGTAGACCAGTTCGCCGACGTAAGGATGGCGCTCGGGGATCACCATCTGGTTGGAATATTCGTAGACTTCCTTGATCCGCTCGATGTCGGAGCAGTCCAGCTGCGGGTCCACGCCTTGCGTGAACATGTTCAGCGCCAGCGTCACCACGTCGACATTGCCCGTGCGCTCGCCATTGCCGAACAGCGTGCCTTCGACGCGGTCGGCACCGGCCATCAGGCCGAGCTCCGTCGCCGCAATGCCCGTGCCGCGGTCGTTGTGCGGGTGCAGGGAAATGATCAGGCTCTCGCGATTGTCGAGGTTGCGGCACATCCACTCGATCTGGTCGGCATAGATGTTCGGCGTCGCCATCTCGACGGTCGACGGCAGATTGAGGATCAGCTTGTTATCCGGCGTCGGCTTGACGATCGCGGTGACCGCGTTGCAGATCTCCAGCGCCACTTCCAGCTCGGTGCCGGTGAAGCTCTCCGGCGAATACTCGAAGCGAAAATCGCCACCGGCCTTGGCGGCCATGTCGGTGATCATCTTGGCAGCATCGGTCGCAATTTGCTTGATGCCGGCAACATCCTTGGCAAACACCACCCGGCGCTGCAACTCACTGGTCGAGTTGTAGAAATGCACGATCGGCTTATGGGCGCCCTGCAGCGCCTCGAAGGTCCGGGTGATCAGCTCCGACCGGCACTGCACCAGCACCTGCAGCGACACGTCTTCGGCGACATTGCCCTCTTCGATGCACCAGCGGGCAAAGTCGAAGTCCGTCTGCGAGGCCGAGGGGAAGCCAATCTCGATTTCCTTGAAGCCCATGTCCAGGAGCAGCTGGAACATGCGCGCCTTGCGGTCATGGCCCATCGGGTCGACGAGCGACTGGTTGCCGTCACGCAGGTCGACCGAGCACCAGATCGGCGCCTGGGAAATGGTCTTCGACGGCCAGGTCCGGTCGGCGAGCGCGATCTGCGGGTAAGGCTGATACTTCACCGCCGCTTCCGGCATGCCGTTCTTGATGGAATGGGATTTCTGGATCATTGCAGCTTCTCTTCATCACTGAGCGCTCTGGCCGCTTTGCCATAACCGATCGGGGATCGGATTGCGATGGCAAATGCCGTGGCGGGCGCGCGTTTGTCCTAAAACTCTATTGGATTCGAGGAGCATCTGCCGGCGTGGCTTTTTCGGCCGCCGGGCGCTCCTCAGCGAACCCGGCAACCGCGAGTAAGGCCGAGAAGAAGAAGCGAGGCGAAGGCGTGCAGCGGCGCACGATTGTCATCGTGTGCGGCAGAGATCGTAGCGATCCGATATGCGCTGGCCTTGGTCATGACAAAGCCTATACACGGCTTGCCGAACCGGAGCAAGGCATGCCCGTGCGGAAACGTGAGGAGTGCGACCATCCCTCTGGCGCGAGCCCCGCCAAACGAAAAAGGCACCGGCGCTGCCGCCGATGCCCTTTGCAATTTCAACGCCGTTGCCGACGGTATATCGGTCTCAGATATCCGAAACCGAGGTGATGATGCGCGAGACGAGGCCATAGTTCTTGGCCTCTTCAGCCGACAGCCAATAGTCACGTTCGGTATCCTTGGCGATCTTTTCGACCGTCTGGCCGGTCGCTTCGGAGAAGATCTTGTTCAGGCGCTCGTTCATCTTGATGATTTCGCGGGCCTGGATCTCGATATCCGAAGCCATGCCGCGGGTGCCGCCCGACGGTTGGTGAAGCAGGAAGCGGGTATTCGGCAGGCAGAGACGACGCTCCTTGGGAACGCCGACATAGATCAGCGCGCCGGCGGACGCGACCCAGCCGGTGCCAATCGTCCAGACCTTCGGCTTCACGAACTTCATCATGTCGTGAATGCTGTCGCCGGATTCGACGTGGCCGCCTGGCGAGCTGACGAAGAGGCGGATGTCGTCATCGCTGGCCGACGCAAGCGCCACGAGCTGCGAGCAAACCTTCTGCGCCAACTCCTGGGTGATGGTGCCGTAAATGAAAATCGAGCGCGACTTGAAAAGGTTCGCCTCCGTTTCCTTGCCCAAGGGCAGTTCGGTGTTCTTGTCTTCCTCGTCGCTCATCCGTTGTTCTCCGGCGTCTCATGAATTTCTTTGTCAAAGTCAGATAATGCGACTCGACAGCGAAGACAATGCAACAAACCGAAAGGGCGACAAAGGGCGAAGCGGATTGCACTGCGCCTATGGTAAACGGCGCCACCGCCAAATGCCGTATGGACAGAGACACAGAGCCCAATAAGATCGAGCCGGTCAAAAAACTGCAAGGACAGGGCTCCCTCCCAGGTCCTGTCGATCCATGGGGACAGATATGAACAGACGCATCCTGATTGCAGCGGCCGTGCTGATGGCATCCGCGGCACCGGCCTTCGCTCACCTCAACCCTGATGAGCACGGCTCGTTTGCCGCCGGCTTCTCGCATCCGCTCTTCGGCCTCGACCATATCCTGGCCATGGTCGCCGTCGGCCTCTGGGCCGCACAGATCGGCGGCCGGGCGCTGTGGCTCGTGCCGTCGGCCTTCGTCGCGATGATGGCGGCCGGCTTTTCGCTGGCAACGGCCGGCATCCATTTTCCCTTTGTCGAGCCCGCGATCCTCGCCTCGGTTGTCGCGCTGGGCCTGCTGGTGGCAATGGCCGTGCGCCTCGATGCGGCCGCGTCGGCTGCGGTCGTCGGCCTCTTCGCGCTCTTTCACGGCCATGCCCATGGCGGCGAACTCGGCAGCGCCGGCGCCCTTCCCTTCGCCATCGGCTTCATGCTTGCCACCGCCGCCCTTCACGCGGCCGGCATCGGCCTTGGCGTGGCGCTTGGTCGCCTCTCAGGCGGCGGCACGCTGGCGCGCATTCTCGGCGGCCTTACGGCACTTGCCGGCACGGCCCTGATCTTCGGCTGACGAAACGAACGGGGAATGGCGGGTCATGCCCGCCATTTTTATCCGCGACCGCGATAGGTCGGCACGCCCTGATCGGGCAGCCACAATCCTTCCGGCGGCTTGCCGGTCTGCCAGAAAACGTCGATCGGAATGCCGCCGCGCGGATACCAGTAGGCACCGATGCGCAGCCAGCGCGGCGACAACAGGCTGACCAGCCGTTTGGCGATATCAATGGTGCAGTCCTCGTGGAAGGCGCCATGATTGCGGAAGGAATGCAGGAACAGCTTCAGCGACTTCGATTCCACCAGCCATTCATCCGGCACGTAGTCGATGACGATGTGGGCAAAATCCGGCTGGCCGGTCATCGGGCAAAGCGAGGTGAATTCCGGCGCGGTGAACCGCACCAGGAAGTCCGCGCCCTGATTGCCGCTCGGCACGCGCTCGAGCACCGCTTCGTCGGGGCTCTGCGGCAGGTCGACCTTGGCGCCCAGTTGCGACAGGCCGGATACGTCAGTCTTGCTCATTTGCGTGGTGCTCCACTTACCTTTACGCGCACGCCGTGCGCCTTTTCACCTTCCGGCTCGACATGGATCGCGATCTTGGCGCCGGGGTGAACGGCGCGTATCGCGTCCTCGATGCGATCGCAGATATCATGCGCCTCGCCGACCGGCATCATTTCCGGCACGACCATGTGGAAATCCACAAAAATCACCGGGCCTGCCTGGCGGGTCTTGAGATCGTGCACTCCAAGCGAGCCCTTGCCGTTGGCGGCGATCGCCTGCTTGATCGCCTCCTCCTCCTCGGCCGGCACCGCCCGGTCCATCAACCCGTCAATCGACCGCGAGATCACCATCCAGCCCTGGAACAGGATATTGCAGGCGACGATGACGGCCAGCAAGGGATCAAGGATCGCGTAACCCGTGGCAATGGCAAGACCAAGGCCGATCAAAACGCCGATCGAGGTCACGACGTCAGACAGAATATGATGGCCGTCGGCGCTGAGAGCCGGCGAGCGATGCTTCCGACCGGCGCTGATCAGCACATAGGCCCAGATGGCGTTGACGACACCAGCAGCAAAGTTGATCGCCAGGCCGAGCGCCGGAGCTTCCAACATCACCGGCGCCATCATCGCCGGCACCGCTTCCCAGACGATCAGCAATGCGGCAACGACGATCAGCACGCCCTCGATAACCGCGGAAAAATACTCCGCCTTGTGGTGCCCGAAGGGATGGCCGGCATCCGCCGGTTTCGCCGCATAGCCGATCATCAGATAGGCGATCACCGCCGCAATCACATTGACTGTCGACTCAAGACCATCCGACAAAAGGGCCACCGAGCCGGTAAGCCACCAGGCAAGCAGCTTCAGCCCCAGCACAGCCAGAGAAAGCGGAATGCCCCAGAAGGCAAGCCGCAGGACGGTTCGGTTATCGGATAGAGACATCTTCTTCATTCCTCATGCAGATGCAAACGAGTTGCAAACGCAAGCCCATTGAAACGCAAAACCGCCCGCGCGAATTTCGCGCAGGCGGTCAATGGGAAACATATGTGCCATCGATGCGGGCTTGTCAAAGGTGCGTTCGGCTCCTGCCCGTTTTTTAAGGGTCCGTAATCGTACCCGGCATCAGATCGGTTTCGGCGCTTTCGACTTCTTCGGCGCCCTTGCCGAGGTACAGGAAGACGACCACGGCCGTTGCCGTGGTAATGGCCGTCAACAGCCAGAGCAGCGTCCCGAACGCGCTGCTATAGGCTTGAAGCAGTGCAAGGCGCTCAACCGACGGCACTATGCTGCCGGCCGCAGCCACGTTGCCGGTGACGAGCCTCTGGGCGACATCGGCGGCGTGGCCGCCGGCTGCCGACCCCAATTTGATCTGCGTGAAGACAGAGAGAAGCGCTGTCACCACCGCAAGGGCGATCCCTTCGCCCGCAACACGGGTGGTGCTGAAGATACCCGTCGCCATTCCCGCCCGCTCCTTCGGCACCACGCTGACCGCCAGCCCATCCATCAAACCCCAGGGCAGGCTGATGCCGATGCCGACGAGCAGCAATGGTGGGACCAGCAGCCCCGGCGCCGAGCCCACGGGAAACTGGCTGAGCCAGCCAAGCCCGGCGGCTGAAACCAGCAATCCGGTCCCGCAGATGACGGCCGGCGCAAACCAGCGCGTCAACAGACCGGCGGCGATCGGCAGGAGGAGCAGCGGAGCCGAGAGCGCAATCATCATCCGCCCCCCGGCAATCTCGCTCATGCCTTCGATGCCGATGAACCGCACCGGCAGAAGAATGAGCAGCACGACGAAACCATAAGCCGGCGCCGCCGCGAGCAGTTGTACGCCGACAAAGCGCGGATACTTGAACAAGGACAGATCCAGCATCGGCCGCGCCACGGAACGCTCGATTCGGTAGAAGACAAAGAAGAAGACAACCGCAGCTACCAGCACAGCGAGGACGAAAGGATCGCTCCAGCCGGCCTCGGGCAGCTGCAGGATGCCAAATGTCAGGAATGCCAGCGCCAGCGTGAACGTCACCGCCCCCTTCCAGTCGAGGCCGCCCGCATTCGGGTCGCGCGTTTCCCGCAGGAAAACGGCACCGAGCGCAAAGGCAAAGGCCGCGAGCGCGACGACAAGCAGGAAGATTGCCGGCCAGCCGAGCGCCTCGACCACGAGGCCGGAGGCAATGGGGCCAAATGCCAGGCCGACGCCAAAGCTCGCACCGACGACGCTGAACGCCCGCAGCCGTTGCCCCTCTTCAAACTCCTGTGCCAGTGAAGCCATGCCGCCCGAAAACGCTGCCGCCGCCCCGACACCCTGCAAGGCCCTGAGAATGTCGAACAAGACAATATCGTTGGCGAAGGCAAGGCCGAGCGAGAACAGGCCGAAGGCTGCAAGCCCGCCGAGGAACATGCGCTTGCGGCCATAGCTATCGGCAAGCGCGCCCGCCGCCATCAGGGTGCTGCCGAAGGTCAGCATGAAGGCGTTCGTGACCCAGTTGAGCGCCAGCGGGCTTCCACCCAGCGTCCGGCTGATCGCGGGCAGTGCCACCGCCGGCCCGGTGAAGGTCAGCGGCATGGCGGCGGCCGCACAACAAACAGCAACAAGAACGCACAACCGTCCGGCGTTGCTCCTACTCCTGGTCTTTTCTCTCATGTCTTGCAGTCCCGATGTGTTCGAGCAAGGAAGGACCCGCCGGTCGCACTTCGTGAGGCGACCGGTCGCCGGTCGGTGGGTATCGATTGACTTGAGGAGGATAGATTGGACAGAATGGCTGGGAAATACCGCCATCATTCCACTCTTGGCGGAAAAAAACGCTCGAATAGGAGAGGCAATGGATCGCTTGGGTGGACTGACGGCCTTTGTTCGAACCGCCGATCTCGGCAGCTTTGTCGCTGCCGGACGGGTCCTTGGCCTATCCGCTTCGGCCGTTGGCAAGGCGGTGACCAATCTCGAGAGACAGCTTGGCGTTCGCCTGTTTCAACGCTCGACACGCAGCATCCGGCTGACGGAGGAAGGGCGGCTGTTTCACGAGCGCTGCCGTCGCGTCCTCGACGATCTAGACGATGCCGAGGCATCGCTAGCCCAAGCCGTCGCGGCTCCACGCGGGCGCCTGCGCGTCAGCGTTCCGATCGTCAGTTATCACCTGCTGCTGCCGGTGCTGCCGGAATTCGTTGAGCGCTATCCCGAAGTCGAACTCGATCTCGATTTCAACGATCGCATCGTCGACCTGATCGATGAGGAGGTCGATGTCGCTATCCGCAGCGGCGATTTGCCGGATTCCCGGCTGATGTCGAGAGCCCTGCGCCCGTTCCGGCTTCTGCTTTGCGCCGCCCCAAGCTACCTCGCCGATCACGGCACGCCCGAATGCCCACGGGATCTCGATGGTCACCGGGCAATCCGCTTCCGGTTTCCCAACAGCCGCAAACTGCAGGACTGGCCGATTGTCATGTCAGGCACCATGCCGCCGATGTGCACAGTGCTGACCTGCAACAATATGGAGGCATTGCGTGGCGCCGTGATCAGCGGTCTCGGCATTGGCTGCATGCCGGACTTTCTGGCGCGCGGGCCGCTTGCCGACGGCGCGCTTAAAACGGTGCTCGACGCCCATCTCAACGCACCCGGCCAGTTTCACCTTCTCTGGCCCTCGAACCGGCACCTCTCGCCCAAGGTCCGGGTCTTCGTCGATTTCCTCAGCGAGCGGCTGTTTGCCGATCGCTGCGAAATTCCGGGCGCGCCAAGCGCCCCATGAAGGCACCTGCCAGCCCGACAACGAAAGCGCCGCCCTTTGATACGGAGGCGGCGCCTGATTGTCTGCGGTTCGTTTCTTAGGCGGCCTTGACCTTCGCCCGCTTGGCCAGATGCGCCACCACGTTTTCGATCATGCGCATGCCGGCATCGCCGCCGAGCGTCATGATCGATTCCGGGTGGAACTGCACGGCTGCCACCGGCTCCTTGGTATGCTCGATGCCCATGATCGTGCCGTCTTCACTTTCGGCGGTGATCATGAAATCGCGCGGCAGGCTCGACGGATCGGCAAAGATCGAGTGATAGCGACCGACGGTCACCTCCTTGCCGAGGCCGGAGAAGACGATGCCGGGTTCGAGCACGCGGATGCGCGACGGCTTGCCGTGCATCGGGATCGCCAGCTGCCTGAGATCGCCGCCATAGGCTTCGGCAAGCGCCTGCAGGCCGAGGCAGACGCCGAAGATCGGCAGATCGCGGGCACGCGCCTTCTTGATCGTTGCCTTGCAGTCGAAATCCTTCGGGTTGCCGGGTCCCGGCGACAGCACGACGAGATCCGGCTTCACCCGGTCGAAGATCTCTTCGGCCACCGGCGAGCGCACCGTCGTCACCGTTGCCCCCGTTTGGCGGAAGTAATTCGCCAGCGTGTGCACGAAGCTGTCCTCGTGGTCGACAAGCAGGATGTTGACGCCGGCGCCTACGGCGGCGACGTCACGGCCGGCCTTGCCGCTGTTGGCGGATTTCGCGTCACGAATGGCTGCGATCATGGCAGAGGCCTTCAGTTCGGTTTCGGCTTCTTCTTCTTCCGGGTTTGAATCGTAGAGCAGCGTCGCGCCCGCCCTCACCTCGGCAATGCCGTCCTTGATGCGGATGGTGCGGAGCGTCAGGCCGGTGTTCATGTCGCCGTTGAAGCCGACCATGCCGATGGCGCCACCATACCATGCGCGCGGGCTCTTCTCGTGGCCTTCGATGAAGCGCATCGCCCAGAGTTTCGGCGCACCGGTGACGGTGACGGCCCAGGCGTGGCTGAGGAAGCCGTCGAAGGCGTCCATATCGTCGCGCAGGCGCCCCTCGATGTGGTCGACCGTGTGGATCAGGCGCGAATACATCTCGATCTGGCGGCGGCCGATGACCTTGACGGAGCCGGGAACGCAGACGCGGCTCTTGTCGTTGCGGTCGACATCCGAGCACATGGTCAGTTCGGACTCGTCCTTCTTGGAATTCAGCAGCTTCAGGATCTGCTCGCTGTCGGCGATCGGGTCGTCACCGCGCTTGATCGTGCCGGAAATCGGGCAGGTCTCGATGCGGCGGCCGGACACGCGCACGAACATTTCCGGCGAGGCGCCGACCAGGTATTCCTGGTTTCCGAGATTGATGAAGAAGGAATAGGGCGACGGGTTGATCGCCTTCAACCGTTTGGAGATCTCCGACGGCTTGCTGTCGCAGCGCTCGAAGAACTTCTGGCCGGGAACGACCTCGAAGAGATCGCCGCGGCGGAAGCTTTCCTTCGCCTTGACCACAAGCTCGGCATATTCGCCGGGCCGGTGGTCCCCATGCGGCGGAATGATGTCGACGGTCTGGAAGGGTTCGCTGGCGATCTCCTCCGTCTTGCCTTCAGTCGAAACACCGTCCTTGGCGAAGTCATAGCGGTCGATCCAGGCCTTGGCGGCATAGTGGTCGACGACCAGGATCTCATCCGGCAGGAACAGAACCATGTCGCGCTGGTCGTCCGGGCGCTTCAGCTTCAGCTCGATGGCGTCGAACTGGAAGGCGAGATCGTAACCGAAGGCGCCATAAAGGCCGAGGCTCGCATCCTCCGCCGAATGGAAGAGGTTGGTGACGGCCCGAAGCACGGTGAAGACCGTCGGCATCTTCGAGCGCTCTTCCTCGGTGAAGACACGGTCGGGCGCGTTGATCGTCAGGTCGAGACGGGTCGCCGTCGAGGTGCCGAGCGTGATGTCGGCGACGGTTTTCAGATGGTCCGAAATGATCGACAGCAGCACTTCGCCGCGGCCGTTATAGGCTTCGATCCAGAGCGAGCGGCCGAAGGAGGAAATGCCGAGCGGCGGGTCGACGACGGCAGTGTCCCAGCGCGTGTAGCGGCCCGGATATTCGTAGTTGGACGAAAACACCGCGCCGCGACGTTCGTCCAGCCTGTCGACATAGCTTGAAATCGAATCCGCATAGGAGGCTTCGCGCCGCCTGCGGGTGACGACGATCCCGCCCCTGGTGGTATAGCTTTCCGCGCCGTCTTCGAGAATTACCGTTGCCATTCGTCTCGCTCCGTAAAAGCCCGGTTTTTCCACGCGGCCAGAATACGAAAAAGCCGCCTCGAAATCTCCGGGCGGCTTGATGTCTCAATCACGCATGACTGGTCAAGGCCGCCTCAGCGAGCCCACCACCAGATCGAAATGTTGCGTGCATTTGTCATGGGCGAAAGTGTTAGCGCGGGTTGCAGCCTTGCGCAAGCGGGAAAAAGTGCCGCCGCAGGAGCAAAAGAAAAGGCGGCCACGAAGGGCCGCCTTTCCGACTGGAGCTCGTCTGCGATCGATCAGAACTTGGCCTTCGCCGTGACCAGGAAGGTCCGGCCGCGACCGGTGTCGATCGTGCTGCCGGCAATGGTGCTCGACGACGGCGTGTAGGCCTTGTCGAACAGGTTCGTGACCGTTGCCGTCACTTCGAAGCCATTCTCGAACTTGTAGTTCGCGAACATATCGACCAGCCCGTAACCCGGAACGGTCGGCGGCGTGCGGTTGATCGCACCGACGTCGGCGCTCGAAACCGCGTAGAAGCGCGTGCCGACCGTCAGGCGCTGATCTTCGAGGAAGCGGGCGCCGAGCGTCGCGCTGACGATAGTGTCCGGCAGGTAGGTCTGCACGCCGAAACCGTTGATCTGCGATGGCAGTTTGCTGTCGGTATAGGTATAGGCGAGGTCGCCGAAGACGAAGCCTGCATCATAGGCCGCCTGCAGTTCGAAGCCCTGAACCGTCGACGTGCCAGGGTTGTTGACGAAGAAGATCTGGCGACCGCCACCAAGCATTGCCGCGGTGATGTAGTTGTCGATCCTGTTGTGGAAGTAGTTGGCCTTCACACGCAGGCTATCGCTGGAGTCGAGCAGACCGTCGAAGGAGAAGTTGGCACCAACTTCCCAGCCCTTGGAGATTTCAGGCTCCAGGAACGGATTGGGGAAGAAGGACTGACCGCTAGAGCCCGGGTGTGTTCCACCGGCAAAGGTTTCGTTGACCGTCGGCGGGCGCGAGGTCTCTGCGTAGGTCACGTAGGGCTGGAACCAGTCCGTAGGGTTGAGCGCAAGCGTGATGCTCGGATTGAGGTGTCCATCGGACTTGTCAACTGTGTAGGGACCTGCCGGAAGGCCGATCGGGTTGCCGGCGACAACGGCGCCCGAGCCGTCGAGGCTGTAGTGGTCGTAGCGCAGCCCGGCCGTCAGGTCGGCGATACCGTAGGTGAAGGTCGTCGTGCTGAAGACGCCGGTCGTGGCATTGCGACCGCCACCGTTGACACCACCGCTCGGCCGCGCCGTGCTGTTGATGACGTCGTAATCATCGCGGAAATACTCGACGCCGTAATTGGCCCTGACCGCAACGTCACCAAGATCGAACAGCGAGGTGTTGGAGATGTCGAAGCCCTTGCCGGTGTCGATGATCTGACGGCCGGCGGCAGTACCGCCACCTCTGACGTCGGTGTCGTACTTCATCTTCAACCGGTTCCAATAGGCGTTGGCGCGGAAATCTATGAGTTCGTTGTCTGGCGTATAGGAATAGCTTGCGGCCAGCGTCTGGTTCTTCACGTTCTGGAAGTAGGAGTTGGCGAAGAAGTCATTGTCATAGGTGATGCCGCTGAACTTGAAGGTATGATCCTCATCCGGCGTAATCTCGAACTTCAGCATGCCAGACAGCAGGTCTTCCTCGGTATAGGGCACCTGAACGCCATTGCCGTTGTCGTAATTGCCAGGGTCGGCCTTGCTGATACCGCCCAGTACCGAAAAGACGTCGTTGAAGCGGTAGGCGCCGATCAGCGATTCCGACCAGCCGGCACCGTTGGTGCCATAGGTGGCGGAGGCAATGCCGCCATAGGTCTTGCCGTCCTGGATCAGGTCTTCGATGTCATAGGTCCTAAAGTTGACCGAGCCGGCCAATGCGCCACCGCCGACACCGGTGACGGCGCCGCGGGTGACGTCGATCTCGGACAGGAACGCCGGGTCGAAATAGGCGAGACCTTGCGCTTCGTGACCGGTGAAGCGGAAGTTCTGGCGCACGCCGTCGATCATCATGTTGACGCGACCGGAACCTTCGAAGCCGCGAATGTTGACGGCCACACCCGGGTTCTGCGGATTGTTCGCCGTCGACGTGCCGGGAACACCGCGCAGCAGGTCATCGGTTTCAAGCCCGGACTGCAGGTCGATCTGGTCGGTCGTCACCACGCTGACCGGGCCGGCCTTTGCATAGGGGTCGCTGGTGCGCGCGCCCTTGACGACGATCGGCGAAAGGAAGGTCTCGCCCTTCTTGGCGGCCTCGGCATTCTGTTCGTTTGCCTTCGGCGCGGTCGTCGCGGTCTGCGCGAAGGCACCAGAGGCGGCGGAAAGAGCAAGTGTAGTCGTGCACGCCAAAAGTGCCAGGCGACGGTGCCGGTTGAGCATGGACCAATCCTTTTGAATTCATGGGCCGGGCTTGCTGTTGAGCGGCGAACTCAAGGGGCTGGCTGGGCGTGGGGTTCGAATACGTGGCGACATTGCGTCGCCTCATTTATGCCGCATAAAAAACATGACTATTATTGTCAAGATAGAAACGCCTCCCCAACAATTTATGGGATCGTCCCAATTCGGGGCGTTGCCGAACTGCAACGCTCTTTGCATCAAGCCGATGAAACCAGATGGCTTCCCATGCGTTCCTCCCCGTCGAGGCCTGCCCTCGCGGACATGTGAAAGGAAACGCATGCGTTGCCATATCCCCCTGATTTTCCTGTCGACATTGCTCCTCACAGGCGCGAGCCTTCCCAAAACCGGCCCCCTTCCCCTACCCAAACCACCTGCGGACGCACAGGCCGAGGCGCCGGTACCCGCTCCTGAAAAGAAGCCGGAAACGCGGGTGAAGGAAGGTGACGAAGACAAGGACCAGCAGCCTCCCAGCGGTCAACAGGGCAGCCAAGCGCCAACGCCTGAGCCGAAGCCGGCGGAAGGCACAGAAACTGAGAAGGACGGCGACAAGGGAGCCGACGGCAAGAAGGGCGACGCCGCCAGCGAGGAGAAGACCACGGACAAGCCGACTGACTACAAGGCGGAAGAGCCCCCCGTCATCTACCCGCCGGTCGAAAACGAGAACCCGACCGAATACGCCAAGTGCCTATCGGAGCTGAAAGCATTGGGTGCCGTTTTCACCGAAGCCAAGCGGATCGACGATGGCAAGGGCTGCGGCATCGACAAGCCGCTTGATGTGACAAGCGTGTTGCCCGACGTGAAACTGGCGCCGAAGGGGCTGATGCGCTGCGAGGCGGCGTTGGCATTGGCGCGCTGGACCAAGGAAGCAGTACAGCCGGCGGCCGACGTGGCGTTTGCCAAGGGTACGACCGTCAAGATGTTGAACCAGGCCTCCACCTATATCTGCCGCCTGCGCAACAACGCCCCGACAGGCAAGATCTCAGAGCATGCCCACGGCAACGCCGTCGACATCGCTTCGTTCACGCTCAGCGACGGCAAGACCATCGAGATCCAGCCTCGCGACGAGGATGGCACCATGACCGGCGCCTTCCAGCGTGCGATCACCGCTTCGGCCTGCCTGTATTTCAAGACCGTGCTCGATCCGGGCAGCGACGCGGCGCATGAGACGCACCTGCATCTCGACGTGATCGAGCGCGGGAACGGATATCGTTACTGCCGATAGAGCGTTTCCGCCTTGTACGGAGTCGCTGAACCGCTCTATCGTTTTGCTTCACGCATTTCCTGACGGAAAACCGCTTCGCGCCTTATCTGGAACGCTTTAATCCGCACCATAGCCAAGGGCGACGAACTCGCCTTCGAAACGCCCGGCAAGCTCACCGTCATCCAGCAACTCGGCGGCAACGACGATCCTTGCCCTGCCCCGACGGTGAAACAGCCGCAGGAAGCTCGGCCATTGCCCCATGTCCGCAAGGGTTGACCGAGAGGAGAATGCACCGGCAACCGGCTTCAGATACTCCATCCGGTTGCTCTGGATCACGAGGCGGGCCGGAACGCCCGCGTGCGTCAGCCGCACGTGCAGCAGCGACCAGGCGGCAAGGATGGAGAGTGCGGAGGCACTGCCGCCGAACACCGTTTCGCGATGATTGATGTTGGGAGCGAGCGGCGCAGATAGCCGCACGTGCTCATCAATCGCTTCGTCGACATGAACCTGCATCGCTGCCGAAAGCGGAATATGGGCGTGAAGATAAGCTTCAAGGTCCAACGGGGTCATGGCGGCTCAGATCGATTTTGCTCACATCGTATCGGTGGGCAGGCACTCGCAACATCAGCACGGACGCACTGATCAGGACAATACCCTCTCCCTTTCGTCACCATCAAGCGAGCAACCCGCACGGCTTGCACGGCAACAAAGGTGGCGTAGATACCTTGCAGGATCAGGTTTCCTTCCCCAGATAGCAGCCCAGGAATATCACTGCCCCCCAAGCCCGAGGAAACCTCCATGGCGCTCACAATGTACAGGCTCTCCGTTCCCACCTTCGTCCATGGCTTCAATGTCCTCGGCAAATTGCTCGACAAGGCCGAGGCCCATGCCGGCGAAACCGGTCTTTCGCTCGACGATCTGGTCAACGCCCGACTGGTCGCCGACATGCTGCCGCTTGCAGGCCAGGTGCAGCGCGCCAGCGACACGTCAAAGGGCACCATCGCCCGGCTGACCGCGCTCGAGGTGCCGAGCTTTCCCGATGAGGAGAAGACGTTCGGGGAACTGCGCGAGCGCATCGGCAAGACCGTCGCATTCCTGGAGACCGTTCGACCGTCCGATCTCGACGGCAGCGAAACCCGCGAGGTCACCCTGACCTTCACCAAGCTGAAGATGACGTTGAGCGGCGAGGACTATCTGTTGAAATTCGTGCTGCCGAACTTCTATTTCCACCTGACCACGGCCTACGACATTCTCCGCCATAAGGGCGTTCCCGTCGGCAAGGCGGACTTCATCAGCCTCGACTGAGACGTGGCGCCTCGGGAAGCGAAACGGGAGCGGAAACGCTTTAAAATCAATCCATAACGCCTCAAATCGATCTCGGTTTGAGGCGTTATGCCTACAGCGCCGCGCGTCTTGTTAGACGCGCCAAGGTCGCTGTAGCGCTTTAAATTGCCGCTGCTTTTATCCCTAAATCGAATGCGATTTACGGAAACTTACAGTAGCCGGGAGCTCAAGCGTTTCCGATTTAGACGGAATCGCATAAGCGCTCTATCTCTTTGTTTTTACGCATTTCCTGACGGAAAACCGCTTCGCACTTTTCCTGGAACTGCTCTAGAACAGGCCTTCGATATAGCCCTGCTGATTGAGGTAGATCTTCTCCGATGACGGCACCTTCGGCAGGCCCGGCATCGTCATGATTTCGCCGGTGATGACGACGATGAAGCCGGCGCCGGCGGCAAGCCGCACTTCGCGGATCGGCACCGTGTGGCCCGTCGGCGCGCCGCGCAGGTTCGGGTCGGTCGAAAACGAATATTGCGTCTTGGCCATGCAGATCGGCAGGTGGCCGTAGCCCTGATCCTCCCAGGTGCGCAATTGATCACGCACCGACTTGTCGGCGATCACTTCGCTGGCGTGGTAGATGTCCTTGGCGATCGTCTCGATTTTGTGGAACAGCGGCATCTCGTCGGGATAGAGCGGCGAAAACTGCGAGTGGCCGCCTTCGGCGAGTGCTGCTACCTTTCGCGCCAGTTCCTCGATGCCTACAGAACCTTCGGCCCAGTGGCGGCAGAGCACGGCCTCTGCACCGAGCGTTGCGACATAGTCCTTGATTGCCTGCACCTCGGCCTCGGTATCGGAGGTGAAGTGATTGATCGCGACGATCGCAGGCACGCCGAACTTCTTGACGTTCTGGACGTGGCGGCCGAGGTTGGCGCAGCCTTTGCGCAGCGCCTCGAGGTTCTCCTTGCCGAGATCGTCCTTCTTGACGCCGCCATTCATCTTGATGGCGCGCACGGTGGCGACGATGACGGCGGCATCGGGCTTGAGCCCGGCCTTGCGACATTTGATGTCGAAGAATTTTTCCGCGCCGAGATCGGCGCCGAAGCCGGCTTCGGTTACCACGTAATCTGCGAGTTTCAGCGCCGTGGTCGTCGCGATCACCGAGTTGCAGCCATGGGCAATATTGGCGAACGGGCCGCCGTGCACGAAGGCCGGATTGTTCTCCAGCGTCTGCACCAGGTTCGGCTGCATCGCATCCTTCAACAGCACGGTCATCGCCCCGTCCGCCTTGATATCGCGGGCAAGGACCGGGCTCTTGTCACGCCGGTAGCCGATGATGATGTTGCCGAGGCGCTTTTCCAGGTCCTTCAGATCCATCGAAAGGCAAAGGATCGCCATGACCTCGGAAGCAACTGTGATGTCGAAACCGGTCTCGCGCGGATAACCGTTGGCAACGCCGCCGAGCGAGCCGACGATGTTGCGCAGCGCCCGATCGTTCATGTCCATCACCCGTCGCCAGGAAATGCGCCGGATGTCGATGTTCTGCTCGTTGCCCCAATAGATATGGTTGTCGAGCAGCGCCGCAAGCAGGTTGTGGGCGGATGTGATGGCGTGGAAATCGCCGGTGAAATGAAGGTTCATGTCCTCCATCGGCACCACCTGGGCGTAGCCGCCGCCGGCCGCCCCACCCTTGACGCCGAAACAGGGGCCGAGCGACGCCTCGCGGATGCAGACGATCGCCTTCTTGCCGATGCGGTTGAGGCCGTCGCCGAGACCGACCGTCGTCGTCGTCTTGCCCTCGCCGGCGGGCGTCGGATTGATCGCGGTCACCAGGATCAGATGGCCGTTCTTGCGGTCCTTCTGTGCAGCAATGAATTCCGCGCCGATCTTTGCCTTGTCATGGCCGTAGGGCAGCAGATGCTCCGGCGGAATGCCGAGCTTTGCACCGATCTCCAGGATCGGCCTCTTCTTCGCGGCACGCGCGATTTCGATATCGGACTTGACCTCCACCATGGGTTTTCCCCTCCCCCCAAGCTGCATTTCTGTGCCTGACCCCATTCGGGATGAGGCGTTTCTTGCACCTTCGCCGGAAGGCACGACTCCGGCTGGAGCTGCCGCCCATCAGGCGCTGATCTTTATCGCGCGAGAATGTCGCGCATCTCGACGATGTTGGAGCGCACCCGCAGGATATAGAAGCCCATGGTCGCCAGATGCGTCGGCATGATCCAGCCGGCCTCTTCGCCGTTGGAGATGATGAACGGCTGGATGCGAAGTGCCGAGCGCAGCTGCTTGATCGTTTCCGTCCAGATCGGCGTCAGGCCGCGCTGGGCGACGACGTTCTCGAAGTCGGCGCCGGCAGCCGAAAGGATGCCGTAGTAACCGTAGAGCTGTCCGTAGGCGAACCAGAAACGGTCGTCGGCACGCGTGTCGAACCAGCCGCCATTGTGGTTTTCCGAGCGCTCGCGAATGATCGCCGAGGTGTTGCCGAGATCGTTGGCGATGCGGTCGAGGAACTCCACCAGGTTATCGGCGCGACCGTCAAAGACGGCATCGCACTTGGCAAGCGTGGTGTTGAAGGTGCGCATGTCCCGCATGGCAGCGCGATAGAAGCTCGGTGTCGGGGTCTTCGGGCCAAACGGATTGAGGCCGAAGTACCAGGTCTCCTCGTCGAACTGGATGTTGCCACGCGCCCGCTGCAGATCGTTGTTGATGCCTGACGTGCCGCGAACGCGACCGAGTGAATCGACCAGTTCAACCGAGGTACGGCGAACCGCCTGGTTGATGCCGCGCTGGAACGATGCCTTGTTGTCGAGCCAAGGCGTATCGTCCCAATCGAGGCCGAAGAAGCCGACCTTGTAGAGCAGCATCGACGAAATCCAGGCATTCTCATTGACGTTGAAATCGATGAGATCGGCCGCGACATCGACGATCGCCGAGGTCTGGCACTGGGTCCCGGCGGGCAGTTGCACGGCGGCAAGTGCCTCAGGCGTAACTTCGGCCGGCGGCGTAACCGCGGCCGCCTGGTTGGCTGCCGCTGCGCCGGTCGTCGTTTGTCCGGTCGTGACACCGGGCCCCGCCACAGGCGAACCCGCCGGCACCTTGCGCTCGGCGAGCTTGTAGCGATCAACATAGTCGGCATCGAAATTCGTCCAGGCCTGGGTCTGCCAGATGAAATAGCCGTAGAAGAAGATCAGGCCGAGCAGGATGATGCCGATCGGCCCCTTGATGATCCAGTTGCGCTGGCGATACCAGTTTCCAAGCGCAACGAACGGCCACAGCAGCCAGGCAACGGCCAGGCCGATGCCGCGACCGATCGCGGTAAAGACACGCTGGAAAAACGCGACGATCGGATCAAACATGTCCTATTCCTCTCTGAGGCCGTAAAGCTTGCGGCGGAAGGCCGCCTTGTCCTTGAGATATGTGCCGGTCAAGGTCGTCACAACATATTCCCTGAACTTTTCGCTGTAACGCTCGTAGGCGTCATAAAACCCCTGCTTGTCGAAGACGAAGCGGGAAACGAAATCGCGGGGAACGAGCTGGGCGATCAAGCGGTTGACCAGCCACTGATCGGGATGAACGGGCGCGGCCCTCACCAGCATGAAGCGGTTTGCCGGCGCGACATCCTGCATCCGGATGCTGCCCGTCGTCTGCACCATGCGCTGCATCTCCTGCAGGAAGGGATAGGTGGCATCCTGGGCAACGAGTGCCGCGTTGCGATGCATCCAGGTCTGCAGCCAGATCCGGTCGGCGCGGGCAAGATCCGTCGTCGGATCGGCATCGTTGATCAAACCGCGCACCACCATGTCGGCGCGATGCTGGTAGAGCCCTGAGTCCTCGACCCAGGACGCCTGGGGCAGTTGCAACCGCTTTGTCGAGGCCAGGAAATCGTAGATGCGGGCGTGATCGTCGATCGCGATGTAGCTGACCTGCCAGGGCCGCGACCGGCGGAAACCGGGGACCGACGGGTCGCAGATGACGGTCGTCGTCTTCTCGTCGAGGAAGACATAGACGCCGCCGAAGTGATTGGCCCAGAAGGCATCGTGGCGGAAAACCAGCTGATCCGGCACCAGCGCGTTCTGGCGGATGTCGCCCGTCACCTTCGCCAGTTCGACCATGCGGTTCAGCATCTCGTCATCAGTCCAGGCGGTCGGCACCTTCTTCAGTCGGTCGACCAGGCTCCTGAGTTCGGCCGCCTTGCCCAGCATGTCTTCTGCGGAAAGCACCCGGAAGCGCACCTCGTTGATCGACAGCAGATCATCGATGTCGTCGACGATGGAAACCGAATCCTCGATCTCGCCGTAGAGTGCATCCTTGATCGTCACTGCGTTGATCGCCCGACTGTTGGCGTTGAAGAACTCGTGCATCAACGCCGCCGTGTTGGAAAAGCTTGTGTGCACCACCGGCAGTTCCGCCTGATCCGGCGTCATGATGATGAAACGGCGGTTCACCCGGTTGGGGTCGAGATAGTCGCGATCGCCAAGCTCGTCGGCAATCTCCGGCGAGAACCCCGTCATGTCGATGCTGAAGCGTTCCAGCGCCGTCGGACGCAGGCCAAAGCCCTCCAGCGCCTTGTTGTAGCGCGCGATCAGATGCGGCTCGGCGATATCGAGCAGGCGTCCATAGATAAGCTCGGCTTCGAGCAGACGTTTCATAGCTCAGCGCTCCCCGCCATCAGCCCTGCCACCGGCCGTCGCGTTTCATCGCCTCGATCTCGCGGATCGCCTTTTCGCGCTGGCGCTCGCGGCGGATGATGTCGGTGACGGCGGCATCGTCCGACTTGTCGGTGTAGCGGAATTCGCTGTCGGCGTAGCGGTTGATTTCCTGCAGCACCATCTCGATGGTGATCGGGCCGCGAAGCGCCTCGATCATCGCTTTCTTCTCGTCATAGCCCTTGTGCATGAACGAGCCGGCATCCTTGAACCAGTCGTCGGGCAATTCGACGTCCATCGCCCTGAGCTTGACCGCGTCGGTGATGTTCTTGATCGCCCGGCCGGTAAAGCGCGGCTCTGCCTCCTTGATCATGTGCAGATAGGCGCCGACATCGGCAAGCGTGGCAAGCGCGCCCTTCTCCTTCTGGTACCGCTCCCAGACGGAAACCAGCCCCTCCTCCTGCGGTCGCGAATGCGCCCCGTAGGATTGCGACACGGCGCGCTTGATCTCCTGTCCCTCGAACAGCGCGTGCTCGCCGAGTGGGATCTTGTGGTTCTTGCCGACGAGCAGCGCGAAGATGTCGATATAGTCGTCTTCCGTCTGCGGCCCGTCGACCAGCCAGCGGGCGCCGGCGCGCTGGCGCAGCGCATCGTCGACATTCTCGGGATAGTTGGAGAACATGCCGAAGGTGCAGTTGCCGCGCACCACCGTCGATGCGCCGGCAAAGCTTTCCATCAGCACCGCCGTCACCTCGTGCTGGCCGGCCGATGCCCGGTCGTCGGAGCGCTTGGCCGCAACCTGGTCGACATCGTCGATGGTGCCGAAGCCGATGGCGCGCGGGTTGATGACGTTGTTGACGAACTCCTTGCAGTTCTGGCCCGATTTGCCCTGATAGGAGGAGATCTGGTCGACGCCGAAGTTTTCGTAGTGGAAGGCGTAGCCGGCGATCTCGCAATATTCGTTGAGCATGCCGGCGAGCATCTGGATCAGGATCGTCTTGCCGGTGCCCGGCATGCCGTCGCCGATAAAGGTGAACAGGAAGCCGCCAAGTTCGACGAACGGGTTCATCTGTCGGTCGAAGTCATAGGCCATCAGCATCTTGGCAAGCTTCAGCGCCTGATACTTGGCGATATGGTTGCCGATGATCTCTTCCGGTTTCTTGAAGGTCATCACCAGCGGCTTGCGCTTCTGGCCGGGCGCGACGTCGAAGCCGTTCAGGGTGAAGTCGTCCTGGTCGAGCCGGATATGCACGTTCTCGAAGCTCTGCAGGCCGGTAAAGCGGCCCTTGCGCGCAATAAGCCCTTCGATGGCAACGCGCGAAAACGCACGGGCACGCGCCGTCAGCGCCAAATCGTCGGCCGCACCGGAAATGCTGCGGTCGAGCGCCGCGATCAGCCCCTTCAGGGCATCCTGCGGCGTATCGAACAGGAAGTCCGGCTCGACGGCATCGTCCACCGGCTCGCCCTCGCCCGACAGCGTCGAGCCGAGATAGGCGGCCAGCGTGAAGGCGGAGATATAGGCGGAAGCGTTGAGCAGCGCCTTGAACTGGTTGGCGTCCTCGCCGGCAAGCGGCGCGGTCGTGTTGCGCGCCTGCAGCTGTTCGAGGTTCGTCTGGCGCGCGAAGACGTCGGCGACAGCCAGCGCCACCTGGATGCCGCGACGGGTCCTGTAGAGAACCGCATGCTGCGCCGGCGACAGCATCTGGTCGCCCTGCCGCACCGCCTGAACCGTGCGCGCAAGCTCGACCTCGCGGGTGCGGCGCTGGCCGCCGGTCGAAACCGTCGAAACAAACCGTCGCCCGGTGCCGGCGAGCGGTGTGCCGGCTGATCCCTCGTCCCGCTCGAGGATCACCAGCTTGGTCACCAGCCCCTGCGCGACCGCCTGGTGCTTGGCGATCTCGTCCTCGTGCAGCGTCGTCAGACCGGTATTGAGCGTCATGCTTAAACCTCGCTCACGACCTGGTTTCCGGAGATGACATGCACCTTGTAGTCACCGAACACCTGGGCCGCCTCGCCCGATGCATAGAGCGCCTGATAGGCGTCGTGCGGCACCAGCGCATGTTTCTCGTAGGACGAAACGCCCATGCGCGTGGCCTCCAGATTGTCGGTGTCGATGTGGAATTCCTCCTGCGCCGGCGTCGTCGACCAGAAGCCGCGCTGTGCGGCGCGTTCGGCCTTCGAAAACACCTCCTGCACGGTCCAGGTCAAGAGCCAGGCATTTTCGGGCTTGCGCACCTTGGACAGGATCTCGTTGATCTTCGCATTGTTCTCGGTGATCCCGGCCGAATAGAACGGGCCAAGCACGATGCGCCGCAACTGCTTGGGGTGCAGCTCGGGGAAATCCTTGTCCATATTGGTCGCGATCGTCACCGGCGTCAGCGAGTAGGTGCTGTTCTTAGAGGCGAAATCATCGAAGCGGCTGGCAAGCTCCGGATTGAGCAGGCCGCCGACCGGCAGCGGAATCTCGACCTGTGGGTTGAGCTTGCCATCCGCGGTGACGAGCATCTCGACGATCTTCTCGGAGGAATCCTCGATCGTCGCCATATAGACCATCGGCAGGGTCTGGGTGCCGTCGAAGGCGCCCCAGCTCACGATGTAATAGGGCCGCATCGTCTTCGGGTTGACGGCAACGCGGATCGTTTCCGGCAGGATGAACGGCGAAAAAATCTCGCCCTTGCCGATCTGCTCGAGATAGAGCCGCTCGGCCATGCGCGACTGCAGCGCCTCAGGAAAAGCCTTCTGCCTAAGGATGAAGTCGGCCATCTCCTCGCGCAGGGCATCGGCCGAGGGAATATCCGCAAGCCGCTTCGGCGCCGCCTGGCGGTCGTTTTCCAGTTCGAGCACGTTCTGGAAAACCGGGAAGCCGCTCTCGGCCCGGGAGATCCTGAACTGATCGACGAAGCCGATGCGGTTCTCCCAGCAGGCGATCGAAGCTTTCAGCCGGGCGAGATAGGGAACGATCACCTCACCGACCACCGTATTGCGATAGAGCGGCGAATTGCGGTCACCGAGAAACAGCTCGAGCCCGGCAAGAGCCGAATGGATCGAGGCGAAATACTGCGTCACGGCGGGGGATGCAGCCACTTTCATGCCGTTCCCCCTGGCGCGTGCCGCAAGGCAAACTCGGACCCTATCATGTGCATGCCCGTGCCCTGCCGCCGATCACTGCTTCACGTAGTTGGCGGTGTTGTGCTTGTCCATGACCGTCTGGAAGCGTCGGGCAAACGCATCGTCGGCCAGCTTCTTGCGGCGCTGGATATCCTGCGTCGACAGCATGTTCTTCTCGTGCATTTCGAGCAAGTCGCCGATATGGCGCTGGGCAGCGGCGCCGATGCCCGCCATCGTCTCTTCCGCTGCCGTATCGACCTGGCTTCCGAGCGTATTGATCTTGTGGGCGACATCCTGCTGGGCGGCGGTCTTCAACGAATCCTCGAGCGCCTTGTAGAGCACGATGCGCTGCTCGGTATCGATCGTCAGCTTGTTGATCAGAGTGTTTTGTGCGGCGATCTGGTTGTTGAGCGAATCGACGAAGGTCTGGAACATCGAGGTGTAGCGCTCGAGCGTCTGGCTCTCGGCCAGCAGCTCCTGCTCCTTCGCCTGCTTCTCGTTGTATTCCGTCGCCAGCGCCGAGCGCTCGCCTTCAAGCTCGGTGCGCACCTTCTGCTCGGTCGACGCAGCAATGCGGTTCTCGATGTCGAGCAGCAGCGGGTTGAGCTCCTCGATACGCTTCTGCACCGCTTCGAGATTGGACATCGTGCCCTTGCGGCGCTCGATCACCTGGATCAGGCTCTGCTCGGAGGTCTTGTAGCGCTGGTCGAGGATCGACTTCTGGTCCTTGAGGATGCCGACGATGGTATCGGATTTCGACAGCAGCTCCTGCAGGTTGCCGGCGAGCGACATGTTGCGCACCCGGTCGGTGCGCATGCGCTGCATCTTCTGCTTGGAGAACATGCCGATGAATTTCTCGTAGCCGGTATAGTTCTTCATGCTCTCGAATTCGGAGCCGAAGACGTTGGTCGCATCTTCGAGCCCGATGATCAGGTCGGCGATGTTGGCCTCCATCACCTTCTGCTGGCTGATGACGTCCTGGATGCGGGCGTTCTCGATATCGAAATTGACGTCGCCGAGCTTGGTCTCGGCCTTGGCGAATTGCTCCAGCACGACGCCGGATTGCTCAAGCTTGCCGCGCATCTGCTCGACAACGCTTTTCGTCTTCTCGATTTCCGCGTCAAAATTCTGAAGAGTCGCCATATCATCCCCCTGGATCGGTTGAGGCAACAGATGCCATCCGGGCCAAATTGTTCAGCCTTCGATTGCAGGTATATAAAGGGTGTTTATCGAAAGAGAACAAGCCTCGCCGGCCGGCTTTTTTGGTCAGCCGTCCCGTCGAAGTGATTGAGATATCGAAGGCATTGCCTATTTGGCCGCGGATGGGTCCTTGAGATAGGCGATGACGTCGGCAATGTCCTGCGGCTTCTTCAGCCCGGCAAAGCTCATCTTGGTGCCGCCGACCATCGCCTTGGGGCTGAGGAGATATTCGCTCATCGTCGCTTCGTCCCAGACATGCCCCTCGGATCCGAAGGCCTTCATCGCTTCCGAATAGCTGTAGCTGGAGACCGAGGCGGCCGGACGGCCGATCACGCCCATCAGGCTCGGCCCCACCCTATTGTTGGGCTCGGTCGCCGTGTGGCAGGCGCCGCATTTACGGAAGACTGATGCCCCCGCCTTGGCGTCACCGCCAGCATGGCCGGGCGTCGCTCCGAGACAGAGACAGAGCAGAAGATAGGGAAGCAGACGCGGCATCGCGAACCTCATCGGGGAAAACCGGGATCAGCATGGCATCCAGAATGCGTGGCTTTCAAGACGCCATGCAGTCGCACCGCGATGCCGCGCGTCCGATAGAACGAGCGAAGGATGCTGTAGCACTGCAAACTCGCGGCATAACGCCCTGAATCGAATCCGGTTTATCGGCTTCAGGCGGGGTCGCAGCGCATCTTGTCTTCCCAATGGCGCCGGCAATAGGAGACATATTTCTCGTTGCCGCCGACCTCGACCTGGGCGCCTTCGCGAACGACGTTGCCCTGCCCGTCGAGACGGACGACCATGGTCGCCTTGCGGCCGCAGTCGCAGATCGTGCGCACTTCGCGCAGCTCGTCGGCAATGGCCAGCAGCGCCATCGAGCCCGGAAAAAGCTTGCCTTGGAAATCGGTGCGCAACCCGTAGGCCATGACGGGAACGCCGATGCGGTCGGCGACCCGCGCCAGCTGCCAGACCTGCTCCTCGTCGAGAAACTGCGCTTCGTCGACGAAGACGCAGGCAATCTGGCCCGCACCATCGGTGTTGAGCTTTTCGATCAACGCGTAGAGATCGTCGCCACCGTGGAACGGAATGGCATCCGCATCGAGGCCGATGCGTGACGAAATGCGCCCGGTGCCGGCACGGTCGTCGAACGCTGCGATCAGCATGACGACGCGCATGCCGCGTTCCTGGTAGTTGTAGGATGCCTGCAGCAGCAATGTGCTCTTGCCCGCATTCATCGTCGCATAGCTGAAATAGAGTTTGGCCATATCCTGCCGTTCCCGGAAATCGTCTTGCCGGTTCATGACGAGGCTTGGGCCCGAAGGCCAGAGCCCGTTTGCGCGACCCACAGTTTTTCGCCCAACTTGACCATTTCGTGGGCATTGCGACATTCTGCGTCGCAGCGTGCATCCCGTCCGCGTATTGACGCAATACACTTCCTTCGACATCAAAGCGCTTGAATTCGCTATCCAATGGTGTTTGGCTAAAGCTCCAATGTGTTTGGCTAAAACAATAATAGAGGCAGGGGAACGACAACGATGAACAAAGCACTCTCTCTCAAATTCATGCTCGCGGGCGCCGTTTCGGTGGCTGCCCTTGTTGCCGGAAACGCCGCGGCAGCCGAGCCTGAAAACTGTGGCACCGTCCGGTTCTCCGACGTCGGATGGACCGATATCACCGCCACCACCGCTACGGTTTCCGCTGTCCTCAAGGGCCTGGGCTACGAGACGGATATCAAGGTTCTCTCCGTTCCGGTCACCTACACCTCGCTCAAAAACAAGGACATCGACATCTTCCTCGGCAACTGGATGCCGACCCAGGAAAACGACGTGCGCCCCTATCTCGACGACAAGTCGGTCGAATCCTTCGGACCGAACCTCGAAGGCGCGAAATACACGCTGGCGACCAACGCCAAGGGTGCCGAACTCGGCATCAAGGACTTCAAGGACATCGCCACCAAGAAGGACGCGCTCGAGGGCAAGATCTACGGCATCGAGCCGGGCAATGACGGCAACCGCCTGATCATCGACATGGTCGACAAGGACACCTTCGGGCTCAAGGGTTTCGAAGTTGTCGAATCCTCCGAACAGGGCATGCTGGCTCAGGTCGCCCGCTCCGAGAAGGATGGCGCGCCGATCGTGTTCCTCGGCTGGGAACCGCATCCGATGAACGCCAATTTCAAGCTCACCTATCTCTCCGGCGGCGACGACATCTTCGGCGCCAATTTCGGCGGCGCCAGCGTCTTTACCAATGTGCGCGCCGGCTACACCACCGAATGCCCTAATGTCGGCAAGCTGCTCACGAACCTCAAGTTCTCGCTGCAGATGGAAAACGAGATCATGGGCAAGATCCTGAATGACGGCAAGGAGCCGGACGCTGCCGCAACGGAATGGCTGAAGGCCAACCCGACGGCGATCGACCCATGGCTTGCCGGCGTCACGACCAAGGATGGCGGCGAAGGTCTCGCCGCTGTCAAGACCGCGCTCGGGCTCTGACCGGCAGCAAGGCGGGGGAAGTCCCCGCCTTTTTTCACCGCATCGCGCGATAGTGTTGATCTGACGAGACGGATTCACCCTGTGGAATTTCTGACAGAATACCGCATTCCCATTGGCGGCTGGGCCAAGGCGTTCGTCGACTGGCTGACGACGAACTTCGAGTTGTTCTTCGACCAGCTCGCTCGCTTCCTGTCCGGCGTCGTCGGCGTTCTGCTTTATATCTTGCAGACGCCGCACCCGCTGATCGTCGTTGCGGTTATCACCGCACTCGCCTGGTGGTTCCGCCGTTCGCTCGGCGTGACACTGTTCACCGGCCTCGGATTGCTGCTGATCATCAATCAGGGCTACTGGAAGGAAACGACGGAAACGCTGGCGCTGGTGCTGGCGGCCAGCGTCGTCAGCATGGCCGTCGGCGTTCCGCTCGGCATTGCCGCCGCGCGCCGGGCCTGGGTCTACTCCGTCATGCGGCCGATCCTCGACCTGATGCAGACGATCCCGACCTTCGTCTATCTGATCCCCGCGCTCATTCTCTTCGGTCTCGGCATGGTGCCGGGCCTGATCGCAACGGTGATCTTCGCCATTCCCGCACCGATCCGCCTCACCCGTCTCGGCATCATCTCGACGCCGCCCTCGCTGGTGGAGGCGGCACAGGCCTTCGGCGCGACACCCGGCCAGGTGCTGCGCAAGGTCGAGCTTCCCTTCGCCATGCCGCAGATCATGGCGGGCCTTACCCAGACGATCATGCTCTCCCTGTCGATGGTGGTCATCGCCGCACTCGTCGGCGCCAACGGCCTTGGCGTTCCCGTGCTTCGCGCACTGAACTCGGTGAACGTCGCCAAGGGTTTCGAGGCTGGTCTCTGCATCGTCATCCTCGCCATCATCCTCGACCGCCTGTTCCGCTCGTCCGACGAAGGAGAGGGTGCATGACCGACGCCGTCGTTTTCAAGAATGTCGACATCATCTTCGGCAACAATCCGCAGACCGCGCTCCAGATGGTTGACCAGGGCAAGACCCGTGACGAAATCGGCGCCGCAACCGGCCTGGTGCTGGGTGTCGCCGGTGCGTCGCTCGCGATCAACGAGGGTGAAATCCTCGTGTTGATGGGGCTGTCAGGCTCTGGCAAGTCGACGCTGCTCCGCGCCGTCAACGGCCTTGCGCCCGTCGTTCGCGGCGAGGTCGAGGTCAAGACCGCAAACGGGCCGCTCAACCCCTATCGCACCACACCAAAGTCGCTGCGCGACTTCCGCATGCACACTGTGTCGATGGTGTTCCAGCAGTTCGCGCTCTTGCCCTGGCGCACCGTCGCCGACAATGTCGGCTTCGGCCTAGAGCTTGCCGGCATGCCCGACGCGGAACGCAAGGCCCGCGTCGGCGAGCAGCTAGAGCTCGTCAACCTGACGAAGTGGGCCGACCGCAAGGTCAACGAGCTTTCAGGCGGCATGCAACAGCGTGTCGGTCTTGCCCGCGCCTTTGCAACCGGCGCGCCGATCCTCCTGATGGATGAACCGTTCTCGGCCCTCGACCCGCTGATCCGCACCCGGCTTCAGGACGAACTGCTCGAATTCCAGCGCCGCCTGAAGAAGACAATCGTCTTCGTCAGCCATGACCTCGACGAGGCGTTCCGCATCGGCAACCGCATCGCCATCATGGAAGGTGGCCGCATCATCCAGTGCGGAACCCCGCAGGACATCGTCAGAAACCCGGCGAACCAGTATGTCGCCGATTTCGTCCAGCACATGAACCCGATCAGCATGCTGACGGCAAAGGACGTGATGCAGACCGGCATCCAACGCGGAGCGGCCGTGGCCGGCGTGACGGCGACCGCCAAGCCGACGACGCCGCTCGTCGATATCCTCGACGCCATGTCCCGACAGCCGGGCAGCGTCGGCGTCGTCGACAACGGCTCCGTCGTCGGCACGATCAACGCGCAAAACATCGTTGAAGGCCTGACGCGACACCGCAACAAAAGTTGACGAAAACGCACAAGAAGCCAATAAAAGCCCGGCACCAGTTCCGGGCTTTTTCGTCTGGAACCGCGCTTGAATTTCTGGAAGGACCGACGAATGACCGACAAACCGAACGTATTGCGCGAAACCGATGACGAGGCGCGCAAGCTTGCGCACACGCTTCTGCGCGGCGCACGCAGCGGCTCGCTTGCGGCGATCGAACCGGAGAGCGGTGGGTTTCCTTTCGTCAGTCGCGTTCTCGTCGGCATGGATGTCGACGGCGTGCCATTGATCCTGATTTCCAAGCTGTCGACCCATACCAAGGCACTGCTTGCCGACACGCGCGCCTCGCTGCTGACGGGCGACCCCGGCAAGGGCGATCCCCTCGCCCATCCACGGCTGACGGTTCAGTGCGAGGCCGAAGCGATCTCGCGTGATTCGGATGCCCATGCCCGCATCCGCGAACGATTCGTTCGCCGCCATCCGAAATCGAAGCTCTATGTCGATTTTCCGGATTTCGGTTTCTTCCGCCTGAACCCGTTACGCGCCAGCCTTAACGGTGGTTTCGGCCGCGCCTATGTGCTGACCGCGCAGGATCTGGTGATCGAATCACCCGCCACCGCATCGCTCGCCGCCATGGAAGCAGGCGCTATCGAGCATATGAACGCCGATCATGCCGAAGCGGTCAGATTTTACGCTGAAAAACTTTGCAACGGCCCGGAGGGTGACTGGAAAGTGGTCGGTATCGACGCTGCCGGCCTGGATCTGGCCCTTGGCGACCAACTGAAGCGGCTCGAGTTCCCCGCGCCAATGCGGGACAGCTCGGAGTTACGGCCACTTTTGCGCGAACTTTACGGTTAATCGCTCGCCAGATACCCCCATTTCTTGCAGTAGGTGGTTGCCCTTTTATGCATCACGACTAATTATCGTCCTTCGTCAACCATAACTACGTGTGATGTAATTTTCGCATGGAGCACGCAATGCAGCCACTTTCGCCTGAAAAACACGATGAAGCTGAGATAGCAGCTGGCTTCCTCTCGGCCATGGCAAATCCTAAGCGCCTTCTCATCCTCGATTCCCTTGTCAAGGAAGAGATGGCTGTCGGCGCATTGGCCAATAAGGTGGGCTTGAGCCAGTCCGCCCTGTCCCAGCACCTGTCCAAACTGAGAGCCCAGAATCTGGTCAGCACTCGCCGTGACGCTCAGACGATCTACTATTCCAGCTCGTCCGACGCGGTCATGAGAATTCTGGGTACGCTCTCCGATATCTACGGCGTCGAAGCAAATGCCGTGACAGAAAAGACTTTGGTCCGCCGCTCGGCCTGACCTACTCAGTCCGTAACAGGGATCATGCCCTGAAGTAGCCCCACACGAGAAATCGCGCGGGGCTTACTCTTTTCTGGAAGATCGGCAGACGGGGCAAGCCATTGCCCGGCCGAAGTGCCTCGTTGCCCAGGTAACATCGACCGTCAATGTTGCCAGGGGCTTGCCTGCGATGTTTACGCGGCCTTGAGGTTTCGGGGTCAGGATGCGCCCGGACATTACAGCGCCGCGCCTCAAATATGACGCGCAAAGGACGCTGTAGCATTTTGAACCTACTGCCGGGACATCGGGTTTCACGCAATGCAAGACAAGGTCCGTTGGGGCATCGCTGGTACCGGCGCGATCGCGAACAGCTTCGCGTCCGATATCCAGTTTACCGGCAATGCTGAGCTGGCCGCTGTCTATTCCCGGAGCAAGGAGAAGGCCAACGCCTTCGCCGCCCGTTTCGGCGGCATCGCCAGCCATTCCAGCATCGATGCCTTTGCCGCCGATCCAGGTATCGATGCCGTCTATGTCGCCTCGCCAAACGCCGTGCACCTGGAGCACGCGATCGTCTTCCTGTCGGCGAACAAAACTGTGCTGGTCGAAAAGCCGCTGGCAACGTCGTTCGACGATGCGCGCTCACTCGCAGCCTTGGCTGCAGCCAAAAACCTTTTCGCCATGGAAGGCATGTGGACCTGCTTCCTGCCAGCGATCGCCAAAGTCCGGACCCTGCTCGGCGCAGAGGCTCTCGGCCGCATCCGGCATGTCATAGCCGAGCTTGCCTATGAAAAACCATTCGATCCCACCAGCCGCTTCTTCGACGCAAGGCTCGGCGGCGGATCGCTGCTCGACCTCGGCATTTATCCACTGTCCCTGTGCCTCAACCTGTTCGGACAACCACGGGCGGTCGACGGACGCTGGCAAAGCGCGCCCACCGGCGTCGATCTTTCGGCCGAAATGCGGCTTTCCTACACCGGCTTCCAGGCCCATCTTTCCTGCGGCTTCGACCGCGACGGCGACAATCGGTTCATCATCGACGGCGATCGCGGCACCCTCGTCATCGACGCGCCGTTTCTGAAGGCGAGCCGACTGTTTCTTGGCGACAACGGTCTTGTCCGCAAAGTCATCGCACCTCGGGGCCAGGGCCCGTGGGCAAAGATGCTGACGCGCATTGCCAGGCGCGTCTCCTTGCCCGGCCTTCAACGCTTCGATCTGCCGTTCCCGGGCAACGGACTGCAATTCGAGATCGAGGCGGCAAGTGCGGCGATCCTGGAGGGCTGGCACGAGCACATCCTGATGCCGACATCGCGCAGCATCCAGGCGATCGAAATCATCGAGACGATCCGTGCTTTACCGCCGTCATAGATCGAGCGGGCGATAGCCCTGACGACCGCTGTTGAGCGCAAGCACGATCTCGGTCAGATGGCGCGCGGTCGCGCCGGAGAAGTACGGCGTTTCCCCACGAGCGATCGCCTCGGCCTGGGCGGCAATCCCGCCAACGAAATCGATCTTCGAGGGATAGGCGGGCAATTGCGACGCCACGACCCGGGCAGGATAGCGTACCTTCCGGCCGGCATAGAGCCGGAGCGGCAGCTTGCGGCCGACCTTCCACTCGACCCAGTCGAGGATACGGTGTTGCAGCGGGCGCTTCGCCCCGAAGGCTTCCAGATGTATGGGCGAGCGGTTGTCCCAGAGATCGCGCACGACGATGGTGCCCTTGTCGCCGATGATGGTCAGCGAGCGGTCGCGCGGAGCCGCAAGCCCGCAGGTCACACGAGCCGTCACGCCGGAGCGGAAGGAAAGGCAACCGACCGAAAAATCCGGGCCAAGGCTTAAGTTTTCCGTGCCCGGCCCCTTGTCCGGGAAGGTCAGGGCGGAAATGGCGCTGACTTCGGCAACCGGTCCGAACAGCGAAACGAGCCAGCTTGCGGCATAACCTGCATGTTCGAGTGTGCAGCCGACTTCGAACTCATGCACGCCGGGCCAGCGGGCGCCGGAACGGCTGCGCCACTCGCGCCAGTTGGCTTGGAACACCGGACCATCTTCCATTTCCGCATAGACGAGGCGTGGCGTGCCGATGGCGCCGCTCGCAAGAAGCGAGGTGCAGAGCGCGTGCGCTTCGCTGAGCGCATTGGCCGGCGCACCGGCAAGCACCATCCCCCGCACTCGCGCCAGATCCACCAGCTCGCTGGCCTGCTCGACATCCATGGCCAGCGGCTTTTCGCAATAGACATGCTTGCCGGCCAGAAGTGCTGCGCGATTTACCATGTAGTGGCTTTCCGGCGTCGTCAGATTGACGACGATCGTGACCGCGGGATCCGCCAGCGCCGCGTCCAGTGAAGCGTAGCGGTTGACCTTCCAGTAGCCGGCAAACGCCGCCAGGCGGGCTTCATCGCGATCCCAGACGCCGGCGAGGCGCAGTTGCGGATGGTTGGCAAGCGTCGTCATGTAGTAGTCGGCAACGAAGCCGGTTCCGACAAAGGCTATCCCGGTCATTGCTGCAGCCCCCTAGCGTGCGTCGGCAAGGAACGACGCGACATAGACGAGCGGCGCATTCCAGTTGATGGTGATCTCATTGGAGCCATAAGCCTCGATATCGTCGGCATAGCAGGTCTGCGGCGCACAGCCCTGCAGCCGCTGCTTGGCGATCGCATCCACCGGCGTCGAATTCGGCCCGCCGGCAAGCGAGCCAACCGGCGGATTGGGCAGGGTCGGGTCCACCTGGTGCGCGTACCAGCGGCTGTGCTGGTTCTCGGGCGAGCGCGCGCCATAACCTGTAATGTAGGACATCGCCATGGCATTGCGGCCGAGAATGTAATCCATGCTTTCGCGCGCGGCATTGAGGAAGGCCTTGTCGCCCGAAAGGTCGAAGGCCGTCGACAGGACGATGATGTTTTGCAGGATCAATTGGTTCGATCCCCAGTCGTACTGGTGGTTCGCCGGGCGGTAGATCTGCCCGAACGGTTCCGCTGCCTGCAGCGACAGGAATGTCCGCGCGGCCGTCAGAACCGAACTTCGCACCATGTCGAGTTCGGCCTTGGGCAGGGCTACGCCGTAGAGCGCCAGCTGCAGCCGGGCGAAACCGGCAACATTGCGCCAGTGGAACGCGCCGGTCGACGGCAGCACATCGCCGGACCAGTGCGGAGAAGCGCGCAGCGCATCGAGGTACGTCGCCTCTCCGGTTGTCAGGAACAGTTCTGCCGCGGCCCAATAGAGTTCGTCCGACGCGTCGTCGTCATCGTAATCGCCGCCGCCCGAATTGCCGTCGGATTTCGGCGCGAGCAGGACCGGATTGGCATTGGCCGCCACCCATGCCTTGCGCGCTGCCGAAAGCAGCGTTGCGGCAAAGGTCGGGTTGTCCTTCGCGAACAGCCGCGAGGCCTGCGCGGCAACGGCCGCCACATCGAAGGTCGCCGCCGTCGAGGGCCGGTGCAGCGCCCGCGGTTTCGGATCCTCGCTTGGCAGCATCGGCGGCGACGACCACTCTGTGTCATGGATCTTGTGGTGCACCATCCCGGCAAGCGGCTCACCGTCCGGCACCATCATTGCAAGCAGGAACTGCAGCTCCCATCGCGCCTCGTCGAGCAGATCGGGAATGCCGTTGCCGCTTTCGGGAATGTGCGAAAGCCGATCGCCGAGGACGGGCGAGGCAGCACCGCCAAAGACACGGCCGCGCTCGAATGTCGCCAGCAGCTGCGCGACCGAGACCGCACCGTTGACCGCGTATTTGCCGTGATCGCCGGCATCGTACCAGCCGCCGGAAACGTCGAGACGATAGGAGCAGGACCAGTCGCCATAGAGCGCCTTGGCCTCGTCGCCAGTCAAGCAGCCGACTGATTGGTCGCCCTCGTTCGGCGCGACGCCGATATGCCCAGCCGGCCTGGCATAGGCCTTGCCGGCGATATCGCCGCGGATCTGGATACCGCTGCGCTGCGGGTAGAACCAGGAGAGCGCGTCTACGCGCAGGCGGCCATAGAGATCGTCAGAGATCGAAAAGCGATCGCTAGTCCAGTCACCGGAGACCAGTCGGTACCCGTTGCCGGGAACGGCATAGGCGGAAAAGTCCGCCACGTGCGTCCTGACGCCGGCGGACGGATCAAACCCGCTCGGTCGCGTTGTCCCCTCGCCGACGACGGCATCGCCTGCATCGATCAGTTGGAAGGAAATGGCGCGGCGCGCATCGGAGATCACCGTTGCCCGCTTTGGACCATCGGTGAAATAGCCGAGCTGGTTCACCCGAATGGCCGGCCCCTGGTTCGCTCGGCTGGCCGCACCAGCAGAGGCCTCGATCTCCACCAAGGACAAGTCATCGATGCAGAAGCGCCAGGATTTTTCAGCGCCGCCGAGCGGGAAAATCAGTTGGGCCTCATCCTCTTCGGAGGCCATGAAATCTGCCGAAAACGGCGCACGCTCCGGCGCGCCTGCGATGCTGAACTCGCTCTGCACCGTCCAGGGCTCGGCGCCACGCTGGATGCGGGCGGACACGGCACGGGCAGGATCAGCCGCGGTCGACAGCGAGAGCCTGTAGTGAAGGCCGGGCTCGAGTTTCAACCCGTTGACACCAATGAGCCTGTCCCAGGTGTCACCGCCCGCCGAAACGTCGGCACAAAGCTGCCTTCCGCTCCGGGTCAGAGCCACGCCTTCCCCGGCCCAAAAAGTGTCCCGGCCTTGCTCGAAGCGTCCGTCGACGATCAGGTCGGCGGCCGCGGCCATGCCTGGCAGAAAGAGGACGGCAATGGCCGCCGGCGCTATCCCCAACCTCGACACTGTCTCGCCACTCCGCATCTTTCGCCACCGGACCGCACCGTCGGGGGACGGCGGGAAACACTGCCATGGATCCGGCGATACACGGCGCGGTAGCGTTGACGCAAACAGGTTAAACTTGAGAAAACGTCTGAGCCGATAACGGAAATTCCCACTCTTGGGACGCCTCGGATAGGCGGGCATTTGCCACCAGCGGAATATACCGCACTCGAATTCCGGGGCGCGCCCTGAGCGATAACGCGCCGGCGCTCCAGACTTGACCCGAACCGGCGCCCTGATAGTTTGACCAAAGGGTAAAAGAATCCAAGCGGGCGCGATCGCCCGACACGGGACCATGCCGAGGAGAACTGGAATGTCGAACCGCCTCAACACCACGCCGAACGACCTGCGCGCCTTCTGGATGCCGTTCACTGCCAACCGGCAGTTCAAGAAGGAACCGCGCCTCTTCGTCGGCGCGAAGGACATGCACTATACGACGCATGACGGTCGCACGGTCCTCGACGGCACGGCGGGTCTCTGGTGCGTCAATGCCGGCCATTGTCGCCCGAAGATCACCGAGGCGATCCGCGAACAGGCAGGCGAACTCGACTATGCGCCGGCCTTCCAGCTCGGACATCCAAAAGCCTTCGAACTGGCGAACCGCCTGGTCGATATCGCGCCTGAGGGCATGAACCACGTTCTCTACACCAATTCCGGCTCTGAATCGGTCGAGACCGCGCTGAAAGTGGCGCTCGCCTATCACCGTGCCAAGGGCGACGGCTCGCGCTTCCGCCTGATCGGCCGCGAGCGCGGCTATCACGGCGTCAATTTCGGCGGCATCTCGGTCGGCGGCATCGTCTCCAACCGCAAGATGTTCGGCACGCTCCTGACCGGCGTCGACCACATGCCGCACACGCACCTGCCGGCCCAGAACGCCTTTACCCGTGGCGAGCCCGAGCATGGCGGAGATCTGGCGACCGAGCTTGAGCGCATCGTCACCCTGCACGATGCCTCGACGATCGCTGCCGTCATCGTCGAGCCGGTTGCAGGTTCGACCGGCGTGCTGATCCCGCCGAAGGGCTATCTCAAGAAGCTGCGCGATATCTGCACCAAGCACGGCATCCTGCTGATCTTTGATGAGGTCATCACCGGCTTCGGCCGCCTCGGCACGCCGTTCGCCGCGCAGTATTTCGACGTGACGCCGGATATCATCACCACCGCGAAGGGGCTGACCAACGGCGTGATCCCGATGGGCGCGGTGTTCGTGACCTCGGAAATCCATGACGCCTTCATGAACGGCCCGGAACACCTGATCGAGTTTTTCCACGGCTACACTTATTCCGGCAACCCGATCGCCTCGGCTGCAGCGCTTGGCACCCTCGACACCTACAAGGAAGAGGGCCTGTTGACACGCGCCGCCGAGCTTGCCTCCTATTGGGAAGACGGCCTACATTCCCTCAAGGATTGCCCTAATGTCATCGACATCCGCAATGTCGGCCTGATCGGCGCGATCGAACTGCAGCCGATCGCCGGCGAACCGACCAAGCGCGCCTTCAATGCCTTCCTGAAGGCCTACGAAAAGGGCCTTTTGATCCGCACCACCGGCGACATCATCGCGCTGTCGCCGCCGCTGATCATCTCCAAGGCAGAGATCGACGAGCTGTTCGACAAGCTTCGCGACGTTCTCGTCAACAATATCTGATTGCGTCGTCCATCTGCGAATAGGGCCCTTTCCCCGGCAACGGGGAGAGGGTTAATCTTATCTACGGGTCTGAAGTGAGGGGTGCAGAGATGTCTAGGGCTTTGGAACGAATGATCGACCAGGGCGTCGGCCGCGAGCCGGCCGACATCGTGCTCAAGGGCGGGCGCTTCTTCGATCTGGTGACGGGTGAACTGATCGCCTCCGATATCGCCATATCGGCCGGCCGCATCGTTGGCACCTATGGCGATTATGAGGGACGCGAGGAGATCGATATCTCCGGCCGCATCGTCGTTCCCGGCTTCATCGATACGCATCTGCACATCGAATCCTCGCTCGTCACCCCGCATGAGTTCGATCGCTGCGTGCTGCCGCTCGGCATCACCACAGTTATCTGCGACCCACACGAGATCGCCAACGTGCTCGGCACCGAGGGCATCCAGTTCTTTCTCGATTCCGCTCTCGAAACCATCATGGATATCCGCGTGCAACTGTCGTCCTGCGTGCCGGCGACGCATCTGGAGACCGCGGGCGCCGACCTGCCGATCGAAAGATTGCTGCCCTTCCGGGATCATCCGAAGGTGATCGGCCTTGCCGAGTTCATGAATTTCCCCGGCGTCATCCACAAGGATCCGGTATGCCTCGCCAAGCTCGAGGCGTTCCAGGGTGGGCACATCGACGGGCACGCGCCGCTGCTGCGCGGCAAGGACCTCAACGGCTATCTCTCGGCCGGCATCCGCACGGAACATGAGTGCACCACCGCGGACGAGGCGATGGAGAAGATCCGCAAGGGCATGCATATCCTGGTGCGCGAAGGTTCCGTCTCCAAGGACCTGCACGCGCTGATGCCAATCATTACCGAGCGGCTTTCGCCCTATCTGGCGCTCTGCACCGACGATCGCAATCCGCTCGATATCGCCGAGCAGGGCCACCTCGACCACATGATCCGCACCGCGATCGCCGCCGGCGTCGAGCCGCTGGCGATCTATCGCGCCGCCTCGATCTCGGCCGCGCGCGCCTTCGGCCTTCGCGACCGCGGCCTTGTGGCCCCCGGCTGGCGCGCCGACCTCGTCGTCGTCGACAGTCTCGAAAGCTGCCGGGCGCAGATGGTCTTTTCCGGCGGCCGCCGCGTCACCGACGCACTGTTTGCCACCCGCAAGCCGGTCGCCCCCGTCGGCCTCGACAGCGTCAAGGCCGGCCATGTCAATGCCAGCGACTTCGGCGTGCCCTACTCCGACAGCGAGACATCCGTCATCGGCGTCCTGCCGGGCAAGATCATCACCGAGCACCGCCGCTACCGGCTGCCCGCGGATGGCAACGAGACCGGCGTCGACCTCGGTCGCGACATCATCAAGGTGGCGGTGATCGAGCGCCACGGCGTCAACGGCAACCACGCCAACGGCTTCGTACAGGGGTTTGGCCTGAAGAAGGGCGCGATCGCCTCGACGGTCGGCCATGACAGCCACAACATCTGCGTCGTCGGCGTCAACGTCGAGGACATGGCGACCGCCGCCAATCGCCTTGGCGAGATCAAGGGCGGCTTCGTCGTCGTCGAGGATGGCAAGCTCACCGGCGAGATCGCGCTTCCGGTCGCGGGCCTGATGAGCCTGGAACCGCACGAATCCGTGCGCGACACCCTGCACCATCTGCGCCAGGCGGCATTTGCGCTGGGCGCCACGCTGGAAGAGCCATTCCTGCAACTTGCCTTCCTGCCGCTACCGGTAATCCCGCACCTGAAGATATCAGACCGCGGCCTCGTCGACGTCGACAAGTTCATGCTGATCGGCTGAAGCGCGGCTCGCTCAGTTATCCGCGGCGACCGACAGCTCTTTGCGGAAATAGACGACGCGTTCGGTTTCCTCGAAGCCGAGCGCCATATGCAGGCCATGGCTTTCCAGATTGTCGATATCGGTGTCGGATGCAAGCTCGCGGCAGCCGCGACTGATCGCCCAGCGTTCCGCCGCGGTAATCAGCGCCCGCGCAACGACATGGCGGCGATAGCCCGGAAGCACATAGATGCCTTCGAGGAAGGCAACAGGCGATGTCTCGCAGCCGTTGACGTAGTCGGTGCGTAGCGACACTTCGGCGAAGCCTACCGCGACACCGGCATCGTCCTCGCAAAGAAACGCGGCCTGTCGCTCGGCTGCAGCCAGACTGCTATCGATCTCGTCGCGGTGCACGGCGGCCGGCGTGTCGGACCAGAGCGCAAGCCGCATCTCCAGCCAGCGGCCGACCATCTCCCCGTCCATTAGCAACACACGCATCAGAGCTTCCCGCAATAGGCACTCAGAGCATCGAGTTTCAGCACGCCGCCGGCGACCCGCACCGATTGACCCGGCAACGGCACGCCTTCCATCGCCGCGTCGGAAACGAGAAATTCCTGCGGCACGCGCGTCAGGTTGAAGACGAAGAGCAGCCGCTCGCCATCCTTCTCGCGGATGAATGCCAGCAGGTCGCGGTTGCTCTCGATGAACGACATGTCACCATCGTGCAGGGCCGCATGCGACCGGCGAAAAGCCAGCATGGCGCGATAATGGTTGAGCACCGTGCCAGCGCCAGCCTCCTGCGTATCGACCGCCAGGCGGGCCTGCTCTGTCGGCACCGGCAGCCACGGTTTTCCGACGGAGAACCCGGCATGCCTGGCGGCCGCCTCCCACACCATCGGCGTGCGGCAGCCATCCCTCCCCTTGAACGACGGCCAGAAGCGGATGCCATAGGGATCGCGTAAATCCTCGAAGGCAAGATCCGCTTCCGTCAAACCCAACTCTTCGCCCTGGTAGAGGCAGATCGAGCCACGCAAGGTCGCCAGAAGCGTGATTGCCAGCTTTGCGACCACTTCCCGTTCCGCATCGCTTCGCGCAAAGCGGCTGACATGGCGCATGACGTCGTGGTTGGAAAAAGCCCAGCACACCCAGCCGTCGGTGACAGCCTTCTGGAAATTGTCGACGCAGCGGCGGATATGACCTGCAGTGAAATCCGGGCCGAGCAGATCGAAGGTATAACACATGTGCAGCTTGTCGCCGCCGCTGGTATAGGCGGCCACGGTCTTCAACGATCGCGCGCCGTCCCCCACTTCGCCGACCGTCGTTCGGCCGCCATAACCATCGAGCAAGGCCCGGAACCGCTGGAGAAAGGCGACGTTTTCCGGTTGGCTCTTGTCGTAGAGGTGATCCTGCATGCCGTAGGGATTGACGTCGGGCGCATCATTGCTCGTCGCATCCGGATCCGGCACCAGCGGCGGATTGTCCCTGAGATGGCGGTCGTGGAAATAGAAGTTCACGGTATCGAGCCGGAAACCGTCGACGCCACGGTCGAGCCAGAAGCGCGCTGCATCCAGCACTGCATCCTGAACATCAGAATTGTGGAAATTGAGGTCCGGCTGCGAGGCAAGGAAGTTGTGCATGTAATATTGCTTGCGCACCCCGTCCCACTCCCAGGCCGGTCCGCCGAAGATCGAAAGCCAGTTGTTGGGCGCGGTGCCATCAGGCTTCGGATCGGCCCAGACATACCAGTCTGCCTTCGGATTCTCGCGGCTGGTCCGGCTTTCGACGAACCAGGGATGGCGGTCGGATGAATGCGAAATCACCTGATCGATGATCACCCTGAGGCCGAGGCGGTGCGCCTCCGCCAGCATCGCGTCGAAATCGGCAAGCGTGCCGAACATCGGGTCGACGTCGCAATAATCCGAGACGTCGTAGCCCATGTCGGCTTGCGGCGAGGTGAAGAAGGGCGACAGCCAGATGGCGTCGACGCCGAGCGAGGCGATGTGGCCGAGCCGCCGCGTGACGCCCTTCAAGTCGCCGATGCCATCATCATCGGTATCCTGAAACGAGCGCGGATAGACCTGATAGATCACAGCGCCGCGCCACCAATCGTCACCCGAAACCTGCTGAGACGCCATGCCCTGCCCCCGTGAAACCGATCTGTGCGCCAAGATGTAACCGCGCCCGGCGCGGGAGTAAACGCCGGAGGGCAGCCAAGTCATCGCTCAAATCTCAAGCGCCCTAAAAACAACTCTTGCCGAGACCGGTCTTGAACCTTATCCCGTCAGCACGGCAAAAACCAAAGGGAGAGAAGACGTTGGCGGGAACGATGCTTTCGATCGGGGAGTGCATGGTCGAACTGATGCAGGCCGAGGGCGGCCTGTTGCGCAAAAGCTATGCCGGCGACACCTTCAACGCCGCCTATTATGCACACCTGTTCCTGCCGATCGACTGGTCCGTCGCCTATTGCTCTGCCGTCGGCACCGACACGGTTTCCGACGAAATGCTCGCCTTCATGGCCGAGAAGGGCATCGACACGGCGGCCGTCCGCAAAATCGAGGGTCGCACGCCGGGCCTCTACATGATCCATCTGAAGGACGGCGAGCGTAGCTTCTCCTATTGGCGCTCGGCTTCAGCAGCGAGACTTCTCGCCGATGACCCAGAGCATCTGCGCCGCGCCATCGAGGGCGCCGATCTCATCCTGTTTTCCGGCATTACCCTTGCGATCCTGGCGCCCGAGGCGGTGGAAACGCTGCTTGCCGAACTGCGCCGCGCCAAGGCCGCGGGTAAACGCGTCGTCTTCGACCCCAATATCCGTCCTCGCCTTTGGGACGACGCCGAGCGCATGCGCCAGACACTGACGGATGGCGCCCGTGCCGCCAGCCTGGTGATGCCGAGCTTCGACGACGAGGTCACGCATTTCGGTGACGGCTCGATCAAGGCGACGATCGAGCGCTACAAGGCGCTGGGTGTCGCCGACGTGGTCGTCAAGGACGGGGAAAAGGGTGTGACGCTGGCGTTCGAGGGATCAGAAGCAAGCCACGTCCCGGCAACGCCGGTCGAGCGCGTGGTCGACACCACCAGCGCCGGCGACAGCTTCAACGGTGCCTTCCTCTCGCGTCTCGTCACGGGCGACACGCCGAGTGAATCTGCAGCCTTTGCCGCCCGCATCGCTGCCGGCGTCATCGGCCATCACGGCGCGCTGGTCGACAAGAACAAGCTCGTCGACTGAGGCATCGCCGCAGCCGACCGCCGCTTGCGGATTTTGGGCATGATAGCATCCCTTGCGCGTCAAAATCGACGCGAGGGGCTGCAAAGACACAGACGCTGCCGCCGATGGCTCAGCGCTTCTTGCGCTTATTCTCGAAGGGATTTTCCGACGCGCGATAGTGGATGCGGATCGGCACGCCCGGCAGGTCGAAATCGTTGCGCAAGCCATTGATCAAGTAGCGGGTATAGGATTCCGGCAGCGCGTCGGGCCGCGTGCACGAGATCATGAAGCCCGGCGGGCGGGCCTTCACCTGCGTCATGTATTTCAGCTTCAGGCGGCGGCCGGAGACAGCCGGTGGCGGATGCTGCACCTGCTGGGAATCGAGCCAGCGGTTGAGACGCGCCGTCGAGATACGGCGGTTCCAGGTCTTGTCGGTGTCGATGATCGCCTGCATCAGGCGGTCGAGGCCGTAGCCGGTATGGCCGGAGATCGGTATGGCGCGAATGCCGCGCGCCTGCGGCAACAGCCGCTCGGTCTTTTCGCGAAGATCGGCAAGCACGGCCTGCCAGTCCTCGACCAGATCCCATTTGTTGAAGGCAAGCACGGCGGCCCGGCCTTCGCGAATGATGAGATCGACGATCTGCAGGTCCTGCTTTTCGAACGGAATGGTCGCGTCGAAGACGATGACCACCGTTTCGGCAAAGCGGATGGCGCGCAGCGCATCGGCGACCGAGAGCTTCTCCAGCTTCTCCTGCACCTTGGCCTTGCGACGCATGCCCGCGGTGTCGAACATCTTGATGGTGCGGCCGCGCCAGTCCCATTCGACCGAAATCGAATCACGGGTGATGCCGGCTTCCGGCCCGGTCAAAAGCCGGTCTTCACCGAGGAAGCGGTTGATCAGTGTCGACTTGCCGGCATTCGGCCGGCCGACGATCGCCACGCGCAGCGGCTTGGTCTCGTCATAGGCAGGCTCGGCCTCGTCGTCCTCTTCCGCCGCTTCGCCGGTGGTCGGGCGCAGGTCGATATCGGTCTCGGCAACGTCGTCTTCCTGAGGATAGGCACGGTCTTCGCCGATCGCAGCGACGATCGCGTCGCGCAGATCGAGCATGCCCTGGCCATGTTCGGCCGAGATCGGGCAAGGATCGCCAAGACCGAGCGTGAAGGCGTCATAGAAGCCGCCGTCGGAACCGCGGGCCTCGGACTTGTTGGCGACGAGCACGACCGGCTTGCCGCGCCGACGCAGCATCTCGGCAAGTGTGTTGTCGGCCGGCGTCAGGCCCCCTTTGGCGTCGACCACGAACAGCGACAGGTCGGCCTCGTCGATCGCGGCTTCGGTCTGCGCCCACATGCGGCCCTGAAGGCTGTCGGGTGCGGACTGTTCCAGGCCGGCGGTATCGATGATGCGGAAGCGCAAGTCGATGAGCTTGGCATCGCCCGGACGGCGGTCACGGGTGACACCCGGCGTATCGTCGACGAGCGCCAGCTTCTTGCCAACCAGACGATTGAACAAGGTGGACTTGCCGACATTGGGGCGCCCGATGATGGCGACGGTGAAACTCATGAACGTATCCGTTTCCGTCCTGAAGCGCTGCACGTCGTCAAGACATACAGCGCTCCAACACTTTGAAAATCAACATATCCTTTCCAAAGGCCGGTGCCGGCCTTCAGGGATATGCGCTTAGGCTTTGCCGCTCGCGGCAATCACGTCGAGCAGCATCTGCGCCCGGCCTGCAACATTGCGCGGGCTCTGGGGATCATCGACGATCTGTTGGAACCAGCTCTTCGCCTTGGCGGTATCGCCGGCCTTGTAGGCAGCAAGGCCAAGCGCCTCACGGGCCGAGTGGCGCATATTGTTCTGCGGCACGGCCAGTTGTTCAACTTCGGCCGAAACCTGGTCATAGGTGCCGGTATCGACCAGCAGATAGGCGGCGCGCAGGCGGGCGGCGTCGCGAAGCGCCTCAGGCAGGCCGGTGTCTTTGCCGATCTCCGAGAACGCCTTGATGGCGGCATCGGTCTCGCCCTTCTCGGCCTGCAGCGTCGCCGCACGAAGGCGAGCCAGCACCGGATAGGCGCCATAGCCGTCCTTCTGCAAGTTGTTGAGGGCGGCCAGCGCCTCGTCGGCCTTGTTTTCCTTGGCGAGGTTCAGCGCCTGGAGGAACTCGTCGCCGGACTTCGACGACGCGTTGTCACGCCAGTAGTCGTAGCCGACCTTGCCGATGGTTCCGAGAACGATGAGCACGGCAATCGCCACGATGACGCTGCCGAAACGGGCCCAGATGTTCTTCATCTGGTCCGAACGCAGTTCTTCATTCACCTCGCGGATAAAGCTGTCGTCTTGGTTCGCCATCGATTGCCCCGGCCTCTCGGCCTTCCCTGCACGCTATTAGGATTTTGCGCCTTCTACCCGATTTTGCGGCTGTTGTAAGGGGGCGCGCGTTATTTAGCCGACAACCATAGGCGAAACACCGATCACCAGTTCGTGCAACTTCCACACAATCACGCCATAAAGGGCCGCACCAAGCACGATGGCGATGAGGTCGTAGCGATAGGAAACGAACGCCGGATAGGTGATTTCGCCGGCGCGCCAGCGCTTTTTCATCGAAATGCGCAGGATCACCGCCCAGACGAGGAAGGTGCCGAAGAGCAGCACCGACGACGTCTCGCCATTGGCAAGCAGGTGGGCAAGTGCCCAGATCTTGATTGCGAGGATCGCCGGATGTTTTGTGGCCGCGCGGATCTTGCCCGGGGGCAGATAGGCGGCCACAAGACAGATGCTGGCGATCAGCATCAGGGTCAGCGCGATGTGTGCAAGAAAGACCGGGGGCGTATAGAGCATGCCGGTGGTGGCGCGCGCCTGATCGAAGCCATAGGCAATCAGACCGAGGCCAACAAGCGCACAGATACCGTGGATCGCATGCCAGGCGCCGGTGCCGCTGCTCGATATCACCGATGCGCGCAGGCCGGGTGCAAAGCTGCGAACGAGATGGATGCCCAAGAAGATCACGATACCCAATATCAGTAGCGCCATGTCGTCACCCGTCCTTCATTATTGTTCTGTCGGCTATCGACATAGCCGGAGTGCACAGAAATTTCCAGACAGATCAAAGGATTGCCGCATTCCTGGATAAAGGGACGGCATACGCAAATCGTCGCAGATATCATGATCCGAACATTTATTGCCCTTTCCCTCGCCCTTTGCCCTGCCCTCGTCGCGGCTGCCGAACCCACGCCCGATATGGCCGCACCGACCGTTCCTGCCAAGGACAAGCAGCTCGTCATCGTGTCTTTCGATGGGGCGCATGACAACGCGCTGTGGGAGAAAAGCCTGGCGATGGCCAAGCGCACCAATGCGCATTTCACCTATTTCCTCTCCTGCACGTTCCTGATGACGCGCGCCGACGGCAAGCAGAGCTACAGACCGCCGGGGCTGAAACCGGGTCGTTCCAATGTCGGCTTTGCCCAGAGCCGAGAGGAAATCGCGGCCCGCGCCGGTCACATCTGGCAGGCCCATCTCGACGGTCACGACATTGCCAGCCACGCCTGCGGCCATTTCGACGGCAAGGGCTGGACGAAGGCCGATTGGCAAAGCGAATTCTCGACATTCGACATCGCCCTGCGCGATGCCTGGAAGAAGGCCGACAGGCCGGATGCCGAGCCGCAAGGCTGGGCGGAATTTGCCCGCACCGGCATCAAGGGTTTCCGTGCGCCCTACCTGTCGCTGAGCGACGGCCTGCTGCCAGCCCTGAAGGCATCGGTCTTTACCTATGACGCGAGCCTGGTGACCAAGGGGCCGGGCTGGCCGATGGAGAAGGACGGTCTGCCGCGCTTCGGCCTGCCGCTGATCCCGGAAGGGCCGTCCAAGCGGCCGGTGATCGGCATGGACTACAATCTGTTCGTGCGCCATTCCATGGGTATCGAAAACAAGAAGGACAGCGCCACCTTCGAAGCGCGCACCTACGAGGCCTACAGACAAGCCTTCGACAAGGAATATGCCGGCAACCGCATCCCGCTGCAGCTCGGCTTCCATTTCGTCGAGATGAATGGCGGCGCCTACTGGCGCGCGCTCGACCGGCTGCTGACCGAGGTCTGCAGCAAGCCTGATGTCGCCTGCGTCAGCTACGCCCAGGCGCTGCCGATGATCGAGCAGGCAAAAAAGAAGGCGGATCGCTCCGCCTTCTGATTGGTCCTCTCCTGGCCCAGCTTAGGCCAGTTCTTCCTCGCCACCAACCGCGATGAACTTCTGCTCGATTTCCGGCAGGGGCTCATCGTCGATTGCCGCTTCGAAGGCGCGCAGACGCTTGTAGATCGAAAGCAGTTCGACAATCGTCGGCCAGGATGAAACCAGGTACTGAAACGACGACGTCACCTGCCCGAAGGCACCCGAGATCTGGTTCAACGCGCCGAGTGTGATCTTGCCGGCGATGATCGACGGCGCCAGGATCAGCAACGAGAAGATGCCGTTGATCTGCAAATAGAAAATGCGGGCGATGTTGAAGTAGAGATAGTGGAAATAGAGCCGGAAATAGTTCCGGCGAACGTTTTCGAAGAGATCGGCGACCGTCGGCGGCTGAGCGCGATCGGCGTGGTCCTCACCATAGACCAGTTCCTTGCGGTAGGCCGCTTCCACACGCTGGTTGCGGAACTCGAGGCCCGGCAGCTTAATGCCGACGAGCGCCAGGAACACCGTGCCGAACAGCGACCAAAGCACAGCGGCCGTAACCAGCGGATAGGGAATGTCACCGACGATCGGCAGTTCGGTGACATTGGCCGAAAGCCGGATCAATACCGGCGTAAACGCAATCAGCGTCATCACGCTGTCGATCAGGCTGACGCCGAGGCCCTCCACCGTCGTGGAGAAGCGCATTGTGTCTTCCTGGACACGCTGCGAAGCACCTTCGATACGACGCAGCTTGCCCCAGTGGGCCATGTAGTACTCGTTCATCGCCGTGCGCCAGCGGAAGATATAGTGGCTGACGAAGAAGCGGGTCATGACCGCGACAGCGACAGCGACCAAGGCGATACCGAGGAAGACGGCGATTTCTCCGTAGAACTCTGCCGCGGTCACCACCTTCGTCTTCGAGACGATCGCCTGAATCAGATCCCAGAACGGCCCGTACCAATTGTTGATCGCGACGCTCACCTGCACCTGGAAATAGGTGACGAAAAGAATGAGGGCTGAGCCGAGGATCGACCAGTTCTGCCAGGGATGTGGCGAATAGACATACCAGAATGCTGCGAACAGCCCGACGACCAGCCCGAAGTAGAGATAGAACCAGAGGAAGGCGGGCGACCAGAAGGCAGAAATCCCGGTGATCGGCGGCGCATCCGAGGGCAAGGGCGGCATTCCGAAGACTGCACCCAACTGCTCGCCTTCACCATACCAAAAGGCGATGGCGACAAGCGACCAGACGACAAAGGAAATGAAAAAGAGCTTCGGCTTCGGGAAGAAAGATAGGAACAAAGTACGGCACTCTCGTTTCGGGGGAGGAGAACAACTCGCCTCTCGAAGCGCCGAAACTAGGGCAAAGCACCTTTTTCAACAATCAGGTAATATGAACGTTACCGTTATTTCATCATGTGTTACGGCAAGCGGCGCAACCTTCCCGCCGCCGCTCAGCGCGGCAGCGCCGCTGCGATCCGCCTGAGTTCGGCAACGATCACCCCGCCGCAGACGAACAGCACCGCGGCCGCGATCAAGGTCGGCGCTGCAAAGCTGCCGGTGCGCTGGGCCAACCAGCCGGCAACCACCGGACCGATGATCTGGCCGATACCGAAGGCCGCCGTCATCAGCGCCAGTGCCTTGCGCGGACTTTCCGGCGCCAGATGCCGGCCGATCTGCAGGCCGTAGGCGGTGATCATCATGAAGGTGGCGCCCAGCATCAGGCCACCGGCAAGCGGCGCATAGGGCAGCGGCAGGCTGACGGTGAGCACAAGGCCGACAGCCTCGGCCAGAAGACCGATCGCGTAAACACCGGCAAGCCCGAAGCGCGGCACGGCGAAGCGCCAGAGATAGACCGACAGCGCTGCACTTAGGCCCGTCAACAGCCAGGCAAGGAACTCGATGCTGTGGCCGCCGCTCGCGTCGCGGGCCATGGCCACCAGGAACGTGGCCGTGATCACGTAACCGAAGCCGAACAACCCATAGGTCAGCGTCACCACCGTCAGGGGGCGGGTCCAGGTCAGCGGCTTTTCACGTGCGGCGCCGTTGCCGGAGACGGGACCGGCCGGCAGCATCAGAGCGACGACGACCGTGCCGACAAGCGCGACAAGAGCGCCGGTGAACCAGTCGGCTTGCGACGCTGAAAGCCCGGCGGCGCCAGCGAGAGGTGCCAACCAGACGCAGAGCGAGGAGAAGGCGATGCCGAGCCCGACGCCGCCGAAATGCATGGCCGGCACATGTTCAGACCGCGCCAACAGCCCGTGACCAAGGACGATGCCGGAGATGAAGATCATCGAAAACGCGCTGGCAAGGCCGGCGAGAAAGCGGATGAGACTGAGCACCAAGACCGAGGACGTCAGGCCCATCGCCGCCAGCAGCAGTGTGGTTGCCGCGAGCGAAGCAAGCCCGATCCTTCGCTCCTGCCCATGCGCCCAGCCGTAAGCGCCAAGCACGGCGCCGGCGAGATAGCCGACGAAATTGGCCGAGGCGATGAGGCCGGCATCCGCCGGCGATAGGCCGAGGTCCGTCATCATCGCCGGCAGGATCGGCGTGTAGGAGAAGCGGCCGAAGCCCATGGCGACCGCCATGGCAATGGCGCCGGCGGTAGCGGTGGAGGCGAGGCTTGCGTGATGTGGTCTGTCGATCGTGGTCATAAGCAGTTTTATTGCACTGCAAAACGAACACCACAAATCACTATAATTGAATGTCCTATTGAAGGAATCGAACGATGGCCCGTCAGCCGGGCAGCGTCACCACCAACGGACCGCCGCGCGTGACGACGACCGTGTGCTCATATTGCACGGTCGGTGCCCGCGGTTCGCTGTAGAGCGTCCAGTCGTCCTTGTCGCCGCTCTCGGCCCAGTCCGCGCCCATCGAGAGGAACGGCTCGACGGTAAAGACCATACCGTCGGTCATGCGCCGCCGCTCGCTCGGATCCGGCCAGGTCGCGATCTCCTTCGGCTCCTCGTGCAGCGAGCGGCCGATGCCGTGGCTGGCAAGGTTGGTGACCAGCGAATAGCGGTTCTTGCGGGCGAAATCGCCGATCGCATTGCCGATCGCTGCAAGCGACTGGTCCGGACGCACTTGCTTGAGGCCGACCCACATCGCCCGCTTGCCGTCACGGCAGAGGCGGTCGATGGCTGCCGAGACCGGCGGCACCGGAAAGGAAGCGCCGGTGTCGGCGAAGATGCCGTCTTTCTCAGCCGAAACGTCGATATTGACGAGATCGCCGGCGCGGATGATGCGGCTGCCGGGGATGCCGTGGGCGATTTCCTCGTTGACGCTGATGCAGGTGGCGCCCGGAAACTGGTAGCAGAGTTCCGGCGCAGAGCGCGCACCTGCCTCTTCCAGCACCTTGCGGCCGATGGCATCCAGTTCCGCCGTGGTGATGCCCGGCTCGAGCGCTTCGCCCATAGCCTGCAGCGCATTGGCGCAGATGCGGCCGATTTCCTTCAGCCGCAGCAGATCTTCTTCGTTGTTGAGGGTCATCCGTGTCTCGCTTTCGTGCCCACATGTAGCCGGTCGGTGCCGGATTTTCCAGCGCCGACAAGCGAGACATGAACGGCCTGTGGCGGCTCAGGCCGAAACGGTCTGTCCGGCCCCCTGCTCGGCAAGCGCCTTGCGCACCAGCGGCGCGACCTTGGTGCCGTAGAGTTCGATGCCGCGCATGATCTGGGCATGCGGCATCGGGCCGATCGCCATCTGCAGCAGGAAGCGGTCGTTGCGGAAGAGCTTCCAGTTCTCGACGATCTTCTCCGCCACGGTTTCGGGGTCGCCGAGGAAGAGATTGCCGGCAGGGCTGCGCGCCTGGTCGAAATGCGCCCGGTTCGTCGGCCCCCAGCCGCGCTCCCGGCCGATGCGGTTCATCACCTCGGCCTGCGGGCGATAAAACTGGTCAGCGGCAAGATCGGTCGTATCGGCGATGAAGCCATGGACATTGATGCTGGTCTTCAGCTTTGCCGGATCCTGGCCGGCACGACGGGCGGCCTCGCGATAAAGATCGAACAGCGGAGCGAACCGGCGCGGCTCTCCGCCGATGATCGCAAGTGCCACCGGCAGCCCGAGGGCACCGGCACGGGCAACCGACTGCGGCGTGCCGCCGACGGCGATCCACAGCGGCAGCACCTCCTGCAGCGGACGCGGATAGACGCCGCGATCGCTGATCGCAGGGCGCATCTCGCCCGCCCAGGAGACCTTTTCCGCTTCGCGCAGCGCCATCAACAGGTCGAGCTTTTCGGCAAAGAGCTGGTCGTAATCGTCGAGCGACTGACCGAAGAGCGGGAAGGACTCGATGAACGAGCCGCGCCCGGCCATGATTTCGGCCCGGCCGTTGGAGAGAAGGTCGAGCGTGGAAAACTGCTGGAACACGCGCACCGGGTCGTCCGAGCTCAGCACCGTCACGGCACTCGTCAGCCTTATGGTCTTCGTCCTCGCGGCGGCTGCCGCAAGGATGACGGCTGGTGCCGAGGCTGCATAATCAGGGCGGTGATGTTCGCCAAGGCCAAAGACATCGAGGCCGACCTGATCTGCCAGTTCGATCTCTTCCAGCAAATTGGCAAGCCGACGCTGGCCTTCCCGGCCCTTGTCGGCAGCGTTCGGATCGACATCCGCAAATGTGTAAAGCCCGAGTTCCATGATGCCCATCCTATCGTTGTTCTACCGACAGATAGTTGGCCCCGGCGAAAGCAGCAAATGCGCGTCCGGGAAACACTGTGTTTCCCGGATGATGCCAAACGGCGCTTGGATCAAGCCAAGGGTCCGGGGCGAGAGCGTTTCCGGTTTAAGCGGAGTCGCAGAAACGCTCTATCTCCTTGTTTTTACGCATTTCCTGACGGAAAACCGCTTCGCACTTTTCCTGGAAATGCTCTAGGTCAGCGTGCGCTTGACCGCATTGCGCCAGCCCTTGAGCTTCGTCTTGCGCGTCGCTTCGTCCATCGCCGGCTCGAAACGGCGATCGCGCGCCCAGGACTTGGCGAACTCCTCCTGCTTCGGCCAGACGCCGGCGCGGCTGCCGGCGAGCCAGGCAACGCCGAGCGCCGTCGTCTCGAGGATGGTCGGCCGGTCGACCGGCGCATCGAGGAGGTCGGAAAGCCGCTGCATCGTCCAGTCCGAGACGACCATGCCGCCGTCGACGCGCAACACGGTTTCCTTGCCGTTGCTGCGCCAGTCCTTGTGCATGGCTTCGAGCAGATCGCGCGTCTGGTAGCAGACCGCTTCGAGCGCGGCACGCGCAAACTCGGCGGGCCCGGTGTTGCGGGTCATGCCGAAGATCGCGCCGCGAGCGTCGGGATCCCAATGCGGCGCACCGAGACCGGTGAAGGCCGGGACGAGGTAAACCTCCTGCGACGGGTCGGCGCCTTCGGCAAGCGTGCCGGTGTCCGGAGCCGCCTTGATGACCTTCAGGCCGTCGCGCAGCCACTGCACCGCCGCGCCGGCAACGAAGATCGAGCCTTCGAGCGCATAGGTGGTTTCGCCATCCAGCCGGTAGGCAATGGTGGTGAGCAGCCGGTTCTTCGAGCGCACCATGTCCTTGCCGGTGTTGAGCAATGCGAAGCAGCCCGTGCCGTAGGTCGATTTCAGCATGCCCGGCTTGAAGCAGGCCTGGCCGATGGTGGCGGCCTGCTGGTCGCCGGCAACACCGAGGATCGGGATCGCCGTGCCGAAGCGCTCCTTGTCGGTGACGCCGAAATCGGCGGCGCAGTCCTTCACCTCCGGCAACATGGCGCGGGGAACGCGCAGGATGTCGAGCAACTCGTCGTCCCAGGCATTGTCGGCGATGTTGTAGAGCAGCGTGCGCGAGGCGTTGGTCGCATCGGTGACGAAGGACTTTCCGCCTGTCAGCCGCCAGATCAGGAAAGTATCGATCGTGCCGAAGCAAAGCTCGCCCTTGGCAGCTCTGGCCTGGGCGCCCTTCACATTCGACAGCAGCCAGTTGAGTTTGGTGCCGGAGAAATAGGGATCGAGCAGCAAACCGGTCTTCTTGGTGAAGGTCTTTTCGAGACCCTGTTTCTTCAGCTTGTCGCAATAGGCTGATGTGCGGCGGTCCTGCCAGACGATGGCGTTGTGGATCGGCTTGCCGGTTTCGCGATCCCAGACCACCACCGTTTCGCGCTGGTTGGTGATGCCGATGCCGGCGATATCGCTTGGGGAGATCCCCGCCTTCCTGATCGCCTCGTTGACGGTGACGACGACGCTATCCCAGATTTCCTCCGGATCGTGCTCGACCCAGCCGGATTTCGGAAAGTGCTGCCTGAATTCCTTCTGGTCGAGGCCTGCTACCTGCTGCTTGCCGTCGAAGACGATCGCCCGGCTCGATGTCGTGCCCTGATCGATCGCGAGAATATATCCGCCCATATGCCCCTCCCCGGCCTCACATCACGTGTCTCGACGCCCTTCCTCTTGGGCGTGGCGTCCATTTCGAAAAACTTCAATACGATGGCAAAACGAATGTCAAACGAAAACAAAACGCAAGAAATCGTGACAAGGCCTCCCGCCGCAACTCTGCGTCGGCGGCCTGAAAAACACAATTGTCACCTCAGCGGTTTTACGCGTAGGTTGACGCTGTTGCGCCGCAAAAAACGGGCAAGATCAGCGGCGCTGCAAAGGGAGAGATCAGGAATGACGAGAACTGCGGTCATCACCGGTTCGACGAGCGGCATCGGCCTTGCCATTGCCAAGGCTTTTGCCAAGGGCGGCGCCAACATCGTCTTGAACGGCTTCGGCACGCCGGACGAAATCAAGGCTGCGACGGACGAAGTCGGGGCGCTCACCACGGGAACGGTCATCTATCACCCGGCCGACATGACGAAGCCGGACGAGATCGCCGACCTGATGGCAACGGCGGCAAAACGCTTCGGCAGCGTCGACATTCTGGTCAACAATGCCGGCGTTCAATATGTCGAGAAGGTCGAGGATTTCCCGGTCGAGCAATGGGACCGGATCATCGCCATCAACCTCTCCTCCTCTTTCCATACCATTCGCGCCGCCCTGCCCGGCATGAAGGCAAAGGGCTGGGGCCGCATCGTCAACATCGCCTCTGCCCACGGGCTCGTCGCCTCGCCGTTCAAATCGGCCTATGTCGCCGCCAAGCACGGCATCATGGGGCTGACAAAGACCGTCGCGCTCGAAGTTGCGGAAAATGGCATCACCGCCAATTCGATCTGCCCGGGTTATGTGCTGACCCCGCTGGTCGAAAAGCAGATCCCGGATCAGGCCCGCACCCGCGGCATCACCGAAGAGCAGGTCATCAACGACGTAATGCTCAAGGGCCAGCCGACCAAGAAATTCATCACCGTCGAGCAGGTAGCGTCGCTCGCCGTCTATCTCGCAAGCGATGATGCGGCGCAGATCACCGGCACGCATGTTTCCATGGACGGCGGCTGGACGGCGCAATAGAGAGCCGCCCGTCCATTGAGACGAGGCGGACGACGCCCTAACTCTATGAAAATGCGCATGGTCCGTCGCCGGGAACGCTTCCGGCTTTTGCGGCCATGCATCAGCAGGAATGAATGGCATGCCTAAGGTTAGGGAACGCAAGGACGACGACAGCATTCGCTTCATCCTCAATGATAGCGAGGTGGCGCTTTCCGACGTCGCGCCGACCGCGACCCTGCTCGACTATCTCAGGCTTGAGCGCCGGCTGACAGGAACCAAGGAAGGCTGCGCGGAGGGCGATTGCGGTGCCTGCACCGTGCTCGTCGGCCGGCTCGCCGGCGAAACGCTGGTCTATGAAAGCGTCAATGCCTGCATCCGCTTCGTCGGATCGTTGCATGCGACCCATGTGGTCACCGTTGAGCATCTCGCCGCCAGGGATGGAACGCTTCATCCCGTGCAGCAGGCGATGGTCGATTTCCATGGCTCACAATGCGGCTTCTGCACGCCCGGCTTCGTCATGTCGCTTTATGGCCTCTGGCTTTCGAACGACAATCCCAGCCGGGCCGACATCGAAAAGGCGCTGCAAGGCAACCTTTGTCGCTGCACCGGCTACGAGCCGATCGTCAAGGCGGCCGAGGCCGCCGCAAGCGCGCGGCCTTCTGCTATCTTCGATCCGATCACGGCTGCGCGCGAGGCCACCATCGCCCGCCTCAAGGCGCTTCAACCCGAGAAAACGATCACCGTCCGCCACGGTGAAAGCTGTCTGATCGTGCCGGCGGATGCCACCGGCCTCGCGACCGCTCTTGCCGAGCACAAAGGCGCGACGGTGGTTGCCGGCGCCACCGATGTCGGCCTCTGGGTCACCAAGCAGATGCGTCCGATCGATCCCGTCGTCTTCATCAACGGCATCGCCGAACTGCAGCGCATCGAGGAAAGCGACGGCGGCCTGACCATTGGTGCCGGCGTCAGCTATTCAGCCGCCTTTGCAGCGCTCAGCAAAGCCTATCCAGCCTTCGGCCGGTTGATCGACCGTATCGGCGGCGAACAGGTGCGCAACATGGGCACGATCGGCGGGAACATCGCCAACGGTTCGCCGATCGGCGACAGTCCACCGCCCCTGATCGTGCTGGGGGCAACTGTCACGCTGCGCTCGACGGAAGGGACGCGCACGCTGCCGCTTGAAGATTTCTTCATCGCCTACGGCAAGCAGGACCGCAAAGCCGGCGAATTCGTCGAGAGCGTCTTCGTGCCCGCGCTGCCGGCGGGTGAGCTGTTTGCGGCCTACAAGCTCTCCAAGCGCCGCGACGAGGACATTTCCGCATTACTCGGCGCCTTCCGCATTTCGCTTGACGGCAACCGGGTAGAGACCGCCCGCATCGCCTTTGGCGGCATGGCCGGCACGCCGAAACGCGCTGCAACCGTCGAGGCCGCGCTCATCGGCAAGCCCTGGACCGAGGAAACGGTGCGCGCCGCTCAGGCAGCCTTCGAGGCCGACTATCAGCCCTTGAGCGATTGGCGCGCCACCAGCACCTATCGCATGCTGGCGGCGAAGAACCTGCTGATGCGCTTTTTCCTGGAAAGTGGCGGCCAGCCGGCGGAGCTCGTGCGCTACGCGGCGGGAGAGAGGTAATCATGGACAAGTCGACCTTCGAAGAACGCAAGGCGATCAAGGGGCAGATGCATTCGCACCAGCGCCATGACAGCGCCCACAAGCACGTGACCGGCACCGCCGATTACATCGACGACATGCCGGAACCGGCGGGCACGCTGCACGGTGCGCTGGGGATGACCGACCGCGCCCACGCCGAAATCACCGCCATGGACCTCTCGGCCGTCGCCGCGGCGGCCGGCGTCGTCTGCGTGCTGACGGCGAGCGACATGCCGCATTCCAACGATATCAGCCCCAGCCACCTGCATGACGAGCCGGTGCTTGCCGACGGCATCGTGCAGTTCCACGGCCAGCCGGCCTTTGCCGTCATCGCCGAGACGCGCGACATCGCCCGTCGTGCTGCCCGGCTGGCGAAGATCAGCTATCGCGACCTGGCGCATTTCACCGATATCACCGATGCGGTAGCCCATGGCGGCGAGCTCGTCACCCAGCCCCTGACCTTGCAGCGGGACGATGCCGACGCTGAACTGGAAAAGGCGCCGCGCCGGCTGAAGGGCCGGATGCGCATCGGCGGCCAGGAGCACTTCTACCTCGAAGGCCATATCGCCCTTGCCATTCCCGGCGAGGACGACGAGGTCACCGTCTGGTCGTCGACCCAGCACCCAAGCGAAATCCAGCACATGGTCTCGCACGTGCTCGGCGTTCCCTCCAATGCGGTCACGGTCAATGTGCGCCGCATGGGCGGCGGCTTCGGCGGCAAGGAAACGCAGGGCAACCAGTTCGCAGCCCTTGCAGCCGTGGCGGCGAAAAAGCTCGGCCGTGCGGTCAAGTTTCGCCCCGACCGCGACGAGGACATGACCGCCACCGGCAAGCGTCACGACTTCCTCGTCGACTACGATGTCGGCTTCGACGAGGAAGGCCGCATCCACGCCGTTCACGCCAATTACGCTGCGCGCTGCGGCTACTCCTCCGATCTCTCCGGACCGGTGACCGACCGCGCGCTGTTCCACGCAGACAGCTCCTACTTCTACCCGCATGTAAAACTGACGTCGCAGCCGCTGAAGACGAACACCGTCTCCAACACCGCCTATCGCGGCTTCGGTGGCCCGCAAGGCATGGTCGGCGGCGAGCGCATGATCGAAGAGATCGCCTACGCTCTCGGCAAGGATCCGCTCGAGATCCGCAAGCTCAATTTCTACGGCGAGAAGGGTTCCGGCCGGGATATCACCCCTTACCACCAGCAGGTCGAAGACAACATCATCGCCCGGATCGTCGCCGAGCTTGAAGTCGACGCCGATTACCAGGCGCGCCGCATGGCCATTATCGAGTTCAACCGTGCGAGCCGTGTCATTCGCAAGGGCATCGCGCTGACGCCGGTGAAGTTCGGCATCTCCTTCACCATGACCGCATTTAACCAGGCCGGCGCCCTCGTGCACATCTATCAGGATGGCTCGATCCACCTGAACCACGGCGGCACGGAAATGGGCCAGGGCCTTTATGTGAAGGTCGCGCAGGTCATCGCCGACAGCTTCCAGGTCGATCTCGACCGCGTGCGCGTCACCGCGACCACGACCGGCAAGGTCCCCAACACCTCGGCGACCGCTGCATCGTCCGGCTCCGACCTCAATGGCATGGCCGCCTTCGATGCGGCGCGCCAGATCAAGGAACGGCTCGTCGCCTTTGCAGCCGAGCGCTGGCAGACGACGGCGGAAAACGTCACTTTCGTTCCCGATCACGTGAAGATCGGCGAAGAACTGGTACCCTTCCCGGAATTCATCAAGCTTGCCTATACGGCGCGCGTGCAGCTTTCGGCCGCCGGCTTCTACAAGACGCCGAAAATCCATTGGGACCGCGCGACCGGACGGGGAACGCCCTTCTACTACTTCGCCTATGGCGCCTCGGTGTCGGAAGTATCTGTTGATACGCTGACCGGCGAATACATGGTCGATCGCGTCGACGTGCTGCACGATGTCGGCCGCTCGCTCAATCCGGCGATCGACCTTGGCCAGATCGAAGGCGGTTTCGTCCAGGGCATGGGATGGCTGACAACGGAGGAGCTGTGGTGGGACGACAAGGGCCGACTGCGCACGCACGCACCCTCGACCTACAAGATCCCGCTCGCCTCGGACCGGCCGAAGATCTTCAACGTCAAACTGGCCGAGTGGTCGGAAAATGCGGAAAAGACCATCGGGCGGTCAAAGGCCGTGGGCGAACCGCCCTTCATGCTGCCGATCTCCGTGCTCGAGGCGCTGTCGATGGCGGTGGCGAGCGTTGCCGATTATCGCGAATGCCCGCGCCTTGATGCGCCGGCGACGCCGGAGCGCGTGCTGATGGCCGTCGAACGCCTTCGACAATCGTCTTGATTGATGACATCGCCGCGCATCCCGTTCGACGCGCGGCGTGTGAGAGCTCCGGTCAGATCCGGGGCAGCTCGTCGATGTTGACGAGGCGGTGCGCGTCGGCCTGCGCCTCGACATCGTCCCCATAGGGGCCACGGCCATCCATGAAACCCATGTCTCTTTTGATATGGTCGGACAGCGCATTGACGTCGAGCACCGGCTTGGCGACAACGGCACGGCCAAACAGGGTGGACGTGAGCCGCACGACCGCATCCAGCGAAAGAAGCGGTTTTCTTTCAGTATGTTCGATAACGTCGCAAGTCATTTTGAGCACCTGTTCGTCTTGGGAAGTTGACTTGCAGGATGCCGTGGAAGAGGATTGAGTTCCAATCGAACATCCGTCTGCATGCATCAAGAGAACTTATCCATGAAGATGTCCAAGCAGTTTCCGCTGAATGCGTTGAGGGTCTTCGAAGCCGTCGCCCGGCTCGGCAGTTTTACCAAGGCCGGCGAGGAGCTGGGCATGACCCAGACCGCCGTCAGCTACCAGGTCAAGCTGATCGAGGAGAGCGTCGGCGAGCCCTTGTTCCTGCGCCGCCCACGCCAGATCGCGTTGACCGATGTCGGCCAGCGGCTGGCGCCACGGGTCACCGAAGCCTTCGAGATGCTGCAGGAGGCCGTCTCCTCAGCGCGCGGCGATATCGACAGCACACTGTTGATCAGCTCGACCCCGACCTTCGCCTCGCAATGGCTCGCCCGCAACATCGGCTCGTTTCAGCTCGCCCACCCCACCATCGCCGTGCGCCTGGACACCAACGACAACCTCGTCGATTTTGCCAAGGAACCCACGGATCTCGCCATCCGCTCCGGCGCCGGCGTCTGGCCGGGCCTCGACACACATCCGCTGATGCGCGTCGAGTTCAGCCCGATGCTGAGCCCGGCACTCGCCGAAACCGTTGGCGGCATCCGCGAGCCGCGTGATCTCCTGAAGCTCAGGATCATCGATGCCGGCGACCCCTGGTGGCGGATCTGGTTTTCGGCCGCCGGCGTCGACGATCCGGATCTCGAGGGCCGCCCGACAAGCCGGCTCGGCGCGCAATCCTTCGAGGCGCGCGCCGCCGTTGCCGGCCAGGGCGTGGCGATCCTGACACCGGAATTCTACGGTGACGACGTAGCGCTTGGCCGGCTCTACCAGCCTTTCGACCTGCGCTGCAGCGACGGCTGCGACTACTGGCTGGCCTACCCGCATGCGCGCCGCAACACCCCGAAGATCCGCATCTTCCGCGACTGGATCCTCAGCGAACTCTGCCCGTCGGTTCAGTTCGGGGCCGATTGGGTAGAAGAGCGCAAGGCGGCTTCCGCGAGCTAGGGTAACCCATTAGAATCCATCAGGTTTATCATTCCGGGTGAATTCACCCCGAAATCGTCCCGATCGCGGCAATTTACGCTTGGAGGCGCATTCGCCCCCTTCCCCAACTCCCGGTTTTTGCGCAAGGTGCGCTGACGGAGAGAATAAAGGGGACCTGAATGTACGAGTTCGCCATCGCCTGGGAATGGCTGGCCTTTGCTGTGCGCTGGCTGCATGTCATTACCGCCATCGCCTGGATCGGCTCATCCTTCTATTTCATCGCGCTCGACCTCGGTCTCGTGAAGCGCGACCACCTGCCTGTTGGAGCCTACGGCGAGGAATGGCAGGTGCATGGCGGTGGCTTCTACCACATCCAGAAATATCTGGTCGCCCCCGCCTCGATGCCCGAGCACCTGACCTGGTTCAAATGGGAATCTTACGTGACGTGGCTTTCGGGCTTCGCCATGCTCTGTCTGGTCTATTACGGCGGTGCCGATCTTTTCCTGATCGATCGCCACGTGCTCGATATCTCGGCAACGTCCGCGATCCTGATCTCGCTCGCCTCGCTCGGCATCGGATGGGTCTTCTATGACCTGCTCTGCAAGTCGCCGCTCGGCAACAACACCTGGGGCCTGATGGCGCTTCTTTATGTGGCGCTGGTGATCATGGCCTGGGGCTATACCCAGGTGTTTACAGGCCGCGCCGCCTTCCTGCATCTGGGCGCTTTCACCGCCACCATCATGTCGGCCAACGTCTTCTTCCTCATCATTCCCAACCAGAAGATCGTCGTTGCCGACCTGATCGCCGGGCGCACGCCCGACCCGAAGCTCGGCGCCCAGGCCAAGCAGCGCTCGCTGCACAACAACTACCTGACCCTGCCGGTCATCTTCTTCATGCTGTCGAACCACTATCCGCTGGCTTTTGCCACCGCCTTCAACTGGATCATCGCGGCGCTGGTGTTCCTGATGGGTGTCACCATCCGGCACTGGTTCAATACGACCCATGCCCGCAAGGGTAGGCCTACCTGGACGTGGCTCGTCACCGTCCTCCTCTTCATCCTGATCATGTGGCTGTCGACCGTGCCGAAGGTGCTGACCGGCGAAGAAAAAGCCGAGGTCGCGCCGGTCTTTGCCCGGTTTGCGGAGAATGCGCATTTCCCCGCCGTCAAGGACGCGATCTCGACCCGCTGTTCCATGTGCCACGCAGCCGAACCGGTCTATGAGGGCATCGCCCGGCCGCCGAAGGGCGTCGTGTTAGAGAGCGATCAGGAGATTGCCGCCCACGCCCGCGAAATCTATATCCAGGCGGGGCGCAGCCATGCCATGCCGCCCGGCAACATAACCGACATGACGACGGACGAGCGCCAGTTGCTGGCAGCCTGGTTCGAAAGCGCCGTCGAGGAAGGCAAGACACAATGACAACGACGCTCATCCGCGGCCGCCTCTTGAGCTTTCACCGCGCGCCAATGGCAATCGAGGACAGCGCCGCCTACACCTATGAAAGCGATGGCGCGCTGCTGGTCGCAGACGGCCGGATCAAAACGTCTGGCACCTACGCGACTGTGAAGGCCGAGGCAGCGGATGATATCGTCGAGATCGATCACCGCCCGCACCTGATCGTGCCGGGCTTCATCGACACGCATCTGCATTTCCCGCAGATGCAGGTGATGGCCTCCTACGCCGCCAACCTGCTGGAATGGCTCAACACCTATACCTTCCCGGAAGAGTGCCGCTTCGTCGAGACCGCCCATGCCGAGCGCATCGCCAGCCGTTTCTTCGACGAAATGGTCCGCCACGGCACGACGACGGCGGCCGCCTATTGCACCGTGCATAAGGCATCCGCCGACGCCTTCTTCGCCGAGGCGCTACGCCGCGACATGCGCATGATCGCCGGCAAGGTGATGATGGACCGCAATGCCCCGCAGGGGTTGCTCGATACGCCGCAGATGGGCTACGACGAGACCCGCGCGGTAATCCGCGACTGGCACGGCAAGGGCCGCAACCATGTCGCCATCACTCCGCGCTTTGCCATCACCTCGACGCCGGAGCAGATGGACGTCGCAAAATCGCTGGTGCATGAGTTTCCCGACCTGCATGTCCAGACACATCTGTCGGAAAACCGCGACGAGATCGCCTTTACCTGCGAACTCTATCCGGAAGCCACCGATTATACCGACGTCTACGCCCGTTATGGGCTGCTTGGGCCGAAGAGCCTGTTCGGCCACTGCATCCACCTCTCAGACCGCGAGGCGGACGTGATGTGCGAGACGGGATCGGTCGCGGTCTTCTGCCCGACATCCAACCTCTTCCTCGGCTCGGGCCTTTTCCCGTTGCGGGCGCTCAACCGGCGCGAAAAGCCGGTACGCACCTCGGTCGCCTCGGATATCGGCGGCGGCACCAGCTATTCGATGCTGAAGACGCTCGACGAGGCCTACAAGATCCTGCAACTGCAGGGCGAGCGGCTGAACCCGTTCGACAGCTTCTTCATGATGACCCGCGGCAACGCCGAGGCGCTGTCGCTGGTCGATCGCATCGGCACGCTCGAGGCCGGCACCGACGCCGACTTCATCGTGCTCAACATGGCGGCAACACCGGCGATGGCGCTGCGCGCCGAAGTGGTCAACTCACTCGCCGATGAACTTTTCCTGCTCCAGACCATGGGCGACGACCGCGCGATCGTCGAGACCTATGTGGCGGGAAAACCGGCCAAGGCGGCACTCGCTGCTGCCTGACTTCACCGTCATTGGCAAAGAGGTCAAAAAAATTGACCTCTTTGCGTCCGCGCTATTAACAAGCCTCCGGCAAACATGGTAAGGCCTCGGTAGTCATCCCAAGAGTTGGGTGCGGAAAAGTGTCCGCGGCTTTCCGCCCGCATCCCGCTCTAACCTGTGTTTCAGATGAAGGCCGTTTCCATGACGCAAATCCTCGAAATCAGCGACCTCAAGGCCCTTGCCAAGCGCCGCGTACCGAAGCTCTTCTTCGATTACGCCGACAGCGGCGCCTGGACCGAGGGCACCTATCGCGCCAACGAGGAAGACTTCGCCAAGGTGAAGCTGCGCCAGCGGGTGCTGGTCGACATGACCAACCGCTCGCTGGAAACGACCATGATCGGCCAGAAAGTGTCGATGCCGGTGGCGCTGGCGCCGACGGGGCTGACCGGCATGCAGCACGCCGATGGCGAGATGCTGGCAGCCCAGGCGGCCGAAGCCTTTGGCGTTCCCTTCACGTTGTCGACCATGAGCATCTGCTCAATCGAGGATGTCGCGTCGGTCACAACCAAGCCCTTCTGGTTCCAGCTCTACGTCATGCGCGAGCGCGAGTTCGTGCTGAACCTCATCGACCGGGCCAAGGCCGCCAAGTGCTCGGCACTGGTGCTGACGCTCGACCTGCAGATCCTCGGCCAGCGCCACAAGGACCTGCGCAACAGCCTGTCGGCCCCGCCGAAGCTGACCCCCAAGCATCTCTGGCAGATGGCGACACGTCCCGGCTGGTGCATGAAGATGCTCGGCACCAACCGCCGCACCTTCCGCAATATCGTCGGCCACGCCAAGAGCGTCACCGACCTGTCCTCGCTCGGCGCCTGGACGGCAGAACAGTTCGACCCGCAACTCTCGTGGAAGGACGTCGAATGGATCAAGGAGCGCTGGGGCGGTCCGCTGATCCTGAAGGGCATTCTCGATCCGGAAGACGCCAAGATGGCGGCGGCGACCGGCGCCGACGCGATCATCGTCTCCAACCACGGCGGCCGCCAGCTCGATGGCGCCCATTCCTCGATCAGCATGCTGCCGCGCATCGTCGATGCGGTCGGCCACCAGATCGAGGTGCATCTCGATGGCGGCATCCGCTCCGGCCAGGACGTGCTGAAGGCCGTCGCCATGGGCGCCAAGGGCACCTATATCGGCCGCCCCTTCCTCTACGGCCTCGGCGCCATGGGGAAGGAAGGCGTGACCAAGGCGCTGGAAATCATCCGCAAGGAGATGGACATCACCATGGCGCTCTGCGGCAAGCGCGATATCAACGACGTCAACCGCGACATTCTCGCGGATTGATCGAGCGCGCCAACCGGCGAAGCCGGATTGCCTGAAAAGGGCGGCTTCGCGGCCGGCCTCCAACACGTGTGTGGAATGCCTGCAGTTCCAAATTGGTCGCATAAACTAAACGTATGCGATCGTTTCTTGCGGCGAACCGTCCTTTGAGACGGGCGGTTCAGTCGTAAGCTTCAGGATTGATGCAGGTCGCCTTTACAGCGCCGCGCGTCAAATATGACGCGCAAAGGACGCTGTATCGCTTCAAACTTGTTGCATAATTCTATCCTCAAATCGGATCAGATTTGAGGAATTATGCAGTAGATCCAAGAGTTTGCGGCTCTCCGATCTCTATTGCGTGCCCGTCGGGATCATAAAAACGGAACACCCGCTGTCCCCAGGCTTGCCGCTCAATCGGGTGGATCAGCTCCACCTGCGGCGCAATGCTTTCGAAGGCCGCTTCGATATTCTCATGCTCGAAGTAGAGCAGCAGGTTCCCTCGCCCATAGGGTTCTTCCGCGGGACCGACTTCCCGCCAGACTGTTTGTTCCAGCGAACGACCCTCGTGGATCGCAAAACCGGTCTCGAAGAGAACGAAGTTTCCGAAGTCCTTCAACACCGTCAGACCGAGTGTCTCCCGGTAAAAGTCCCTGGATCGATCGATGTCGCGGACGAAAGGGATCGGATTGATGAAACGCATCGAATTCCCCTCGTGAGTCTCAAAATCGTCTCACACAATCCCGATCAAGGCGACGGTTTTCGACTGAATTTTACGCCGCGAACACTCATCCACCCACGCTCAGCTGCCGCGATAGGTCGAGTAGCCGTAGGGCGAAAGAAGCAGCGGCACGTGATAATGGCTGGCCGGATCGGCAATGCCGAAGCGCAGCGGGATCAGGTCGAGGAAGGCAGGCTCCGGCAGGTCCGCACCGACACGACGAAGATAGTCGCCGGCGTGGAAGACCAACTCGTAGCTGCCCGCCATGAAGCCGATGCCTTCGACCATGGGCCCATCGACGCGTCCGTCGCTGTTGGTATGAACGGTGCGGATCAGTTGCCGCTCGTCGCCTTCGAGCCAAAAGAGGTCGATGCGCAAGCCTTCGGCCGGCGTGCCGAGCGCAGTGTCGAGGACATGGGTGGTCAGGCGGCCGGTGCTGCTCATCGCTGCTCTTCCTTCATATTGCGCTCTCGATGACGAAGGGCTCGTCGTAGACATATTCTTCGAGATTGTTTCCCGGCCCATCCCGATCGACGACGATGAAGTCGCTGACCGCGCCCACCGACATCAGCGGATGGTGCCAGACATTGCGCCCGTAGTTGACGCCCTGCCGCCCGTTCGCCCGGAACACCCGCGGCATTCCCGGTCGGCCCCCCTCGTCTTCGGCAACGACGACGAGCCAGGGCCGGTCCTCGAGCGGCGAAAAGCTCTGGCTGCCGAAGGGGTGTCGCTCCATCATCGCCACCGCGTAAGGAAAGGCGCGCGGCTGGCCGCGAAAGATATTGATGATGACATCGGCACCCTCGCCGACAACATCGGCACGCGCCAGGCCATGGAAGCGTTCGGTGGTCCCGCCATTGATGTACCGCATCGAAGCCGGATCAGCCTCGATGACCGTGCCGAACGGCGCGAAAGCATCCTGCGTCAGGGGTTCGATCGAAAGAATACGCGACATCAGGCCATCGCCCCGCGGTGCTCATTGCCGGCGGCGTCGGCATGGTCCGGTTCGACTGCCCTCGGTAAAGATGAGCGCAGATAGCGAACGGGTATGTCAGGCATTTTCGTCTCCTGGAAGCATGGATTGCAGCCGCAGGCGGGCGATCTTCTCCACCTGCGCACAGGCGGTTTCAAATTCCTCTTCGGTCGAATTGTCAATGCGCCTTTCGAACGAGGCGAGAATGTCGTTCTTCGTCAGGCCCTTGACCGCGATGATGAAGGGAAAGCCGAATTTCTGCGTATAGGCCTCGTTCAGCGCCGTGAACCGGGCATGCTCGTCGGCCGAAAGGCGGTCGAGGCCGGCCGACGCCTGCTCCGCCGTCGAGTCCGCCGTCAGCTTGCCGGCGATCGCCAGCTTGCCGGCAAGATCCGGGTGGGCGCGCAGCACCGCCAGCCTTTCGCGCGGCAGACCGGCGCGAAAGGCCTGGCAAAGTGCCGAGTGCACGTTGCCGGCCGAAAGTCCCGTTGCGGCCGCCCGGTCGTAGGCCCGTTCGGCAACCCATGGAGAATGCTCGAACACGCCGCCGAAGCGGCTGACGAAGGCGTCGCGATCGGACATCAGAGAGCCCCTTCCGGCTTGTGGTGTTCATACCAGTGACGGGCGATGTCGATGCGCCGCGGCACCCAGACCTTGTCGTGCGACATGACATAGTCGATGAACCGCGCCAGCGCCGCGGCGCGGCCTGGACGCCCAACGAGGCGGCAGTGCAGGCCGATGTTCATCATCTTGGCGTTGCCTTCCTTGCCCTCCTCATAGAGCACGTCGAACGTGTCTTTGAGATAGGTGAAGAACTGGTCGCCGGAGTTGAAACCCTGGTTCGTCGCAAAGCGCATGTCGTTGGCGTCGAGTGTGTAGGGGATGATCAGATGCGGCTTGTCGGCCGTCAGCCCCGCCACCCAATAGGGCAACTCATCCGCATAGGAATCGGAGGAATAGAGGAACCCGCCCTCTTCGAGAACGAGCTTCAGCGTGTTGCTTGAAGGCTTGCCCTGGTAAAGGCCAAGCGGGCGCTCGCCGGTCAGTTCGGTATGCAGCCGAACGACTTCGCGGATATGCTCGCGCTCCACCTCTTCGGGGAAATCCTTGTATTCGAGCCAGCGCAGGCCGTGGCTGGCGATCTCCCAGCCCGCTTCCTTCATGGCGGCGACCGCTTCGGGATTGCGAGCCATCGCCAACGTCACGCCGTAGACCGTCAACGGCACGTCGCGGCTGGTGAACATGCGCCAGAGCCGCCAGAAACCGGAGCGCGAACCGTACTCATAAATCGATTCCATGTTGAGGTTGCGCTGGCCCTGCCAAGGCTGTGCACCAACGATCTCCGAGAGCAGGCTCTCGGAGGCCAGGTCGCCATCGAGGATGCAGCTTTCGCCGCCCTCTTCATAGTTGAGCACGAACTGCACGGCGATACGCGCATCGCCCGGCCAGTTTGCCTTGGGCGGGTTGCGGCCATAGCCGACGAGGTCACGCGGATGGGAAGTCTCAGACATCAAATCACCCTTCGAATTTTCCGGAACGGTATCACCGCCGACCGGATTGTCGAGACAAAATGACGTCGGTGCAGACGGTTAGCGGCCGGCCATCAGCGAGGCGACCATCCGCGACAGTGGCGGGATAGGGCCTGGCGCAAGCGTCGCCTCGGCTGCCGGCCGCTTGATCCGTTCGGCCCGCTTGGCCGCCGAAATCTTGCCGAGCGGGTGTTGCGAGTGGACGCGCATCGGCGCGCCCGATTCCTGCTCCACGAACAGCGCCAGGCTGCCGATCGTCAGCGGCGGCGCCAGGCATGGTTCGAACAGGTCGCGAAGCGGTGCCTCGATGCTGCGCATCGCGTCCAGATTGAGCGGCCCGGTCAGCATCATGTGAAAGCGATATTCATCCATCACATGAGGATCGCCCCAGCGATGCAGGTTGGAAAATTGCGGCGCCGTCAGCCTGTCGGGGTCGGAGCGCTCGATGTCGTCTTCGCTGAGCGGCGCGCGGAACGCGTCGAATTCCTGGATGATGCTGGCGGCCAGCAGATGCATCGCCGTGCTCGGGATCTGCGGCATCAGTCCCCAGCAGTGGCCGAGCCGGGCCACTTCCAGGCGCTCGATCTCGAACGGCGTCTGGGCGCCGGCAAAATGCATCAGCGCCTTGAGTAGCTGCGCCTCGTCCATATCGGGGTGAAGCCGGAAGGGCGACATCACCACCGCCTGAAAGCCGAAGCGACGCGGGACAGCCGTATGGAAGGCGATCTCGGATGCGGTCAATCCGGAGATCGATGGTAACTCGGTGGGCTCGCCGGAATAGACATTGCGGCCGAGCCAACTGGCGGCAACCGTTGAAAGCGGGTCGGCCATCGGCGGCGTGAAACAAATGGCGTAACGCATGCGCATGCTCCGGAAATCCGTTCTGGCACAGACCCGCGACAATCGATCTCGATCGTCGCCAGGGTGCGCAGGTTCAAAATCTTAGAGCTTCAACAATACCCTCCCCGGGAAGACGCGACGCTCTATTGCCCGCGTCTTAGGTGATTTGCGTGACAGCTTGACGAAGTGGAAGGGGCAATACCACGCGATTACCGTCCGGATCGCGCCCGCAGCTTTTTCGGAACCATCCCACCGACCAGCCGTTCCCCTGAGGTAGCAAACAACGATGGAGAAGAAGCGTGACCTATCACAATGCGAACCTTCAGGACGCCGGGATCAAGGAAACCCATGACCTGATCGCCAGCGACAAGGTTGAAGGCACGAAGGTTTATGGCGCCGACAACAAGCACATCGGCTCGATCGAGCGCGTTATCCTGGAAAAGCGCAGCGGTCGCGTGGCCTATGCCGTGCTCGGGTTCGGCGGTTTTCTCGGCATCGGGGAAGATCACTATCCACTGCCTTGGGCCAAGCTGACCTATGATGAGAACCTCGGCGGCTATCGGACTGATGTGACTCGCGAACAGGTCGAGCGGGCGCCGAAATATCACGGCAACGAGGAATACGACTGGAACAGCGAGAACGGACGCCGGGTCTATGACTATTACGGCGTGCCGCCTTACTGGATGTAAGGATCGGGTTTACGATCGTCCCGACATGGCTCCGCCGATGGCGGGGCCGTTCTTATGCCGCCAGCTTAAAGATGTTTCTCGCGAAGTGCCGCTATGTGATTCTGGCACAAGAAGGATCCCGGAATGTCGATCAACGGCTGGCCGGTGATCTCGTCGACGACGAAGCGCGCGAGGCGGTGGGCGATGCCGAAGCTCACCTTGAAGCCGCCTGTCAGGACCGACAGGTTTTCGTGATCCGGATGGCGCCCGGCGATCGGCTCCCGGCCGGTCGATTTCGGCCGGATGCCGGCCCAGCGCTCGACCACCTCCGCCCCGCGCAAGGACGGGACCAGCGCCTCGGCGCGCACCAGCAGCTCATTCAGCAGTTCATCCGTCGACTGCGGATCGGCATATTTGTTCTCGCTGGTGCTGCCGACCGCGATATGCCCGTCGTCATGGGCGACGATATAGACGCCGTCGGTGAAGATGACGGGCAATTGCGGATCGACATCGGCCAGAAGCAGCGCCGCCTGGCCCTTGACCCCCGTGCCGCTCGGTCCACGGAGAGGTCCCGACAGCGCATCGACGAGCGGAAAGCTGTCGACGCCGGCAGCAACTATGCAATGGCCGAAGGCGATTTCCGTGGCGTCATCGAGTTCGGCGCGGCCCTGGCCCGGATGGATTGCTCGAACGCCCGTCCCCTCGACGATCCGCACGTTCGGCGATTGCGCCAGTGCCGCACGCAGAACCGCCAGCATCTGGCGTGGAGAAAGCCGACCGCCAAGCGTATCGAACACCAATCCGCAAGCCGCCGCCTCGGCACTGAGCCATCCGGACGGCAGCTCGTCGCGCACGTGCCAGAAGAACTGGCGGTCGCCTGCCCGCCAGTTGCGCGTCGCATCCTGCTCGTGGCGAAGAGCGATCTCGCGCAGATGCGGCTTCGCAAGCGGCATGATCCGCCCGCTGCGGCGGTAACCTGCCGAAAGTCCGGTTTCGGCCTCGAGCGTTTCGATCTCGCTTTCGAGCGACACCAGGGCGTCGAACTGGAATTGTTTCTTGGCGTTCCATTTGTCCGGCATGTGCGGCATCAGCGCGCCGAGTATGCCGCCACTGGCGCCGGCCCCGATGCGATGCTCGTCGACCAGTTGCACGTCCATGCCGGTCCGTGCTGCCGTAAGGGCTGCCCAGAGCCCCATGATGCCGCCGCCGACGATCAAAAGTTCGCTCATCGATTGACCTTCTCCGGTGGCGGGATTATCGCCATCGCATGACAGGATCCGCCGCAGAACCGAACCAGCCCCCGGCCCATCAAAGCCTCGATTGGCACGAGGGCGATATGCCCTATTCCAGGGAGTTTGGCGATCATTTTTATTGCCGCACCGACGGTCGGCTCGAATGCGGACATGTGTTCCTCGCCGGCAACGGCCTGCCCGAACGCTGGGCCTCCGGCGGGGCATTCACCATCGGCGAACTGGGCTTCGGCACCGGCCTCAATTTCTGTGAAACCTGGCGGCAATGGAAAGCTACGGCGACCACGGACGGCACGCTGCATTTCGTCAGTTTCGAGCGCTTTCCCATGCAGGCGGAGGAAATCTCCCGCGCCTTGTCCCATTGGCCGGAGATCGACGCCGAACGGCTGGCCCTCACCGATCGCTGGCCGGCAACCAACGACGGCAGGATCGAGATCGATCTTGGCGATGGCGTTCGCCTGACCGTCGTTTGCGGCACAGCACTGGAGGGGCTCGCCCAAGCGAAGGAGCGCTTCGATGCCTGGTTCCTCGATGGTTTTGCACCGTCCCGCAATCCCGACATGTGGTCGGAGGAGCTGATGCGGCTGGTGTTCGACAAGACCGCGGCCGGCGGCAGCTTCTCCACCTATGCCGCCGCCGGCTTCGTTCGCCGCAATCTGCAGGCGGCCGGCTTTGCCGTCGAGAAGCGCAAGGGCTTCGCCGGGAAGCGCGAGATGCTGCGCGGAGACAAGCGCTGAGCGAGGCGAGCAGTCGGCGTCCGCGGGCATTTTGACGGCCTTTACTCCACCAGAGAACTGAACTGTCGCAAATGGCAGGGGCATGACCGCGAAAAATCTGCGACAGAAATCCATCGGCAACGCGGTGGGTTTTTCATGAACGACGATCAGTTTCCGGATGCTGCCACAGGTGAAACTTCCTCAGCCCCGCTCGAGCGGCGACGCCGGCCCGGCGGCCGCAGTGGCGAGCGCACACGAAAATCCTCAGGCGGTAAATATCTCAATCTCGTCAACACCCAGAGCAAATCCTCGGTACTGTCAGAAGACGCGCTCGAGGCGATCCATCAGGCGTCGCTGACGATCCTGGAAGAGATCGGCATGGATGTCATCCTGCCCGAGGCGCGCCAGCGCATGAAGGCAGCGGGCGCCGATATCACCCCCGGCACCGACCGCGTGCGCTTCGATCGCGGGCTGATCATGGAGATGATCGCTTCGGTTCCCTCCTCCTTCACCATGCATGCGCGCAATCCGGCCCGCAACGTCGCGATCGGCGGCAACAATCTGGTCTTCGCCCAGATCGCCAGCGCCCCCTTCGTGGCCGACCGCGAAGGCGGCAGGCGCACCGGCAATCAGGAGGATTTCCGCAAGCTGGTGAAGCTCGCCCAGTCCTACGACATCATCCACACCACCGGCGGCTATCCCGTCGAGCCGGTCGACCTGCACGCATCCGTGCGTCATCTCGACTGCCTCTCCGACATGGTGAAGCTCACCGACAAGGTCTTCCACGTCTATTCGCTCGGCCGCGAGCGGAACACCGACGGCATCGAGATCGCCCGCATCGGTCGCGGCATATCCATGGAGCAGATGGAGCGCGAACCGTCGCTGTTCACCATCATCAACACCTCCTCGCCGCTGCGCCTCGACGGGCCGATGCTGCAGGGCATCATCGAAATGTCGTCGCGCAATCAGGTGGTGGTGGTCACGCCATTTACGCTCGCAGGCGCCATGGCGCCGGTCACGATCGCCGGTGCCCTGGTGCAGCAGAATGCCGAGGCGCTGTGCGGCATCGCCTTCACCCAGATGGTCCGGCGCGGCGCGCCGGTCATGTATGGCGGCTTTACCTCGAATGTCGACATGAAGACGGGCGCACCCGCCTTCGGCACGCCGGAATACATGAAGGCGGTCATTGCCGGCGGCCAGCTCGCCCGCCGCTACAACATTCCCTACCGCACGTCCAACACCAACGCCGCCAATACGCTCGATGCGCAGGCAGCCTACGAGTCCGCGCTATCGCTCTGGGCACTGACGCAAGGCGGCGGCAACTTCGTCATGCATGCGGCCGGCTGGACCGAGGGCGGACTGACCGCCTCGTTCGAAAAATTCATCCTCGACGTCGACATGCTGCAGATGGTGGCGGAATTCCTGACGCCGCTCGATGTCAGCGAGGATGCACTCGGGCTCGACGCGGTGCGCGACGTCGGCCCCGGCGGGCACTACTTCGGCACGCTGCACACGTTGCAACGCTATGAGACAGCGTTCTATTCGCCGATCCTTTCCGACTGGCGCAACTTCGAAACCTGGACGGAGGCGGGCCGGCCGACGACCTATGACCACGCCAACCGTGTCTTCAAGCAGAAGCTCAACGAATACGAACGGCCGCCGCTGGACCCGGTGATCGAAGACGAACTCGACGCCTTCGTTGCAAAACGCAAGGAGGAAGGCGGCGTCCCGACGGATTTCTGACGGGACGCCTTGTTACATCAAGATGCGGCATGCGTATGAGAGCATTTCCGCCCTCTGCCTTACGCATGCCCAGACGGGAAACCGCTAAGCACTTTCCCTGCAAAAGCTTCAGGGATAAACGGCCGAGCGGGCGGTGGCGATCAGTTGCTCGATCGGCACAGTGACGCAGTTGCGGTCGATTTCGGCCACCGTCTTCTGCCTTACATTGGCAGAAAGCAGCTTGCGCAAATCTCCGAGCGTCCTTGGCGCCGCGCAGATCACCAGGCTGTCGAAGGCGTTGTCGTTCAGATAGCCTTCGAGCCTGCTGGCCACATCGACGGCAAAGCGATGCTTTTCCTCGCGTACCGGATCACTGCTGTATTCCATCGCCGACCGGCCATGACCGACGGACGAATGGCTGCGTCCCGGCTTGTCGGCCATGATATCCTGGGCGCGTTTCGGGTCGGTGTGAATAACCTCTTCTTCCGGGTGCTGACGTTCGTCCTTCCGCAGGTTGACGCCCTTGACGAAGCGCGCCGTATTGCCATCCGCGGCCAGTATCCAAGTCCGGTTCTGCACGATTGTCTCCCATGCAATGATGTTGCTCGTGGGCAGGCCAGAATAAGCCCTTAATAGAAACGGATGAAGCCCGATCCGGTTCCATCTTTTCCTCGATCGCGCGCACTTTTACGGTGTCATCCTACATGCGCGAGAGATAGGCGTCGAAGCTGCGCTCTGGTGACGACTGGAAATGATCGCGCTCGAGTTTCATCTCCCGGATGCGATCCACCCGGAAGTCGCGAAAGTCCTGGCGCAGCTCGCACCAGGTGGTCAGCAGCCAGTGATGGCCGAAGACGCTGAGGCCGAGCGGCCAGACGGTGCGCTCCGAGCTCTGATCGGCGAGGCTTTCATAGGCCATGCGCACCTTGCGCTCCTCGGCGATCGCCCGGCGCAGGTCACCCAGCATCGGCGGCGGCTTCGGCTGCAGCGCCGAACGGAAGGCGCGGATCGGGGCGCTGCGCAGCCGCGCCACGTGCTCGGGCGGAAGTCCGTGTTCGATCTTTTCCATGGCCTCGCGCGCGGCCTGCGCCAGCCGGTGGTCGCCAAGCATCTGCACGGCCCGCGCGCCGAAGGCCAGCGCTTCGAGCTGCTCGAAGGTGAAAGCGAGCGGCGGCGCGTCAAAGCTCTCGCGCAGGAGGTATCCGACACCGCGCTCGCCGTCGATCGGCGCACCCGAAGCCATCAGGTGTTCCATGTCGCGGTAGATGGTCCGCCGCGCCACCTCCATCTTGTCGGCGATTTCCTGCGCCGTCATCGCCCGGCCGGTCGCCCGCATGAGCTGGATGATTCGAAACAGCCGGTCGGCAGGTCTCATTCGCGTATTCCCATCGCATGTCGATGTAAGGCTATGGCCATAAGGCTGTCAGTTGCACTGTGCTTTAGTCAAGCGGCAATCAACATGGAGCATGACATGACCACCAAGAGCATCCTCGAACTCGCCGTCTGCATCGTTGTGGACAAGCCCGCGGCCGCAGCCGCGCGCCATCGGGCGATGCAGGCCGTTTCAAACTATCCGGGCTTCATTTCCTGGCGCGCCGTCGGCTCGTGCGAAAAGCCCGACATGCTCGCGGATCTGGTCGAGTGGGAAACGCTCGATGATGCCAGATCGGCAGGCGAACGCGTGCGTCGCGACCCGGATTTCGCCCCTTACATGGCGGCAATCAGCGCGGTAATGCTGATGCAGCATTTTGCTGTCGAACAGCAGATCTGAGCCGGGAGAGTACCGAGAGATGGCGGAGCCACTGAAAAACCTGTTGCATCCGGGCGTCGTCACCGCCATCGCAGACCGCCTGAGCGCGGTCTGCCCGACATTCGACCGCAAAAGGTTCGAGGCGCTTGCCAGCGACAATCTCGAGGCACTGGAACTGATGCAACGATCGCTGCAGATCCGCGATGCGCTCATCGAAACCCTACCGCAGTCCTTCCCGCAAGCCGCGGCAAAGCTTGGCGATTGTCTGCACACCGACGAGAGGCCCGGCCTCAGCGGCTGGACCCTGTTGCCCGTCAGCCAATATGTCGCCGCACGCGGGCTTGGCGATTTCGAGCTATCGCTGTGGCTGCTGCGCGCTTTGACGCCGCACTTCACCTCCGAGTTCGGTATCCGCGTGTTCATCGACACGGACCAGGAGCGGGCGCTCACGATCATCGGCTCATTGGTAACGGACGCCAATCACCATGTCAGGCGTCTGGCGAGCGAAGGCACCCGCCCGCGCCTGCCCTGGGCAATGCGGCTGCCGAAGCTCATCCGCGATCCCCAGCCGATCCTGCCGATCCTGACGGCCCTCCTCGACGACCCCGAGGACTATGTGCGCCGCTCGGTTGCCAACAGCCTCAACGACATTGCCAAGGATCACCCGGATCTGGTGGCCGGTTTCGTGGCCGAACACATGGTGGGTGCCTCGCCGGAGCGGCAGCAATTGCTGCGCCATGCCTCGCGAACGCTTCTGAAACAGGGACATGAGGCAGCTCTTTCGAACTTCGGCTTTGCCGCACCCGCCGGCATAGACGCAGCCTTCTCGCTCGACCGGTCGGACATCGCGCTCGGCGAAAGCCTCGTCTTCAAGCTTTCGGTCAGGCACACCGCGAAGACCACCCAGAAGATCATGATCGACTACGCCGTACACCACCGCAAAGCGAATGGCACGACCTCGCCCAAGGTGTTCAAGTGGACATCGGCGACGCTGGAGCCGGGCGCGACGATCAGGATCGAAAAGCGTCACGCGATTCGGCCAATCACAACCCGTCGTTACTATTCCGGCACCCATCGCGTGGTGATCCTCGTCAACGGCCAGGAGGCTGCCGACGCCGATTTCGAGCTGTCGGTCGCCGAATAGCCCCCACCTCATTTCGCACCTGCGAAAAGATGGACCTTGACTTTTGGGGCCAAAACGACGACATGGACGCAGCGTCACCTTCAGGCCGCCGCGTGAGCGCGCCCTCGGCAACACAGAAAGCCGTGAAGAAGGAAAAGCGCAACCATACGCCGTAACCGGCGACAGCACAGGCGCTTGACGACTTTTTTCTTAACCCACAAGTTCCCAATTCACGCGGGGTTCTTGACGCCAAACGACACCGGAACAGCAGATAGCGGTTCCGGCGAATGCGTTTGGCGCCCCCAAAAGGTATATACATTTGTCCACCTTCAAAGATCTTGGTCTTTCCGAACACATTCTGGAGACCCTGTCCGCCAACGGCTTCGAAAAGCCGACGCCGATCCAGGCGCAGGCCATTCCGCTGGTGTTGAAGGGCCACGACCTCATCGGTCTCGCCCAGACCGGAACCGGCAAGACGGCCGCCTTCGGCCTGCCGATGATCGAAAAGCTCGTTGCCGACGGCAAGCGCCCCGACCCGCGCAACATCCGCGCCCTGGTGCTGGCGCCGACCCGCGAACTGGTCAACCAGATCGCAGCCAACCTCAAGCTGTTCGTCAAGAAGTCCCCGCTGAAGATCGGCGTTGTCGTCGGCGGCGTCTCGATCAACAAGCAGACCGAACAGCTCGCCCGCGGCGTCGACATCCTGGTCGCAACGCCGGGCCGCCTGCTCGACCTCATCAACCGCAAGGCCGTGACGCTGACCCAGGGTCGCTACCTCGTGCTCGACGAAGCCGACCAGATGCTCGATCTCGGCTTCATCCATGACCTGCGCAAGATTTCGAAGCTCGTGCCGAAGAACCGCCAGACGCTGCTGTTCTCGGCGACGATGCCGAAGCTGATCGCTGAACTCGCCGGCGAATATCTGACCGACCCGGTCAAGGTTCAGGTGACGCCTCCGGGCAAGGCCGCCGACAAGGTCGAACAGTATGTTCATTTCGTCCCCGGCAAGGACCTGAAGACGACCATCCTCAAGAAGACCCTGACCGACAATCCGGATGGCCTGTCGCTGATCTTCAGCCGTACCAAGCATGGCGCCGAGAAGCTGATGAAGCATCTCGACCACGTCGGCTTCAAGGCCGCCTCGATCCATGGCAACAAGAGCCAGGGCCAGCGTGAGCGTGCGCTCAAGTCCTTCCGTGACGGTGAGATCCGCGTGCTCGTGGCAACCGACGTCGCTGCCCGCGGCATCGACATCCCCGGCGTCACCCACGTCTACAACTACGACCTGCCGGAAGTTCCCGATGCCTACGTTCACCGCATCGGCCGTACTGCCCGCGCCGGCCGCGACGGCATCGCGATCGCTTTCTGCGCACCGGACGAAATCCGCCTGCTTCGCGACATCGAGAAGCTGATGGGCATCAACATCGCGGTTGCCAGCGGCGAAGCGCCTGCCGACCAGGCCCGTCCGTCCAAGGGACGCGGCGGTCGCGGCAACGGCAATGGCAACGGCCAGCACCGCGGCAATGGCGGCGGCGGCCAGCGTCAGGACGCCCGCCCGCGCCGCGAACGCCCGGCTCGCCAGTCGGCACTGGCTCCAAGCAGCTTTGCCGGTGACGATCTTCTGCGCGACGACCGCCCGAAGCAGGACCGCCGCGATCAGCGTCCGGCTGGCCAGCCCCACGCCGACGGCCGTTCGGAAGGCAACCGCAACCACGAACCCAAGAAGCACCACGGTCGTCCCGGCCAGAAGCCGGGCGAATGGCGCAACAAGGGCCCGCGCCCTGAAGGCCAGGCCGGCGACCGCCGCGAAGGCGGCCAGGGCGGCATGCGTCGTGGCGCCGGTGGCGGCAACCGCGGCCAGCAGGGCTGATCGGCAAGACATTGCCTAGCGCATTTTCAGAAAGCCTGCGAAGCAGGTTTTCCATCAGGAAATGCGTAAAAACAAAGTGATAAGAACGGCGGGTCGCTTCGGCCCGCCGTTTTTTATGCCTGCTGTTTGCGGTTGGTGAGATAGACGCCGGCAACGGCAATGACCGTGCCGATGATCATCGGCAGCGTCAGCGCCTCGCCGAAGAACAGCCATGCCTGCACGGCCGCAAGCGGCGGCACGAGATAGATGAGCGAGGCTGCGCGCGATACCTGGCCGCGGCGGATCAGATAAAGCAGCAGCGCGATCGCGCCCATGGAAAGCCCCAGCACCGACCAGGCGAGTGCCGCAAAGATCTGCAGGTTCCAGGTGACGTGCAGATCCTCCAGCACCAGGGCCAGCGGGACCGTGACGATCAGGGCGCCGAGATATTGAAGCGCTGCGATCGTACGGATGTCGCCGCTCTGGAGGTGCCGCTTCTGGTAGAGCGTGCCGTAGGTCACGGCGGCCATGCCGAGCACGTTGATGATGACAGGGAAAAGGTGGATCGGCGTTGCGCCGGTGTCGATCGAAAACACCTTGGGCAGCACGGCAAGCGCGATGCCGAAGAAGCCGAGCACCAGTCCGAGTTTCTGCTGAACGCTGAGCTTCTCGTCGATGACGACGGAGGCGGCGACGGCCGTCATCAACGGCTGCAACCCGGCGATGATGCCCGAGATCGCAGCCGGCACGCCCTGCCCGATCGCCCACCAGACGGCGCCGAGATAAAGCCCGTGCAGAAACATGCCGGAGACGACCGCATGGGCCGCGGCCGACCACGACTTCGGCCATTTCGCCCCGGTCACCAGGCAGAAGCCGATGAACAGCAGGATCGCCAGGGTGTAGCGCAGCACCAGAAACGTCAGCGGATCGGCATAGACGGCCGCATATTTGGCGACGACCCAACCGGTCGACCAGAGCAGTACGAAGATGGCCGGAGCCAGGCGGGCGAGTGTCATTGACCTATCCGAATGGGCAAAGGGAGGTCAGCCGCGATAGACGCGGGGGCGTTGATGGTCAAAGCAATTTTTCTGATACTGACGATCAGCTACTGCATAGTTCCTTAAATCGGAATCGATTTAATGGCAAACTTATGCAGCAAGTTCAAAGTGTTACAGCGTCCTTTGCGCGTCATGTTTGACGCGCGGCGCTGTAATCGGAACCATCAACCTGAGCGACGACAGCGAGAGAGAGACGAAGCCCGGCTCGTACTCTTCGCGATAGTGCAGCCTGCCGGTATCGACCACGAGCCCTTCAGACCCGATCCAGTCAAACATGTGCTGATAATGCGCGAAGACGTCGCCATCATCAGGGTGGTGCATGGCGCTGACGAAACGCATGGCCGGTAGGTCCACATGGCCAGGGTGACGCGTCGTTTCCGCCGTCTGGGAAACAAAGCCGACGAGATAGCGGAAGCCATCAGGACGGTCGTTCCACGACAGACCGACGAGCGTCGGATGGTCCTTCGGATGGACACGCAGGTGATGCTCCTGCATCTCAGCGATCAGCCGGCGAACGGCCCCGTCGGCCGCCTCGACGAAGGTCCCCTCCCAGAAGGAGCCGGCAATCCGCTGCGCCGGCCTTTCGACGATTTCGAACACGGTGCACCTCCTGGCAAGACCAGAACCGGCCCGCCCGGGACCGGCGCGACTATTGTTAGGGCAGCCGAACCGGATGGCAATCGCCTTCGCGTTCGCCTAGAGCAGATCGACGAAAGCGCGGGCCGCGCGGCTGAACTGGCGGTCGCGATGCGTCAACAATTCGAAGCTGCGCTCGGCAAGTTCGAACGGCAATTCCACCAACCGGCCGCTATCGGCGAAAGGCTGGGCGGCGAGCCTGGAAACGGCGGTGATGAAGGGACCGCTCTCGACGGCCGTCAGTACCGCCTCGTTCGACGGCAATTCGAGTTCGACCTTCAGCTGATCGATATCCGCACCATGTGCCCGCATCGATTGCAGGAACATTGCCCGCGTCCCCGATCCTTCCTCGCGCAACACCCACCGTGCGGCAAGCAGCGCTTCGAGATCGACCGGCCTTCCGGCAAGCGGGTGGCGGGGTGGCGCATAGATCGCGATGCGGTCGACCGCCACGCTGCGATGGTCCAGCTTTTCCGCATCGACCCTGCCCTCGACGAAGCCGAGCTGCGCCGTTCCCTCCTCGACCGCCTCGGCGACCACCGCCGTGTTGCGCACGGTCAGCTTCACGTCGATATGCGGATAATCATGGGTGAAGCGGGCGAGACGTGCCGGCAGCCAGTAGCTTGCCACCGTCTGGCTTGCGGCGATCGCGAGCGTGCCGCGGCGCAGATGCGAGAGGTCGTTGAGGCAAGCGGTCGCAGCCGTCGCGCGCGCAAGCACGGCTTTCGCCTCCGGCAGAAACGCCTTCCCCGCCTCCGTCAGCGCCAGCCCGCGGCCGATGCGATCGAACACCCTGACGTTGTGTTGCGTTTCAAGCGCCGCGATCGCCGCGCTGGCGGCAGACTGCGTGACGTTCATTGCCTCGGCCGCGCGTGTCATATGCAGACGCTCGGCGACAGCCACGAAAATGCGAAGTTGATCAAGGGTCATGGAAAATCAATCGCAAAAAGCGATCGAATTGACAAGAACAATCCGTTAGACTGATTCATCAATCGGACTAGGTTGCGGCCATGTCCAGATCGCATTCCCCATCGGCCGCCCCCGCACCCACGCTCTCTTCCCGCATAGCGCGCATCGCGCCGGGTTTGATCCTCTGTTGTCTCGTAGCACTCGCCGCCTTCGGCCTTGAGCGCCTCGAGGCAAGCTGGACCGGCCGGCCATGGCTGGAAGCGCTTGTTATCGCCATCCTTCTCGGTGCCCTGCTGCGCACCTTCTGGACACCGGGCGATCGCTGGATGGCCGGCATCCGCTTTTCCTCCAGGCTGCTGCTGGAGGCGGCGATCGTCCTCATCGGCGCGACCCTCAGCTTCAAGGCGATCCTGGCAAGCGGCCCGGTGCTGCTCGCAACCATCGTCGGCATCGTCTTTCTGTCGATCGTCTCCGGTTATCTGATAGCGCGGCTGCTCGGCTTGCCAAAGCGGATGGCGACCCTGATCGCCTGCGGCAATGCCATCTGCGGCAATTCGGCGATCGCCGCCGTCGCGCCGGCCATCGGTGCTGAGGGCGATGACGTCGCCGCCGCCATCTCGTTCACCGCAATTCTCGGCATTGCCGTCGTTCTATCCCTGCCGCTGATCGGCGGCTGGTTCGACATGTCGCCCTATGGCTTCGGCGTTCTGGCCGGCATGACCGTCTACGCCGTACCGCAGGTACTGGCCGCTGCCGCTCCGTTCAGCGCCCTGTCCGTCCAGGTCGGCACGCTGGTCAAGCTCGTGCGCGTGCTGATGCTCGGCCCGGTCGTCTTGTGCTTCTCGATCATCAACCGCGAGAGCGAGGCGCATCCCCTGGCGCCTAACCTGCCTGCCGGCAATCGCCGCGTGCGCCTTGCCACGTTTGCGTATTTCGTGCCCTGGTTCATTCTCGGCTTCCTCGCCGTGGCGGTCGCCCGCAACAGCGGGATGATCCCCGACGCGGCCGCCGCCGGTGCTGCTCACCTCGCCACATGGCTCACCGTCATCGCCATGGCGGCACTCGGGCTGGAGGTCGACATCCGCAAGCTCGCCGATGCCGGGCCGCGCGCCAGCGCCGCCGCCATGCTGTCGCTGCTGGTTCTGGCCGGTCTGGCAGCCGCCGCAATCACCGTGTTCGGCCTGGGCTAGCTTCCCAGACACGCCCAAATTTCAAGCATTTGCTTATTTTCTAAGACGCCAAAGTCGGGGCCGATCGGGTGACTGGCCGTCCCCGCCCCATTGTTGAGCATCGCCTTGCCCGGAAGCGGCGGGATAACGCGCCAAAACTTTCTTGTCCCGCGACTGTGCACGCTTCTTGCATTGCATCCAGCGTTGTACTCAAATGGTCAAAAATAAGGGGATCACGCCTTTGGCATTTGACGAAATGATGAATGCGGACAGCAGTCCGCGCCAGCCATATTCGACCTATCATGAATGGTATGCCAGCCAGGACAGAAATCGGCTCATAGCGAAATCAAAGGACGCCGAGAACATCTTCCGGAAAACCGGCATCACCTTCGCGGTCTACGGACACGCAGACAGCTCCGAAAAGCTCATCCCCTTCGACCTCATCCCCCGCATCATTTCAGGTCGAGAATGGCGCAAGCTCGCCCAGGGCATCGAACAGCGGGTCATCGCCCTCAACGCCTTCCTCGACGACATCTACCACAAGCAGGAGATCATCCGCGCCGGACGGGTGCCGCGCGAGTTGATCGAGAAGAACGTGGCGTTCCTGCCGCAGATGATCGGCTTCCGGCCGCCGGGCGGCGTCTACACCCATATCGTCGGCACCGACATCGTGCGCACCGGCGAGGATCAGTTCTACGTGCTGGAGGACAATGCCCGCACGCCGTCCGGTGTCAGCTACATGCTGGAAAACCGCGAAACGATGATGCAGATGTTCCCCGAACTCTTCCATCAGAACCGCGTGCGCCCGGTCGAGAACTATCCCAACCTGCTGCGCCAGAGCCTGGCGTCGCTGGCGCCCCCCGGCTGCAGCGGCAAGCCGCGCGTCGCCGTTCTCACCCCCGGCATCTACAATTCCGCCTATTACGAACATGCCTTCCTAGCGGACATGATGGGCGTCGAGCTGGTCGAGGGATCGGACCTGCGCGTGATCGACGGCAAGGTGAAGATGCGCACGACCCGCGGTTACGAGGCGATCGACGTCCTCTATCGCCGCGTCGACGACGACTTCCTCGATCCTCTTACATTTCGCCCGGAGTCCGCGCTCGGCGTTCCCGGCATCATGGATGTCTACCGCGCCGGCAACATCACCATTGCCAACGCGCCCGGCACCGGCATCTCCGACGACAAGGCGATCTATTCCTACATGCCCGAGATCGTCGAGTTCTATACCGGCCGCAAGCCGCTCTTAGAAAACGTGCCGACCTGGCGCTGTTCCGAGCCGCAAAGCCTGAAATACGTGCTCGAACACCTGGAAGAACTTGTCGTCAAGGAGGTGCACGGCTCCGGCGGCTACGGCATGCTGGTCGGCCCGACAGCCAGCAAGAAGGAGCGCGCGCTCTTCGCCGAAAAGCTGAAGGCACGCCCGACCAACTACATCGCCCAGCCGACACTGTCGCTGTCGACCGTTCCGATCCTCGTCAACAAGGGCATCGCGCCCCGGCATGTGGATCTTCGTCCCTATGTCCTTGTCTCCGACAAGGTGCAGATCATTCCCGGCGGCCTGACGCGCGTCGCCCTCAAGGCTGGTTCGCTTGTCGTGAATTCCAGCCAGGGCGGCGGGACCAAGGACACCTGGGTGCTGGAGGACTGAGACCATGTTGGGAAGAACTGCAAACGGTCTCTACTGGATGTTCCGCTACATCGAACGCGCCGAAAACAGCGCCCGGCTAATCGATGCCGGCCTGCGCATGGCGCTGACGCGCAGCGGCGCAACGGAAGGCGATTGGGACGGCGTGCTGCAAAGCGCTGGTGTGCGCGAACTCTACGACGAAGTGCACGAGGCGCTGACGAGCATCGATGCCATCGACTTCCTGCTGCGCGACCGCAGCAATCCATCGAGCGTGATGTCCTGCATCGAGGCGGGCCGCCACAACGCCCGCATGGTGCGCACGGCGCTGACGCGCGAGACGTGGGAAGCGACCAACGAATGCTACCTCGAGATGAAGGCGATGCTCTCCAGGAAAGCGCGTCCGACCGACATGCCGGAGATCATCGACACGATCAAGCGTCGCGCCGGCCTCATCCGCGGCGCCTTCCACGGCACGATGCTCAGGAACGAGATCTTCAATTTCTCACGCATCGGCACTTTCATCGAGCGGGCCGACAACACCGCGCGCATCCTCGACGTCAAATACTACGTACTGCTGCCGGCGGTCGCCGCCGTCGGCTCGTCGATGGACAATGTGCAGTGGGAATCGATCCTGCGCTCGGTCTCGGCCCACCGCGCCTACGGCTGGGTCTATGATGCCGAACTGAAGCCGGCGAATATCGCCCATTTCCTGATCTCCAACGGTCGCATGCCGCGTTCGCTTGCCTATTGCTATGAAAAGATCGCCAGCAACCTCGGCTATCTCGAGCGCGAATATGGCGAGCGCCACGAGGCGCACGAAACGGCGGAACGTACGCTGGCCGCGCTGCGCAGCCGCTCGATCACCGACATCATGGACCAGGGCCTGCACGAATATCTCGAGGATTTCATCAGCCAGAACAATCTTCTGGGACAGGAAATCTCCGACGGCTATCGTTTCAACTGAATTTCGGGAGGACAGCATGCACCTGAAAATCAGCCATACGACCGAATACCACTACGACGAGCCGGTGCAGTATGCGCTGCAGCGGCTGCGCCTGACGCCGATCACCGGGGTCGGCCAGACCGTGCTCGGCTGGCAGACGCTCGTCGACGGTGCTGTGATGGAGGTGAGCTACGACGATCACTTCGGCAATCGCGTCCATCTCGTCAGCGTCGATGGCGACCGCGAGGCGATCCGCATTACCGCCAGCGGCGAAGTCCACACCGAGGACCGCCACGGCGTCTTGGGCCCGCATCAGTCCTACGTCCCGCTTTGGCTTTATGCCCGCGAAACGCCTTTGACCAAGGGGGGCAAGCTGATCCGCGACCTGGCGAAATCGGCCGAGGGCGACACCGATCTTGCCCGCATGCATGCATTGATGGCGATGATCCATGAGGCGGTGGAGTACAAGGCCGGCGAAACCCACGCCGAGACGGCGGCCGAGGATGCGCTCGAGGCCGGCCACGGCGTCTGCCAGGACCATGCCCATATCCTGATCTCGGCGGCACGTTCGCTCGACATGCCGGCGCGCTACATCTCAGGCTACCTGATGATGGAAGGGCAAACGGAGCAGACAGCAAGCCACGCCTGGGCCGAGATCCATCTGCCGGGCCTCGGCTGGGTCGGCTTCGATGCCGCCAACAAGATCTGCCCGGATGACCGCTATGTGCGCATCGCCTCCGGCCTCTGCTACCGCGATGCGGCCCCGATATCGGGTCTGATCCATGGTGAGGCCAACGAGACGCTGAAGGTATCAGTGACCGTCGAGCAGCAGGCGCAAAGCCAGAGCCAGACGCAAAGCCAATAAGGTTGGCGATGGGGCGCACCGCAGTGCGCCCCATCGAACTCCGTCCGGCATCAATTCTCGATCTCGTTCGACGATATCGAATGCCGAAAACGCCGGTGCATCGGGCCGACACCCTCTTTGCAGATCGGCTTCCACAGCACGCCATTGGGGGCCTATGCCCCTGAAGACCTTACCAACGGCCCGAAAAAGCCCACGACCCGTGTTATCCGCTCCTGCCCAGGGTGGAGGAAGATGATGTCCAGCCCCTCAGGGAAGGATGATCCGTCCGGCATCACAAACCTCCACGCGAAGCGTGCGATCCCATGATGAACATCCACGTCGCTTGTCCGTGCAATGCGTGCACCAGGATGCTTGGCCTGTATTCCTGCGATGTGCGCGAGCAGTTCTTCTGCGCCAGCAGCATGAACTGTTGGATCCGTATACGTTGCGCCGTCGGCCCAGATCGGCAGCAGCAACGCCCGCCGCTGCTCGCCGTCCTCGTTCGACCATGCAGCGCAGTACGAATCGATGAGATGCGCTAAAGGCATTTTATTCTACTCCTATGGATCATTGGTCTGACTACAGCGCCGCGCGTCTTATTTGACGCCCAAAGGTCGCTGTAGCACTTTGAATTGCTGCGCAGGCAACAAGACCCGAGCGCGTCCTCCTTCTTTTGCCGGAACCAGCTGGCCGTCATGGGGTCGGCTGGCTGGCCGCAAGATGCTGTTCGGTCCCTCGATCCCATGCGTCCGGTCCCCAAAACACTGATTGCAGGCCTCATTCCGACACCCCATATTGGTCGGCACAACGCTCGGTACGCTTGCCGTTGAGAGAGCTACGATGTGAAGAGTACTGTGCCAATACGCACAGAAGCGTAAGTGGTTACCCGCAGGTAAGGCGAATGGGACGGACTGGCCTATGGACAATGGTTTTTCGACAGCGATGAAGATGGTCGCCGGCAAGTGGAAGATAACTATCCTTTGCGAGCTCGGCACAGCGCCCCGTCGATTTGGCCGGCTGCGGCAGTCTATCCCTGCGGTCAGTGAAAAGATGCTGACGCAGCAATTGCGTGAACTGGAGGCCGACGGGCTTGTGAACCGAAAAGTCTATCCGGGTTCCCCGACCAAGGTCGTCTATTCACTGACGGAAAGCGGGACAGCGCTCAACGCTGGAGCGGTGGGGTTATGCCATTGGGCTGAGCAATTCCATCTCGTGCCTGTGCCTAAAGGTCCCCCAGAACCATCTCCTGAAACGCCGTAAATTCAGCTTAGGGTCGTCCGCATGACGCGGCTTTCCGGATTTGGCCGGCGCCAGCGCGCCGACGGAAAAATGAAGCCGTACGATCGCGGCGCAGCTGTTTTTCCTGGGGTCGGATGAAACTTTGAGAAGGATTGCGCTGGCTGGTGCGTCGACCGCCCCAGTCACCGACAAGCTATCCGCCAACCACCTGCAGCAGATGGTCGGCGAGGCGGTGGGCGAGCGCCACGACGGTAAGGGTTGGCGTATCATTTCCAGCCGTCGGAAAAACTGAACTGCCAGCGATGAAAAGGTTATCCGTTCCGTGGACCTTGCATTGCGTATCCACGACCCCTTGACCGGGGTCCACGTGCATCCGTGTCGTGCCCATGTGGTGCCAGGTCCACATCGGCTTTTCGAGCCCGGTCAATTCCTCTGGTTTCACGATCAGCTTGCCCAGGCCGGTCTTCGTCAACTCGCTGCCTAAAATTGTGATCGTACGCATGACGGAATCGACCGTTTTGGCCGAAAGCTGCCAGCGCAGATTGACCATCGGCAATCCGAAACGGTCCTTCTTGTTCGACAGCATGACGCGGCTTTCCGGTTCCGGTTCCGGCTCCACGATGTGAAGCAGGCGAAAGGAACGCAGAAGGCTTGAGGGCCGCACGAGATGCATGAGCCAGGTCCAACTGACCAGACCCTCCTTGCCCGCCGCGCGGACCGCCGACTTCGCCTCCACGCCATGCAGCCGCTGCTCCCTGTAAGCGAGCAGTTTCTCTTTCATCGCCTGCAGCTTGGCTGTGTCCTGGCCGATGAAGCATGGCTCGAGCCATGCTCGATAATTGAGAAGCTCCTCGCGCTGCTGCAATTCCGCCGGCAGCGTCAGCCCGTTGACGAGATACGGGCGCTGTCGCGTGTAACTCAACGCATCGCGGATCCGCTGGCCGCGCGCGATCCGGATTCGATCAAGAGCGTTGAGAGTTCTCAGAACACTGCCATTGGCCGGCACCAGCGTGCCGATGGAAAATCGCGGATGATCCATGAAAAACCGCCCAGTGGTTCTGTCGTCGCTCCCCGGTCCGCCGCTCAGCAACAAGAGACGCGCGTTCTCGATGCCACCGGCGGCAAGCACGAACGTCCGCGCTCGGATGTGAATGGTTTCGTCAGCCCCGTTTTTGACGACAGCCGATCCGACCGTGCGCTTTTCTTCATCAAACGAAAGATAGAGCAGCGTGGAATGCAGAAGGATGCTGATATTGTCAGCGTTTTCGAGGGCATGACGCAGGCGTTTGCCGGGCCGATTGTGCCGACAGAGCTCGAGATGATCGACGGAGATGATGTCGGACCTCCCCGGAAACAGCGGCTGCCGCTGGCCAAGCGCCTCGACATCCGCAATCCCTAGCGTTTTCTGCGCGCGTCGGTAATAGGGAAGGAGATGCTCGCGGCCGAAGGGCCAGCCGCTGTGCCGGACCCAGGGGCGTACCGCGAAATCCTGCTCGTCGAGCGGCTTGCAGAGACCACCCCAGCCCAGGGCCTGGGTGCTGCCGCCCAAGCCGCGCAGCCTGCATGTATCGAGTTCGGCATAGGTGAGCCCGGTGCTTTCGCCCGCCGAGAGATCACTGGCCGTCGGGATCGCATCGGCCCCTCCGCTTTCGAGCACGCAGACGGAAACGCGTCCACCGGCGAAATCCGACGCGATCGTCAATCCACTCGCACCGGCCCCGACGATGCAAATGTCGAACGTTTTGTCGGCAGGAATATCGATCCGTTCACGTAGGATCATGCATCACCCGCTTTGCTGCAAGTGAACGACCGGCACCACGGCAGAGCAACACACACCTCCCGCGAATACAGACGAAGCTTAAATCAATAGTCTGAGATGCAATGCTGCGACGCTCGTCTGCCTCCTGCGGACAGGAAGAGAGCAAAGCGTCACGGTCCCCAAAATTCTACTCCGCTTGCATCATTACACCGGATACCGGCGGCGTGAAACTCGCGAACTCGACAATCTTAAGAATGCGCTAAAATAAAGCCACCACGGCCCGCCGAAGCCGGGATAAATCGGCATCGGCGGGCCGTGGCGGCTCAAACTGCTAGTGGCTGTCGCGTTCGACGACAGAACCGCGCGTGCCGACAAGGAAGTCGAGGTCGGCGCCGGTGTCGGCCTGCATCACCGTGTTGACGTAAAGGCCGCCATAACCGCCCTTTTGCGGCTTCACCGGAGAAACCCACGCCGCCCGACGCCGAGCCAGTTCGTCATCGGAAACATCGAGCCGGATGGTGCGGGCGGGAACATCCACCGCAATCATGTCGCCGTTCTCGACCAGCGCCAGCGGGCCGCCGTCCGCCGCTTCCGGTGCGGTGTGTAGGATGACGGTGCCATAGGCGGTGCCCGACATGCGCGCATCGGAAATGCGGATCATGTCGGTAATGCCCTTCTTCAGCACCTTCGGCGGCAGCCCCATATTGCCGACCTCGGCCATCCCGGGATAGCCCTTCGGGCCGCAGTATTTCAGCACCATGACGCAGGTCTCGTCGATGTCGAGATCGTCGCGGTTGATGCGGGCGTGGTAGTCCTCGATGCTTTCGAAGACGACGGCGCGGCCCGTGTGCTGCATCAGGTGCGGCGACGCAGCCGAAGGTTTCAGTACGCAGCCCTTGGGCGCCAGATTGCCGCGCAACACGGCGATGCCGCCCGACTGCGTCAACGCCTTTTCGCGCGGCACGATGACATCGTCATTGTAGTTGGTGACATCCTTGACGCCGTTCCAGATCGTATCGCCGGTAACCGTCAAGGCGTCCTTGTGGAGGAGGCCCATCTCGCCGACCGCCTTGATGACCACCGGCAGACCGCCTGCATAGTAGAACTCTTCCATCAGGTGCTTGCCCGACGGCTGCAGGTTGACGATCGTCGGCACGTCGCGGCCAAGCCGGTCCCAGTCGTCCAGCGTCAGGTCAACGCCGATACGACCGGCGAGCGCCAGAAGATGCAGCACGGCATTGGTCGAGCCCCCGACGGCACCGTTGACGCGGATGGCGTTTTCGAAGGCTTGCCTGGTCAGGACATCGGACGGCTTCAGATCTTCCTTGACCATGTCGACGATGCGGCGGCCGGAAAGCTGGGAGATCACCCGCCGGCGGGCGTCGACAGCGGGAATTGCCGCATTGCCGGGCAGCGTCATGCCGAGCGCTTCGGCCATCGACGCCATGGTCGAGGCCGTGCCCATGGTCATGCAACTGCCGGCCGAACGGGCCATGCCCTGCTCCGCATCCATGAATTCGGCCAGAGACATCTCGCCGGACTTCACCATTTCGGAAAACTGCCAGATGGCGGTACCGGACCCGACGTCCTTGCCGCGCCACTTGCCGTTCAGCATCGGGCCGCCGGAGACCAGAATGACCGGGATGTCGACGCTCGCCGCCCCCATGAGCAGGCTCGGCGTGGTCTTGTCACAGCCGCCGAGCAGCACGACGCCATCGACCGGATTGCCGCGGATCGCCTCTTCGACATCCATGGCCGCGAGGTTACGGAACATCATCGCCGTCGGCCGTAGCGTGCTCTCGCCCACGGAAAACACCGGGAATTCGACCGGGAAACCACCCGCCTCGTAGACCCCGCGCTTCACTCGCTCGGCGAGATCGCGCAGATGCGCGTTGCACGGCGTCAGTTCCGACCAGGTGTTGCAGATGCCAATGATCGGCCGGCCGTCGAACGTATCGGCGGGCAGACCCTGGTTCTTCATCCAGGAGCGATGCATGATGGCATTCTTCCCCGTGCCACCGAACCATTCCTGCGAACGCAGCTTGCGCGGCCACTCAGCTTTCTTCTTCATCTTATCCTTCCTTGAGCGGCCCGCGCCGTAACGCGGGCCTGCGACGGCGCCCATTAAGCCAGGGTGTATGCGGTCTTGACGGTTGTGTAGAATTCGGCGGCGTAGCGACCCTGCTCGCGCGAGCCATGGGAGGAGCCCTTGCGGCCACCGAAGGGCACGTGGAAATCGACGCCGGCGGTCGGCAGGTTGACCATCACCATGCCGGCCTCGGCATTGCGCTTGAAATGCGTCGCMTGTTTCAGGCTGGTGGTGGCAATGCCCGACGACAGCCCGAACGGCGTGTCGTTGGCGACGGCAAGCGCCTCGTCATAATCCTTCACCCGGATCACCGAAGCGACCGGTCCGAAGATTTCTTCACGCGAGATGCGCATCTGGTTGGTTGCCTCGGTAAACAGCGCCGGCTGCAGGTAGAAGCCGGGCGTGTCNCACCGAAGCGACCGGTCCGAAGATTTCTTCACGCGAGATGCGCATCTGGTTGGTTGCCTCGGTAAACAGCGCCGGCTGCAGGTAGAAGCCGGGCGTGTCRCGCTTCAGAAGCTCGCCGCCGAAGGCGAGTTTSGCGCCKTCCTGTTTGCCGATGGCGATGTAGTCGGTGTCCTGGTTGAGCTGGCTCTGGTCGACCACCGGGCCGATATGGGTGCCGGCCTTCAGCGCRTCGTCGATGGTGAGCCCCTTCATGCGCTCGCCCATYGCCGCCACGAACCGGTCGTGAATGCCTTCGGTCACGATCACCCGCGACGASGCGGTGCAACGCTGGCCGGTGGAGAAGAAGGCGGAGTTGACGGCGGCTTCGACGGCAACGCYAAGATCGGCGTCGTCGAGCACCACGAACGGGTTCTTGCCGCCCATCTCCAGCTGGTACTTGCGATTGTGCTCGACCGAGGCCAGTGCCACGCGTTTGCCGGTGCCGGTCGAGCCGGTAAAGGTGATCGCCTGGATGTCGGGGCTGTCGAGCATCGTCTGGCCGACGACCGAGCCCTTGCCCATCACCAGGTTCAGCACGCCCTTCGGCAGSCCGGCGCGATGRAGAATRTCGACGATCGCCCAGGAGCAACCKGGCACCAGTTCGGCCGGCTTGAAGACGAYGGTGTTGCCATAGCAGAGCGCCGGCGCGATCTTCCAGGCGGGAATGGCGATCGGGAAATTCCAYGGCGTGATGATGCCGACGACGCCGACCGGCTCGCGGGTGATCTCGACGCCGATATCAGGGCGCACCGAGGGGATGATTTCGCCGGCCAACCGCAGCGCCTCACCGGCGAAGAAGTCGAAGATCTGGCCGGCACGCACGGTCTCGCCGATGCCTTCTGCCAGCGTCTTGCCCTCCTCGCGCGACAACAGCCGTCCGAGCTCGTCCTTGCGCGCCAGGATCTCGTCGGCGGTCTTTCGAAGGATTGCATGGCGCTCGAGGATGCCGGAGCGTGACCAGGCCGGAAAGGCGGCCTTGGCCGCGGCAATCGCCGCCTTCGCATCCTCGGCCGAGGCGCGGGCATATTCCCCGATCACGTCGTTGGTGTCGGACGGGTTGATATTGCGGACCGCATCGCTGCCGTGGATCCATTCACCATCGATCAGGTTTCTGTATGTCATGTCTATCCTCTGATGAACCTTGGAGATGCGTTTGCTTATCCAATGGCGGCGGGCTCCAACAAAGAGCAATCTTTCGACCCCGCCATTGCCGAAACGGCAAACCTGGTGGGTGTTGCCGTATTGGCAATGCTTAGCGCTAAAAATTATGCTTTATGAGATGGCAAATTCGATCATCATCGCTCCCATAACAAGCAAGGGGAACGATATGTCTCATTTCATGATGAACCGCCGAGGGTTCCTTTCGAATGCGGCCGCTGTGGGCGCGATTGCCGCCGCGCACAGTCTGATCAATGTCTCGGCAGGCCACGCGGCAGATACTGCCACAATCCGCATGCAGCTCGGTTGGCTACCCTCCAACGGACTTCTCGGAGAGCTCGTCGCTCGCAAGAAGGGCTACTATTCCGAAAAGGGAATCGAGCTCGAAATCGTACCCGGCGGACCGAATGTCGATGGTGTCGCCGGCGTCGCCGTTGGTCAGTCGACGATCGGGCAGGTCTCCTCCAGTCCGTCGGTCATGCTGGCCCGGTCGGCTGGCGCGCCGATCAAGGCATTCGCGGCCGGCTACCAGAAGCATCCCTTCGCGTATTTCTCTCGAAAGGCAAATCCCATTGCCAAGCCCGAGGACATGATCGGCAAGACGATCGCTGCCATCCCCACGTCGGTCATCCTTCTGCGCGCGCTTCTCGCCAAGAACGGGATCTCGGAAGATCAGGTCAAGATCGTCAACATGGGGTCGGACATGAACCAGCTGGTGACCGGTCAGGCCGATGCGGTCTGCGGCTGGCTTACCAACGTCAACGCCCTGAAGGTTCTGGGGGACGACCGCGTCGACCTGACCCTCTGGGACGGCGGCATCCGGCTCTATGCCAATGTCTACTACACGACCGACGATCAGCTGGAAAATCACGCCGACCATCTTTCGGCATTCGTCGCAGGCTCGGCGCGCGGGTGGGGTTATGCGCGCGACAACAAGGAAGAGGCCGTCGATATCCTGCTCGAATCCTATCCGAACCTTGACAAGGCAAGCGAGCTTGAGGCCATCGGGCCGTTGATGAAGTTCGTGTTCAACGACGCCACCGCCGCGGTGGGTTGGGGTGGCATGGACCGCACGAACTGGGAGGAGCAGATCAAGACCTATGCGGACCTCGGCCAGTTCCAAGGGGCCGTGCCGAAGGCGGAGGACGTCTACACGATGGCAATCCTCGATGCCACGGCCGACATCCGCAAGAGCGTAGGATAAGGCGATGTTGGAAACGCTCAACAGACCCAAGCAGGCACCGATCGACAACACCGGTGCCTCGGCGGTATCGGTGAAGAACCTTCACATTCGCTTCGGTGCGGATGATTCCAGCTTCACGGCCCTGTCCGACGTTTCGGTCGAGATACCGGCCGGCTCGCTCGTGACCATGCTCGGCCCTTCGGGCTGCGGCAAGTCGACGTTGCTGCGGACGGTCGCAGACCTGGTGCACATCAGCGATGGCTCGGTGTCCGTACACGACAAGACGCCGCGCAAGGCGCGTGAGGGCCGCGATTTCGCCTTCGTCTTCCAGGAGGCGACGTTGCTGCCGTGGCGCAATGTCATCGACAACGTGCGCCTCCCGCTGCAGGTGGGAAAACGAGAGGCGGGAGTGACCTACGCCGACCCGGAGGCCTTGCTGGCTCTCGTCGGATTGAAGGGGCGCGAAAAGGCGCTGCCGCACGAATTGTCCGGTGGCCAGCGCCAACGCGTGGCAATTGCCCGCGCACTCGTAACCCGCCCGCGTATCCTGTTGATGGATGAGCCCTTCGGCGCGCTCGACGAGATCACGCGCGACAAACTGAACGAGGAATTGCTGCGCCTCTGGCAGGAAACAGGGACCACCATTCTGTTCGTCACGCATTCGATCCCGGAGGCCGTCTTTCTCGGTCAATACGTGCTGATGCTCGCGGCCCATCCCGGCCGCGTCAAGGAGTTCAGGAAGGTCGACCTGCCATATCCGCGATCCCTCGCGATGCGTGACACGGTCGAGTTCATCCAGGTTACCGCCCACCTGCGCACACTTTTGGGAGAATGTTGATGGCAAATGCCCTTCCTTCGCAAGCGGAAGGCCGCGCTTTGACGGACGGCAACAGGTTCAGGATGCTAGATGCCGCCGCCGCCGCTACCCTGAGACACCTGCCGGCAACACTCGCGATCCTCGGCTGCATCCTCCTTTGGCAACTCGTCGTCTGGGGCTTCTCGGTGCCAACGTTCATGGCGCCCGGTCCGGTCGACGTGATCAAGGCCTTCGGCGAAAATGGCGGCATCCTGTGGACGAACTTCTGGCCGACGCTCATGGAAGCGTTTCTCGGTTTCGTGTTCGGCAACGTCATTGCCGTCCTCTTGGCGGTCTGGTTCGTCTACAGCCCGCTTGCCGAGCGGGCGTTCTATCCGATCGCCGTGATCATCAAGTCGATCCCGATCATCGCGCTTGCGCCGATCCTGGTGCTGCTCGTGGGCAACGGCATCGCGCCGAAGATCATCATCGCCGGCCTGATCTGTTTCTTCCCGACGCTCGTCAACATGGTCCAAGGACTGAAGTCGGCGAGCCCCGCAATGATCGATCTCATGCGCGTCCTGTCCGCCAGCAACTCCGAGATTTTCTGGAAGGTCCGCCTTCCCAGCTCGCTGCCTTTCCTTTTCGCCGCACTGAAGATCGCGGCAACCAGCAGCGTCATGGGCGCTATCGTCGCGGAATGGATCGGATCCAGCTACGGCCTTGGCGCCCTGATCATCGAGGCGACCTATAATTTCCGATCGCCGCTGCTCTATGCGACCGTCGTGATCGCCGCCTCGCTCGCCGTGGTTCTCTTCTTCGCCGTTTCGTTCGCGGAATCGAAGATCGTCCGCTGGAAGCCGACGACGGACCACTAACCCCAAGACACCCGCAGCCGGACCTATCCAGGTCCGGCCACCCAACGAAGTCACTGGCTGTGAACTCTTTCACATCTCGCCGGACACTTTCCCTATGGAGGAACGACAATGGAAACAATCAGGGAGCCTTTGCGTAACGCCAAGATCGTCGATCGCTCGGACGTGGTCGTCGTCGGCGGCGGCCCGGCAGGCATCTCCGCGGCCGTGTCGGCGGCGCGCACCGGAGCCAGCGTCACTCTGCTCGAGCGCTATCCCTATGTGGGCGGCCTTGCCTCGGGCGGTATGGTCCTGGTGCTCGACGACATGGTCAACAACGTCGAAATCACCGTGCGCGGCATCTGCATGGAGATGATCGAACGGATGAAGACGCTGGGCCTCTGCGTCACGCCGACGGATGGCGACCGCCAGCTCGATCTCCGCGATACGCCGGAAGCGTGGCGTCGGTGGGCGCGCTGGGGGTTGTTCGATTTCCACACGCCGTCTGCGCCGCATCCGATCTGCTACGCGGCCGCATTCGATCCGGACGCCTTCAAGCGCGTCGCCTACGACATCCTGCGCGAATCCGGCGTGAAGCTCAGGACACACAGCTGGTTTTCGTCGGCGATCGTCGAGAACAACACGATCAAGGGCGTAGTCTGCCAAACCAAGGCAGGGCGCGAGGCCATCATGGGCGATGTGGTCATCGATGCGTCGGGCGACCTCGATGTTGCCGCCGACGCCGGCGCCCAGCATACCGACGGCAACTTCATCCTGACGACGGTTTCCCGCTGGGGCGGTATCGACACCGAGGCAGCCGAGCGTTTCGAGTCCGAGGAACCGGAACGGTTCAAGCTGCTCGATCACGAAGCCAAGCGCCTGATCGGCGGTTGCTGGTCGTTCTGGTGGCTGAAGACGCCGCTGCCCGGCGTCATCTGGCTGAACTGCCCACATATGCCGAAGCTTTCCGGTCTGCGCGTCGAAGACCTGACCTATGCCGAACTTGAGGGCCGCAGCCGCATCGCCCGCCTGCTCGATTTCGCCCGGGCGAACCTGCCGGGCTTCGAAAATGCCTATGTCCTCGATTTTGCGCCGCAGACGGGCGTGCGCCAGTCGCGCCTGCTTCAGGGTGAGTATGTCGTCACCAAGGACGATGTGATGACCCGCCGCCACTTCTCTGACACGGTCTGCCGCGGTCGTGACTACTACACGCCTTACCGGGCGATGCTGCCCAAGGAAGTCGACCAGCTGATCGTCGCAGGCAGGCACTATTCCGCGACGATCCAGGCGCAGAAGTCGAGCCGCGAGATCCCGCCGTGCATGGCGATGGGCGAGGCGGCAGGTGTTGCTGCAACCGTCGCTCTCAACGCGGGCGTGAAGGTGCGAGACGCCGATGTCAGGGCGATCCAGAAGCAGCTCCGAGCCCAGGGCGCCGATCCAGGCGACGTTCCATCCGAAAATGCAACCTATCTGGAGGCCGCAGAATGACATCGCTTCCCCTCGACGGTATCCGCGTCGTCGATTTCACCCAGGTCATGCTTGGTCCTTGCTGCACGCAAATGCTGGCCGACTATGGCGCAGAGGTCATCAAGGTCGAAAAGGCCAAGATCGGCGATCTCTCTCGCTGGTCGCTGGGGTCGGATCCGGACGGCCTCAACAATCCGGTCTTCTCGTCGCTCAACCGCAATAAGAAGAGCCTGGCCCTCGACCTCAAGCAGGACGAGGCGCGTGCCGCCGTGCGCGCACTGATCGAAACGGCCGACGTGGTCGTCAACAATTTTCGGCCGGATGTCATGGAACGCATGGGCTTTGGCTATGAGGAGCTCAAGAAGACCAATCCGCGGCTCATCTATGCCGTCGGCACCGGCTTCGGCCTGGAGGGACCCTATCGGCACAAGGGCGGGCAGGATATTCTCGCGCAGGCGCTTTCGGGCGTCATGCGGCGCAAGTCGGATGCGAGCCACCCGCTGTCGATCTATGCGACACCGCTTGCCGATTATTCCGCCGGCATGCACCTCGTGCAAGCCATCCTGCTGGCGCTGCTGCACCGTGACAAGACCGGTGAGGGCCAGCAGGTCTCGGTCAGCCTCTACAGCTCCATGCTCGCCATGCAGATGCAGGAAGGCACCACGCATATGATGCGGGAGAAGGACCTGAACTGGGGCGCTTTCCCGCTGACCGGCGTTTTCGAAACCACGGACGGCGCCATCGTCATGGTTGGTGCGTTCAAGCCAAATCCGTTGCGGGATATCTGCACCGCTCTGGAGATCGAGGACCTGTCCCTGCAGCCGCAATTTGCGGACTTCGATGAGCAGATGAAGCGCCGCCCGCAATTGCAGCAGGTGTTTCGCGAGACGTTTGCGAGGAACAGCAGCGCGCATTGGCTTGCCCGCCTGGAGCAGGTGGACATCCTCTGCGCGCCGGTGCGCTCGCTTCCCGAAGCCCTTAACGACGAGCAGACGACGATCAATGGCATGATCCTGGATGCCGGCGAAACCAAAGCCGGTCCGGTCCGGCTGATCGGTTCGCCGATCGACATGTCGGCGGCGACTGTGACGGTGCGCATCGCCCCGCCGAAGCTCGGTGAGCACAACGACGAGATCCTCTCGGCGATTGCTGTGCGTCAGGGAGATGCGGCATGAGCGTCGAGTTTGTCGTAGAGGGCCGCGTTGCCACCGTCACGCTCTGCCGTCCGGAGCGAATGAATGCGGTGGACGCGGCGACCGAACGCGAACTGGAGGCGATCTGGCAAGAGGTCGAATCTCGCGACGACATAAGCTGTGTCGTGCTGACGGGTGCCGGCGAACGGGCATTCTGCGCCGGGGCCGACCTGAAGGGGGCCGAAACGACGGGCCTCGAATACTGGACCGAAAGCCGACCGAACGGTTTTGGAGGGCTGGCTTTTCGCCGCTCGCTGGATGTTCCCGTCATCGCCAGGGTCAACGGCTATGCGCTCGGCGGCGGGTTTGAAATGGTTCTCGGCTGCGATATCGTCATCGCCTCGACGACGTCGGCCTTCGGTCTGCCGGAGGCTCGTGTCGGGCGCCTGCCGCTCGATGGCGGCATGGTCCTGCTGCAGCGCCGGATCCCGCACAATCTCGCAATGGGCGTGCTTTTGACCGGTCGTCAGTTCTCTGCCGTAGAGATGCAAGGTTTCGGCATCGTCAACGAGGTGGCCGAACCGCAGGAGCTCGATGCGGCTGTTGCGCGCTGGACCGATGAAATCGTCGCCTGTGCGCCGCTTTCGCTCCGCGCGATCAAACAGACCGTCAATCGGACCGGTCATCTTTCGCCGGCCGAGGCCCAGGGCTTGCGGACGCCCGCGCTCGTAAAGGCGCTCAAGAGTGAGGACGCCCTGGAAGGTGTCACCGCCTTCCAGGAGAAGCGCGCGCCCGTTTGGAGGGGACGGTGAGCGTGCTATAAGGCGGGCCCCAGGGGAGGGAAGGTTCCAATTGAATGCACGCCAGCATCCTGAAATACTTCGTCTCGGTCGCGCGGTCCGGATCCATTCGCAAGGCTTCCGAGGAGCTTCATGTGGCTTCCTCGGCGGTCAGTCGGCAAATCAAGAAGCTGGAGGACGAGCTTGGGATTGCGCTGTTCGAGCGGCTCTCGAATGGGCTGAGGCTGACTGTCGCCGGGGAGAACGTGCTGCGCCACGCCCGCGCTACGCTGGAGAATTTCGACCTTCTGCGCAGTGACCTCGGCGCCTTGCAGGGAAAAAAGACCGGCCGCGTCCAGATGTCCTGTCTCGACAGTCTGGCCATCCAGTTCCTGCCGGATATGGTCAACGCGTTCCACAGCGTTCACCCCGGGGTCAGCTTCCATATCCACACAGCCGGTCACGGCAACATCAGCAGCCTGGTCGCCGAAGGCGACGTCGACATGGGCCTGACCTTCGATCTGGCCCGGCCCGACGACACCGAGATGCTCTTTCGTGTGCCGATGCCGCTGATGGCTTTCGTCGGGCGTGGGCATCCGCTGGCCAAGCAGCGGCAGGTTTCGCTCGCCGAGTGCGCCCAGTACGACCTTCTCCTGCAACTCGACACGCAACCGATCCGTTCGCTCATCGAAATCGAGCTCTCCGTCTTTGAGCGGACCGGACGGCCCTTTGTGCTCTCGAACAGCCAGATGATGCTCAAGCCGTTCATCATCTCCGGTCAGGGCGTGGCCTTCTTCACGCCGATCGGTTTCCTGGCGGAGATCAATTCGGGCGATGTCGTCGCCATACCGCTTTCCGGCTCGCGCCTTCAGAACCTGCACGTTGGAATTCTCGTGCAGCGGCGCCGGCAGCGCACACACGCGGCCGAGGCCGTCATCGAGTTCGTCGGCGCGGAACTGTTGAGGTTCAGCGACCAGATCATGGAGGCTATCCGCACGTGAGCGCAGGACCAATCCCGGGACGACTTCTCTTGCGCCCTGGTCATGAAGTCGCACGACGCGAGCCGGACCTCCTGCGTCACTTGCCTGACGGCATTTCCCCGGCAACGATCCCGGCCAATGCTCTCCTCATGCCACCGCCCGTCAACGCGCATGACCACGGCTATGGCATTCGCACGCTCGATTTCGGCAACATCGACGATGCCCTGGAGACGTGGATCCCGGGCCTCCGGCTCAGGCCGCGGACTGCCCCCTACCTCGAAGCGCTCGTAGCATTTTCTCGGCTGGCGCAAACGGGCGTCGGTGCGACGATGCATTGCCACAACTCTCTGAACATCGACCGGCTGGTGGACGAGGCTGGCGCCGTGATGCGAGCCGCGGATGAGCTAGGCATCAGGCTCGCGCTCTCCTGCCCACTGCTTGATTTCGACCCGTGGGCCTATGATGGCGGGCCGGGGCGATTGCGCCCGTTCCTCGATCCGGCAGACTGGAAGGAAATCAGCGCCTCGATCCCGAAATACGCACCGCCCATGGTCCAGATTTCGGCAGTCGACGCTGTCGCTGCCGGCAACACCAGCCCGTTGATCGATGTTCAGTACGGCCCGATCGGGCCGCAGTGGTGCTCCAATGCGCTGCTCGAAGGCATCGCCGAGGCATCTGCAGCAACGGGCCGGCGCATTCACATGCATCTCCTCGAAAGTCCGCGGCAGCGGTGCTGGCTGGACCGGCGCTTCCCTCAGGGTGTCGTGCGATATCTGGACGATATCGGTTTCCTCTCGCCGCGCCTCGCGGTTGCCCATGGCGTTCAGTTGCGCCAGGACGAACTCGAGCTGCTGGCCGCGCGTGGGGTGCAGCTCGTTTCCAACCCGTCGGCCAATTTACGCCTGCGTTCAGGCGTGGCACCCGTCGCCGCCATGCCGGCGAATGGACCCGCTTTCGCTTTCGGCCTGGATGGGACAGGGTTCGATGATGATCAGGATCTGTGGCGGGAACTGCGCCTGGCCCATCTGTTGCATGGCGGCCGCGACATGACGCGGACCTTCACGGCCGGGCGGGTCTTCGATGCAGCGATCCATGTCGGCGCCAAAGTCCTGAATGCGCCGGTGAACGAAGACCTCGTGCTCGTGGATTACGCCGCATTAATTGCCGACAGCCTGACGGGCGATCTGGATGAGGCTGAGATTCTGCTCGTCCGGATGACGGCGGCCCATGCAAAGGGCCTTTACGTCGGCGGACGGGAGATCATGCGCGATGGAAGACTGACCCGTGTCGACTACGAAGGCGTTCGGGCCGAACTCCTGAAGCAGGCGCGCGCTGATCTACCTCGGTTGGCCGGCGAGCGCGCGCGGGTGATCAAGCTCGCCGCGGCGACGCGCGCCTATTATTCCGGCTGGTAAGCACGCGCGGCGATCAGGTCAAGCGTCTCCCGATGCGCGTCGCTAAGGGTAGGCTGCGGCGGGGCGGCATTGTACCAGACTGGATTTCCTGACCTCTTGGCGACCAGGTATTTGACGGCCGGGATAAGCGGGTTGGCGGCAATCAACTGCCGTAACCGAAGCACGCGATCCTGCAAGGGGGTATCGTCCTGGCTCTTCCAGAGCTTGGCCGACAGGGCCGGGGCGATATTGATCGTCGCAGAAATCGTGCCGGCGTAGTTGTCGGCGCCCGCATCGGCGAGTGTGGCCTCATTGCTCGGGAAGACGGCGAAGTTCGGGATCCTCGACAACTGGCGCGCATAGTCGAGATCGCCCGAACTGTCCTTGGCCCCCTTGATGCGATCCGGAAATGCTTCGGCGAGCCTTGCGGCGAAGGCCGGACTGTAGGTGATGCCGGTCATCTGCGGAAAGTTGTACAGATACATCGGAATCGGGTTTTTGGCGGTGCCGCGAATGAGCCGGGCAAACCAGGCGAAGAGCCCGTCGTCGGGGGCGGGCTTGTAGTAGTAAGGCGGCAAGACCAGCACTGCCGCATAGCCGAGGCGGCCGGCAAGGCTCGTCAGGGCGATCGTCGTCTCGAGATCAGGCGTTCCGGTTCCGACCATCAGCCTTTTGGTATCCAGCGCCTCGGCTACAGCGACCATGACAGCGCTGCGCTGTTCGAAAGACAGCGAATTCGCTTCGCCTGTCGTGCCGAGCACATTCAGGCCATCACAGCCATTGTTCAGGCACCAGCTGGCATGTTCGACAAAGGCTTCGGTATCGATCCGGCCTTCATCGTCGAACGGCGTCGGCACGGCGGCAACGACGCCACGGAATTCTGTCACAGACATGTCTCGTTCCTGTTGCTGAAGTGTTGTCATGGTGACGTTGCTACCCTCTCGAAGCCGGCAACGAACGGGTGGTCCAGCGCCGTCGAGCACTCCTTGCTCCACCCGCCCGGCGATCCCAATCCGGTCACGTCGGAGTCGAAGAACTCCTTGTTGACTGCGATGAAGTGGCGCTGGCTCTCCGGGATCTCGTGATCCCAGACAATGGCGTCGACAGGACAGATCGACAGACAGAGCCCACAATTTATGCATTCTTCGGGGTGAATGTAGAAGGTACGGCCACCTTCGTAGATGCAGTCCACGGGGCAGGCCGCGGTACAGTCGCCGTCCTTCACGTCGATGCAGGGCTCTGTAATGACATAGGCCATCTTGCTTGCCTCTAAGGAGTTGCTTGCAACACCAATGTTTCAGAGTTTCTTCCGGCGAAGAAGCATAGATATTCGCCGTGACGGTTGCCAAAAAGGCAACATCTGGACGCTGCAAGCTTTTGGCCGCAATCAGCTCAAGATTTGGTATGGGGGTGATTTTTTGGACGCATTTGCTTGCGCCACTGTTGTGCCGCGTTGCGACGACCGACGATGATATCGCGAATGGCGCGTTAGGAGACGAGATCGTCGAAGTCCCTGGCTCCGCGCATCAGGTTGCGGAAATCGGCCGCCGGCGTTCCTGGTCCGCATCGGCCGCAAGTATCCCGATCGAGCTCGACGCGGCAGGGGAACATCGCGGTTCACCCTTGGACATCAACCCTGGAGTCCAGCTTATGGATGTGGATCTGGGAAGCCGTGCCTTTCGGACAGGGCGGCAAGGATTTTGTCTTTTTCGGAAATGAACGCTCTTCCTTGAAAAACATCAGTTTGATGCTTCGATGTTTCGCCGTCCGCCAGCACAAGCAGCGGCAGGGACTGACTCATGTCTCCTACTAGAGCAATGACGGGCGATCGCGGACGAGCACGCAATCCGTTCAACATCAATCTTTCGCGCAAGAATTGAGTGCGACCTCCGCGAAGGCATAGTCCGAAGTTACGATGTTTGCAGGCACGGAAACGTCGTGCTGCACCGATCCCTATCGACATCCACAAGTCGATCACATCCCAGTGCTGACATGCGCCGAAGGGCGCTTTAAAATTACCAGGCGCACGGGAACGGCTTGACCAGGCACGGGGCTGCGGAGGATGGTTACGTCTCCACGCCCGGGAACTGCAACAATCCCCTGTCTCTATTGGAGAAGCCGGTTGAACAGATTTCCAAACGTCCCCGCGTCCTGATCGGGCTGCTCCGCTCCGGGGACCGGTTGCCTGGCCGCGGGTTCGAGAGTAGCGGGGTCTTCGTCAGCTTGGACGTCCGGCGGCGCCTCGCCGCTCTGCGCCACATTGCCGTCAATGATCTCCTCGATGGAAGGTTGGTTTTGCTTGCCTTTGAGGGAATTGTCGATGGCGCCGCCGACGATGTCGCGCAAGGATCCTCCAGTCGCTTTGTCGGAGAGCAGGTCATCGATCCGCAGCGTGTCGGTCGGCAATCCGAACTTCTTCAGTGTCGCCAAGGCAGCGGTGGGGTTCTTCAAAAGTCCCGACAGATCGGGATATATGCGAGGACGGGCAAAGGGCCCCTCGATCAGGACCGGAACTCCGATTCCGTCAGTTGAGATCTCGGCGCCCTGTCCATCCAGCGATGCGACCACCCGCGGATCGAGCCGAAACTTCATCTGTCCGTCCGCAAGATTTGCCTCCCCGGTCCCGTTCATGCGCACGAGCGGGCCGATTAGCTTGATGTCCTCGGTTCGCGCAACGCCGCTATCAACGGCAAACGAGGCACTGAGTTCAGTGAACCCTGTCGCTTGGCTTTCATTCTGCTTGAAGCCCGACGACATCAGGCCAACGAGGTTGTTATAGGCGTCGGCGATATCGATGCCGCGGATGGCGCCATCGGAAAACCGGACATCCGCGCTGCCTTGAAGCGATTGTTTGAGTGTGCCAGTCGTGCTGCCAGCTCCCGTTAAGTCGAGCTTGGCCTGCAGCGCGCCTTCAAGATGTTTGAAGCCTGCCATGTCGGTCAGAAGCGGCGCCGCCGAAGCGCCCGTGATTGAGGCGTTTAAAGCAATCGACGGTTCTGACCCGGAGCCGTCGGCCCTCAGGCTTGCGGTAATATGGCCGCCATAGAACGGGCTTTCAGGAAGGCTGAGACTTGCGACTCCATCGGCAACGGTAAGAGTGGTTGCCACCGGCCCTGCAAATACGTTGCCGTATCCAAGTTTATCGGCGTTGACATTAATGGATGCATCGATCAATCGAAGCGAGGAGAAATCCAACGGAGCATCGGGCGCAGGGTCAGCTCCCTGCGCCTTCGATTGAGGTGCACTCGAGCGCGCGCCGGCGAGACGCGCAAAATCTAGCTGTGCGAACTTGAGGGCACTGGATATCTTCAATGGTGTCGTGAATTGGACAGATCCACTCCCGGTCCCCTCGACACCATTGACCGACAAAGTGGCACTTTCGAACTGAACGCTCGCCGGGCTCGCGCTGACATCACCGTTGAACGCAAATAGGTCGATGTTGTGCGGGCCGCTCTGTCCAAGCCAGCCAAGGAACCCGCGAACGTCCGCTGTCGAAAAAATCAGCTTGCCGGCATAGCCGTTCGGAATGGCCGCTTTGCCATCAAGCGAAAGAGCCGCTCCCGGCATACGCATGTCAAGCTTCAGGGGTATACCCCCCGAGTTGAGGTCCCCGGCCAAGAGACTGCCTAACGGTAGCTGCAAGTCGACTTCGGCAGGTTTCCCGCGCCAGGCCAGGCTGCCCGACAGACGCCCCGGTTTTGCAAAGTCATCGATCCTGAGCGCCAGCTTCTTAATCTTGACTTCGCTCAACGAGGGATCGGCGACGCCCGGCGCGATGAAGGTGGCGCTGTGCAGGCCTAGGCTGCCGGTCATGTTGATTGTTTTTCTCAGGGCATCCCCCGAGAGGCCGCGAAACGCGAACCGGGTATCGATCGTGACAGACCCGGTCAAAGGAACGGATTGCCCGATCAGATTTGCCACTTTGGCGACATCGAGCCCGCTGCTGGATATGCGGCCCTTGAAGGTCGGCTCAACCTCGCGAATATCGACAGAGATATTTGCCGCAACGCTGCCGGCATCGATGCCGAGATGTTCTATCCTTGCCGTAACCAGCCCGTCCTTAAGCGTTGCCGCCAAGGCAACGTCTGATGCCGAGATGTCACCAAGGACAAGATCCCTGATGTTCACGCCGATATCGGCATCGAACCCGGTCAGAAGCTGCAAACCCGTCGAAGCGCCCGACTTCTCCGATTTCGCGTTGGGTTGCGACGAAGCCGAGGTAGTAGCCTCAAGAAATGCGCTCAGGTCCAACCGGTCAGCGTCGATGTCAGCGAGAAACCGCGGGCGATTGCCGGGTATGAAGAGTGCGTCGAGGCCAAGAGCCTCGTCTCCAACAAGCAATTTGCCGCCGCGGATCTGGTAGCTGCCATTGGTGTTGAGGGCGACTTGTCCGGTGGCCTCGAATGCGGAGAGCCCGGGGGCGGGGGCGGGATCCGCCTCGAAGGAAAGGCTCAGGTCAGCTGGCTGTCGTTCAAGCAACGGGCGCACGGAGGAGATCGCGAGCGTCATCTGGTAGCGCCGTTCCTCGATACGGGCGCTCGCCGAAAGGGAAAGTTGATCGTCGACGTCGGGTACTGCGAGTGAAAGGTCGATATCGGTTATGACCTGCTTCGCACCGGCAGTGCTTTGCTGTCTCAAAGTGCCACTGACAACCGAGACCGAGTCGATTGCACTTCGCTCCAGGAAAGTGACAAGCGCGGCAAGCGGATCGCCTGGTTTGGCTCGGCCCAGCTTGCCGCCTTCTGTGGGCGATGCTTTGCCTGTCTTCTCGTGCAATGTGAGGATCGGCTGAACCAGCCTGATCTCCTTGATGTGCAAGCGATCCGACCAGAGGGAGGAGAGTGTCACTGAGCCCGCAACCGCTCCGATTTCGGCTGTGACGCCCGCTTCTTCGCTCGAGAGCACGACAGTTTCGGCAACCACCGCCATATGTGGGAATACGGACAGCCTGACGGGGCCGTTCAAGGCAATTGAGCTGCCTGTTGCAGTCGAGAGCTTTCGGCTGAGTTCGGCGCGCATCCATTCGCTCGAAACGAAGCTGGGCAAGACGAGGATGGAGGCGGCAATGAGCGCACCGAACGCGAGAAAGCCAAGGAAGAATCGCATTATATGTCCCCGTCGCAAATACAACTGATTCGCTATCGTTTTCCGGGGTGAAAAGATTTGCAACTGCCGGTGGACTTGTCCGGCATTCCTAAGAAACACTCAGGCGGGCGTTGACGCGGGCTGTAGTGTGTAGCCAAGCGACCTTGCCCTTCGTTCGAGATTGTTGAGGGCGCGTCGACGGTAACTCTCCTCGTAATAGGAGGCTCCCGGATCACTGTATTCCATCCCGTGCCGCAGCGTGTTGTAGAACAAGACGGCGATTTTGCGGGCGGTTGCGGTGACCGCCTTGGCCTTGCCAACACGTGCGGACCAACGCCGATAGAATGCGCCCAGCGCGGTCTCAGTGCGCCCGACCGCAACCGCGGCAAGCCGCAGTAGCGCCGCGGCCCGGCTGCCAGATCGTCGGGTTCGTGAGGACAACACCTTGCCGCCGGAGATTTTGTTGCTTGGCGAGAGGCATAGCCAGGAGGTGAAGTGCTTGGCATTCGGCCAGGCCGAGAGATCGGTCCCGCACTCTGCGACCAATTTGTCGAAGATCACTTTCTTGGCGTGAAGCTGGTGACCATCATGCCGGGTAACATGAAGCGTAGGCTGCCTGCTGTCGTATCGACATACATGCTCTACGACGCCGTTACGGGCGAGCAATTGGCCCTCATGGACGGAAACACGCTGACGAGCCGGCGCACTGTGGCAACATCGGCGCTTGCGGCCAAATATCTCTCGCGAGAGGACGCCTCATCGCTTGTCATTCTAGGCGCTGGGCGCGTGGGAAGCCTAATCGCGGACGCCTATGTAGCTGTACGACCGGTTCGGCGCATCGTCATCTGGGACATCCATCACGAACAAGCCGATCGTCTCGACTCCTCCCTGCGAGACCGTGGCCTTCCCACTGAATCGACGGCGGACATTAAAACCGCGATCGAAGCCGCTGACATCGTCAGCGCCGCAACGCTTGCAACTGCGCCCGTCATTCGAGGCGAGTGGCTAAAACCTGGCACTCACGTCGATCTCGTCGGGGCCTTTACCCCAGATATGCGAGAGGCAGATGATGAAGTGATGCGTCGCTCGTCTATCTACATCGATACCACGGTCGCGGTTGAGGAAGCAGGAGAACTTATCAAGCCCCTTGCCGCCGGCGTGATTGGACATAACGCCCTCCTGGGGACATTGACAGATCTTTGTCGCAACAACGAGTTCGCACGCACGAACCCGGACCAGATCACCTGTTTCAAGAGTGTGGGCTCCGGGCTTGCCGATCTTGCTGCAGCCCAGCTGGTTTACCAGCTTGCCTAGGCGGCTTCGCTATAGGGCATGCACTTAGTCGCGCGGGCCTGCCCCGATGGAGGGGCATGCCCAAGGAAGCATACGGACATCCGTTAAAACCCGGCAAGCTGTCGACTACCATGCTGCCTCTCCTCAATTCGCGACGAGGTCGCGAACACTTAAAAGTGGCATGCCGGTTTCAGGGCTCGGCGCAAGGTCTCATCGATCACCTCTTTAGCGGCGGTGCTTCTCCAACGACAGCTTGGCCGATTGTCCATCGCTCGAAACTCGCGGCTATCCTAGCTGCTGAGCTATTGCGCATATATTTGTGATCGCTCTAACTCGCGCTGAATACTTTTAAATGCTCAATTCGGATATCTTTGCTCATTTTTATATGCTATTTTCTTCGAAAATGGACATAAATAGATGAACAAAAAACAAGCGGCCCTCGCTCGAAAACAGTTGGAACGACGTCTGGCGCCGGTGCGAGACCTAGAGCTCATTTCGCCGCCACGTGGTTGGATGAAGGCCATCCGCGAGGCCCTCGGCATGACTACGCGCCAGCTCGCCATGCGCATGGGTGCCGCTCCGTCCCGCATACCGGCGATCGAGAAGGCTGAAGTTTCGGGCTAGGCTTGCATCGACGATGCGGTTCGCATGCATCTTTCGGNATCCGCGAGGCCCTCGGCATGACTACGCGCCAGCTCGCCATGCGCATGGGTGCCGCTCCGTCCCGCATACCGGCGATCGAGAAGGCTGAAGTTTCGGGCTAGGCTTGCAGGATCCCGGCCGTTGGCCGTCGATGCTGATCCTCCGAGACGAGGTTCTTAACCGGTCAAGCCTCAGCGACACATTGCTCGCAACCTCTACACAGGCGCCCAGGAGTTGGCATCCTTGAATCGCGATGTCCGGCATCTCCGCGACGCCATCTATTCACAGATCGGCGGATGGGACGCGCCCGCTTGATCTGTGAAGGCGTCTCGATCCTAAGCTGTTGGCACAGTTCCTCCATCGATGGTGTATTCGGTACCTGTGATCGATTCAGCGCGATCCGATGCCAGGAAAGCAATCAGGTTTGCCACTTCCGTCGGCTTGGCAGGGCGCCCGAGAGGTATGCCGCCCAAACTATCCATGATGATCTTCTTGCCACCCTCAAGATCCGTACCCGCCTTGTCCGCCAAGCGCTGGGCCAAGTGAACGGACGCTTCCGTTTCGATCCAACCCGGAGACACTCGCACGACGCGGACGCCCTTGGGCGATACCTCCTTGGACATGGCCTTGCTATAAGTCGAGAGTGCCGCCTTGGCTGCGGCATAAGCCGTGGTCGCTTCCGGGAGAGGCAGCACTCTTTGGATGGACGTGACATGCACAACCACACCGGTTCCCCGTGCGACCATGTCCGGAACCAGTTCGCGATCGAGTCGAACAGCGGGAAAAAGATTGAGAGACATTTCTTTGTGCCACTCGGCATCAGTTAGCGCCCCAAAGCCACCGCCGGCTGCTGACGAGCCACCCAGCATATGAACGATGATATCGATGTTGCCGAGACGTTGACGCGCAACGTCCGCGACGGCCGCGCACCCCTCTTCAGTCGTGAGATCGGCCTCGACAAACAATTCTTCCGGCAGGTTCTCAGGACGCGCCCGCGCGGTCGTCAACACCTGCGCGCCGAGTTCCCGAAACAGGCTGACGGTCGCAGCCCCGGCCCCCTTGGTTCCAGCAGTAATGAGGGCTCGTTTGCCTCTCAGGTTGAGAAAGTCTGTCATCACGGGATCTCCAGCCTAGCGATCTTGCCGTCCTTGGTGGTGAAGGCATATGAGAGCGTCACCGGACTGCCGGGAAACTGGCCGCTAACTTTGGCTCCGACGAGCACTTTGTTGCCGTCAAGGGTGGATTCCAAAGGTTCAGAAACGTACTGCGTCGCCTTCTTCGCAGCCACCCACCATTCACGGATTGCGACGACGCCTTGATGGCGCGATCCCTCATCTTCCACAACGGCTTCGATCGCAAACGTGTCCGACAGCGCATCCGCATTGCTGCCGCTGTCAGCGTCAAAGTACATGTTCACGATATCAGGCATATCCATTGTGTTTCTCCTCATTGGCTGATCCGATAGTAGCGCTCGACCATTGCGTAGATAAGTGGGATAAGCCGGCATGCGGCAATGAACAGATCGGGACAATGGAACAAGCCAACCTGAAGGAACTTGAAGCGGTCATTGCTATTGCCCGGCGCGGCACATTCCGCGCAGCGGCCATCGATCTCGGCATGTCTACGACAGCGTTGAGCCACACAATAGGCAGGCTTGAGGCGGAGCTTGGGGTGCGATTGTTCAACCGCACCACACGCAGCGTGTCGCTGACGGATGCCGGCAGGCTCTTTGTGCAGCAGGTGGCGCCGTCGCTCCAGGATCTCTATGCCGCTTTGGATTCAGTGCGTGCGCAACGTGAGACACCTTCCGGAACAATACGGATCAACGCGGCGCCGTTCGCGGCGCGCGCAATCATCTCACCGCTCGTGCTTGAGTTCCTGCGCCGCTATCCCGACATGAATGTCGATATTGTAACTGAAGGAAAGATGGTCGATATCGTCAAGGACGGGTTTGATCTGGGAGTCAGGGTTGCGGGCCTCGTTCCCAGCGACATGATTGCCGTTTCGCTCGGCCGGCCCCAGCGACATGCTGTGGTTGGGTCTCCTGAATACTTCGAGAGGCATGGGAAGCCGGTGGTCCCTCCTGATCTTCTCAGCCATCGATGCATTCGCGTTCGCCTGCCCGATGGCTCCCTGTTTCGGTGGCGTTTCGAGAAGGACGGGGAGCAGGTGCAAATCGATGCACGCGGCCCGATATCGCTGGACGAGGCTAGCCTCACAAGAACCGCTGTCCTGGAAAGCGCCGGTATAGGTTACATCTTCGAGCAAGACATTTTCCCGGACATTGAGGCGGGGCGCGTCGTCCGTGTACTGGAAGACTGGACGCCACCATATCCGGGGCTTTGCCTTTACTACCCTGGGCGCCGAAATCTGTCAGCCGGGGTCAGGGCGTTCTTGGAACTTGCGCGTGAGCTCGCGACAGTGAGCTAATTGAACCGCCAGTGGAGAAGCTTGTTTGTCTCTACAACGCTCCAAGCGGACACAGATTTGCAATCCGTGAATGACTGGTTTGCGGCCAGTAGGCGACTGGTGATCTGCGATTCCGGAAGGAACGAGCGGAAAAGCAGACCGTCGGCCTTTAGGATCTCGTTTCAATAGCCTGGACAACCGACGTGGGGCGCAATGCTGCCGTTTGCAGACCTAAGCGTGTCCGTCGCACAATTACCGGCGTCATTCATCATATCAGCTGGCAGCATGCCGACCTGTATTTCCACGAGATCGGCTTCCGCTGGTCACAGCGCATTGTTACGGGCCAGGCAGTGCGGAAAAGCCGAAGTGGCAGGGAACGCATGAAAACCCTGTGTCGCGGGTACCGCGGGCGCTGCAATTGCTGCAAGTCTTTCGCGCCGCTATCGGCCGGCAAATGCGCAGAAGTCCAGATGGTGGGATCATCATCAAATCAGCAGTCGCTGTCTTTGGTTGATAAAGGCCATGTATCGACTGGAATGTGCCGTGCCAGGGGCAGGGTCCGGCTATGCTGCTCTATCGATTTCCGGGATCAACTCCAGTTCGCCGTGAAGCGCAGTTTCCACCGTCTTGAGGTTGAAGCTGGTCTGCATGTTCATCCAAAATTCCGGCGTTGTGCGGAAATACTTGGCGAGGCGCAGAGCGGTATCCGTCGTTATCGGTGTTTGCTCCGCCGCTATACGCTCGATGCGAGTGCGAGGGACATTGAGCTTTTTCGCCAGTGAACCGGCGCTCATGTTCAGCGGAAGTAGGTACTCCTCGCGGAGGATTTCGCCCGGATGGACCGGAGGAAGGATATGGGTCATCTCAAGCTCCTGTGTGCCACGATTGGCCATCAATGGTCGTCAACTATTTCGACGTCTTCGATACCGGCATCTGTCCATACAAAACATATGCGCTACTGATCATTGATTCCTCTCAAGAGCAGAGACTCGATGGTCGGCGGCTCTCCGGCCAAAGCGGAATAGGAGCCCCAGATTTTCTTAGGGCGGTTTTCCCCCTGCCAACGCTAGGCCTAATACCGGCGCGCCCGCGTCGCGAAAACCTCAGAGCTGCGAGCCGATAGGGAGAATCGCATAAAATCCCGCCACGAATTGATCCCAGGGCGAACCCGTAGGCTCATGATAATAGATCCGCTGCGTCCCGTCCGGCTCGGTCTGCGTCCACGAGATCCGCTTGTCCTTGTTCAGCCTTACGGCAAAGGTTTCTTCTCTTAAAACGCCTCTTAGGGCATTCGACGTCATCCTGGTAAATTCAGGCGAGTCGATCAGAATGCCCATCTCCGTATTGATATTCACCGACCGCGGGTCCCAGTTGAACGAGCCGACGAACAGGTAACGATCGTCGATGGTAAACGCCTTGGCATGCAGACCCGATCGCGATTCACCCCAATTGACGCCGCGCCGCGCTTCTTGATCTGCGTCAGGCCGAAGTTCGTAGAGGTGGACTCCTCCTTCCAGAAGAGCCCGCCGGTCCTTTGCATAATGCGCATAGACTGGTTTCACGTCGTTTGATGCCAGCGAATTGGTTACAACCAACACCTCGACGCCCCGCGCCTCAAGTTCCCGCAACCACTCTGTGCCGCGTTTGCCGGGCACGAAATACGCAGAGATGATCTCAATCTTTGATGTCGCATCGGCGAAATACTTTGACAGTTGAGAGGCAAGAATCTCTTCTTCGTTGTCTTCACCGGCCGTTTTTGAAGGGGGGTCCGAGTACATTTTGGCGGGAACCCACGCGAGCTTCAGCGTCGATGGCGTTAGATGCTGCTTCGCAGCCGCACGCACCACGCTGGCATATTCCGTCTCTCGAGCATCCCCGACGATCTCGTCAAGGCGATCGCGCGCTTCGTCGAGACTGAACCCCTCTGGTTCGCCAACGACGGCGCGCGCCGGCACTGCAAACTTGCTGTTCCAGTACTCATCAAAGTTTGTCGAGACTTCATCGACAACGGGTCCAGCCACCAGCACATCGAGATCCGAATAGTTCAATTCCCTCTTGGCCAGGAAATACTCATCGCCGATATTGCGGCCACCGACGATCGACATGGCATTATCGGCGGTCATCGACTTGTTGTGCATCCGGCGGTTGATCCGCTTGAAGTCGGTGAGGACGGCCGCGACAAGGCTCTGATCCCGCCAGAACGGGTTAAAGAGCCGGATTTCGATGTTTTTATGCGAGTCCAGAGCCGCTGTCACGGCGTCATAGCCCTTAGTGTCCATGTCATCGAGCAATAGCCGCACCCGCACACCCCGATCCGCGGCTTGCAGCAAGCTCCACGCAAAGATTTTTCCGGTAGGATCATTGTGCAGAAGGTAATACTGCGCATCGATCGTCTGTTCGGCGGCCGCTGCAAGCGCCAAGCGCGCCGCCAGCGCTTCTTCTCCGTTGCCGATCAGCCTAACCCCGGAGCGACCGTCCCTAGGATCACCAAGCCTTTGGACAGCTTGTGTCAGCCGCGTGCTTGTCGGCTGCGCGGGCGAATATGACGGTGCTTGCTTGAATGTTTGCACGGTGTGAGAACAGGCGGCGAGGAGGAACAAGGAAAGCCCTGCGGCCAGGATAAATGATTTCATACTACGCCCCAGCCAGAATGCTCCACGCCACCGCCCCTTCGCGGCTCGCAAAGCTAGACTTTGGCTGCGCCGCGCACTTTGTCGCTACTACAGATATGCTCTCACGTTTTGAGATTGAGCACCATTCCCGGAGTGATATCGTCCACCAAACCTCATTGTCGCTCCGGGCCGGAAGGTGCCAAGGAGCCGCTTTCGCTTCGCGCGACATCATCGATATCGCCCGGTCGCTCGTCAGGCAGGGCAGGTGATGGCGAGGTCCCGAAAACCTCGTTGTCTGCGGTCCCTCAATCAAAACGGAGCGGCTTGTCGGGCCTAGGCTTCCCGGATCCCGGCCGTTCGCCGTCGCGCTGCGGATCCTCCGAGACGAGGCTTTTAACCGGTTAAGCCGCGCGCGAACGGGCTCTGGCAGCGCTCCTGCCGGCGCCTGGTACGCTCATTATTTTCTCGAGTTGCCGGCGGTTCGAACCCACTCAAGGCGAGTGATGGAAGCCAACTGGTCCACCTCAATCAGCCGTGGCCCACCAGTTATTTGCGGCCCCTCACTTTCGGAAGATTGCTCAAGAGGGACTCGCACGCCTTTGTGATGTGGGTAACGAGCAGTTCTGTCGCCTTTGATCGCCATGCATGACAGGCCCGCCCGGCAATGTCTGGTGGGAATGCCGGTACCGCTCGGCCACTGCGGCGGTCCGGGTTCAGGTTTAGCTGTTTTCCATTTTGCGTAAAGCGCGGGTCCCGACGGGAGGGAAACTGGTTGCAATTAAATAACTAAATAGTTACATACTAAATTCGGTCGGCTTTTAGCCGGCGTGTGAATGGACCGCTCGGAGGGGGAATCGATGAAGGTTTTTGGGATGCAGCATATCGGCTTTACTGTGCCTGATCTTGAGGAGGCTGCGGGCTTTTTTGAAGCCGTATTCGGTGCCGCTAGATGCCTACAAACAGGGCCTATCGATGTGGACGACACCTTCATGCAAAGGCGCCTCGGTGTTCCTGCGGGCAGGCGGATCGAAAACATCATGGTGCTACGGGTCGGCAACGGGACCAACCTTGAACTGTTTCAGTATTCCGGAGAGGTTGACGGCGATGCGCCCCTTAAACGCAACAGTCAGCCGGGCGGTTTTCACATGGCGTTCGAGGTTGATGATTGCGAGGTTGCGGCAATGCGCTTGCGTGAGGCAGGTGTCGAGGTGCTCGAAGGGCCGACATATGTCGACAGCGGCGCCATGGAAGGGCTGACCTGGCTCTATCTGAAGGCCCCGTGGGGTCAGTTCCTCGAGGTTGTCAGCATGCCGGGTCCGCTTGGCTATGAACAGGCGGGAGGTCCGGTGCAATGGTCGCCGGTAACCGGTCGCTGACGCATGGTCCCTCCGCTCCGTTCGGTTTGGCGAGCGGATCACCTTCTAAGCACTAATTCACACAGGCAATTTTCCGTTGTCTTGGATGCGGTCATCTTCCTCGGCCGGAAAGGACCTTCATGCCCGATGAAATCATGATTGTCGCAAAGCAGGCCTTTGAGCTGGCGTCCTACGAGGACTTGCCGTTGAAGGCGGGCGAAGTTCGCGGGCGCACGCTCTACACCCTCGTCAGCCAAGGCACTGAACTGGGCTGGGCCAGTGGCGATGCTTTTCCCATTCGTCCCGGTTATGCCGCAGTCTTCAGGGTTGATGAGGTCGCCGGGGATGTCGTCGGCCTTCGGCCCGGCGAACTGAGGTTTGCGATGGGTGCTCATCGCGCCACGCAAACGCATCTCGCCAGACACACCCTGCCGCTGCCGGCTGATCTAGACCCCGGAACTGCAACGCTTGCACGTCTGATGGGCGTGTCGATGACCACGTTGATGACAACCATGGCTCGCCCCGGCGACCGCGTCGTCATCACAGGAGCCGGCCCGGTCGGCCTTCTCGCCGCACACCTTTTCAATATCAGCGGCTACCGTGTGACCGTCGTCGACCCTGACGAGCGGAGGCGAGCGCAGTTGGCACGAAGCGGTCTTTCCGATTGCAGAGAGCGGATGCCTCTTGGGGACGATGCCTTCGCCGGTCGGGTCGCGCTTGTCGTGGATTGCTCGGGGCATGAAAATGCGATCCTTGATGGATGCCGCCTTGTGCGCAGGCTTGGGGAGGTGGTCATGGTTGGCGTTCCCTGGCGCAAATGGACGGATGCATCTGCCCACGATCTCATGAACGCCGTCTTCTTCAATCTTGCCAGCCTGCGCTCTGGTTGGGAGTGGGAAATCCCAATGCACGCGCAAGGATTTCAATGGGAGGAGCTTCTCGCAGGGTACAACAATGCACCCCATTCAGTTTTCAGCGGTTTCTCGCTTGCGCTCGACTGGCTCGCTGAGGGCCGCATTCCACTCGACGGCCTGATACGGCAGGTCGTGCCAAACAATCCTTCATCGCTCTATTCGGATATCGCGGCCAAGCGCATTGAAGAGCCCTTCATCGTTCTCGATTGGACCCGTCTTGAGGGGGGAGAATAATGGAGCGCTCTCACCAGGAAAGTGGGCTGATCGTCACCGCCACGGCGCTTGCTGCAAATGCTGGGCTGCGCCTTGTCGGTCATGTGGTTGCGTACGCATCCAGGAACGCCTGGCGGGTGGCAGTTTGCGTGGTCGATCCGCAAGGCGCGACACTTGCGGCGGCGCGAATGGATGAGGTGGCGCCGCCAATCTTAGACTTCGCGATGGACAAAGCCTTCACCGCGGCGACGATGAGACGTACGACGGAAGCGTTCTTTGAGAGAATGGACAATAGTCCTTCGCTGCGGCTGGGCCTAGCCAATCGGTCTCGGCTTTTGGTCTGGGGCGGAGGTCTGCCAATCATCCACGGCGACCGGGTTGTCGGCGGGATTGGTGTGTCTGGTGCGCGAGACGTCGAAGATATCGAATGCGCCCGCCATGCACTCGACCTCGAGGGGCTGTCTTTCGAGCTCTAGCGAGCTTAGGCGCAAACCAGCCGCATGATGGTCTCGATATTGAAGCGGAGGCGTTCGTCGACCGCCTCCCTCGCCATCAAGTCACGTTCGAACACGATCGAGCCGGTGAAGCGGTTGGTGAGGTAATAGTAGCCGATTGCCGCAATGGTAATGTTCAGTTGCACTGGATCGATGCCGTGGCGAAAGACACCTTCAGAGGCGCCTCGTTCCAGCAACACTTCCACCATGTTGACGAACTTGCGGCTGGCCGTCTTGATCACTACGGATTTTTTCAGGTGCTTGGCGCGATGCAGGTTCTCGCTGTTGACCAGAGTGATGAATTCGGGGTTTTTCAGATAGTATTCCCAGGTGAAACGAACGAGCTTTTCGAGAGCTGCCTTTGGCTGCAAGTCATCGAGGTTAAGCTTCTGTTCCGCCGTGCGTATGTCGATATAGGCATCTTCCAGGACAGTCTGAAACAGGCCCTCCTTGCTTTCGAAATAGTGGTAGATCATCCGCTTGTTGGCCTTGGCCTTCTCGGCGATTACATCGACTCTCGCGCCGCCTAAGCCATTCTTTGCGAATTCTTTTTTGGCGGCATCCAGAATGCGTGCCTTGGTCGCCTCCGCATCGCGGATGCGCGGTTTGCGGCCCGGCTTTTCGGTCGGTTCGTTGATCATGCTCAAGGCCATTCCTCCAGCGCGCTCGCGGCTCATGTTGGCCAGTCATACACGCCAGCGTGCGTATCCGTCAAAGCGGTCAGTCGAAAATCATCAAGGCCGCAATCGCGAAAGGCTCTTGACTCCGGCTCCATCAAAGAAGTAACTAGTTAGTGCGTTAAGTGGGCGTGGGAGAGCTGAGGAGGCTCGGCCCCGAAGGTGTGGATCGCCTTTGTTGCCCTCTGAAAAACCCGCCGAATGCGGGGAACGTTCAAACGTGGATTTGGGAGGAACGCCATGTCGACCTTTATCAAGGACTTTATCGAGCGCGAGACGCTCAGCCGTCGCCACTTCATCCTGGCCGCCGCCGCCGGCGTTGGGGCCATGACGGTTCCGGCCATTCTCGGGCGCAGTGGCGCACATGCGGCGCTGGTCGATCCGGCCATCGCATGGAGCTATCGCGATCGCGCCTCCGCCTACTGGAATTCGGTGATCTCGGGCGCTGAGGCTTTTGTCGAAACGATCGGCAAGCCGAAAGGTGCGCTTGTCAGCCTGATCAATGAAGGCTCGTCGGAAAAGTCACTCGCCGACATCAAGGCCTTCCTCGCCAAGAACAACGGCAACTGCGCGATTGCCTGCGATGCCAATGACAGCCCGAATGCAAGGCCAGTGGTGGAGGCGGTGTCTGCCGCCGGAGGTTACATCTCGACAATCTGGAACAAGACAGACGATCTGCATCCCTGGGACTTCGGTGATAACTACGTCTCCCACATGACCTGGTCGGACGAGAAACCGGCGGAAGAAACCGCGCGGATCCTGTTTGAGGCCATGGGTGGCGAGGGCGGAGTTGTTCATCTCGGTGGCATTGCTGCCAACAACCCTGCGGTTGAGCGCCTCAATGGCCTCAAGAACGCACTCAAGGATTATCCGAAGATCGAACTGCTCGACGCGCAGCCGGCCGACTGGGACACGCAGAAGGGCGCGGAACTCATGGCGTCGTTCCTGACCCGTCACGGTGACAAGATCAAGGGCGTACATTGCGCCAATGACAACATCGCCTATGGAGTGATCGAGGCCCTCCGGGCCGAAGGCATCGAAGGCATGCCGATCGTCGCTTACGACGGCAATCTCGAGGCCGTGCAGATGGTGCTGGAGGGTCAACTCCTGGCGACCGTCTTTACCAATCCGCATTGGGGCGGCGGCGTCACCGCGGCGCTCGCCTATCACGCAGCAATCGGCAGCTTCAAACCGTCCGAAGAGTCGAAAGAGCATCGTGAATTCTACGGTCCGACGATCCTCGTTACCGCCAAGGATGCAGAGGAATTCAAGGCAAAGTATCTCGATTCCGTGCCGGCTTACGACTGGAAGGATTTCTGGGGCCCGTCCAACGGCCAGATCCAGTACTGAGCTATCCGTCTGATGGAGGCGTCGTCGCATTCGCCTCCATTTCATTCATCACAGTCCGGGCGAAGGGGTGCCTAACGTGACACGTCGCATATCGCGCGAAACCTTGATCAAATGGGCGCCGTTGCTGGTGCTGATCGCGCTGGTGATCTTTTTCACCGCCCTCAATCCGACCTTCTTCTCGGTCCGCAATTTTGCCCGCATCGCCATCGCGGCGGCGCCGGCGCTGATGGTCGCCGTCGGCGTGACATTCATCATCATCATGGGATCGATCGACCTTTCCATGGAAGGAGCGATCTCGCTCACGGCGGTCGTATTCGCGTTCGCCTTTGCGAAGTTCGGCGGCACGCTGATGAGCGCCGGTTGGCTGGCCATTCCGCTTATCCTTATGGTCGGCGGGCTGATCGGGCTCGTCAATGGGCTGGTTCACGTCAAGCTGCGAATACCCTCCTTCATGGCCAGCCTTGCGATGGGCTTCGTTGGGACCGGGGCTGCAATCCTCCTGACGGGCGGCGATATCGTCAAGGTGAGCGACGCAACGTTTCGGGGACTTTTGACCGTGCGCTGGTTCGGTTTCCCGATCATGGTCTACATCGCCGGCTTCTTCCTGCTCGTTGCCTGGTTCATACAAGCGCACACCACGCTCGGCCGCAACTTTTATGCCGTCGGTGGTGGCGAGGAACTGGCACATGCATCCGGTCTCAACGTCAACCGCGTGCGTGTCACCGGTTTCGCGCTTGCCGGCGTCTTTTACGCACTGGCAGCGATCCTGGTCGTGGCGCGCATCGGTCAGGCCGAGTCCGTGACCGGCTCGAACTTCATGTTCATCTCGATCACCTCGGTCGTAGTGGGTGGCGTTGCGCTCTGGGGCGGGATCGGGGGTGTGTGGAACGCGCTCGTCGGCGTCCTTATCGTCGGTGTCATCAATAATGGAATGGTCGTCGTCGGTCTGCCCGATTTTCTCCAGGACGGGGTTCTCGGATTGCTCGTCATTCTTGCTGTCGTGCTGTCGACCGACCGCAAGATGGTTTCCTTCGTGAAGTGAGGCAGGGCCATGTACGAACTGAAAGCCGTCGATAAGAAATTCCCCGGTGTTCACGCACTCAAGGCTATCGATTTTCACATCAAGCGCGGCGAGATCGTCGGGCTGGTCGGCGAGAACGGCGCGGGCAAATCCACATTGATGAAGGTGATCTACGGGGCCTACCAACCCGATGGCGGGCACATTCTGATCAATGGCCAGACCGTGCGCTTTGCCAATCCTCGCCAGGCCATGGAGAAGGGTATTGGCATGGTCTTTCAGGAGCAGTCGCTGATTGCCAACCTGACGGTGATGGAGAACATTTTCCTTGGTTACGAACAGCAGTTTGTAAGGTTCGGCGTCATCAACTGGAACGCAATGGCAACGGCAGCCAAGGCGCAACTCGCCAAGGTCAAGCTCGATATCGATCCCGCGACCATTACCTCGAAGCTTTCCTTCGCGCAGCGACAGCTTGTGGAACTTGCCAAGGTTCTCACCCTCGAAGAACGCGTTGACGGTGATCTGGTCATTCTTCTCGATGAACCGACTTCGGTTCTGTCCAAGGAAGAAGTGCAACTGCTCTTCAAGCTGGTACGCGAACTGGTCACGCGCGCGTCCTTCATATTTGTCTCCCATCGCATGGACGAGGTGATGGAGCTTTCAGACCGTATCTACGTGATGAAGGACGGTCATGTCGTCGATGTCGTGGAGCGCGGTACCGCCCAGACCGAAGCGATCCAGCACAAGATGGTCGGCCGCAACGTCGACAAGGAATACTATCGCGAACAGCTGCAGAAACCCTTCGATCGATCCAAGGTTCTGGTCGAGATGGATGGGGTCGGACTGCCCGGACGCACGAAGGACATCTCCCTAAAACTGCATGCCGGGGAAGTCTTGTGCCTGGTGGGAACGGAAGGGTCGGGGCGCGAGGCGATCTTGCGGATGATCTACGGAATGCTCACCCCAACCCAGGGAAATCTCCAGATCAAGGGCGGCAAGGTGAAGATTTTCTCGCCTCGCCACGCAGTGAACCAAGGTGTCGGCTACGTCCCTCGCGAACGCAAGGTCGAGGGCATCGTCGCCGGCATGAACGTCTACGAGAACATGACACTCTCGCAAATGAACAAGCATTCTCGCGCCGGCGTCCTGCGGATATCCGAAGAGCGCGCACTTGCGCGCGACTGGATCAAGAAGCTTTCGATCAAGGCACATTCCGAATTCGCGGATTGCGGAAACCTGTCCGGCGGCAATCAGCAGAAGGTCGTTCTAGCCAAGTGGCGATCGGCGGGATCGGACATCATGCTGCTCGATCACCCGACCCGCGGCTTGGATATCGGAGCCAAGGAAGATGTCTACGACATGATCCGCGAAATGAGCGGTGCCGGTGTCGGCATCGTCCTGGTCGCCGATACCCTGGAGGAGGCCATCGGGCTGTCTCACACCATCGTCGTCGTGAAGGATGGCCGCATTCAGAAGAACTTCGATTGCGTGCCGGGGGCAAAGCCCTCGCTATACGATCTCCTGCATTACATGATCTGAGGGAAACATGGACATTCAGCGTCTCAAACCGCATCTTCCCTGGATAACGCTGCTGGTGCTCGTCGCCCTCGTCGGCGTTACCCACCCGGGCTTCCTGAAGCCAGCCAATCTCATGAGCCTGGCGGGTGATATCGTGCCGCTGTTCATCATGGCACTCGGACTGACCTTTGCCATTTATATCGGCGGGATAGATCTGTCCGCCCAGTCGATGGCGAACATGGTGACCGTCATTGCATCGGTCTACCTTGCCTCCATGGGCGCCTGGGTCGCTGTCGCCTGCGTTGCCGCAGGCTTCCTGCTGGGCACATTGTCGGGGTATGTGACGACGCGGCTCTATGTTCCGTCGTTCATCTCCACTCTTGCAGTCGGCGGCGTGGCGTTCTCGGTCGCGCAATGGCTTTCCGGGCAGCGCGCGCTCAACATGGACGCGACCCAGCGAAACGAGACCTTCGGCTGGATGATCGGTCGTACATGGGGCGTGCCGAACGAACTCTTGATCTCGGCCGTGCTGCTTTGCATCTGCCTATTTATCGAACGCCGCACGACGCTCGGCCGGGCGCTGAAAGCAGTCGGCGCCGGCGAACTGGCGGCTGCGGCCTCCGGGCTCAACGTGGCACGCTACAAGATCCTTGCCTTTGCAATATCAGGGGCACTGGCGGCGATTGCCGGACTGCTCTTTGCCGTCAAGCTTTCAGGCGGCGCGCCGACGATTGCGAACGGGTTCCTGCTGCCGGCAATCGTTGCGGTTTTGGTCGGTGGTACGCCCCTGACCGGGGGTGTCGGAGGCGTTCTCAACACGGTCATCGGAACGCTGATTGTCGCCGTCATCCGCGCCTCCATGCTCTATTTCGAGATAGACGCAACACAGCAGCAGATGGTTTTCGGCATCGTTCTCATTGTCGCGATCGCACTCACGATCGATCGCGCCAAGTTGCGCACGGTGAAATAGGAGGCGGCGATGGGCAAGATGCAAGCCGCGGTTCTGGTCGAACCGCGCCGTTTCGAGATAATTGCGGTCGAAGTTCCGTCGATCGGCCCCGATGATGCCCTTATCCGTGTGACGCGGACAGGCATATGTGGGACCGACGTCCATATCTTCAACGGCCATTATGCCGCCGACCGGCTACCACTTGTTCCAGGCCACGAGTTCTGCGGCACGGTCGCCGACTTCGGCGGGAGCGTTCGCCATCTGCAGCGTGACATGCGCGTGGTCGTGGACATCAATATCGGTTGCGGCACCTGCTATTGGTGCCGCCGCAACGAGGTCCTCAACTGCGCCGAGGTTGTCCAGGTCGGCATTGGTCGCGATGGCGCCTTTGCCGAGTATGTGGCCATCCCGGCGCGCCTCGTCATACCGGTTCCCGACACCGTGCCTGATGCCGTACTCGCCTTGACCGAGCCGGTCGCATGCGTTGTGCGTGCGGCGCGCAAGGCGAATGTGACATTTGGGCAATCGGTCGTCGTTTTCGGAGCAGGCCCGATCGGCAATCTGCACGTTCAGATGATGCGCCTGGTGGGTGCCGCTCCAATCATTGTTACAGATCTGTCGACTGACCGCTGCCGAATGGCACTGGAGGCGGGAGCGGACGCGGCCGTGTCGGACCCCACCACTCTCAAGGCGACGGTGATGGCCATGACCGACGGACGAGGCGCCGATATCGTCATTGAAAGCGTTGGTAGCAAGGCGCTCTATGGCCAGGCGTTTGAACTGTCTCGTCGTGGTGGCCATGTCGCCTTTTTCGGGATCACAGCGCCTGGCGAGACGGTGCCGGTCGATATCCTGAAGACCGTGCTTGAAGAGGGCGGTTTGAAGGGATCGGTCGCTGGCATGGGCGAGGACATGCATGACGCGTTGACGCTCCTTGCACACGGTCGGTTCGAGACGAAGGACTTCACCGGCGCCGACTATCCGTTGGATCGAATCCAGGAGGCGTTCGATACGCTCGCCAATCGGTCCCATCACCTCAAGACCCAAATTGTGATGGCGTGATCGCGCAGGCGTTGCTAGATCGCGCATAACTGTTCAGTTACTAATCCATCGCCTGATGGATACGGAATCTCAGAGTGGAGGCATCCCATGGACCAAGTCAAAAACTACCTTCTCCCGCCAAAGGCCCCGCGTGAATTTGGCTTCTTCGTGGATGGACGGTGGCATGAGAGCCGTGACCAGTTCGAGCGCCTGTCGCCTGGCCATGGCGTTCCAGCCACGCGCACCGCGAAATGCACTCCGGAAGATTTGAACGCAGCTGTTGCCTCCGCTCGCCGGGCTTTCGAGGATCGCCGTTGGTCCGGCCTTTCGGGGGCCGCCCGTGGGGCAGTCCTTTTGCGTGTTGCCGAGATTCTGCGGCAACGCCGGGATGAGATCGCCTACTTTGAAACATTGGAGAATGGCAAACCGATCGCCCAGGCGCGCGGAGAGATTGATCATTGCATCGCCTGCTTTGAAGTCGGCGCCGGTGCCGCTCGGCTCTTGCACGGCGACAGCTACAATTCGCTGGGCGACGGACTATTCGGCATGGTTCTTCGCGAACCGATCGGTGTCGTGGGTCTCATTACCCCGTGGAACTTTCCATTCCTCATTCTTTGCGAACGCGTGCCCTTCATCCTTGCCTCAGGCTGCACGATGGTGGTCAAGCCTTCGGAGGTGACGTCCGCGACCACGCTCATCCTTGCCGAGGTGCTCGCCGAGGCGGGACTGCCTGATGGCGTCTACAACGTCATCACCGGTTCGGGCCGCACCATCGGCCAGGCTCTGACGGAACACCCTGATGTGGACATGCTGTCCTTCACCGGCTCCACCGCAGTCGGGCGCTCGTGCGTTCACGCGGCCGCCGACAGCAACTTCAAGAAGCTCGGACTGGAACTGGGAGGCAAGAACCCGATCATCGTTTTTGCGGATTCGGATCTCGAAGATGCGGCGGACGGGGCGGCATTCGGCATCAGCTTCAACACTGGGCAGTGCTGCGTCTCGTCTTCGCGGCTCATCGTCGAACGCTCAGTGGCCGCGGAATTCGAAAAGCTTCTCGCCGAAAAGATGGCGCGGATACGCGTCGGCGATCCTCTCGATGAGGCTACCCAGGTCGGAGCGATTACCACCGACCAGCAGAACACGACCATTCTGGATTATATCGCCAAGGGCAAGGCGGAAGGCGCACAGCTCGTTACAGGCGGCCAGGCCATTGATCTCGGCAAGGGCCAATATATCGCACCGACGCTGTTCACCGGGGTTTCCCCTGACATGGCGATCGCCCGGGACGAGATCTTCGGGCCCGTCCTCTGCTCGATGTCGTTCGACACGATCGAACAGGCGATCGAGTTGGCCAACGACACTGTCTATGGCCTCGCTGCCAGCGTGTGGACCAAGAACATAGACAAGGCATTGACGGTCACCCGCCGCGTTCGCGCCGGTCGTTTCTGGGTCAACACGATCATGGCAGGTGGGCCGGAGATGCCGCTGGGCGGCTTCAAGCAGTCCGGATGGGGACGCGAGGCGGGCACCTATGGCGTGGAGGAGTACACCCAGGTCAAATCCGTTCACGTCGAGATCGGCAAACGCTCACACTGGATCGCATGATGGTGCAAGGATTTGACTATGTGATCGTCGGAGGCGGCTCGTCGGGCTGCGTGCTTGCAGCGCGCCTTTCGGAAAACCCAGCGACAAGGGTCTGCCTCATTGAGGCCGGTGGGCGCGACAGCCATCCGCTGATCCACATGCCGGTCGGTTTTGCAAAGATGACTGCAGGCCCGATGACCTGGGGTCTGACCACGGCGCCGCAGATACATGCTAACAACCGTGAGATCCCCTACGCCCAGGCGAAGGTACTCGGCGGCGGATCCTCCATCAACGCCGAGGTATTCACCCGCGGTCACCCGAGCGATTACGACCGCTGGGTGGAAGAGGGGGCGGAGGGCTGGGGCTTCAAGGACATCCAGAAGTATTTCTTGCGGTCCGAGGGCAACACGATCCTCTCGGGACAATGGCATGGAACCGACGGGCCGCTCGGCGTCTCGAACATAGCCAATCCGCAAGTTCTGACGCGTGCCTTCGTTCAAAGCTGCCAGGAGTTCGGAATTCCGTACAATCCGGATTTCAACGGCCCCGTTCAGGAGGGCACGGGCGTTTACCAGACTACGACCCGCAACAGTCGGCGCTGCTCGGCGGCTGTGGGATATCTGCGCCCGGCACTCAAGCGCCGGAACCTGACGCTGGTCACAGGCGCGTTGGTGCTTCGGGTGGTTTTTGAAGGGCGACGCGCCGTGGGTGTCGAATACGCGACGGGTGGCGCCTCCAGGATCGTTCGCGCCGACAGTGAGGTCATCGTGACCTCCGGCGCCATCGGCACACCCAAATTGATGATGCTTTCCGGCGTCGGCCCGGCAGCGGCCTTGCGCGGCCATGGTATCGACGTGGTCCAGGATATGCCTGGTGTCGGCGAGAACCTGCACGATCACTTTGGCGTCGATATCGTTGCCGAACTCAAGGGACATGACAGTCTGGACAAGTACAACAGGCCGCATTGGATGCTTTGGGCCGGCCTGGAATATGCATTGTTCAAGTCCGGCCCGGTTGCTTCGAATGTCGTTGAGGGCGGTGCGTTCTGGTATGCCGACAAGGCCAGTCCCTGTCCCGATCTTCAGTTCCATTTTCTGGCTGGGGCGGGGGCGGAGGCCGGCGTGCCGAGTGTTCGAAAGGGCGCCTCCGGCATCACGTTGAACTCTTACACGGTGCGTCCGAAATCGCGTGGTTCAGTCGCCTTGCGTTCGGCCGACCCGCGCGCGCTTCCGATCGTAGACCCCAATTTCCTGGGTGATGCCGATGACCTGCGGATCTCCGTCGAAGGCATCCGGATCAGTCGGGAAATCTTCGCACAGCCCTCGCTGCAGAAATATATCAGGACCGTGCGTTTTCCAGACCAGAACGTGCGCACCACCGCTGATTTCGAGGCCTATGCACGTCAGTACGGGCGCACATCCTACCATCCGACCTGTACCTGCAAGATGGGACGAGACGAGATGTCAGTGGTGGATGCCAAGCTGCGTGTTCACGGCCTCGATGGTCTGCGCATTTGCGACAGTTCGGTCATGCCGAGCTTGGTCGGTTCCAACACCAACGCGGCATCGATCATGATCGGCGAAAAGGCCTCCGACCTGATCCGTGGTAACGCTTGAGGCAACTTCATGCGAACGGAACGGGCGGCCTTGCGGCCGCCCTTTCCGTTAGTCCCATTCAGGAACCCAGGGCAACATGCCCGGGGTGATGATGCGATACCCGGTATGCGTCATGGAATCGATCCGATCCATATCGATCGAGGACAAGGTAAAGTCCATGATCTCGAAGTTCGCCCGGATATTCTCCGGCTTGGTGGACATCGTGTTGAGCGGTACGCCCTTCTGCAGGATCCAGCGTAGCGCGATCTGCGCGGCGGATTTTCCATAGGTCGCGCCAATCTCCCCAAAGATCGCATGCTTGAACACCTCGCCACGGGCAACCGAAGCGTAGGACGAAAGCGGGATCCCTGTCTCGGTCGCTGCAGCCAGAAGCGCCCTCTGATCAAGCAGCGGGTGAAACTCCACCTGGTTGGTCACGAGCGGGACCTCCGAAATCGCTTTGGCTTCACGCATCATCCGGGCGGTATAGTTGGAGACGCCAATATTGCGCGCCATCCCGGCGACATGAGCCTTTTGCAGGAGGCGCAACGACGGAGCGACGTCGCCGCCGATTGGTGGCCAGTGCAAGAGGAGAACATCCAACTGGTCTATCTTGAGCGCCTTCAGGCTCGCTTCGACCGAGGGGAGGAACTGCGCCTCGGTGTAGTTGTCGGGATGGACCTTGGAAGTGATGCACAGCTCGTCGCGCGCAACGCCTCCCTCGAGGAGCGCCTGCCCCGTATCGGCCTCGTTGCCGTACATTTGCGCGGTGTCGAAAGCCCTGTAGCCGACATCAAGCGCGGTCTCGATTGCGGCTTTCAATTCGCCTGCCTTCAGCGGATAGGTGCCAAAGCCCCGTTGATGGCATTTTTCGAAATAGATGTTCATTGCTCCTCCTTCGCGTTTTGCGGCTTTGCGCCGTTGTGGCCACGGCGCAAATTGCCCTTGCCTGCCCTTCATTGTCGTGTTTAATGTATAACTGGTTAGTTACTTAGTGCAACGACAAAAGGAGTGCGCAGCAATGTCGAAGGTGAAAACTGCAGCGGAAGCCGCCGGGTTGGTTAGGGACGGTGCCGTGCTTGCGGTTAGTTCCTCTTCGGGGCTTTGCTGCCCCGATGCGGTCCTCAAGGCGCTGGGAGAGCGCTTTGAGCAGGAAGGCCATCCTCGCGGATTGACCTCTGTGCATCCGATCGCAGCCGGCGACTTCTTTGGCACAAAAGGTGTCGATCACATCGCAAAACCGGGCATGCTCTCCAGGATCATCGGAGGATCCTACCCGTCCGGACCGAGCAACGCCGAGCCACCCCTGATCTGGCAGATGATCCTGAAGGAGGAAGTTGCAGCCTGGAACGTGCCGTCGGGCATTGTGTTCGACATGCTGCGCGAGGGCGCTGCCAAGCGGCCGGGCGTGTTGACCAAGGTCGGAATGGATACGTTTGTCGATCCGGACCAGGAAGGCTGCGCGATGAACGCGACGGCCCGTGGCGCTCCGATGGTTAGCCGGGTGGAATTTGCTGGCGAGGACTGGCTGCATTTTCCGGCTATCCATCCCGATGTCGCCATCATCCGCGCGACGACGGCCGATGAGAATGGAAATCTGACATTCGAGCAGGAGGGCGCGACGCTCGGTGCGATGGAGATGGCGCTGGCGGCTCGAAATTCCGGCGGACTGGTGATTGCTCAGGTCCGCAGGGTTGCCGCGACAGGGACATTGCGTCCACACGACGTTCGCGTTCCCGGCATCCTCGTCGACGTCATCGTCGAAGCGCCCGACCAATTGCAAACGACTGCGACCCCTTACGACCCGGCCATTTCAGGTGAACTGTTTCGGCCCCTGCACACATTCCGTATCCCGGCTCTGGACGTGGGCAAGGTGATCGCACGGCGCGTCGCGCAGGAACTACAAGCGGGTTGGGCCGTCAATATCGGGTTCGGTATCTCGGCCAACGTGCCGCGTGTTCTCATCGAGGAAGGACATCACGGCAAGATCACATGGGTCATCGAACAAGGCGCCGTCGGCGGCATTCCTCTGCTCGATTTCAAGTTTGGCTGTGCCGCCAATGCCGAGGCGTTCGTCGCATCACCGCATCAGTTCTGCTATTTCCAGGCCGGAGGTTTTGACTGCTCGCTGCTTTCCTTCCTCGAAATCGACGCCGAGGGTTCCGTGAATGTCAGCCGCCTGGCTGCGACACCGCACCGGACTGCCGGCGCAGGCGGCTTTGTCGACATCACGGCACGAGCGAAAAAGATCGTCTTCTCCGGCAATTTCAACGCCGGCGCCAAGATGCGGCTTGAAGACGGGCGCCTGGTCATCGACAAGGAAGGACGGGTCGCCAAGATTGTTCCCAAGGTCGATCAGGTCAGCTTTTCGGGCAGGCGTGCCCGTGCCCAGGGCCAGGACATCACTTATGTCACCGAACGCTGTGTCATGCGGCTGGAGGCGGATGGGCTGGTTATCACCGAGATCGCGCCCGGTATCGACCTGCAGCGCGATGTCCTCGCCCAGGCGACAACGCCACTGCGTGTTTCCGACACGCTGAAGATCATGGACGACGTACTGTTTCGCGCGTCAACGATGGGGATGGCGCTGTGACCGACCCGCGTCTCGACCTCGCAATTTCCGGGGATATCGCCTGGCTGACGATCCGGCGGCCTGACAAGCTGAACGCGCTCGACGCCGATATGGTCGATGCGCTGATGCCGATATGTCGCGCGATAGAGCGTTCCACCGCGCGGGTTGCGATCCTGACGGGGGAGGGATCCCGATCATTCTGCGCAGGCGGCGATATCGATGCGTGGAGCAGCGCCTCGCCGAAGGCTTTTGCGCGTCATTGGGTGCGCGACGGCCATGCTGCCTTCGACGCGCTCGCACGCCTTTCCGTGCCCTTGATCGCGGTCCTGAATGGACACACGCTGGGCGGCGGATTGGAGCTGGCGGCCTGTGCTGATCTGAGGATTGCCGAAGCCCATGTGCGCATCGGTCAACCGGAGCCGGGTCTGGGCATCATCCCGGGCTGGTCAGGCACGCAGCGTGTGGCGCGCCGCTTCGGCGCCCAAATCGTGCGACGGATGTCGCTCTTCGGCGAAGTCTATACAGCTGATCAGGCGCTTGACCTGGGCTTGGTCGATCAGGTGGTTGCGACCGGCGAGGGGCTGGCTGCGGGCGAGAGGGCCGCGGCACGGGTGATCGGTCGCTCGGGTCGGGCGGTTGAACTGACCAAGATGCTGATCAATGCCGCGGAAGGCGAGGAAAACGAACGGGTCGTTGAAAGCTTCGCCGGTGAGATCGCCGCAGGCTCTGAGGAATTGCAGGAGGGCCTGGCGGCGTTTCGAGAAAAGCGTTCGGCGTCCTTTGCGCAAAAGGCGCGCCCGTGACGGCAGCGCCAAAACGCTCCGACACAGTGTCGCCTTGATGCATGTCGGGGCGTTGTGTCGAAACAACGGACGTGGAAACTTAAACGAGATGGACGAGATTTTATGACGCCCGAAGACAGGATACTGCTTCGCGACCTATTCAGCGTCGCCGTTAGTGCCGCCGATCCGGAAACAGCCCTTCGCGCGCATCTTCCTTCACGACCGCGCGGACGCACGATCGTTATCGGGGCCGGCAAGGGAGTAGCTCAACTCGCCCGCGCATTCGAGCGCTTGTGGGATGCGCCCGTCGAAGGGGTGGTGGTCACGCGCTACGGCTATGGCGTGCCGTGCGAACGGATCCGCGTCGTCGAGGCTGCGCATCCGGTACCCGATCTTGCCGGGCTCGAGGCGTCGCGGCTGCTTTTTCAGGCGGTCGAGGGATTGACGCAAGACGATCTTGTCGTAGCTCTTGTGTGCGGTGGCGGGTCGGCGCTTCTTCCGTGCCCACCAGGTCGCTTGACGCTTGAGGACGAAGTGGCGCTGAACCGGGCCCTGCTTTCGAGCGGCGCACCGATTTCGGTGATGAATGCCATCCGCAAGCAGGTGTCGGGCATAAAGGGAGGCCGTCTTGCAGCCGCCTGCCATCCTGCGAAAGTCGTCAGCCTCGTGGTCTCCGACGTGCCGGGGGACGATCCGGCGCAGGTTGCATCGGGGCCGACGATACCGGATGCCACCGATCGCGCCCATGCGCGGGTAATGGTGGATGCCTGGCGCATCCGCATCCCACCGAAGGTGGCTGATTGGCTCGCAGACGATCAGGGGCTCGCGCCGTTTTGGCGCGACCATGTCTTCGCAGGACATGAAGTGCATGTGATCGCCTCGGCACGGCTCTCTCTCGAAGCCGCTGCAATCCATGCGCAGGCCGAAAGCATCCCAGCAGTCATCCTGTCGGACGCGATCGAAGGTGAGGCCCGGGACGTCGCCCGGGTCCACGCGGCAATCGCGCGCGAGGTTGCCCTGCGCGACAGGCCGTTTACCCGACCGGTGCTGATCCTGTCCGGCGGCGAAACCACGGTTACCCTTCGCGGCAATGGGAAGGGCGGACGCAACACCGAGTTCCTTCTAGCCTTGGCGATCGCAGCTGACGGCGTCCCCTTCACTGCCATCGCCGGCGACACCGATGGTATTGACGGTTCCGAAGACAATGCTGGTGCATTCGCCGATGGACAGAGTGCGGCTCGGCTGCGCGCGCTCGGCCTCGATCCTGTCGCCACGCTTTCCGCCAATGACGCCTGGACGGCATTTGACCGTCTGGGGGACCTGTTCGTACCCGGCCCGACCGGGACGAACGTCAACGATTTCCGTGCCATCCTGATCAGGTGAGCCTGGCGGCTCTACGGGGCCGACGCAAATTGCCGAAGAGGCTGGGCGGAGCCGGCCTCTTCGGCAGGCGTATCGCACTAGCCGGCTACAGGCGTCGGTGCATCCTCGCGCAAAAGCCCCTTGACCTTTAGATCGACCCAGAAGTCTGCGGGGATGGGGTGCGCAAACCAGGCCAGGTTCTGGTTCAACTGCTCAACCGTCCGCGTACCAGCCATAAACGACGGAATGGCCGGATGCGCGACCACGAACTGCAGCGCAGCTGCGGCCAGCGGTACGTTGTGGTCCCTACAGACCGCTTCGATCCTGCTGACCTTGTCGAGGATCGCTGTCGATGCGGGCGCATAGTTATACTTTGCTCCCTCTTTTGCCCCAGTCGCCAGAATGCCTGAATTGAACCCTCCGCCGACAATCACTGCGGCGCCTCGCTCCTCGCACAGGGGCAGGAAGGCATCGAGCGAATCCTGCTCGAGAAGGGTGTAGCGGCCGGCCAGAAGGAAGCAGTCGAAATCCCTCTGTTTCAAGGCTTCAAGGCAGACTTCCCATTCGTTGACGCCGACGCCGATCGCCTTGATCGTCCCCTCATCCCTCAACTTCTCGAGGGCACGCCATGCGCCGTCCATGGCTTGTTTGAAAACCTCCGGCTGATCGTTTCCTCGTGTGAAGACGTCGATGTCATGGATGAAGCAGACGTCCATCCTTTCGAGGCCCATGCGCTGGAGGCTGTCCTCGAACGCCCGCATCGTCCCGTCGTAACTGTAGTCGAAATCCATCTCAAAGGGAGCGGCGTCGACCCAGGGCGTGAAATCGATCGTCTCCCGCTTAGCTGGCTTCAGCCGGCGGCCGACCTTGGAGGAAAGGACGAAGTCGTCCCTGTTCTTCCAGCGCAAACTGTAACCCGTTCGCAGTTCGGCAAGCCCATGACCGTACATCGGCGCGGTATCGTAAAACCGGACGCCGGCGTTCCAGGCCGTGTCGAACATCGCCTCGGCGGTCGGCTCGTTGATGGGGCGAAAGATGTTGCCAAGTGGCGCCGTTCCGAAACCGAAGGTGGTCACGTTGATGTCGATCCGACCGAGTTTGCGCTTTTTTCCGGGGTGCATGCTGATCCTCCTTAAGTAACTGAATGGTGAATTGTAACCACGCCCGGAGGACCGGCGCAAGCCGGTTGAAGCAACGTCGAAAAATTTTCTGACTTGACGGAAAGGAGTTCGCGGCAGTATGTAACTAGATAGTTACTACTAGCGGGATGGAGAACATGTATCTGAGCGAAACGCAGGACCAAGTGCGCGAGATGGCCCGCGCCTTCGCCGACGAAGTGATCCGGCCGATGGCGGAGCAACTCGATCGCGAGGAGCGATTCCCGGCCGACCTCTATGATGAAATGGGCAAGCTCGGCCTGTTCGGAATTGGTGTTCCCGAAGCGCTCGGCGGGCCGGGATTCGACACCTTGACCTATGCCGTGGTGATGGAGGAACTCAGCCGCGGCTACGCCTCGGTCGCCGATCAATGCGGCCTGATTGAGCTCATTTCCACGCTATTGGTGCGCCACGGAACAGTGACCCAGCAAAAGATGCTGCCAGCCGTTTTGAGCATGCAGACCAAGGTTGCCTACTGCATCACCGAGCCGGAGGCCGGCACTGATGTTTCGGGTATTCGCACGACGGCGACGCGCGACGGCAACGGCTGGCGTCTGAACGGCGGCAAGATCTGGATACACAATGCTCCGGTCGCAGACGTCGGCTTCGTGCTCGCGAGAACCGACAAGGAAGCGGGCAATCGCGGCATGTCGATATTTGTCGTCGATCTGCACGCCGCGGGTGTCGAGAGAGGGCCGAAGGAGCACAAGATGGGTCAGCGGGCAAGCCAGGTCGGCGCGCTGACGTTTACGGATGTGAGCCTTTCGGCGGATGCGCTTCTGGGCGAGGCAGGTCGTGGTTTCCACATGATGATGTCCGTTCTCGACAAGGGGCGCGTCGGTATCGCAGCCTTAGCCGTCGGCATTGGGCAAGCCGGCCTTGAGGCTGCCGTCGACTACGCCGGTACCCGCAAACAGTTCGGCAAATCCATCGCCGACTTCCAGGGCGTACAGTGGCTTTTGGCAGACATGGCAAAGGACATCGAGGCGGCGCGGCTCTTGGTTCATTCGGCCGCATCCAAGATTGATGCCGGCGCGGACGCGACCAAGGCTTGCTCGATTGCCAAATGCTTTGCCGGCGACATGGCCGTTCAGCGCACGGCAGACGCCGTGCAGGTCTTTGGCGGTTCGGGCTATATTCGCGGCTTCGAAGTCGAACGCCTCTATCGCGATGCGAAGATCACCCAGATCTACGAGGGTACCAATCAGATCCAGCGCATGATCATTGCGCGCGAACTTCTGAAAAAGGGAGCACGCGCATGACTGGGACTGATATGCGCCCGGTGGCGCTGGTTACCGGCTCGTCGCGCGGTATCGGTCTGGCTGCTGCGGAGGCATTGGCGAAGGAAGGTTTCGCAGTGGCGGTCAACGGTCGCGGCGATGATCGCGAACTTGCCGCGGCGGTTGCTCGCGTTGCCGCGCATGGCAATCCAGTGATGGCCACTCCCCTCGACGTCACAAACTTTGCGGCCCACGAGAATGTCCTGGCAAATATCGAGGCGCAACTCGGCCCTTTGACGACCCTCGTCAACAATGCGGGCGTTGGGGTATTGCAGCGCGGCGACCTGCTTGATGTTTCACAGGAGAGCTGGGATCGCTGCATCGACGTCAATGCCAAGGCCATGTTCTTCCTCAGTCAGGCCTTTGCTCGCCGGCTGTTGTCTCGTCAACGGTCTCGGATGTTTCATTCGATCGTCAACGTGACATCGTCGAACGCGGTCGCGGTCGCCGTTCAACGCTCGGAGTACTGCGCCTCGAAATCAGCAGCAGCGATGATCTCCAAGACGCTCGCCGTGCGGCTAGGACCCGAAAACATCGCAGTTTACGACGTGCAGCCGGGACTGATTGCCACCGACATGACGGCACCAGTCATCGATACCTATCGCGAGCGGGCCGAGCAGGGCCTGACCCTGTTTCCGCGCCTCGGTAAACCCGAAGAGATGGGGGCGATCATTGCGTCACTGGCGACCGGCAAATTTCCCTACACAACCGGACAGGTGATCTCGGCGGACGCCGGGATGCTGGTTCCCCGCTTCTGAGGTTCATCATGAAGATAGCGCTTCCCGATACGAATGGCAGGCTGACCGATTACTCGCTGACAGGTCGTCCCATCGCTCAGGCCGTGCTCGGCAATAACCCTGCCCGGGTGGTCTATTCCGCCGCCCACGTGGTCGCTGATCCCTTCACCGCCAATGACCCGTCGGGACGCGCGACGATCGATTGGGAAAAGACCATGGCGTTTCGCCGATATCTCGCCGGGCTCGGCCTTGGGATCGCCGAAGCCATGGATACCGCCCAGCGAGGGATGGGGTTGGACTGGCCCGGCGCACTGGAACTGATCCGCCGCACGAAGGTCGAAATACCGGATGCCCTGGTCGCAAACGGTTGCGGCACAGACCATCTGGATCAGGCAGCGTCCTATACGCTTGATGATGTCAGGCGGGCCTATCTCGACCAACTCGAGGCCATCCAGAAGGTCGGTGGACGCGTCATCCTGATGGCATCGAGAGCATTGGTGAAGGCGGCCAAGACGCCCGAAGACTACGTCAAAGTCTATTCCGATGTGCTAGGCGCCTGCGACCAGCCCGTCATCCTTCATTGGCTGGGCGAAATGTTCGACCCGCAGCTTGCTGGCTACTGGGGATCGAAGGATTTCGCAAAGGCCATGCCGGTTGCGCTTGCCGTCATCAACGAGAACGCCTCAAAGGTCGATGGCATAAAGATCTCGCTTCTCGACAAGCAGAAGGAGATCGACATGCGCCGGCTCCTGCCGGCCGGTGTGAAGATGTATACGGGCGATGACTTCAATTACCCCGAATTGATCGAAGGTGACGCCGAGGGCTTTTCGCATGCACTGCTGGGCATATTCGATCCGCTCGCACCCGCTGCGGCATTTGCGGTGAAGAGCCTGGGCGACGGCGACACGTCCGCGTTTCGAGCCACCCTGGATCCGACAGTGCCACTGGCGAGGCTGATCTTCCGTGCGCCGACGCAGTACTACAAGACAGGCGTCGTGTTTCTCGCTTGGCTCAACGGATTCCAGGACCACTTCGTCATGCTGAACGGTGCGCAGGCGATGCGGCCCTTGCCTTACTTTACCGAAGTTTTCCGGCTGGCAGATGCATGCGGCCTGCTGCGCGAGCCCGAAATGGCCGTCAACCGGATGAAGCGGCTGCTCGCATTTTACGGAGCCTGAGATGAGGAACTTTGCCAATGATCACAGGGCGCTGGCTCTCAACACTGCAAGCCTCGGCCACAATCTCGAAGGCTACGGCGCGGGATGGTCTGCGGAACGGATCATTGACGCCTGCGCCGAGCGCGGTCTCGGCGCGGTCGTTTTCTGGCGCCGCGAAATAGGATCGCAAGCGTTCCAGATCGGAGAGCGGGTCCGTGCTGCCGGCATGACGGTCGCAGGTCTCTGCAGAACGCCCTTTCTCGTCGGCTCGCTGGCGAGTGATGCGCGCGCGGTCATGGATGACTTCGAGGCCTCGATTGACATGGCGGCAGCTCTGCGCGCCAAAGTCTTGACCATTGTCGTGGGCGGCGTTGAGCCAGGCACCAAGGGTGTCGAGGAAAGTCTCAAGATCGTCGCTGACCGTGTCGCGGAGGCCGCCCCCTACGCTGCAGCACACGGCATCAGGCTGGCGCTTGAGCCACTCAATCCGGTCTATGCCGGGAACCGCTCCTGCCTGACGACGCTTCGTGACGCCATCGATCTCTGCGACGCGATTGCCGCGCCGAACGTCGGCGTCGCGGTCGACGTCTATCATGTTTGGTGGGACACGGACGTTGCCGCACAATTGCAGCGGGCCGGCGCCGACCGCATCTTCGGCTTTCATCTCTGTGATTGGCTTGCCGACACCACCGACGTGCTTCTCGACCGCGGGATGATGGGCGACGGCGTCGCGGACCTCAAGGCTTTGCGCAAGGCGGTGGAAGGGGCTGGCTATTCGGGTCCTTGTGAGGTGGAGATTTTCTCGGCGAACAATTGGTGGAAGCGCGATCCCGGCGAGGTGCTCGACGTCATGGTCGAACGCTTCTGCACTGTCTGCTGATGCCTGGAGAGATTGCCATGAAAATACTTGTGACGGTTAAGCGGGTGGTTGACTACAACGTCAAGATCCGGGTGAAGGCTGACGGCTCGGGTGTCGAGCTTGCCAACGTGAAGTAAGCGGGTGGTTGACTACAACGTCAAGATCCGGGTGAAGGCTGACGGCTCGGGTGTCGAGCTTGCCAACGTGAAGATGTCGATGAACCCGTTCGACGAGATCTCGGTGGAAGAGGCGCTGCGGCTGAAGGAAGCCGGCAAGGCCGACGAGGTCGTGGTCGTCTCGGTCGGTCCGGCCAAGGCCGAGGAAACGCTGCGSACGGCGCTSGCCATGGGCGCCGAYCGGGCGATCCTGGTCGAGACCGACGACCAGGTCGAGCCGCTCACTGTTGCCAAGATCGTCAAGGGTGTGGCCGAGGCCGAACAGCCGGGGCTGATCATCGTCGGCAAGCAGGCGATCGATGANCGAGACCGACGACCAGGTCGAGCCGCTCACTGTTGCCAAGATCGTCAAGGGTGTGGCCGAGGCCGAACAGCCGGGGCTGATCATCGTCGGCAAGCAGGCGATCGATGAYGAYTCGAACCAGACCGGCCAGATGCTGTCGGCGCTTCTGGGCTGGGCCCAGGGCACCTTTGCCTCCAAGGTCGAGATCGGTGACGGCAAGGCAACGGTGACGCGTGAAGTCGACGGCGGCCTGCAGACGATCGACATCAAGCTGCCGGCGGTGGTGACCACCGACCTGCGCCTGAACGAGCCGCGTTATGCCTCGCTTCCCAACAT
>NZ_LMDT01000014.1:0-99365 GCF_001425885.1 Ensifer sp. Root1252 | reverse complement strand
GTCACGCTCGCTCATCGCAATCAATCCCATCCGCAATCTCCCAGGTCATCAAAACCCGGGGAGAGTGACATTCTTACTTTGCAGGATCAGGACACTTTAACTTTGCGGCTACACGATAAGATCGCGTAAGCGTTGTTATGGAACTTACAAATATGGTCCCGAGACAGGTCCGCGTGACCCAGTCGACGCGGGCCTTGGCGCAACTTCGAAGCTGTTGAATGCGCCCCCGGCAGACCCGGTGCGGTTCATGGTCCTCCCATGAGTATGTACAATTACAGCCAACTAAAGGAGCCAGTTCTTAGGGCGCAAGGCGAAGGTCGGCGTTTGTCCGCATGCATGTCATCGTTTTTCATGAAATTGTCTCTTAGGAATCATTTTTCATGAGCAAGGATCGGATTTCATGAGACGGCTATGGCCCAGCACGATGGAAAACAGCCAAACGATCCTGGGGGTTGCCGGCTCATCGGTGAAGACAACATGGAATTGGGCGAAATCCACCTGAGCTTGTTCGCCGGGAGCCGTTTCGACCCGAACTTCAAACCCGTGTTCGGAGGACGGGCGGACGTCTCTGAGAAAGTCCGTGACTGCAGTGTAGCCGCCGGAATATCCGCGTTCCTTCAGCTCCCGCAGGAGCCGCCGTCCGCTAAGACCGGGATAGGCCGCGGTCCATAGGCAAGTGCCTCAAGGCCCCGTTCGATATATTTGCGGATTGTCTTTCGATCGACGCCGGTCTGCCTGGCGATCGCAGACACCGACAAGCCCTGCCGGTGTAAATCTAAGACTATGACTATCTCCCCGAGTTTGATGACCGCCAATCCCCTCTCGACCATCGAGAGTAGTATCGGAGATGCCGTGCCGCCGGTCTTCCCGGGCGAGCGCCGAAAAGACCGGCGGCGTCCCTCAACTCGAGAAGATTCAAGTGGCACTTTTGGAGAGTATTGATCCGGTATCGACAGCAGGCCCAAGAGAGCGAAAGACCGGATGTCCTTCCTCGCTGACAACCTGATGGCCGACCTTGCCGTTACCCCCCGCGCGTTAGAATGAGCGAATGAACATTTCGAGCGGCGAAACACGGATTTGGCTGTCCTGTCAGGCACTCTGCGTAATGCGCAGCAAATGGGTCGCGCGTGCCTCGATTACACCGCGAATGGTCTTGAGAATCCCATGGGCGATACCCTCTTCCTTAACTGCCGCCAGCAGCTCGTCGGCCTCTCCGGTGATACGGCTTGCAAGCTCAGTCAGGTCTTTGATTAACAAGCGCTGCGCGCTCTTTGTGTCCGGCACCAGTGTTAGCCAGTGCTGCAACTGAATTGTGTCAGCAATCGATCGTCCACCAATCGGCATGGCGAGCTTTTTCGCCCCAGGTGCACCACTGTTTTGGTGTTTTTTGATCGGTGCGATGCCCCGTGGATTGAGTTTTCAAAGAGTTCAAATATTCTATGGCTCGCCCGACAAGAAAAAATGTTTCAAAATTAGAAGTATACTGAGTTCAACTAGGGAAGGACCGCATGCTCATCTATTCCGACGAGAATATTGAAGTAATTCACCGCGCGGGTTCATCGCCTTATCTTCTTGTCACCTTTAATGAGATGGAGATGCAGGCGAACGGCAGTCGGTTCTGGGCGCAACGGTTTTGCGAAAAAGCCGACATTGCCGCGCTCGGCTTCATCAGCCGGCGGCCTAATTGGTTTCCGGCAGCGAGCATCGTTAAGGCGGTCGACGCGGCGCAACCCATTTTGCGTGCCGCGCCGGAGCGTGTCCTCTACGGTCATTCACAGGGCGGCTATGCGGCGCTGCGTTATCGTCGGCGCTTCGACGCGACCGTCGCCATCGCCTTCTGCCCGCAAGCCTCGATTGACCCGAATGCGGTACCGTTCGATCGCCGGTTCACGCGACATTTCTCGCCCAAGCTCCACACCAGTATGGGGATCGCCCCCGACCAAGCGGCCGGCCGGGGCTATGTCTTTTTCGATCCGTTCCATTCGGTCGATCGCCGGCACGCGGAGCAGATCGCGGCGCTCCAAGCAGAGACGCGGCTCGTTCCGGTCCATATGACCGGACATGGCACCGTGCGAGCCTTCACTGGGACAGCGCGGGCTCTTTCGCTCATCGACTCTTGCCGAGCAGACAACCTCACGGGCCTACGGGAACTTGCCCGCGTGGTTCGTGTCGCCGCACCCATGAGGCCCTATCAAATCGCGGTCTCGGCAATCGCTCGCCATCCCGCTTGCGCCGACCGGTTGCAGGCTCGCTTTGGCGAGGGCTTCTCGCCCGTGGAGCGCGTTAATTTCCTATATCATCGGGCCAACCGTCACATCCGGGATAGTAAACTCGCTACCGCGCGGGAAATGCTTGCCGAGGCCGTGGCACTTCAGCCTGCCAATATCGGTTTTGTTCGCCGGCTCGAGGAGCTTGATAGCCGTATAGCCCGAGCCCGCGACGTGGCAATTTCTGGATGAGTGGCTCTTTATGAGTTCATCCTTCCAGCGGCTTTTGCCGCGGCGGCCACCGCGTCCCACTCCGCCAGCACTCGTTCCTGAGTGAACCGCCGCGCACTTTGTTCCGCGTCGCGCCCAAGATGGTATCGCAGCAGCGGATCCCGCAGGATCCTTCCAAGGGCCGTCGCCAGGGCGTCGATATCTTCCCGTTCGACCAGGATTCCATCTTCGCCATCGCTGATCATTTCCTCGGGCCCCCATTGGCACCGAAACGACACGGTGGGAATTCCGGCGGCCATCGCCTCCAGCAGCACGATCCCCCATCCCTCATAGCGAGACGAGAGCACGAACACGTCGGCTGTCTCCACCCATTCTCCTGGCCGCTTCGTGACGCCAGGCATGCTCACCCGGTCGGCAAGACCAAGCCGGTTCCTTTGCGCCTCAAGGTTTGCCCGCTCCTCCCCTTCCCCCCAAATGCGCAAATGCCACTCCGGCAGATCCGGCGCGATTTTGGCGAATGCCTCGAGCAGCAGGTCGAAGCCTTTTTGGTGGGTCAGGCGTCCGACGGCAGTCAACGTGTTATCCTGTCGTCTGCTGTTCCAACCCGGCGGCAGATCGGATGCATTAGGAACGACCCAGCCACGCTTGCGCATGATGGGTGGAAAGGTTTCGAGCGCCCCGCGCGTCATCGTTACCAAGCCGAAGGCGCGCGGGTAGAGCCATCGCTGCAATCGCTTCCAGCCGCGTCCAACGGGCTGCAGTTCGGGATTGTTGCGCTCGGAAACGATGATCGGCACACCAAGCCGCCAGCCCGCGAGCAGTGTGAGAACGTTTGTTCGCGTGAGGAAACTGAGGATGAAGGTCGGGCGGGACGCTCGAAGCGCGGCTGTAAGCTTTCGCATCCTGCGAAACGCCATCAGACCGGAATGAAGGTTCGATCGAGGCCGCCCTGCCCCACCGAGCCGCCAGATATCGATATGCGGATCGATCGGATAATATGCCTCCGAAGTCGGGGCCTCGAAAGTAATGATGGTTACCTCATGCCCTTGCCGTGACCAGTGATTTGCCACCAGGCTAACGACATGCTCGGTACCGCCGGCGCCGAGTGCCGGCACGACGATCGTGGTTCTGGTCGTTTTTTGGTCCGGATGGTCGTGCGCGCCACAATACGGGCTCGTTGCCATTCGTTGATGTTCCCCGTCGCGTTCCACACGTCCTCGGTCAATTAGATGATGGTTGTTACATTCCGGATCGCAGTTGCAGTGTATTCTGTTTTACCCGCTGCCGCGACGGCTTCAGTGCGCCGTCAGGGGGTGCCGATGAGCAGCATTTGCAGGGTGTAAAAGGGGCATCTCAAGCGTGTTCGGGTGACCTCTCATGCTGCGTTGGCGGACGCGTTCCTCGTTTCTCGCCGAAAATCCGGCAGAATCTGGTTTCGGTCCATTCTGTCGCGAGCAGACCGTATGCTCGAACCGATCGCAGCTCTCTGCATGCGCGAACGAGCTGCTGACCACGCGGTCACTTCGTAGCGCCCACGACGACGTTCCTGACGACGTCCGCGATCGTCCTCATTGCCTGCTCGTCGAAACTGGGATCCACCAGAAAGGCCAGGCTCGTTTCTCCGAGAGACCGGGCGACGGGAAGTCGGTGCGCCGGCACCATGCCGACGTTGATGAATGCCTGTTCCCGATAGATTTCCGAGCAACTGCCACTAAAACACGGCACGCCGCGGCCATTGATCTCCGCCACAAGCCGATCCCGGTTCCATCCGTCGCGCAGCATTTCTGGCTTCACGAAACTGTAGAAGCGATACCACGCATGGACGAACTCCGGCGGCGGAATTGGGGCGCGAAGCGCCGACAGATCCTTGATGGCGTCGTGAAGGATTGCTGCGTTGACCGCACGGATATCGTGAGTGTCGGCAAGCGTGGCGAGCTGCGCCGTCCCGAGCACTGCCTGTATCGACGTCATGCGCCAGTTGGTGCCGATCGTCTCATGCAGCCAACGGAACCCCGGGGGATGCTCCGTCTTGAACACGGCATCGTAGCTCTTGCCGTGGTCCTTGCGGCTCCAGGCGCGTTTCCACATGGCCTCGTCGTTTAGTGCGATCAGGCCACCTTCGCCGCCCGTCGAAATTATCTTGTCTTGGCAAAACGAAAATGCGGCGATCTCGCCGAACGTTCCGACGGGGTGGCCTGCTATGGAGGCTCCGTGCGCCTGGGCGCAGTCCTCGATCACCCAGAGATCGTTTTCGGCCGCCAGCGCCATGATTGCCGGCATGTCGCAGGGCCAGCCGGCGAGATGAACCGCTATAATGCCTCTGGTCTTTTTTGACAGGCAGCGGCTGATCGTCTCTACCGTGATGTTCTGGCTCTCCTCGTCGACATCGGCGAACACCGCCCTACCCCCGGCCATGACCACGCAGGATGCGGAAGCTATAAAGCTCCTGGGTGTAACGACGACCTCGTCGCCGGGCTGCAGGTCGAGTGCATGAAGTGCCAAGTCAAGCGCGACGGTTCCGTTTGCAAGCGCGATCGCATGTCGCATGTCCAGATAATGTTCATAGGCCGCTTCGAAGGCGCGAACGTGAGGTCCAGTCCAGGCGTTGACCTCGCCGGTTCGCAGCACGTTGCAGACGTCTGCGATCTGCTGTTCATCGTAGATGGGCCATCGATGCATCTGTGTCCCCCCGAACTCCACCCTGTCATGAGCGCGTCTGTGGCAGCATCCAACGAACAAGGACGAACGCTTCGGCCGCTTCGCTCATCACCGTCGCACCGCGCAATTGCGCCAGCGCCGACAGCGTTCTCGTCGATCGCTCGTGTGGCGGCGAGCGGATCTGGGACGCAAAACACTGCATTGCTTCGAGCTTCTTTTCGAAATAGCTCGAGATGTCGACGAAGACGTTCGGCGTGAAGCCCGGAGTCAGATAGGGCGCGTTCCAGTTGGTCTCGGACAATGTTTCATAGGCCAGTATGCGATGAGGGAAGCTTTCCTGGTGGGGGCGACTTGCCACCAACGCCGAAAGAAACGCCAACTGATGATCTCGATGAATGTCGCCGGGAAATGGCAGAAGAACTGTCTCGGGAGATAGGAGACGAACGAGATCCGAGAGCGCACTGTTGACGGCGGAATGCCCGGCCAGGTCGAGTCCAGCCGCTTCGAAACCGAGCCAGAATGTTTCCTCCACGCCTAGCAATGCGTGGGCCTGATTGGCCTCCGATCTGACTAGAGCGATGCTTTCCGAAGTGAAGGCGGGAGGCCGCCCCTCGGTTACGATCGCCACGAACACCCGCTCGCCTTCCGCGGTCAGTCGAGCGATCGTTCCGCCCGCTCCCAACACCTCGTCATCCGGGTGTGGCGCGATCACCAGGGTTCGGCCAAACGAGAGCGGAACAGGCAACGCAGGACCCCTCTTTGCCTTGGCTCGCTTGCTCATCGATGGCTTTCTCCTAGTGGTGCGAAAGGCGCGGCGGCGCCGTATCGTTCGGCGACATGACGCCGTGCCTCTGCCAAGTGCCTGTCGTTCCGCTTCTCGCCGGCGACAAGGGTGAGTACGGTCATGACGAGGATGCGCGTGTCGAGCCATCGACCCGCATGATCGACATACCAGATGTCGAGCGCCAGTTTCTCCTCGTTCGACAGGCGTGTATTGCCGTTGACCTGCGCCCATCCGGTGATGCCGGGCAGTACCCGGCAACGGACCCGGCCGAGCTCACCGAATTCCGCGATGGTTGTGGGACCAAGCGGGCGCGGTCCGACGAAGGCCATCTCACCCCGCGCGACGGAAAGGAATTGCGGCAATTCGTCGAGGCGCGTGCGTCGCAGAAACCATGTCAGTCTCGTCGCGCGCAGATGGTCGGGCAACAGGTGTCCGTTCGCATCGCGACCTTCGCGCATGGTACGAAACTTGACGATGGAAAATGGCTTAGCCCCGAGACCGGCACGCAATTGTCGAAAAATGAGTGGCCGACCGAGTGTGGCGAATACAATCGCGGCCGCCAACAGCATCAGCGGCAGGCAGAGGATAAGCAACACGCCGGCGATGAGAACGCTGTCTACCCGGCCATTTTCAGCTGGTAAAGCTATAGGGCCCATCTCGAGTGCATGTCGGCCGTTCCGTCTCAATCCGCTCTCCGTCACGTCGTCTGTTTGGTCGGCGGTGCCGCCGTGACCGTGCTTGCTTACATGCCCGTTATTGCCACCACCAAGACGTCGCCCGGCAGCATTTCCGTTAATGGGGAAGCCTCAATGCTCGCCGGCTTGCCGCCGACGGGGTTGCGGCGGATCTCGTAGGTGTAACTGATCTTGGTTTTGTTTGCTTCATCGGCGCTCGCCGCCGCCATCAGCAGAATTTGCTCCTGGGCAGCTTGCCTGCTCGCGATCAGTTTCTTGATCTCCACGTCGCGCTCCTGCAGTTGCATGAGAATTTCCTTCTCGCGATCCGCCCCGAGCTTGGCGAATTCCAGCTTCATTTCGCTCAGCTCCCGCCGTGAACGGGCAAGCGTCGCGAAGGTCTCAAGCAACTGGGACTTTTCGTTCGATGCGTTGCTCCTGGCGCGTGAAAGGTCGCTTTCGGTGTTGAGTTCACGCTTGCGCAGCGAGCTCACCCGCGCCAGGTCCTTTTCATTGATGTCGACCACTTCCTTTTGTTGAGCCACAAGTTGATCGAGGATGTCTATCGCGCCTTGCCCCTGGACAATTCCTTCCGACAAAATGGCGCTCTGTGATTTGTTGGCGGCGAGATCGGCACTCAGGATCTTTTCCTCGACCTCGATAACCCCTTTGAGAGGCAGGTCGGCGAGGTATCCCCTGGCGACTTCCGGCACGTCCTTCAGGTCGATCTTCGCGCTGTTCTTCAGTTGCGCAACCAGACGGGCAGCGTAAATCGCCTCATAGACGATTTGCGCGTCAGCTCCCTCAATCTCGCCGCGGAGCCTTGCGCGTGCCACGATCCGGTCGGACGGATTGACGGATGCGATCTGGGTGCCGCCAGCGAGACCCACGGCCTGTTCTACCGTCAGGCCGCCGTAGAAGGGGAAGGAACCGGGGCTTCGCACTTCGCCGAGAACGAAGATCGGACGAAACGTGGAGATGTTGAGCGAGAGCTTTGGATCAATCAGGATTTCCCGGGAACGGTACTCGGAGCGTAATTTTTCCAAGGCCGCGGTCACCGTCAATCCAGCGATCTTGACGGATCCAATCAAAGGAAATTGGGCATCGCCGTCGCTCGAAATCGTTACCGTCACGGGAATCTCGGCGTCGTCCAGGAAGTCGAAGGTGAGGATATCGCCAGTAGACAGCCGATAGTCGGCGGAAAGCCCTCCCCCCGTCGTCACGCTGAGCAGAAAACACAGGATCGCTGCGAGAAGATATTTGGAAATCCTTCTCGCCAGGCTCCTGTCGAATGAGCTCGTGATTCCGGTCATGCGATTGCGCCTCTCGAAAGAAAAGACAACGCTCGGAGATCGTATTGTCGGCGACTATATTCTGACGTTCGCCGAGCCGTCAAAGGATTTTGGTTGAAAATAAAAAGATGCGGTAACATTATAATACATATCCCGAAAGGGAGAGTAATTTCGATTTTTATTACCCCGATGGATTACCCCTAAAGAGCTACCTAGACTGTCCCTTCTCTCGCCGGCGCCCCCGGCATGATCTTCTGGAACGCGCGTGACGATCCGCAAGAAACTACGACGCGCCATGAAGGCGTTCGGCGACATCGCGAGGCGGGAAAAAAGCCTTAAGGAGAGGCTGCAGGCGGTCGCTCATCTGATGACGGGCAATTTCCTCGGCTCGATCATTGGGCTCGCCGGTTTTGCCTTGACCGCGCGCGCACTCGGTCCGGCCGACTATGGCATGTTAGCGCTGTGCTTCGCATACATAAGGGCGGTCGAGCGGCTGGTCAGCTTTCAGTCCTGGCAGCCGCTCATTAAGTTCGGGAGCGAGGCAAAAGAGGCCGGGCGTAACGACGATCTGCGCGCCATCTTGAAGTTTGGACTCCTTCTCGATGTCGCAGCCGCGATCGCCGGTTGCCTGATCGCAATCTTGCTGGTTCTTCTCGCCGCACCCTTCTTCGGCCTCTCGGAGCCGGTGAAAGAACTGGTACTCGTTTACTGCTTCGTCTTGCCTTTTCAGCTTTCCGGCATGCCGACCGCGGTCCTCAGGCTTTTTGGCAGGTTCACCTCCCTAGCCTACGGCCAGGTAATTTCGAGCCTCTTGCGCGTCATCCTCTGTTTTCTCGGCTACATAACCGGTGCTGGGCTGTTCGAATTCGCATTGATCTGGATGGCAGCGCAGATCCTGAGCGCCATTTCGCTGGTTACTTTTTCCCTAGTTGCCCTCAAGCGCGAAGGCTTGCTTCACGGTCTGGCGTCGGCGTCAATGGCACAGCTTCGGACCCGCTTTCCCGGCCTATGGAAATTCGCGATATCGGCGAATGTCTCGCTGACCATTCGCGCAAGCGCCAACGAACTTGACACATTGCTGGTCGGCTACCTCGCCGACCCGGCTTCAGCAGGGCTGTTTCACATCGCCAAGCGCGTCGGTCGCCTGGCGCAACAGGCAGGTAGCCAGGTCCAGACGGTGCTCTATCCTGAACTCGCTCGCGCATGGGCCGCGGGCGCGAGCGCCGAATTCCGGCGCGCCGTGTCCCAGACGCAGTGGCTGCTCCTTGCATTCGGCGTCGCGATGATAGGTGCATTCTACGTCTCGATCGAGCCGCTGCTGAAATGGACAGCCGGACCGCAATTCGTCGGCGCCGCGCCACTGGTGATTGTCCAGTCGATTGCCGTAACACTAACCCTCGTCGGTGCCGTCTTCCGCTCAGCACTGTTGGCGATAGGAGAGGAACACAGAGTCCTCACGAGCGTGTTGATTTCGGTCGTGGGCTTTTACGTGACGGCGTTGATCTTCATTCCGCAGATTGGCGCCATGGGCGCCAATGTTGCCCATATCGTCATGTCAGTCGTGTGGCTGGCGATGATGTATGTGGCTTATCGCCGGCGCATCTAGCCGAACATCTTCAGTCTGTGGGATAGCGTCCGGCGATGCGCTCTTCAGAAAGCCACTGCATGAAGTCGTCGAAGTTCGACCACCCGTTACCGTCGCCGTCGACCCAAGGGTCATTGCTGACCGCTGCGGCACCAAACTGCGGCTCGATCGCGTCGGCCATGCCGTCAACATCGGAATCGAGATAAGGCTCGCCATTGGCGATTTCCGGCAGGGCACCCGGCACGCTGACCATCTTGCCGCCGCCCTTCTGCCCGATGGGCCCGATTTCGGCGATCACCCGTGTGTCAACGCCATCACGCGGGAAGGCGCCCGCGGTCGCCGTGACGGAGGCATAGACCGCCTCGGCCGGCTCGGGATTGGCAATCGCCAACGGACAAGGCGGCTTGTCGACGACGAAGCCGAGCGTGTCGGGCGCGATCGCGACGATCGATTTTTTTCCAAAACTCCAGGTAACATTGCCGCTTTGGTAGAGCTTCGGGTTGTCGACACTGGCCGTGTCGTTCCAGTTCATCGCATAGGTGACTTCGTTGGTACTCGGGCCTGCCTTGAAGTAGTTACCGACAAAGGAGATCGGCGTCCCCCCGGGAAATTGCGAGAATATTTCGCCCCACTCGGACGCTGCGTTAAAGAAGAGATTGTTGACGATCTCGATGCATGAGCCGCCATAGTGGTTATTGTCCGGGTTCCTGTCTCTGTTGGAAACACAAGCATTTTTCCAGAAGCTGATGTTTTGTGGGCCCCGCGGATCCGAGCCGAGAAGCGCGCATTTGCTGTGCTTGTTCAAGCCTTCGGCAAACAGGGAATTGGCAACGGTTAGATCCGTCGTGGTGGCATAGGCGTTGAAGTTCTCATCCGTCGCCCAGGACGTCGACACGTGATCGACATAAACCAGCCGACTGTCCTCGATCGTCACGCCATCAACATTCGGTATCGAATTGGAAAACTGCGGCCGCATCCGCAGATGACGGATGATGACGTTGACTGATCCCTTGACGACGAAGGGCGTGTGTAGACCCTCGCTGTTTGTCTGGTCGATGGTCAGCAGGATGCCGCCACCCGGTGCCGTCTGGCCGAGAACGGACAGATTGGCGTTCTGGTCCCGCACAACCAATGAACTTTTCAGCTTGATGGTTCCGCCGACCTTGAACACGCAATTGCGCGGCCCACTGAGATCGATGCAGGCGCGCAGGCTACCGGGGCCAGCGTCGTTGAGGTTGGTGACCGGGATGATCGCCCCGCCCCTTCCTCCCGTTGCCATCTTTCCGTAGCCCTCAGCGCCCGGGAATGCCGGCTGTTCCTGTGCCAGGGACAGTCCCGCCGCCGACGTCAGCGCAAGGAAAGCGCCGGTGACCGCACTGCCCCTACGAAAGAAAGGCAGGCGAAACAACAAACAATTCGAATTCGAAACCGCCTTCGCTGCGTCTGTCATGTGAAATCTCCTGCTAGGGCTCCACATCGGTTCGCCGGGACAAGAAGGCTGGGCGAACGATAGTGGTTTTAACTCAAGTCAACGAAGGGCACCAGCCTACCCTCGAACTCGCTTTCGCAGCGTGCGAGGGTTTCACGACTTTTTCCATGAACACTGGATCTAGCGCATAGGTGCGCACTGCGCCGTGAAATAGACCCAACAATCGGAGTTATGCCGCCACCCGGCCAAGTAAATGTGCCCCGAGCCAGCAGTTGGCCCAAAAGGGGCAACGGGCTAGGGCGTGTCCGTCTTTGCCTGTTGCCACAAGTCGGTCAGCATCACGCCTTTCCTGCCCCAATTATCGGTATCTATTTCATCGATCACGACAAAGACATATTCGGGATTGCGGCCCAACTCTTCGACAAGAACCTCTGTCATCCTTCGGATGACAGCGCGCTTCTGATCGACGCTGGCGATCCCTTTTGCGATCTCAACTTTTACGTAAGGCAACGGCTAACCTCCGTGTTTCCAGACCGACTCTTGTCTCTTATGATGACTGGTCCTGGCACATGGTTGCCATCCCCGTCCTGTCCTCCATCACTCGGCACTGCAATAGGCAGCTCGGTCAAGGTGTAAGCGGACACCGCTTACGAAAAACCTACGCCACAGTATCCTAAACTCTCCGAAACTATCCCTCCCCTGTCACTCCCGGATTATCCTGTTACAAGCCCGTCGATGTTGTAGAAACAGGATGCTTATAGAAGGTGGGCAGAGGTTGTCCGTCGATTGGCACGGCATTCAATGTTGGATTACAAACGGTGATCAGACCGCATAACCGAATTTTCCAAGATCCAAGCCAGTTAGCTCCATAACACGGCAGTTGCTATCACGATAATGGCCGGCAACGAATGCGCGTATGTTACGGTCAATTTTCCTGTTTAGCCGTTCGTCAAATGATTGCGGAGTTAGGCGTTCGAAGACCGGCTTCATTCGTGCGAAACGCCGCGCGAAGCGGGGGATTTGAACTATCCCGCCGCGGCTGAGTTCGTTGTTGCTCATGAGACGGTTTGCAAAGCGTTGAACGAACTGCATCGTGACTGGACGCCTGCTGTTAGTGACGACCTTTGCTATCGAGGCGGGAGGCGGCATTTCCATGAACTGGCTGATTTGCCCCACGAAGCTTTCCAAGTCCCGCACCATCATCTCGAAAGGTAGCACTAGAACGCTGCCAAAGAGCTCCTGATAGTGCCGGATCAGTCGGTCGAACTCGTAGACTTCGAGACGGAACCCAGGCATGCGTCCTAATTGTGGTTCAGGCGTCTCAAGAAACCGCTGGAGCGAGAGATCCCCGCCGTCGGTAATGTACTGGCTATATATCGATCTGATCAGCGATACCTGCTCTCGCACCACGATCAGAATTCTTGCCGCGGGGAACGTACGCACGAGCCGGTCCGCAATGAGCATGCGATCATAACCACCGCTTGGCGGATATCCGGAGAGCCGTTCGTGGCTAAGGACGAAGCGCAGACCATTGTCGCGCGCGGTGTCGATATAGGGTAAGTAAAGGCTTCGGCACACAAAGGGGTCGAAGACGAAATTGTCGGGGAATGCGATGTCTTTCACAATGCGCGTTCTCGACCCGCCTATGTTGCTGGAGTAGCCATTGATGGGTTGGAAGCAATGGTCCTGAAGGTAGGTCGATCCGGTCTTGTGATAGCCGATATGGATAAGTATGTCGGCGAAATTTGCGTCCGCGGGTGCGGTTCCTCCGCTGTCATTCACCCGATCGAAGTTCATCTCGCCCCCTTCTCAGCGGGCGCCTTTGGCTCCGCCGGTTGGCTGCAGTCACCTGCCTGATGCAGGAATCCCATTTTGCCATGATGGTTTCGGTCGAAAAGCGGAGGACGGTTTGATAGCCGGCTTCCGCAAAGCTTGCGCGCAGGCTTTCGTCCAGCATCAAGAGCTTCAATGCTGCCGCTAAACTGTCGACGTCGTCGACGGGAACGAGAAGACCTGACACCCCGTCCTCAATGATCTCCGCCGGACCAAAGTCGCACCGAGTGGAAATAACCGCCAGCCCTGCCGCCATCGCCTCCATCAGAACGTTGGGAAATCCTTCATAACGCGAACTGAGAACGAATAGGGCGGCGTCATCAATCCAGGAGCCGGCCTTTGCCGTCACCCCTGCGAGCGAGATTCTGTCCTGCATGTGCCGAGCCCGGATCCTCTCTTGCAATTGATGTCGGTCCGGACCTTCGCCGTAAATCGTCAGGCACCATTCGGGAACCTCCGCACAGACATTGGCAAAGGCTTCAATAAGCGTATCAAAGCCCTTCTGATCCACCAGCCGCCCAACTGCCACGACACGTAAAGCTCTACGGGTAGGTTTAAGGATACGGCTTCGGTCACAAGGATTGCCGATGACGACCGCCTTTGTCCTCAGCGATGTGGGCAGAGTTTTGGAAATGGCCTCCGTTTGCATGATCAAGCGGTGAGCTTGGCTCAGAACCAAAGGTTCGATCATGTTCCAGAGAAAATGCTTGGGTTGAGCACCGGGATTGTTGCGTTCCGAAACGAGCACCGGAATGCCTAGGCCGCGCGTGGAAAGCAGGGAGACAATGTTGATCTTCGTCAGAAACGAAAGCACGACATCCGGGCGAAGCTTCCGGAGTTCTGCACGGAGGCGCAAAATCCGATTGACGGTTTTGACAGAGCTCCTTGAAAACGGGCCCTCTCGTGCGTCCGGCAATCGGTGGACAGTCACGCCGCTTGGCAAGGAAAAGTAAATGTCATCCTCATCTGAGCTGAAGGCGAATACATGGACTTCATCGCCGCGCGCGTGGCGGTCTTTCACGATGAGGCTGACGACCCGTTCCGTTCCTCCGGCGCCGAGGCCTGCTTCAACTAACGCAAGTCGCATGCTTCCTCACAATCGCACAGTGCTACCGTCGGTTTTGCTCGGCTGGGAATGATCGGGGCGTTCTTAAGTTTTGGCGTACTGCCAGCTTGATCAAGGCTCTCCCAATTCTCCACCGTTGCCTGAGAAGCGAGACGAGCGCGCGGCACCAATTTTCATCCGAAAGGCCCTATGCCTGTTTCAGCGCGGCAATGTGAATCAAGGTGTTAGTCTAGTTCAAAGTGCTCCTTGTAGTCCTGCTTGAGGCGGTCGGGCTGATCTTCCTTTCGAAGGACGCAGTTTCCAATGACAAGCCTTTCTATCTCGGTGCCCATGAAGCAGTGGAAAGCGTCTTCTGGAGTACAGACGATCGGTTCGCCACGCACATTGAAGCTCGTATTGACTAGAACCGGGCAGCCGGTGCGCGCCTTAAAGGCAGTCAGCAAGTCCCAGTAACGGGGATTGGTCTCTCTATGCACCGTCTGCACTCGGGCCGAATAATCGACGTGAGTAACAGCCGGGATCTGCGATCGTGAGACGTTCAGGCGGTCGATGCCGAATAATTCCTGCTCATCAGTGTTCGGTTGATGTCTTCGACTTTCCAATACGTCGCCAACAAGCAACATGTAGGGACTGTCAACATCGATATCGAACCAGTCCGATACATCCTCGCGCCTGACAGAGGGCGCAAAGGGGCGAAAGCTCTCGCGATATTTAACCTTGAGATTTAGCGTTCTCTGCATGGTAGGCGACCGCGGATCGCCCAATATGGATCGCGCCCCGAGCGCTCGCGGCCCGAATTCCATGCGGCCTTGCATCCACCCCACAGCCTTCTCCTCAACGAGAGCATCGACGGTGCTCTCGGTAACCTCGCTGTCCGAAAGAACGCCGTAGACGGCTCCGGCGGTAGTAAGGCGCTGTTCGATCTCTTTTTGGCCGTAGGCGGGGCCAAGATATGCGCCCTCCATGCTATCGCGACCATTGACCTTCCGACCATTGCTGAGGAAACCGTGCCAAACAGTAAGGGCCGCGCCAAGAGCACCTCCGGCGTCGCCGGCTGCCGGCTGGATCCAGATATTCTCGAATATGCCTGCCTTAAGGAGCTTACCGTTTGCGACGCAATTCAGCGCGACACCACCGGCAAGGCACAGGTTTCTTTCGCCCGTTTCAAGTTGTGCAAAGCGTGCGAGCCTCAGGACCACCTCTTCGGTCACTGCTTGGATGGACGCAGCCAGGTCCATTTCGCGCTGGGTTAAGGCGGATTCCGGTTTTCGTGGTTCGCCTCCAAAGAGACGATGGAAGGCCGGGGAAGTCATTGTAAGACCAGTGCAGTAGTCGAAATACTGTTGATCGAGGCGAAACGAGCCGTCCTCTTTCAAATCGATCAGATGATCCAGAATAGTTTGGGCAAAACGCGGCTGCCCGTAAGGTGCTAAGCCCATAAGTTTGTATTCGCCTGAGTTTACCTTGAATCCCGTGTAATAGGTGAAAGCGGAATAGAGTAGGCCCAGAGAATGGGGGAAGTGTATCTCCTTGAAAATGGCGAGGCGATCGTCGGTGCCATGCCCTATTGATGTGGTGCACCATTCGCCCACGCCGTCCATTGTCAGCACGGCCGCATTCGAAAAAGGAGACGGAAAGTAGGAGCTGGCTGCATGCGCCATATGGTGCTCGGTGAACAGGAGCGAGCCTGTCCACTCTTTCGAGCCAGCCAGTTTTCCCAGCTTCTGCCGCAGAAGTTTCTTTTGAAACAATTTTTCCTTGATCCATATCGGCATCGCGGTCTTGAACGAGCGAAAGCCTCTCGGGATCGTTGTGAGATAAGTTTCAAGCAATCGCTCGAACTTCAAGAATGGCTTTTCATAAAAGACGACGTGGTCGATTTCGCTCATGCCGCAGCCTGCCTCGGCCAGACAGTACTCAACCGCCCTCATTGGAAAGGCCGCATCGTGCTTCCTTCGGGTGAAGCGCTCTTCCTGCGCCGCAGCGACGATACGTCCGTCCTCGACTAAGGCCGCCGCGCTGTCATGATAGAAGGCCGAGATTCCAAGAACTCGCACTCACCCTCTCCGCGTCAGAACAGAGTGTAGATAAAGGGAGCAACCGCGGTGCCCTGGGTCAGGACCAAAAGAGCTCCAAAGACTGCGACCATGATAAAGACGGGCAGCAGCCAAAACTTCTTTCGGACGCTCATATAGTGGAAAAGCTCGCGTACCATTTCCATGTTTCGGTCCTTCTTCGACGTTCGATCACAGCAAAAAAACCGCGTCGTCAGAACTGATTTCGCATTGTGGACGGCTCCGCCTCTTCTAACGGATGGTTGACCCAATAGGTGACCGCCGCCCGGTCAAATTTCAGTGCGAGAGGGTCGTAACCTCGCATTCTCAGGAGCAACCCTATAGGCACGAACGTTGTTACATAGATGATGAGCATCACGACGGGATTGACGACCTTGAACAGGAGCAGGCCGAGCTTGCTCCAAATCTCATTGGGAATTGTGAGAGAGGCCGGGTAAATAAGAGCCAGCAAGACCAGAAGGCCACCGACGCTCGCAAAGCCCAACATGACCGGTGTCATTGTTCCGGTGATTATCCATCTCGCCACAACAAGGCAAAGGAGGATACCGCCCACCGTGTAACCGAAGTTACGATTCGATGGCCCTTGCGGAATATCCTCGAATAATTGCTCGTGCGATTCGCTCACTGTTTCTTGCCCAGAATGTACAGAACAGAAGACGGTAACGGGCGTAGCTCGATTATGATTTCATACGTCTGGCGGGGATTCAACAGGTGCGCAAAGTCTCGGTCAATATACCAATGGATATAGACGTCGCCCCACATTGCTTCTCGCAGTCACCTCATATTCGTTACCATCCTGGACGACCTATCGACGGTTTCCAAGTGTCGGCTAATGACATCAGCGGCAAAGGCTGCCCCCTCGCGGCTGAAATGGCTGTCCGGGGCATACATGCGCGCCGGGTCAGGTTTGCCCTCTAACGCATTGCGAAGATCAATGACCTCGATTCCCTCGGCCGCCGCGGCATCGGTCACGATTGTGCGGAGCTGATCGTATACGCGGTCTGTAGAAAATGGGCCGACGAAGCGGTCGACCCGCGGCACATATACAAGGGTGAATCTGCCGCCCCATGAGGCGGTTATTGTTTTAGCTCGGTGCAAGGTCTCCCTGAATTCCGGCATTTCACGAGCCGCCTTTGGGTAAATCAATCCGAGCCTAGTAAAAGTCTGCTGCAGGGCCAGGAAGTTTCGAAGCATCGCTGTTCTTGTCAGTATATCAATGTAGTTGATGGGCTTGCTGTTGTTCCGGTTCAAAATGACTCTGGCCTGAAGCGATGCCGGCTGTGCGGTTAACTGTGTGCCAAAGTGGGCGGCTGGCGAAAGCGCATCGCGCAGCCAAGGTTTGCTGAGCTCATTCTCGAAATTCTCCCAGTCATTGCCCTCGAAGAAAACCATCGCCACGTGGCGTGGTCGAAGGAGTGGCCCAAAGCGGCCCAGCGTCGCGAGCTCAAGCAAAGGGCCGTTGCCGCGAATTCCCGCGCCCGCCGTTGAAAAACCGCTGGCCCTTAGACGCGACGCAAGATCCTGGCCTGGTGGCAGGCAAAATCCCTCGACGAAGGAATCACCCAAAAGCATCAGGTCCATCGGGAGGTCGTAAACATCGTCCGGATTGTTGAAGCCATAGCGGTCCGCAGTGTACTTTATGATTTGATTGTCAGGTGTACACAGGACGACGCTGGTATTTGGGAAGCCCGACAAAAGGGCTGTCGATAGCTTTTGTGTTTGCAAAAAACGGTTCAGACTGCCTAGGGCGAAGCCTCGTACGATATTCTTGTCCTGCTCAACTGTTTCAGCCTGAGCAGGGTTGAGTTGACCCAGCATAGCCAGTCGCACCGAGATCGATTGGAAGGCGAGAAACGCCTCAAATGCGAAAAGGGCCACGAGAACGCTCAGACCGTAAACGCCAACAGCCATTGCAAAAGACGGTTTGGCCAACAAACCTATTCCCAGGAAGGCGATTCCAAGCAGGCCGGGGATGGCAACGTAGCGAATGAAAAGTGGAACATCCGAGGCAAAATCCCGGAAATTTAGGAGCGCATATGCGGGGCTCACCAGGAGATAAACTGCAATGAGCACGCAGATTAATATGCCAAGGTTTCTCTTGATCACAACGTTTCCGCTTTCTCGCCTTTGCGCTTCAAAGCTCGCTTCATGCAAACCGCGCCTCACGTCTTCCTAAGATCGGGTCTCGTTCGTCAGCCATTGCCGTTTCGCCAGGTTTGCGAGCTCCACCCGCGTTGAAATACCAAGTTTGCCGTAGATGCTGTGAAGATGAAGCTTGACTGTGCCGGGAGAAATTCCAAGCTCGTCCCCTATCGCCCTGCTACGCAATCCATCGGCGGCAAGACGCGAAACCTCAACTTCACGCGGTGTCAATGCTTGCAGCAGAGAGTTGTATTGGGATTCACGTTCGCGCAGCCGGTCCAGCGCACAGACCATGTTTCTGTCCGTAAAATATGTGCCGCCGGTGGCAACGGTCCGCAGGCAGTTAAGGAATATGGTCGGTGCCTGTTCCTTCAGTACGATGCCATTCACGCGATATTGCATTGCTATGGCAAGATCTTCGTCGCTGATATCCGCGGTAAGGACGACAATTGGCAGGTCCCACCCACGGGTGCGGATGTAATGAATGAACTCGAGTCCGCTCATTCCGGGAATTCGCAGATCTACGACGACGAGGTCAATCCGTTCCCGATCGATCGCAGCAATCGCGTCGAACGCACTTCGACATGTGACGACCACCCAGGTATTTTCCTCGGTCTCGATCATGCGGCGCAACCCGTCCAGAACAATCAGGTGATCATCGACAATGACAACGCGCAGGCTCATTGGTGCACCGGCAATCTGATCAAGATCCGTGTCCATTGCGCAACCCTGTCGATCGAAAGCTCTCCACCACGCGCTGCGGCGCGTTCGCGAAGGCTGCGAGGTCCGGTCTTGGTATTCTTCAGTTCCGCATGATCAAACCGTCGCTCAAAGCCGAAGCCTGATCCATCATCATCGACCGTTAACAAGATCGTACCGGCATCCAGTTGTAAGTTGATTTCAAGTGTTTTCGCACCACCGTGACGCACCGCATTGGCCGTCGCTTCGGAAGCCATGCGTATGAGCTCGTAGACCATCGTGGCGGGAAGACGCAGATCTATGGGGCTTAAAGCGAAGCGAATATCAATCGACCATTGCTTGCGCAAACGCCGAGCCAATGCCTCGAATTGCCGTGCTAAATGAGATTCGGCGAAGTTGCGGTATCCTTGGCCTGGTTCGAGCGCGCGGATGAAAGCGCGAAGTTCGCGTTGCTCATCGGCAAGCATGGCTTGGATGGCCGTCACACGCCCGTCGATCTGTTGATCCTCCCCGAGAGTGAACGAACGCAGGGACTGGAGTTGCAACGCCGTTCCGGCCAGAGCTTGAAGTACTCCGTCGTGAAGATCGCGCCCGATCTTGATACGTTCCTCAACAGCCGCTGCATCGCTAAGCCTGCGCATCAAGATAGCCTGCTCGAACAATGCTTTGATCCTGTCGGCGATGACCTCTGCAATGGCCACGTCGTCAAGCGAAAGTGTCGGTGGATCCAAGAGAAAGATGCGTGCCTCAAGATCACCCACTCGAAATTGCGCCGAGACCGCAGAGGCTATCGAAAAATCGCCAGCGAGAACAGGTGAAACAGGCGACACTGCGTCGGCCCATTCGTCGAAATATCCCTCGCCCCGGTGGATGAGGATTTGAGAATGGCTGGCGTCGGCGATTAGCAGGCTGGCGCGCTGCAATGGTTCCGCAACCCATGGCCAATAGGCGTCCGGCGGCAATTGCGTGACACTGCAAGCGCCATTCTCGCGAACTGCTACATAGGTCCATGGCTCGTCCGGGTCGCTCCAGATCAGGAGTGCGCGGGGCGAGCGCATCACGTGCGCTGCGTATTCAAGAGCGGCACCAGCGGGCCACTCGGGTCCTTCGGGTGTCGCAGGAGTTTTCTCCACCAGGCGCAGCATCTCCGCGCGAACTACTTCTTGGTGAGCCCCGAGCCAGACCAGTAGAACGCCGGCGACAGTCACGAATAGGATGTGTGAGACGTCCGTCGTCACGTCAGCACCGGTATCGAACGCTACCAGGCAAACAGGAACTGCCATGCAGATGAGCGCTGTCCAAAACGCACCTCGCCAACGCCAATGCAGCGTTGCACTCAGGAGAACGAAGGGCATGAATATGAAAAATGGACTGGAAGCGCCACCTGTTAGTAGCATGAAAAAAACAAAGGTAACGACATCCACCGCATGGCGTATCAGGGTGCCGCTTACACGCGAAATCTTACTTCGCCAAACATGGATTGCGCAGAGGATCGCGTATGCGAGGTAGACCGACAGAAATGGAAGTACAAACTGGGGAGGACGCGGCTGATGCATCGCGCCGAGCCAGGCTATCGAGAGGCTTGCGATCACTGACATGATACGGCCAATAGCAATGACCTTATCCGCACGTGCACGGTGTGTGTTGATCCAGGTCGTTCGACCGCGTGCTGCGTCCGCGTCGCAGGTGTTGCTAAAACCTTGGGGTCGAAGAGGCGAGGCAATGTTGCCCCTAAGTATGAAGTTCCGCCAGGCATTCATACGCATGGCCCGTCTCCAGCGATGACCGAGCTAGGGCCGCCTTACCCTCGCTCGTAAACGGCGCTCAGAATTAAGCTATTGATTGCTATCTGCTCTATACGAGACCGGCGGTTGCTTCCTCTCAGACACTGGATTTGCTGCATTCCAGCCTGAAACGCTTAATTACGTCAGCATAACATACTAAAAAATGAACTTAAACCGAATGATCAATTGCATAGCCTTGCCCGTGCCAACGACCGACTTTTTCAACGGGCTGGTAGGCCCATTTTCGCCAGCGTCGCCTTCTTGCTCATTTGGGATTCGGAGCAACTGACAATTGTCTTCTTCACAGCAGAATTGAAGTCTGAGTTATGCCGCGGAAATATGATGAAAGCTGTGGTGGCGCCAATCGACGGTTTCCGGTGGGGGAATATGTTCTCGTATAGCTGATAACTCGTCTGTGTCATTCGACTGCGGGGGCAAATCTAAATGGACCAGCTTGGGCGCTGCGCCATAATTTGCAGCGAAGTTGTAAAGAGAATTGCTCGCGAAATATACGATCGAAGCGGAAGTTACCGCTTCGCGCACTCGTTGCTCGTCGCCAATTTTTACGTAAAGCACGCCTGGGATTGACAGTGGCATTGTCCTGACGACCGGATCGAGAACCAAATTAACAGCCTGGTAGGTCACGTTGTTCAGGATAAATACGACGAGACCATACTGGCTTGACCGATAGCCTGCTTCGATCAATTCCGCAGGGACCCGCCCGTTCGATGGCATGATTTCGATGACGCTGCAACCTAACATGGTCAACTCCAGCCCAATCATTCCGACTTGGCAATACCGCCGTACGCAGGACAGTCATCGCACAGCAAATCACCCATCGGATTATCCGCCAGCCATTCAACAAAAGACTGTAACTCGTTCCCCGTTGGCAGAGTATATGTCGTTGGATATATCGGTGGAAATTTCCGATGCGAACGGGATGCACGGTCGTTTGCGCGGCACGTCCGAAACTGGGTGATATCGATGCCCGAATTGAAGAGCTGCGGCGGGAGATCGTTGTTCTCGGCTAGCAAAAATCGGCATTCGAGACGGTGATCAACGTCTACCACTCTGCGTTCGTTTGTGGGACTTGCATTCACAATGCCGCTTGATTGTCATTAGACCGCCTATCATTGGTCGAAGCGACGGGGCTGACCCAATGCGATACTTTTGATATCGGTTCCCAGGTTTCTAAATTTTCTGGCTCGATGAGCGCTTTGTGGCCGACGGCGACGATTTCGTCAGGCCGAAGCTTGCGGCTCAACTGGCCGGGATTGCTTGAAAATGCAAAACAAGCCGCCGTCTCTGCCTCAACCTACCAATTTCCAGCCCTCAGGGGTGGGTCTGCACATGAAGGCTGGACGGCTGACGATGGTCTTTACTGCAGCGGCGAGCGATCGACAGCCGGCAGTCGGATTGTAATGGATCATCGGAAGAACCCGCGTTAGATTAGCTCAACCGCAGAAAGGACCGTGGCTCCCAGGGAGAGGCGATCCGGGGAGAAGAATATCCTGAGCGACGTTGACCGTCTCGTAGTGGCCTATCCATTTGTGGGAGATGAAGTCGGCGGCAGCCACATCTCCGCCGTTGGTTTGATCTGTGCGCTCGATCAATCGAAATATAAACCACTTGTCATTCTGCATCAGCCCGGAAAGGCACTTGAAGCCTATCTCACAGAACGTGGAGTGTCTTTCGTCAAGTCGCCCGAAGTTGCGGTGATGTCGCCTCGCCATTCATATGGCGTGGCTGGCAAGCTCTCGCGCGGTTTTGGATATGCACGAACCACTGCGCTACTCAGTTCATTCCTTCGTGAACATGAGGTTGATATCGTACATACCAACGACGGCCAGATGCACGCGACCTGGGCCCTGGCGGCTCGCCTTTCCGGCGCGCGGCTGCTTTGGCATCATCGCGGCGATCCCGATGCCTTCGGCGTTAACGTCATGGCGCCTCTATTGGCAAATCACATTGTTACGGTCTCGCGCTACGTGCAGCCGACGCGGCCGATCCTGCCGGTTTCCCATAAGCTGAGCGTACTGCACAGCCCCTTCGATCACCCAACCATTTTGCCCGATCGCGAAGACTGCAGGCGCGAATTCGTCAGGGAACTCGACCTGCCCGAGGAAACCCGCTTCGTCGGCTATGTGGGGGGCTTGATCGACAGGAAGCGCCCGGTCAGGTTTGTCGAGGTCATCCACGCTTTCCTCCAGCGCTTTCCGGATTTCCCGCTGGTTGGCCTCGTCTTCGGAATCCCATCACCAGACCTTCCGAACCCGGAACCGGAGATGCGAGCGCGCGCGCTGGAACTTGGAGTCGAGCGGCGTATCAAAATGATGGGCTTTCGCGCGCCGGTCGCGCCTTGCATGAGTGCGCTCGACGCATTGCTGGTTCCGGCCATCAACGAACCCTTCGGGCGGACGTTGATTGAAGCCATGTTGCTCGAGACCCCTGTGATTGCGACCCGCCACGGCGGCAACATCGAGGCAATCGTCGACGGTGTGACTGGTTTCCTCGTTGAGCCTGAAAAGCCGGAGGCCTTCGTCGATCCGCTGGCGAGACTGCTGATGAACGCCGGGGAACATCGCCGCATCAGTTCGACGGCTCGTGAAAACGCTTTGACGAAATATGGCACCGAGGCTCATGTCAAAGGCATCAGCCTGCTTTACGAGCGCATCGTTGGACGCGAGTACCGGAGCTTTGGAGTAAGAAGGACAGCACCCTGAGTTTGGCCTTGAGGAGCAGACGATGGAAATGGGCGATATCAACTTCCTGATCATTGGCGCAACGAAGAGCGCCACCACCTGGTTGCAACAATCGCTGCAATTGGATCCACGTGTCCATATGCCGGATCCGGAGATCCATTATTTCAGTCGCTACCACGATCGCGGAGATGGTTGGTATCTGGAGAATTTCAAGCCGACCAGCGAGGGTCTTGTCATCGGTGAGAAGTCGAACTCCTACCTTGATACCCCTGCCGCCGCGGCGCGTATCCACCAAAGTCTGCCGCACGTCTTACTGGTGGCACAGCTGAGAAATCCCGTTGAGCGGGCCTATTCCGACTACTGCATGCTCCATCGCCGCGGCGAGGCGACTGGTGACATCGAGCGCTATCTCGATCCGCGCCAGGGTGCGGGCGGCAGGTTCCTCGAGGGTGGGTTGTATTTCCGGCAGTTGCGCCGGTTTCTCGAGTTCTTCCCTCGGGAAAGGCTGCTCGTTCTGTTTTACGAAGACCTCAAGAGGGATGCCGCCGGGCAGGTTCAGGACCTGCGGCAGTTTCTCGGCCTTGACGGAAACCCCGCTTTTGAGCCAGTCGCTCAGAGGGTAAAGGACAAGACCAAACCTCTGGTGGACGCCAGATTACGGCAGATACTCAAGCCACTTAAACCGATCGTTGCCCCCTTGCGTGACACGAAAGGCTTCGAATTTTTGAGATCAATGATCTCGGCAGAGTTCAAGTATGTACCGCTCAACAAGGAATTGACCTCGCGAATGATCGGTTACTATGAGGACGAGACCGACCGCCTTGCAGGTTTGCTTGGCCGCGACTTAGGCGACTGGTTGAAAGCCCCCATGGAAGATGTCAAGCGCCCATCGGTGTAGGCTTTTGGGGCGCCACCCATGGCTCGAACTCGGGTTAGGAGCGCCGGACCTGCAAACCCAAGTTGTCCGTTCTCCTCCATGAGCCCAACCTGCTCCTGAGCCAGTCATGCGGCGATCTCCACACCGGCTTTGGCCGATAGATGCCGGCAAAATTTAGGATGCTCCCGATGATCCTCGCGCGGCTTGTCGTTAGTCGCTCGACAAGGTCAAGGAGGTTCTTCTCGTAGGTCCGCTCCGCAGCGGCAACCACAAACACCGCATCGACATGGCTTGCGAGCCAGATCGCGTCGTCATCATTATCGGCCGCAGGCGTATCGACGATGATAAGATCGAAGTGCCTGCGCAGTTCTCCAAAAATACGCTCCTGATCCTGGAGCGTCAGACGCGAGGTGAGAACGTGAACAAAAGGAAAGTCAGGTGCTTGCGCGCTAATTGAGGTCAGATCGGTGGCGCCATCGGCCACAAGATCGAGATTGAATGGCCTTTGCGGCGCTCCGATCATCGTGGTCGCCCCCGTAGGGCCGGGGTCCATGTCCAGGATAACGGAACGCAAACCGTTCAGAGCGGCAACGGTGGCCATGCCCACGGCACAAGTTGTCTTGCCTTCATTGGCTGAAGGAGAGCAGAACATCACGACTTTGGATGCGTCCTGGCTCTTCCAGCCGAGACATAGAGAGCGCATTGAGCGTGCGAATGGTGAGCGTGGGTCGGCGAGAATGGAGCGATATAGCGTTTGATCCGGTTTCAACGTCGCCGTTAGATCGGGGATGGAGAGATAGTTCGGCTGGTTGACGATCGCTTCGAGCGTGCGGGCCGTCCGAACGCGTCCGTCCGCCGCCTCGACCGCCATCGCGCCAACCATGCCCAGCAGTAGCGAAGCCAAGCCGCCAATGGGAATGAGTAAGCCGGGCTTGGGAAACGACGGATCGATCGGAACTTCGGCGAACGACGCAATGCGGGCCGTGGCCTTGATCTCATCCTTCTCCGGATCGAGCGTGCCGAGTCTCAGGACCACTGCATCATAGCGCTTCTGCTCGGTCAGCAGGTCACGCTCCAATTCACGACGGCGAATTTCATCGAGATTTCGGTCCTGCATTTGTTTCTGCAGCCGACCGACTTCCTCCTGGAATTTCTGCACCCTGACGGTTGCGACTTTCGCATCGTTTTCCAGTTCCTGGAGGATGCGATTGATTTCACCTTCGATCACTTGGCGATTCGACGCCAATTCCGCATCGACCTCGACTACCTGGGGGTGGTTCTTGCCAAATTTCGAGGCAAGTTGGGCCCGGCCGCGTTCCAGCCTTCCTTGTTCGGTTCGCAGCGAGCCGAGCAGGTCCGACGTCATAACGCGGCCGGCGGAGTCGATGCCGGTCTTTGAAAGAATGTTCTTGGCCTCATTATACTTCGCCCATGCGCCGGCTTCGTCGACCCTCGCCAGAATGAACTGCTGATTGAGCTGTTCGGTGCGGGCACGCAGAACATCGTCGCGTGGATCGAATGTCAGGTCGCTGCGCATCGTGAAGTCGGCGATCTCGCGTTCCTTCTTGGCTATCGACTGCACTAGATCTTTGGCCTGGGTGCGAAGGGTATCGACAGTCGCATGCGCTGCAAGTTCTTTCATCTGGGTTGACCAAACCACGTAGTCCGCTGCTACGCCATTGGCGATCTCGGCTGCATAAAGCGCCAAGGGATGCTGAACGTAAATTGTCATCGCAAGGCTTTCGCCCTTGCGATCGGCAGAGATGGCAGCGGCGAGTTTTGTGATGACCCGATCACGGTTGACTGGGTCGAGGGTAGTGGGCCGATGAACATTCTGGCCCGCCGTCACGCGCCGCGGTCCTGCCTGCGCTTTGCGTGGAGACCACCGCCATCCCCAAAACGACGATGCGTCTTGCTGAGTGTCTGCTGACAATCTGGCATTGAAGTATGGGTCTTCCATCAAATTCAAGTCGTCAACCACAAAGCCGAGGAATTCGCGAGATTTGATGAGATCCATTTCGGTCTCCATCGCGGACTTGTCACGTTCCTGCTTTTGCAATTCGATGACGGCTTCGTACGGCCGGATATCGTTGCGGTCGAAGACGAGCGTCGAGGAGGCCGTATAGATCTTGGTGAGCGACAGGGTAATAATGGTAGCGAGCAGGGTGCCCGTCAGGGCTGTAATCAAGATGAGCTTGGCGTGGCGCCGGAAGAAGTCGACGATATCCGCAAGTTCATAGGACGAGGTGTCGCGCGAGACCGGCGGTACTGGTCCAAATCGGCGCCCACCCTTCTCATCGGCTTCGTACTCTCGGTCATATAACAGCATGATGGCCTATCCCGAGTCCTCCGTTGGAGCCATTTGCGTCCACGTCGGTCGGTCAACAAGTGATATTAGGCTTCACATTCGCCTATTTACTTGGGAGCAGTTTGGGAACAATGTCAAAGGGAATTTTAGCGGATTCATTTCAAGCATGTGTGCAAATATGTGGCCTGTAGAATAACGAACTCATTTCCCAATGGTTGTGGTCGACGTCAATGACGCACATGACACGAACGTCCGGTGTTCAGCCGATCTCCTCCGACCGACACACCTTTTGGCAAAGGATTGAATTCGCCTGTGCCGTGTGTGCCGTTTTCCTTTCGGCGGTGAATTTCTTGCGCACGAACATGTTCTATTTCACCTTGAGCGACTTGTTGTTTTGCGCCGCTCTTGGGTTGCGTGCGCTTACCGGTGGATTGCCGCTACGGCTGTGGGGGCGGGCATCGGCGACTGTGTGGCTTTGCGGTCTGGTGTTGCTGTGCTCCGGGCTGATGATCAGCAGCCTTCTGTCCACCGCCCCGATACGGGGCATCGTCATCGTCGGGCAATATCTGTTCGCCTATCTGGTTGTTGCCCTTGTTGTTTGCGGGCGCGATCTGGGCACCATGTGGACCTTCGCCAAGGTCTACGTAGCGTCGATCTTCCTCATGTGCTTGCATGGGATTTACCTGATCCATATCGATGGCCAGAAGAACACCGCTTTCGTAAGCGGCAATGGTCGCTTGACGGGATTTGTCGAAAGGGAGAACGAATGCGCGGCCGTAATCGCGCTTGCGATGCCGATGCTTATGTTGCTGGCTTCCAAGGGAAAAGTCGGCAAAGTCTATGCGATCGTCATTGGGGCAACCATGGCCTATGGCATCTTGCTGACGGGTTCGAATACCGGTCTTGCCGGCTTTGCGTTCACTTTCCTCGGGTTCATGGTCCTGAGCGGCAGCTGGAAGTATGTCGTGGTCGGCCTTGCCTGTTTGACACCCTTTGCCATTTGGATTGTGCACTCCGGCCGCGACTACCTGCCGGCGGTCTTTCAAAAACGCGTGCTCGGCGCCTTGGAAACGGGCGATCTAAGCCAGGCTGGAACCTTTGACCATCGCGTCGAATTGATGCATGAGGCCCTTGGTCGAGTGCAGGAGACATTGTGGATCGGTGTCGGCGCCGATCAATACCAAGTCACCAGCGCCATCAGGCAGCCCGTGCACAACCTGTATCTTTTGTTGTCGACCGAAGGCGGAATCATGGCCGCCATAGGTTTTGGTGTTATGATTGCTGCCACGTTTCTCCCGATTGTGCGGACGTATCGCGTGCCGGGAGGTGCAGCTTACGCTGCCTGCGCGCTTGTCAGCGTGTCTATGTTCGCGTTGATGGCTAATGCGTTTCCTCACCTTTATGGGCGGTTCTGGACTGTCCCAATAATCCTTACGCTAGGACTGGCAACAAGCTATTGTCGCGCTGTGGAGAAAAGGAGCATCGGCAATGGAGCGCTACCGCCTGCGCGAATATTGCGGGCCGGACGCCCTAGGTCAGGGTTAGGTCCTATTCGCTAGTTCGTGCGCGGAAACTGTTTGAAGGAACGCAAGTTTCTGTCGCAACGCAAACTGTCAGATGCGGTTCCAGTTGCTGAGGGCGAGGATAAGTGATGCTGGTCGAAGTGGAAGAATGCTTTGAAGCATTGCGTTGCCCGCGCACCGGTTCGAAACTGGCGCGCGTTTCACCCGATGTGCTGAAACCGGTCTGTCCCGAGAACCCCGAGATGTCCTATCGCCTGGTCGACGGCAAGCCGGTTATGATCGATTTTTCGGAATCCGTGTTTAGCGAAGGCGATTTCCTACGCTCGAAGGCGGCAAGCCCCATCGAGCGCAAACAATACGGTCGCTTGACAAGGTTCTTCAAGAAACTGCTCTCGCCGACAAAAAAGAGTACTGTCTCCAACGTCAATCGATTGGTTGATGACCTGCAGACGACCGCGGCCCGCCCGGCCAAGCTTCTTGTCATCGGCGGCGGGAGTATTGGCCAAGGAATGGAACCGCTCTATGAGCATCCGGAGATCAGCGTCTACTCCTTCGACGTCTATGCCTCCCCCCTCACCCAGTTCATAGCCGACGCCCATCAGATTCCCTTGCCGGACGACTTTTTCGACGCAGTGGTCATCCAGGCCGTTCTTGAGCACGTCCTCCAGCCTGCCCAGGTCGTGTCCGAGATCTGGCGCGTCCTGAGCGACAAGGGGCTCGTCTACGCTGAAACGCCCTTCATGCAGCAGGTGCACGAGGGAGCATTCGATTTCACCCGGTTCAGCGAAAGCGGCCATCGATATCTGTTCCGCTGGTTCGAGACGATTTCATCTGGGGCCAATGGTGGCCCCGGCACGCAGTTCATGTGGTCAGTCGACTATCTCGTTCGCAGTGTCTTTCGGTCGGTGATGCTGGGCAAGCTTGCAAAGCTCGCCTTCTTCTGGACGCAATATCTGGATGCGATCATTCCCGCACGCTTTGCGGAGGATGGCGCAAGCGGCGTGTATTTTTATGGTCGGAAAGCGCAGGCGCCGATTTCCCCGAAGGCCATTATCGCCCACTACCAGGGGGCGCAGGGGCGACACGCCTGACCCGACCTACCCTTTTAGGCTAACCCGTTCTCGCTAATTGCCACCGGGGCGGCGCGGACCTTAAATTCGAACATCATTTACGAAACCTGTTTCGGGAAGCCGCTGTGCCGCTTTCCCGACGACAATTGATTTGCGCCGGTCGATTTCGCAACGCGACACAAAGGGGTTGTCGCATGGCTCTTTCGCATCTTGCCCGCCTTGAGGCCGAAGCCATCCACACCATGAGGGAGGTCGCGGCAACATCCGCCAACCCAGTGCTGCTTTATTCCGTCGGCAAGGATTCAAGCGTGCTGCTTCATTTGGCGATGAAGGCATTCTTTCCTGCAAAACCACCGTTTCCGCTGCTTCACGTCGATACGACCTGGAAGTTCAGGGAGATGATCGCCTTCAGGGACCAAGTCGCACGAGACAACGATCTCAGGCTTATCGTTCACATCAACGAAGATGGTGTCGCTCAAGGCATTAGTCCTTTCGAGCACGGTTCGAACGTCCACACCCACCTCATGAAGACGGTGGCATTGCGCCAGGCGCTGGAGAAACATCGCTTCGACGTGGCGATCGCGGGCGCGAGGCGCGATGAGGAAAAATCGAGGGCGAAGGAACGGATCTTTTCCTTGCGCACTGCCGGTCAGGCTTGGGATCCCAAGCGACAGAGACCGGAGATGTGGAAGACCTTCAATACCAGGCTCACGCCGGGAGAAACCATGCGGGTCTTCCCGCTCTCGAACTGGACTGAACTGGATGTCTGGCAATATGTCCTGCAGGAAAGCATCGCGGTGGTCCCGCTTTATTTCGCCGCCGAACGTCCGGTCGTCGAACGGGACGGCATGTTGATCATGGTTGATGATAACCGCATGCCGCTGCAGCCGGGCGAGATCGTCCGTCAGCGCCAAGTGCGTTTCCGCACCTTGGGGTGCTATCCCCTCACCGGCGCCATCCCGTCCACGGCAACGACTGTTCCCGAGATCATCGAGGAGATGGTCTTCAGCCGCTCCTCGGAGCGGCGCAACCGGCTTGTCGATCGCGACGAAGCGTCCGGCATGGAAAGGAAGAAGCGGGAAGGATACTTTTGATGCACGGTCAACCTTCGGTATTTTCGCCTGAAGTGGCGGGGCTCCTTGATGTCGAAGGTAGCAAGTCGCTTCTTCGCTTCATCACCTGCGGATCGGTCGACGACGGAAAATCCACCTTGATCGGCAGGTTGCTCTATGACGGCGGCTTGATCCTGGAGGATCAGGTCGCGGACCTGGGACGGGAGAGCGAACGGCAGGGAAAGGTCGATCACCTCGATTACTCGCTGCTGCTGGACGGGCTTGAGGCGGAACGAGAACAGGGCATCACCATAGATGTCGCCTACCGTTACTTCTCGACCGCCAAGCGCAAGTTCGTCGTCGCCGACACGCCCGGCCACGAGGAATATACCCGCAATATGGTGACCGGCGCATCGACGGCGGATCTGGCGATTATCTTGGTCGACAGCCAGCACGGCATGCTGCCGCAGACCTGCCGCCACACCTACCTCGCCTCGCTTCTTGGCATTCGCCACGTGGTCGTTGCGGTGAACAAGATCGATCTCGTCGGCTATCGCTCGAGCATATTTGAAGCGCTACAGACCCACTATCGCAAATTCGTGCTGACGCTCGGTTTTGAAACCGTGCAGGCCATTCCCGTATCAGCGCGTTATGGCGACAACGTCACCTCCCGGTCAATGCACACGCCATGGTACCAGGGGCCGAGCCTGCTCGAATATCTCGAAACCGTCGATGTCGGCAAAGAGGTCGCCGAGCGCCCGTTCCGCTTTCCAATACAATGGGTCAATCGGCCCAATGCCGGGTTTCGCGGCTATGCCGGCGAGATTGCGTCCGGCCGGATAGCCGTCGGTGATCCGGTCACGGTCGCCAAGTCTGGACAAAAAACGGCGATCAAGTCCATCGTGACCTATGACGGAGAAGTCGCAAGCGCCGAGGCCGGCCAGGCCGTTACCCTGGTTCTTAGAGATGAGGTCGATGCCTCCCGCGGCAACATGCTGACGTCGCCATCAGCTCGGCCTTTCGTCGCCGATCAGTTGCAAGCTCATGTTATCTGGTTCGACGCCAACCCTTTGCTTCCGGGCCGCAGCTATATCCTGAGGACCGAAACCGACAGCGTCAACGCGACGATCACCAAGCTCAAGCATCGCGTGAACGTCAACAGCTTTGCCCGGGAGGCAGCCAAGTCGCTGACGATGAACGAGATCGGCGTCTGCAATATCTCGACGCAGGCTCCGATCGCCTTCGACGCCTACAAGGACAACAAAGCAACCGGCAATTTCGTCATCGTCGACCGCCTGACCAACGACACCGTTGGCGCCGGCATGATCGATTTTCCACTGAGGCGCGCGGCCAACGTCCACTGGCACGCCATGGACGTCAACAAGCAGGCGCGAAGTGCGCAGAAACAGCAGACACCTGCCGTCCTGTGGTTCACGGGGCTTTCCGGCTCTGGCAAATCGACGATCGCCAACGCGCTCGAACGGATCCTCAATGCCCATGGCAGGCATACCTATCTTCTCGACGGCGACAATGTCAGACACGGCCTGAACAGGGATTTGGGCTTTACTGACGAGGATCGGGTGGAAAACATCCGGCGCGTGGCCGAGGTGGCAAAATTGATGGCGGATGCCGGCCTGATCGTTCTGGTTTCCTTCATCTCGCCGTTCCGCGACGAGCGGCGCATGGCACGCGAACTGATGGCCGAAGGTGAATTCATCGAGATTTTCGTGGATACGCCGATCGAGGAATGCGCTCGCCGCGATCCCAAGGGGCTTTATGAAAAGGCCCGTGCCGGCAAGATCGCCAATTTCACCGGCATCTCGTCACCCTATGAAGAGCCGGAGCATCCGGAGCTGCGCCTTTCGACTATCGACAGCGAGCCGACGGATCTCGCCCTCCAGATCGAAGATTTTCTCGCACGGCGACAGTTGCAATGAACGCGTTGTCCGAACTTTTCGAGGAGACGGCACTGGCTGCGGGCATCGCCGTTCTCGATGTCTATCATGCCGGCGCTGACGCCGTTGCGAAGGCCGATGGATCGCCCGTTACCGAAGCCGATCTCAGGGCCGAGGCGGTGATATTCGAACGTCTCGCCAAAGTTTCGCCCGGTACCCCCATCGTCGGGGAGGAGGCGGCAGCTGCGGGCTGTGCTCCCTCCGTTGAGGAAGGCACCTTCTATCTGGTCGACCCACTCGATGGCACCAAAGAGTTCATTGCTCGCCGTGACGATTTCACTGTGAACATTGCCCTTATCGAGAACGGCAAGCCGATTGCCGGTATCGTGTATGCCCCGGCCTTGCGACGAGCCTATGTTGCGGCCGGTGGCATCGCGCAGCGCCTGGAGATCGATCGCTTCGGTCGCGTGTGCGAGCGACGGGAGATCCGCGCGCGCGGTCGTGAAACCGCGATCATCGCGGTCGCGAGCCGCAGCCATTCCTGCGCGGAAACCGAGAGATTCCTTGCCCGGCACCATGTCCAGGAGTGTACCTCGGTTGGTTCATCCCTAAAATTCTGCCTGCTGGCCGAGGGGCGGGCGGATGTCTATCCGCGTTTTGGCCGGACGATGGAGTGGGATACTGCCGCCGGTGATGCGGTATTGGCTGCTGCCGGCGGAACGGTGCTGCGCCTCGACGGCTCGGTCCTGAGGTATGGCAAGTGCCGGCAGGTGAGCGATTGCGACTTCGCCAACCCTCACTTCGTCGCCTGGGCCGCGGCCCCGCCTGAGGGTTGGTGCTGACTGTCGTCGGTGCATGCGGTCGTCGCTTTGTCGTCTATTTGCATACGCGCAAGAAGCAGGCGGTTTACCAGCCTGACGTCGAACCGTTCTTCCGCCATCCGGCGCGAAGCGCGCCCCATGGCGGTAATCGCGGAACGCTTCTCAATGAAGCCTTCCATCGCTTCAACAAGCGACGAGACGCTGCGAGGTTCGATCAAAACGCCGTTGACACCTGGGTCCACCGTTTGCCTGCAGCCGGGTAGATCCGTCGTGATGATTGCGCGTCCGGTCGCCATCGCCTCCAGAATGCTTCTGGGGATGCCTTCCCGGTAGTAGGAGGGGAGCACGAACACACTGCACGCCGCAAGGTACGGACGCACATCGCGGGTGGTTCCAAGATACTGCACCACACCTTCCTGCACCCATCCAGCGACTTCTCCTTGGCTAATCGCCGTCGGGTTGGGATCATAGTGCCCCAGCAGTCGGAAGATGGCGTCGGGATGGCGCGCGCGGATTATCCGCGCCGCAGCGACATATTCCGGGATGCCCTTGTCGCGCAGGAGCCGGGCGATCAGAAGAAAAACCGTCGGCTTAAGCGGTGGCGTCGATGCGTGGTAGTAATCAAGATCGACGCCCGACCCCGGCACTGTCGAGACAATAGAGGGGTCGTCGACCAGCCGGCGCTCTCTGATGTCGGCAAGATCCGCTTCGTTATATACGAAGACGGCCCGTGCCTTCTTCATCGCGCATCGGTAGAGCCCGACGCAAACCGAGCGCAGCGATCGGCGAACGGCGCTTTCGTCAGGCTCGACAGCGAACATATGGCCGAGTCCGGTGACGAGAAAGAACCTATGGGGCACCGCGCAGAGCCGCGCGGCAATGCCGCCGTAGATGATCGGCTTCATCGTATAGGGCAGGATCGCCGCCGGACGTTCTTTCAGGAAGTGACGGACCAGTGCGGCGAGCGTCACAAGGTCAGCAAAGGGGTTCAGCCCGGCCCTCGACATGGGAATTCGGATGAAACGCACACCAAGCGTATCCAGTTCTTCTTCCACGATCGGATCATGGTCAGGGGCCATGGCATCGACATCAAACCCCGCCTTGACAAGATCCTTGATCAATTCGCGACGAAAGTTCGTTAGCGACGACGTCAAGCTCGCAATCAGGACTATCCTGGTGCGGGGTGCTTCCGTTTTGCTGGGAACGGTTTTTGATGCCTTCATGGCCGCTACCGCATACGACGGGCTGCGTTGACCGGTGCCTGCCACCCAATTTGCCGCGCCGCATTGGTGGCTTGCTGGTCGAGGATCTCGTCGTAGAGCGCGAGGTGGCTGTCGACGTAGGATCTCAGCGAGAACCGCTCGACGACGCGCCTACGCGCGCGTTCTCCCAGTTGCCGCCGGGCGCTTTGCGACAGGCAGAGGATCGACGCGGCAAGTTTTGCAAGGCCATCTGCGTTTTCCGGTTCAACGACCATCTGCCGGTCTCCTAGCAGCCATGCGCAGTCTCCGACATCGGTGGCGATCGCCGGCACGCCACTGGCCATTGCTTCAGCCACGACCAGTGGAAATGCTTCCCCCCAAGCCGACGACAGCATGAATAGGTCGAGGCCCGGCATCAGGCGGTCAATGTCCGCACGTGCGTTTGAGACGGTGATCATCGGTGTTATGCCGAGTTCGGCCGCCAAATGTCGGACGATCCCATTTTCGTGGCCGTCGCCGATCAGGATCCCGTGAGCATCAAGCCCCAGGCTGCGAAGCGTGGCGATTGCACGCACGAAGGTGCCATGGTCCTTCATCGGATGTGCGCGCGCGACATTGCCGACAAGAAAGCGCTCAGTGGGCACTGAGAGCGCGTCGCAGAGATACCGTCGCGCGTCGGGCCGTGGGCGAAACTGATCGCAATCGACACCGTTTGGAATGATACGCCGCTTGTCCGGATCGAAACCCAGCGCTTCGTGCTGGTCGGCCGACACCCGCGAACAGTAGGAAATTGCGCATGTGCGATGGGAAAGGGAAGCGCTCAGCCGGATAACGGCACGTGTCAGCAGTTTCTCTGAGGCGAGGTTGGCGATGGAGTGGTGAATGCTCCATATGGTGGGCTGTCGCTCGCCGAGCAGCGCTCCGAGCGATGCTGCGACATTGCCGTGATACATCCATCCGTGAAGCAGGCTCGGGCGAGACGATCTCACGATCGCACGCAGTCTGACCAAGGCACGAGGGCCTGGTCGAGACTGGTTCATTTGGAGTGTCGCGATATCGATGTTGGCCGCTTGCAAATCGCGCGCGATCGGGCCGGGCGACATCAGCGACAGCACGGAAGGGTCGTAATGCGTTTGAGCGAGCTTTGCGCCAAAGCGCGCGAGCATGTATTCCGCACCGCCGACATTCAGCCCCGTGATGCAATGAAGTACGGGGATCCCTGCCATGCCATGCTCCTTCCTTGCGTACACCAATACCTACTGACGCGGCCTGCTGGTGGTCTGCGGCCGCACCGCCGTCTTTTTGCCGAGCGCGATAACGCCAACACTGCGACCGGTCGATCGACGAGCCGCCCTTGCTGCGGAAATCATGTCTTGGGGGATTTCCGCATTCGGCAACAATTGCGCGATCGCTGCCAGAACAGAACTCTCGTCACATCGTTCGGCATCGCGCTGCATACGATTGAATGCGCTCTTCAACACCGAAGAGGGCACGGGTTGAGGGACCGCTCCAAGCACGCCGGGGATGGCCGACTGGATGCGCTTATCGGTCGGATCGAACAGTTCCTCGAACAGCTTTTCGCCCGGTCGGGATCCAACGATCTCGATCATGATGTCCTTGTCCGGCACGAAGCCCGCCAGACGGATCATGCGTCGAGCGATGTCAATGATCTTCACAGGCTCGCCCATGTCGAGAACGAAGATTTCGCCTTGGCCTATCTGCTTCTGAAAACCGTAAGCCGATGCCTGAAGCGTCAGCTCGACGGCCTCTCGGATGGTCATGAAGAAACGCGTCATTCTCGCGTCCGTGACCGTCAACGGACCGCCCTTGGCCAACTGATGCTTAAAGAGCGGGATAAGGGATCCGCTTGATCCAAGCACGTTGCCGAAGCGAACGGTCATGAAGCGGGGTCCCTGCCCGCTTGTGACACCATCGAGATCGAGCGCCTGGCAATAGAGTTCGGCAAGCCGTTTCGTCATGCCCATTATGCTGGAGGAGTTCACCACCTTGTCGGTAGACACCTGCACCATGGCGAGTGCACCGAACCGCTTGGCTGCGTTCGCGACGTTCATGGTGCCGATGACATTGGTCAGGACGCCTTCGCAGGGATTGATCTGAACCATGGGCACATGTTTGAGCGCGGCGGCGTGGAAGACCAGTTCCGGCAAGTGCGCTTCGAAGATCTCATTGACCCTCTGGCTGCGCCGAACGCTGCCAAGGCAGTTCGAATGGCGGATCTCCGGAAACTCTTCCTTTAGGCACAGGTCGATCGAATAGAGATTGAATTCGGTATTGTCGACCAGGACGATCTCGGCCGGGCCGCAAGCGGCGATCTGGCGGGTAAGTTCGCTGCCGATCGACCCGCCTGCCCCAGTGATAAGAACTCGCCGGCCGGCAATCAAGCGCCTGATGGCGTCCTTGTCGAGGGCGGCCTGCGGCCGTTCGAGCAGGTCTGTCATTTCGATCGATCGGAGCTCGTATGGGTTCTCGTTGCTGGTCTGCTTGAACTCCGTAGCGCTTTGCAGCCGCGAGACTGCGATCCCAAGGCGTTCGGCGGCTTGGAGTAACTCGCCCGAAGCCGTCTCATCGAAGGACGACAGGGGTTCGGTGAAAACGATATGGCAGGGTTGCTTGCCCTCGGCCCTGAGATCGGCGACGACCTGTTCCAGATCCTCGAGCCTGCCTGCGATCGGTACCCCATGCAGCATCAGGCCAACTTGAGATTCACTCGTGTCGAGACAGGCGACCGGCACATAGGGCGCCGCCGGATCGCGAAACAAAGCGCGTAGATAGAGATCCGCGGCGTTGCCGGCTCCAACCAGAAGCAGGGGAACGCGGTGGCGATGGCCATCGGCGTCGGCCTTTTCCGAACGCTTGTTTTTGGAAGGCAGGAATTCGTCTGCGCGGAAGCTTAAGCGGGAGGTCGCAAGGAAGGCAATCAAAAGCAGCGATTGCAGCGGCACGACAGTTCGCGGCATATCGGTGAGGCGTGTCGAAAAGAACAAAAGGGCGATGAGCACGAGCGAGGTCAGGACCACCGCGCGGATGATAATCACGAGGTCGCTGATTGACCCGTATTTCCAGTTTCGACTGTAGAGACCCGAGAGCGGGAACATGGCCGCGCAGACCGCCAAATACTGGGCAGACGACCAAGCCAGGATCTGCATCGTATCGGGGCGATCGCTCAGGCCTCCAGGCCCATACCGCAGGAATAGTGCGAGGAAAAGCGCGATCGCAGCGGATGCCAAATCCACCGCATAGAGAGCAGCGTTCTTTCGTGCGCCACGAGCGGCCGATTTGAGTTTCCTGACGCCAAGCTGCGCAAGTGTGATCGCGGCGTCCCGGGCAGTTGCCGGGAACGCTGCGCTGTCTGCGATGGCTCGATGATTCATTACACGAAATGCCCACGCACCGTAAAACGCCTTAAAGGCGGTCGGAATGCGAAACATAACGCCCCTCCTTCGACATGGCTTCGCTAACCGGTGGCCAGAATGGGCCGGGCGAGTAATACGACCGAAAGTATATGCGTTACTTCTGGTGGAGTTCCGTCAATTCCATAGCATAAAAAAGATATACGCTCTCGACCTGTTCGGTGTCGGAGCGTGTTTTACCTTTTCCCTATTTGCATTGAACTCTAGAGACCACTTTGATTTCGGAAAGTAAACTAATTTTGAAGGATTAATCCTTTGGGGCGATAAACGTAATCTACAAGATCGATGGGTTTTGATGGCGCAGGCAGACGTCCATAAAGATCAAGCATTTAGGTTCGCAAGTGTCGAATTGCGACAAGTGAGGGGATTAAGGACAGCGGTCGAGCGCTAACTCGAGTTCGTCGAATGTAACGATTCGTGATTGTGCCTGGTGCATCGGCGTCGGCGCGTCGCACCGGTGGATGCGATCGTCGCGCAGGATTTGAACGGTCTGCCAGCCCCTTGTTCGGGGCGTGACAAAATCCTTGATGGCATTGTCGGCAACATAGGTGAGTTGCGCTGCCGTTAGATGCGACGCAGTCTCGACAGCTTCGAATGCTCTTGGGTGTGGCTTGCGATAAGACATGCCCCAGGCATCCGTAAACAGGACGAGGTCAGCTTTATGCTCGAGTCCAAGGGCTTTGATTTTCGAACGCTGGGTCGAGACTGGTCCATCGGTGATGATGCCGATGAAGTCATCGTTCGGGCGATCGAACAAAAAACGCGCCGCGTCGGGGGCAAGTGAGATTGATGGCTGATGGTGCCGGTAAATCGTCACCAGTTGCTTTATCAGAGAAGGGTCGACCTCGCCCTCCGTTTCCGCAAGCGCAAGATCGAAAACCTGGCCCCTGACTCCCGCCGCGAAAAGACGGGCACACCGCACAGCAAAATCGGTCTGTCCGGTTCTTTGCTGCCACCATGCGCCGACAGCCGCAAAGCCGCTGAAGACGAAGTCGCGCTCTAAATAGAGTGTGTCATCGAGATCAAAGATGATCCCGCGAGCAAAGGAGCGCATTTGGTCACCCGTCAAAAAGAGCCTGATCATAGCGCAACATGAGTACTCCATCTCGCCAATCGTCGTTGGCGCTGACGGGAAGGCCGGCGACTTCCTCAAGCAGCCACTGCGCGAAACACGCCCCGGCGTGATCGGCAAGCGGATAACCGCCTCCGAACCGCGCGTTGAGTTCGATTACCTGCAATCCGCGGGTTGCATCGGCGATTGCCTGAAAGCAGAGGGCGCCGCGTGCGTCGGGCAGTGCCTCAGCCATCCCCCGCGCAAGCGCGGGAAGCTCCGACAGGCGCACAGTTCGCCCCTTCTCGACTTCGCCCGCCCGCACCGAGAGCCGTTCGTGTGCGATGCAAGATCGGGCCACGCCATCACGATCGATGAACATGCTGATCGTGTATTCGGGGCCGGAGAGGTATTCCTGGACGATCATCGGTTCGGCGCAATCTTTGGGAAGAGCGCTTGGGTCGCGGATCATACTGATGGAGCGACTGGCGCTGCCTGAGCGCGGCTTGACGAAGACCGGCCACGTCCAGTCGGAGATCGCCTGACGGGCATTCTCCAGCGTATCGGTGCGTGGGACGGCGAGGCCCGCCCGGTGGAACGTGTGCATCGTGCGCAGCTTGTCCCGGGCGATTTCCACCACCAAGGGCTGGCTCACATGGATCCGTGTTCCCGCCTCGGCGAAGCGCTCGGTGTTGAGGGAAAACGGCAACAATTCGGGATCGATTGTCGGCACCACGAGATCGACGTTTTCTGTTCGACAGATGTCGGCGACGGCGTCGATGAACGCCTCGTCGTCACAACTGGGCACGGCGTATGCCCGATCGGCCGTATGACAGGCGGCACTGAGCTCCGGCCTCCTGTCACACGCGATTACTCGCAGCGTCACATCAAGCCGCGCGGCCGCGGCGCGAAAGCACTGGATGAGTTCGACCCGCCGTCCGGCGGAAGAAAAGAGAACGCACAACTCCCGTCTGCTCATCGTTAAAGCCCTCCGTTGGCGCCTGTCGTCCTGGATTCAAGCTGCCCCTGTCTAAAGTCCCGGGCGGCCATCCGTCAGCTTGCCATGTAACGCTGGCCGATCCCCCTGCCAGTCAATGACTTCCAGGCAATTGCCGTCTCCACACAAGACGAGGAAGCCGGCTTTCGTGTACACTTGGACCTGGCCCGTCAGGCCGATATATTTGCCCGCATTCGGGTGCACGGTCGCGCGGGTGACAACGATCTTGCGATCGCCGAAAAAGGTGAATGCCCCGGGATAAGGATCGCCGACGGCGCGAATGAGGCGCTCGATGTCCACGGCCGAACTTCGCCAATCGATCAACCCATCCTCGGCTCTTCGGCGCGCGCAATAGCTTGCGCCCTGTTCGTCTTGCTGGATACCTTTCGCCGAGCCCTTCTCCAGAAAATCCGTCGCCTCGACGATCATCTCCGACAGGTTGCGCGTATGCTTGTCGTAGAGGGTCCGCGCGGTCTCGTCGGCGGCTACGTCGAACAATCGTTGCAGCAGGATGTCGCCGGAATCCATGCCATCATCGAGCCAGAAGAGGGTCGATCCCGTGACCTTTTCGTTGCAGAGTATCGTCCAGGGGATGACTCCCCGCCCCCGTAGCCTTGGCAGGGCGGCCGGGTGGAAACCCAGGCAACCGCGTGCAGGGATGCTTCGAAACTGGGGGCCGCAGATCTGAGACCACCCGATGACAAGGATGACATCGGGCGCGAACTGTCGGAGGGTTGCAAGCGTGGCCTCGTCGTTGACATCAGAGGTTTCGACAACATCGATCCCTGCTCTTCGCGCAATCGGCATAAGGTCGGCATGATCCGAATGTCGACCTGCTTTTGCACCGGGAAGGGTGAGGAGCAGGCCGGGCGGGCGACCCACAGACACGAGCGCTTCAAGAGCGATCCTCGAACCCTCGACTGTCCCGACGAATGCGACGCGCATCGATGATAACTCCGTAACCTAGGGAGAAAGGCAAGCTTGGGATGCAGCCTATGGATGGCTGCGTCAAAATTACATCATACTAAAATTGAGGCCAGTGGATTTGTTGGACACGAAACGCGTTCCTCCTTTTCCGGGGCCATCGCGAAGGCTTGTTCCGCTGTCCCAATTGAACCGGTGTTGATTTCATGCCCGCAAAGCCTTGATTTGCATGGGCCGATCGATGTTCAGGACAGACTGCTGTTGGATGGGACAAGAAGAGCACTTAGTGCGGTTCTCAAAGCCTGCGAGGGCTTCTTTGTGCCGATATTGTTGAAAAAGTCCCAAATCGTGGGTTTGCCGAAAAGTCGGCCAATTCACGTTCTGCGTGAATGTTTGCCGTTTGATGCTGAATCAATTCCGCTACACGGCTCACACGCTGCTTGATCGAAAATTGGCAAGGCCCCCACGCCAATTTTCTGTGTCGGCCTCTACGACCCTTCAAATAATCAGACCTTATAGAAAAGCCGACTTTTTCCGCCACAAGCGGTCGCGGCAACCGCGGCCATTCGCGTTGACTACGGGGTTAGTTGGCGAGAGACGCTGCACTCTGACGCTGTTCGCGATGATGTCCGCTGGGTTGTCAGCCTCCGCGGCTCGCCAAGGAGGAGGCGGCGATCAATCGGCGCGCGTCAGCCGCCGACAAGCACTCAATCGCGACTGCCTTCCTGCCGAGGCCAAAGCAACGTCGTCATGAATGTGGCAAAGGCGATGGCCACCAGTATGTAAGTGACGCGGGTGGAGAAGGACTCGGCGGCAGACCCCGGAAGCGGTGAGACGCCGGTTCCGAATACGAGGAGGAAGATCGTCAAGGCGCCCGCGTAAAGTTTGGCGGCCGGCGCACGCATGGCGGCACGACCGCCAAATACCAGGCCGGCCAGCAGGACCAATAGAAAGAGGAAAATGAGGGACGGCCGTAGCTGAAGCAGCCCGAATGCGACGGACGCGGCCACGCCTCCAGTGATATTGGTTATCACGATCCCCAGGGCCGCGCGCGTGCTGGCTGTTGCGTCGAATTGTGAGAGCAGTGACACGACTGTTATCGGAATGACAATCGCCGTGGCTAGCGCTTCGCGTGTCAGACAGGCAACCACCGCGATCAGGAGTATGGTGGTGTTGGCGGCAGCGTAGTGTGCCGCACGCGGATATGTCGCTGCCGTCGCCGGCTTAACAGTGGGGCTGCCTTTGTCCGGGATAAAGACATATGCCAGCCACATCAAGAGCATTCCGGTCACCACACCCTGCACCAGGATCATTAGAATGGTGTCGCCGAGATCCTCGTTCAGAATTGTGAGGAGCGGCACCATAACCGCAATGACCAGAACAAGAAAGATTGTGGGGCCGCCCTTGCCGTTCGCCTGCTGGTAGAAACATCCAAAGTAAATCAGCCCAAGCAGTAGCAACAGAACCGGCGGCCGGTCGCCAGTCAGCATCGTTACGAATTGCAGAAGTGCTCCGACGACAAGAATAAACAAAGTGACCGCTAACGCCTTTTGCAACGGCATAGGGCGATCACTGGCGATGAGAAACTGTGCTGCAAACAATGGCCCAAGGAAGGGGATGATAGCCCCCGAATAGACTGAGCAGGAAAAGCCGACCGCAACGGCAAGCGCTATGCGCAGACCCTTGCGCTTTACATTGACGCGGTCCTCCTCGTGCGAAAGATACGTGTCAGCTGACATAGGTCAGGACCGACAGAATTCGGATCCAGAGACTGCCAAGCGCATTGGTGATCGGGTGGTCCCCGGTATAGATCACCACATTCGCCTGCGAACCGTACCGAACGCCCTTGGGCCGCCCTTCGTCGAGGACCAGGCGGACGGGAAAGCTCTGCGGTGTTCGCACCCATCCCGTGTCTGTGGAAATCTTCGGCAGGCCCGTTGCCGGGTCGACACTCCCCTGAGCCACTCCCATCCCGATGCCTTCAACGGTCCCGGCGAAAATCTGACCGGGGAGAACATCGAAAAGCACCTCCGCACGGTCGCCGGCGGCAACCATCTCAAGGCTGTTTTCCTTAAACGCGGCGGTGATCCAGATCGTGCCGGTATCGATGAAAGTCATTGCACTCTCGCCAGCGCTAAGCATACCACCGACGGAAAGCTGAAGATTGGTGACGACGCCTTCCGCCGGCGCTGAAACCGTCGTGCGCAGCAGATCAAGCTGAGCGGTTTCAAGCGCCGCGAGCGCCTCCTTAAGCTGTGGATTGTCCTTTCCCGCAGGCCCAAGCTCCTCCTGAGCCCGCACGAGCTCGGCTGTGGCTGCATCCACGCCTGCATCTGCCTGATCCAGCGCGGCTGCGGCCTCATCATACTTCGCCTGGGCGTAGATTCCGCGCCTGACAAGTTCCATGGCGCGGGTGGCTTGATCCTGGACGTTGACGCGCACTGCCTTCGTCTCCACCACCTTGGCCTGGGCGACATCGACGGCCGCCGTCGAAGCGCCGATCGTCTGACCTACCCCTGCAAGGCGTGCTTCCGCCTCCGCAACGGCGAGCCGGTACTGTTCCGGGTCCAGACGAAACAGCATCTGGCCGGACGTCACGGCGCTGTTGTCGGTCACGCCCACTTCAATGACCCGCCCGGTAACCTCCGGCGCTACGCCAACGACGTATGCACTGACGGTCGCCTGCGAGGAAGAAGGAGTGCGCCGCTCCATGAACACCGTCACGACGAACAGAAGCAAAGCCATCAGGAGCACAGTGATTGCGACCGTGCGCTGCGGGTTTTTCTCTTTAACAGGCGCGCTCACTGTATTTGGAGCATCATTATGAGGGGCCTCAGTTGCATCCGACGCCATGACGTTTCCCCCCTAAGATCACGCGGCCGTCGCGCCGAGGCTCTCCTTGCGCCAGCACCTGCGTTGGATTGGCAATTTAGTCCTAAGCTGTCGCCATCGCAACGGCCGCCGATGCGACCCCAGGTACCCACCCATAAAACCGCGCCAGGCTGAGGCTGCATCGGCTTCTCAAATGGCCTGTTCGAGGCGCGTCCAGCGAGCACTTTTGCGTCTGTCTTGCAGGAAGACCGAAACAGGTAAATAATCAGCCAGAGTACCGAGCTACCTGGGAAATCCGGATTGGCTGGGAAGGGGGCCAGCAACAATGGAGCCGAACGTGACAATCCCTGAGCGCGCGCCGTCGCTCTTGAGAATGCTCGACGCTGCACTTCAGATCGGACTCGTAGCCTTACTGATCTTTGCCTGTAGCCGCATCATATTGCCCTTTGCTGGCATCCTGCTCTGGTCGGTCATCCTCGCGGTCATGCTCTATCCGCTGCACCAACGCTTGGTCGACCGGGTTGGCAATCGCTGGTCGGCGACGTTAATCGGGTTGGTCAGCGTTGCGCTGCTGCTGGTTCCATTGGTCATGGTTGTGGCGTCGCTTGGATCTTCCATACTTGAGTTCGTCTCGGGCTTGCAAGACAGCAGCCTGACGGTGCCGCCGCCGCCGACATGGCTTGCCGACCTCCCGCTGGTCGGCCAGAAACTGACCGAGACATGGGCTCTCGTTGCGACAAACATGCCGGCGGCGCTTGCCAAGTACGGCAAGATGCTGGGTGGAATTGCATCATGGCTGGCGTCGTTCGCGGGCGGTTTGGCCGCCGGTCAGCTGTCATTCGTGCTTTCGTTCGCAGTCGCTGCCGTGCTCATCGCCTATGGCGAGGGCGCCACCGAGTTCGCCAGACGTCTGTTGGAACGTATCACCGGCAGCAAGGCACAAGGTACCCGGCTGGTTGCAATGACGGCCGCGACGATTCGAGGTGTGGCGGTCGGCGTAGTCGGCGTGGCCGTCATCCAGTCGCTGCTGATCGGGATAGGCTTTTTTGCAATAGGTCTTTCGGCAGCCGGAGTTTTGACGCTTTTGGTGCTATTGTTTGCCATCGTGCAGGTGCCGGCGGTGTTGGTAACGCTACCTGTCATAGCCTATGTTCTTGCGACGGAAGCGACCACGCCGGCGATCATCTTTTCGATCTGGACCATCATTGCCGGGCTCAGCGACAACCTCCTCAAGCCATTGATGCTCGGCCGCGGACTTGACGTTCCAATGCCGATCATTCTGATCGGTGTAATCGGCGGCATGATCGCTGACGGGCTTCTCGGCCTGTTTGTGGGCCCTGTGCTCCTGGCTGTTGGCTATGTACTGCTCATGGAGTGGCTGCGGGACGAACCCATTGAGGGCGGGCCGCGAATTGAATATCCGCCTCCATGATCGCGGTCATTGCTCTTGGCTTGCTGGCGATGTTGGCATGATTAGCATTTCAGGTGCTGGCATCGGTTTTCGCCGCCCGTTACTTCGCCCGGACCTCCCTGTGGCGGGATGACTGCGAACACCTTGCGTTCGACTAGGCCATCCTCTTCGAGTTCCCTTAGCTGCTTGATCAGGAGCCGCTGTGAGCAGTCACCGAGTTCTCTTTTCAGGGCATTGAACCGCAAGGTACCCCTGAGAAGATGATACAGGGTCATGCCTTTCCACTTGCCGCTGATGAGATTGAGCGCCGCATACATCGTGACCGTGGCGTTTGCCTGCGTTGGCGCCTAATTGAATGTTGAGTAAAAATTTACTAAAGACGATTTCGAAATGCCGTTGCATATGGCACATTCGCCAATGACAACGATCGCCCTATGACAACAATGGAATGACGGCATGGTCACTATCAAGGAAATCGCCAAGAGTGTTGGCGTGTCGTCGGCTACGGTTTCGAGGGTGCTCAACTACGACCCCGCCCTGTCGATCTCACCGGCAAAACGGCAAGCGATCATCGAGACGGCCGAGGCTCTGAACTATGAGACCCCGCGCAATCGCAACAAGGCGAACGGACAGGCTGCCCCCAGCCTTTTGACCAAGCTCGTCATCGTGCATTTTCTCGAGCCTTCGGACGAGATTGCCGACCCCTATTACGTCGGCGTGCGGCTTGGCATCGAAAGCCGCTGCCGCGACCTGAGGACGGAGATCGTCAAGGTCTTCCATTCAGACGCGCTGCCTGAGGCGTCCCTGCTTGCAGGCGCATCGGGTGTCATCGTCATAGGCAAGCATTCCGACAACGAGATCGCATGGCTGAGCAAGTATGCTCCACATGTCGTTTTTGCCGATTTCGACCCGAGGAGCGACCTGATCGACAGCGTGTTTTCCGATGTGGGGCTCGCCACGTGCAAGATCCTCGACGCTCTGAAGTCCAGCGGATACAAGCGCATCGGCTTTATCGGCAGCCACGAGAACCTCAATGGCACTGTCCAGCATTTCGCCGAGCGCCGATGTGTGGCTTATATCGACTGGCACAAGAAGAACGGCACCTTCGCGCCTGAGCTTTTGGCGCTCTCCGATTGCTCATCGGGTCAGAGCCTCCGGCTCGAAACCGGCTATCGTCTCGCGCGCGATCTGCTGTCGCTCACTGACCGGCCGGATGTGATCGTGACATCCAACGACAACATGGCAATCGGCACCTATCGGGCGATCCAGGAGTTCGGCCTTTCGATCCCGGGCGACATTGGCGTCATATCCTTTAACGACATCCCCGTTGCCCAGTTCCTGACGCCGTCGCTGACCACGGTGCGCATCCATGGCGAACATATCGGCGAGACGGCCGTCGATCTGTTGTTAGAGCGACTTTCCGGCCGCAGCTACGGCAAGCAGGTACGCATCGCCACCGAACTCGTTTGGCGCGACAGCTGCCGCAAACCCCTGGAATCCTTGTCGTTGTGAGCTGTTCGTTGCGCGTGATAAATATTTACTAAATCTTCCTTGCGTGTTGCCTGAATTTCGGTAAATCTTGCGCGGACGGCAGGAGAGGAGAACCTGCCCTCAGCAAGTTTCTAGGGAGGAAACGATGTACCGCAAAACGAACCTGTCGCGCGTTGCGGCTGGCGTGCTCGCCGCAGCAAGCCTGCTTGCGTCCACCGCCGCCTTTGCCGGGGAAGTCACGATCTGGTGTTGGGATCCCAACTTCAACGTTGCGATCATGAAGGAAGCTACGGCGCGCTATAGCGCGAAGCATCCCGAAACGACGTTCAACATCGTCGATTTCGCCAAGGCCGATGTCGAGCAGAAGCTGCAGACGGCACTGTCGTCGGGCACCACTGACGCGCTGCCGGATATCGTGCTGATCGAGGACTACGGTGCGCAGAAGTACCTCCAGTCCTTTCCCGGAGCCTTCGCCGAGCTTTCCAGCAAGGTCGATTTTTCCGGCTTCGCGCCCTACAAGGTTCAATTGATGACGATGGACGGGGCCGTCTACGGCATGCCGTTCGATTCCGGCGTCACCGGCCTCTACTACCGCAAGGACTATCTGGAGCAGGCAGGCTTTAAGCCTGATGATATGCAGGACCTGACCTGGGACCGTTTCATCGAGATCGGCAAGCAGGTCGAAGCCAAGACCGGCAAGAAGATGCTCGGCCTCGACGTCAACGATGCGGGCTTCATCCGCATCCTGATGCAATCCGCCGGCGGCTGGTATTTCGATAAGGACGGCAATCTTTCGATCGAGAACAACGCCGCCCTGAAGGCAGCGCTCGAAACCGAACAGAAGATCCTGCAGGCCAATATCCATAAGCCGGCTGCCGGCTGGACGGAATGGGTCGCGACCTTCACCTCCGGCGATGTCGCCACCGTGACAACAGGCGTTTGGATCACCGGTACGGTCAAGGCCCAGGCCGATCAGTCCGGCAAGTGGGGCGTGGCACCGATTCCGAAGCTTGACGTCGAGGGCGCCTCGCATGCGTCCAACCTTGGTGGTTCCAGCTGGTACGTAACCGCCAGCTCCGCCGAGAAGGACGAAGCCATCGACTTTCTCAACGAAGTCTATGCCAAGGACGTCGATTTCTATCAGAAGATCCTGACGGAGCGCGGTGCCGTCGGCTCGCTGCTCGCGGCCCGCAACGGTCCCGCCTATTCTGAAGCCGATGCATTCTTTGGTGGCGAGAAGGTCTGGCAGAACTTCTCCGACTGGTTGGCGAAGGTTCCAGCGGTCAATTACGGCGTCTTCACCAACGAGGTGGACACGGCAGTAACGGCGCATCTGCCTTCGCTTGGCGAGGGCGCGCCCATCGATGACGTGCTGAAGGCGGTCGATAGCCAAGCGCAGGGCCAGATCCAGTAACGGCTCAAAGGCAGGCGGCAACCGCCTGCCTTCTCGCTCGGGCGCATGCGGCCATCACGTCGCGTGCCCTCCGCAACATCATCCCTTTTCGTTGAGGGCACCCATGGCTGCCGGCAAAACAGGCGGATTGAAGCGCTACTACGACCTCAACGGTTGGCTGTTCATCGCCCCGTCCTTGCTTCTCATCGCAATCTTCCTCGTCTATCCGATTTTGCGCTCGCTCTACCTGTCCTTCTTCTCGGGCAAGGGAATGATGATGAAGTTTGCCGGCTTCGGAAACGTTGCACGGCTATGGAACGATCCGGTCTTTCTTCAGGCTCTGAAAAACACCGTCACCTTTTTCATCGTCCAGGTGCCGATCATGATCACGCTGGCGCTTCTGCTTGCCGCGGTCTTGAACAACGACAAACTGAAGTTCATCGGCTTTTTCCGCACCGCCATTTTCCTGCCCTGCGTCGCCTCGCTCGTTGCCTATTCCGTGCTTTTCAAAAGCATGTTTTCCGTCGATGGCGTGGTGAACTCCGGACTTCTGGCGGTCGGCCTGATCGCCACCCCGATCGGCTGGCTGACGGAACCTTTCTGGGCCAAGGTGCTCGTCATCCTGGCCATCACCTGGCGTTGGACCGGCTACAACATGATCTTTTACCTTGCTGCCTTGCAGAACATCGACAAGTCGATCTACGAGGCGGCGCGGATCGACGGCGTGCCGGCATGGGCTCGCTTCGTCTACATCACAGTACCAATGCTGAAGCCGGTGATCCTGTTTACGACGATCATCTCGACCATCGGCACGATCCAGCTGTTCGACGAAGTCTACAACCTGACCGAGGGCCGCGGCGGCCCGGCGAACGCAACGATCACCCTCTCGCTCTATATCTACAATCTCACCTTCCGCTTCATGCCGAGCTTCGGCTACGCGGCAACCATTTCCTACGTCATCGTGATCATGGTGGCGCTTCTATCCTTCCTCCAATTCTACGCGGCGAGGGATCGGTCATGAACGCCTCACGCCTGGCCGCCACCGCATTGCAATACGCCTTCCTCGCGGCTGCAGCCTTCCTGTCGATTTTCCCGTTCATCTGGATGGTGATCAGTTCGACGAACAAGTCGATCGACATCATTAGCGGCAGAACGGGTATCGGAGATGCCTTCGGTACAAATGTCACCAACTTCTTCGCACAGGTCGACGTGCCACTGGTTTTCTGGAACTCCACGAAGGTCGCGGTGCTTGCGACGCTTTTGACGATCGTCGTGTCGTCGCTCGCCGGCTACGGTTTTGAGATGTTCAGATCCAAGGCGCGCGACCGGATCTACGCGCTCGTGCTTCTGACACTCATGGTGCCGTTTGCCGCGCTGATGATCCCGCTGTTCATGATGATGGCGAAAAGCGGCCTCATCAACACGCATATCGCCATCATGCTGCCGACGATCGCGTCCGCCTTCATCATCTTCTACTTCCGCCAGTCGACAAAGGCCTTTCAGACAGAGCTTCGCGACGCCGCCAAGGTCGACGGCCTCAAGGAATGGCAGATCTTTCTCTACATCTACGTTCCGGTGATGCGCTCGACCTACGCGGCCGCCTTCGTCATCGTCTTCATGACCAACTGGAACAACTACCTCTGGCCGCTCATCGTCCTCCAGTCGAACGAGACCAAGACGATCACCCTCGTCGTCTCCTCACTCGCCTCGGCCTATTACCCCGACTACGGCGTGGTCATGATCGGCACGGTCCTCGCCACGCTCCCCACCCTCCTCGTCTTCTTCGTCATGCAGCGCCAGTTCGTACAGGGCATGCTCGGCTCAGTGAAATAGGAACGTCGTCAATGCGCATTACTGAAAACTTCAATGCCAACTGGGTCTTCCGCCACGGCTTCGAGCCGGCACATGTGCAAGCACTTCAGCCGGGTGAAACCGTGCGCCTGCCGCACAGCGCCGTCGAGCTGCCTTACAACTACTTCGACGAGACCGATTACCAGAAGCCCTTCACCTATCAAAAGCGGCTCGACTGGCGCCCGGAATTCGAGGGGCGCGAAGTCTCGCTCATCTTCGATGCCGCCATGGCCGACAGCGTCGTCTATCTGAACGGCCAGGAGATCATCGCGCACAAGGACGGCTATACGCCCTTCGAGGCGCGACTGACGCCGCATCTCACGCGTGGCGAAAACCTGATCACGGTCAAGATCGATGGCTCTGAGAACCCCGAGATCCCCCCCTTTGGCGGCCAGATCGACTACCTCTGCTATGCCGGCATCTACCGCGACGTCTGGCTGAAAGTGACAAACCCCGTCTCGATCGCCAATGTGAAGATTGAGACGCCGGATGCGCTTGCCGAGAAAAAGTCCGTCACCGCTCGCGTCTTTCTCGCCAATCCGCAAGGGCACACGTTGTCCGGCACGCTCTCTGCCAAGATCCGCCGCAGGGGCGGCGGCGACGTTGCGGCTTCCTCGATCAAGTTCGATGGCAACGAGGTGGCCCTCGCCTTTCCCGATCTCACCGATATCGAACTCTGGGATATCGACAATCCGGTGCTCTACGCCCTGTCGCTCAAACTTGAGACAGAGTACGGCGAAGACGTGCTGACGCAACGTTTCGGTTTCCGCACTGCGCTCTTCACACCGGAAGGCTTTCTGCTGAATGGTCGACCATTGAAACTGCGCGGATTGAACCGGCACCAGGCCTTTCCCCACACCGGCTACGCCATGGGTCGGCGCGCGCAGGAAAAAGACGCCGACATCCTGAAGCATGAACTCGCCTGCAATGTCGTGCGCACATCACACTATCCGCAGTCGAAGTGGTTCATCGAGCGCTGCGATGAGATCGGCCTGCTCGTTTTCGAGGAGATCCCCGGTTGGCAGCATATCGGTGGCGAGACCTGGCAGAAAGAATCGATCGAGAATGTGCGCCGCATGATCGAGCGTGACTGGAACCATCCTTCGATCATCATCTGGGGCGTTCGCATTAACGAAAGCCAGGACAACCACGCCTTCTACGCGGAGACCAACCGTCTGGCGCGCGAGCTTGATCCGACCCGCCAGACCGGCGGCGTACGCTTCATCACCAATTCGGAATTGCTCGAAGACGTTTACACGATGAACGATTTCATCCTCGGAAACGAGGAGTTGCCGGGCAACAACCGCGGGCGCGTGGTCCTGCGCGATCGGGTGGAGACGACGGGCATTCGCCGGCCGATCCCCTATATGATCACCGAATACAACGGCCACATGTATCCGACCAAGCGCTTCGACCAGGAACAGCGCCAGGCCGAGCATGTGACGCGTCATCTCTTGATCCTCAACGCCGTTGCCGGCGACCAGGATATTTCCGGCTCCACCGGTTGGTGCATGTTCGATTACAACACCCACAAGGACTTCGGCGCCGGCGACCGCATCTGCTATCACGGTGTGCTCGACATGTACCGGATACCGAAACTTGCTGCCTATGCCTATGCCTCCCAGGGAGATCCGAACGACAATGTCGTGCTTCAGCCGGTGACCTTCTGGGCACGCGGCGAACGCAATATCGGCGGTGTACTGCCGCTGATCGTGCTGACGAACTGTGACTATGTCGAAGTGAAGTTCGGCGAATGGCCGGTAAAGCGGATCTACCCCGACAGGGAGAACTACCCGCATCTGCCGCATCCTCCCGTCGTGCTCGACCTGCGCAGCGTGACGGCGGAAGAATTCGGCACCTGGGGTCGAGTCTGGTGCGAAGGTACCTTTACCGGCTACGTCGACGGCAAAGCCGTAAAGACGCTGACCCTTCCGGCCGACCCGGTCCCGGCGACGCTGGAGGTCGTAGCCGACGATACGGAGCTTCGCGCTTGCGAAAAGGATGCGGTGCGCGTGGTGGTGCGCGCGCTCGATCAATGCGGCAATCTGCTGCCCTATTTCGAAGAGCCTGTCCTGCTTTCGCTGGATGGCCCCGGCCGGATCATAGGGCCCTCAGAACATACGCTGAAGGGCGGCGCGACCGGCTTCTGGATCGAGGCCGGCGAGGCCAAGGGCAAGCTCGAACTAACGGTGACGAGCCGCCGCTTCGAGAACCAGTCCATCACCTTTACCGTCAGCTGAGTACCCGCCATGGCCGAAGTCCGTCTTACCGACATTCGCAAGCGCTTCGGCGCGCTCGAAATCATCAAGGGTGTCGATCTGTCGATCGATGCCGGAGAGTTCGTCGTTTTCGTTGGCCCATCGGGCTGCGGAAAGTCGACGCTGCTGCGCATGATCGCCGGTCTGGAGGACATCTCCTCCGGCGAGCTCACAATCGGCGGCGAAGTCATGAACGACGTTGACCCCTCCAAGCGCGGCATCGCCATGGTGTTTCAGTCCTATGCGCTTTATCCGCACATGACGGTGCGTGAGAATATGGGCTTCGCGCTCAAATTCGCCGGTATGGCAAGAGAGGAAGTCGATAGCCGGGTCAACGACGCGGCACGAATTCTCGAGCTTGAACCGCTGCTGGATCGCAAGCCGAAAGCGCTCTCGGGTGGTCAACGGCAACGCGTCGCGATCGGCCGCGCCATCGTGCGCAATCCGCTCGTCTTCCTGTTCGACGAGCCGCTGTCGAACCTGGACGCCGAGTTGCGTGTGCATATGCGCGTCGAAATCGCCAAGCTGCACAAGGAACTGAAGTCGACCGTCATCTACGTGACGCATGACCAGGTGGAAGCGATGACGCTGGCCGACAAGATCGTCGTCCTGCGGTCGGGTGTCGTCGAACAGGTGGGCGCACCGCTCGATCTCTACGACGACCCGGCAAACACCTTTGTTGCCGGCTTTATCGGCTCACCGCGCATGAACTTTCTGAAAGGCCATGTCGCAAACGTCGCAGACGGCCGCGCGACTGTGGCACTCACGAGCCAGCCCGGTGTCGCGTTGACTCTACCCGTTACATCGACATCTGTTGCCATCGGCGACGTCGTCACGCTTGGAATTCGCCCCGAGCATTTTCTCGCTGAAGGCAAGGGTGATGTTGATCTCACAGTCAAGGTCGATGTCGCAGAGCACCTCGGCAATACCAGCTATGTCTACGCTCATGTCTCGGACAGCGAGCGGATCATCATCGAACACGGTGACGTCCGCAACATCGCAAGTCGCGAAACCCTCAGCATCGGCATCGCCGCATTACGGTCCTTCCTGTTCGACAAGGATGGCATCCGTCTCAGATAGCGAAATCGGTGGCTCCGTAGCAGAGGCGATCGTTTTCCTAGCCTTTTCGGCTCGACCGATGGTCGCGCGTCATCGCCGCTCGAAGGAAGGGGTAACGGCTGTCCTGCCCCCGTCCGACCTCGAAGAAGCGCCGCTTGCGCGCAAGTGATCGAACTGTGCGCAAGCGGCGTCGAAACCCGTCAACTGACGAAACCATTGTCTCAGTTCAATCGCGAGCCCTGTGACGAAAACAGGTGGATTTTCGCCAGATCAGGGGCGATCGCCACGGTCTGCCCGGGTCGAAGCTCCATTCGATCGCGGATCACCAATGTCGTATCGAATGCGCCGAGCTTGACGACCAGATGCGTCTCGGCGCCAGTCGGCTCCACCACGCCGACTGTCGCTGGAATGCCGCTCTCGGCAATAGCCAGATGCTCAGGCCGGATGCCATAGGTGTGCGCAGCACCGCCGGAATAACCCGGCGGCAGCGGAAGCGTTTTGCCGTCCTCTGTGACGAACTGCCCATCGAGGATCGAGCCGTGGAAAAGGTTCATGGCGGGCGAACCGATGAACGTGGCGACAAAGGTGTTTACGGGTCGATCATAGAGGTCGAGCGGCCGGCCAATCTGCTCGACCACACCACCACGCATGACGACGATCCGGTCTGCCATTGTCATTGCCTCGATCTGATCGTGCGTGACGTAGACTGTCGTTGTCTTCAGCCGCTGGTGCAGATCCTTGATTTCGGCACGCATGGTTACGCGCAGTTTGGCATCGAGGTTCGACAGCGGTTCGTCGAACAGAAACACCTGGGGATGACGGACGATCGCACGGCCCATCGCCACGCGTTGGCGCTGGCCGCCGGAAAGTTGCTTCGGCAGGCGGTCGAGCAAAGGTTCGAGTGCCAGGATATCGGCCGCCTCCTTTACCCGGCTTTGGATCGCGGCCTTGTCCTGTCCCTTCAGCTTCAGCGCAAATCCCATATTCTCCGCCACAGTCATATGCGGATAGAGCGCGTAGCTTTGGAAGACCATGGCGATATCGCGTTCTTTGGGCGCGATATTGTTGACGATGCGGCCGCCGATGCGGATCTGGCCACCGCTGATGTCTTCGAGACCGGCAAGCATACGCAGCAATGTCGACTTGCCGCATCCAGAGGGCCCGACGAGTGTGACGAACTCGCCATCCTCGATGTCGATGGAAACATCGTGAATAACCGGAACGGCGCCATATTGCTTTCTAACCTGTTCGATCGTGACAGATGCCATTGCTTATTCCTCCCCTTGCGCGATCACAGTTCGAGTTGCCAGATCGTGGCGGCGGTAATGTTGCCCGCGGGCGCTGATAGGCGTGCCGTGCTGACGGCGGCAAAGCCTGGCAGACGTTTCGTTCCCGTCCAGCGACCGTTGTCGGCGAAGACCTCAATCGAGCCGACATCGAGGAAAATACGCAGCGTCGACGGTTGCGCCCCGACAGCGATGTAGCGCGGTGCGCCCTTGCCGTCCGGCAGGTCGTAGTGAATGATCAGGCCTTCCGCTCCGAGCTGAACGCCGAGGCCAACGTCCGGATGATCAAGCTCGAGATGAAACTGCGCACCCGGCCCCGCGAGTTCGATGACGATCTCGACCGCCCCGTTGTTAAGGCCGACAGGCTCCTGCCCCTTGAGTTTGTTGTCGTCGATCAGGTCACGACGCAGCGTCGCAACCGTTTCGACCGGCGGCGTCAGCAATGCGTCCTTTTCCAGCAGCAGCTGGCGAGGCAGTGTCATTGCCGTTGGAAAGTCTACTTTTTTTGACACCTCGGTCCAGTTGGCAAGCCAGGCGATGCCGATTGGCCCGGATCGATCGACGAATGCCTGGAAAGCATAGGCATCGGTCGCGAAATCCAGTTCCTGCTCGAATTCCTTGACGAAGCTGCGGCCGTCGAAGCGGCCGACAGTCGCCGCTGTGATGTTCCGGCGGCCGGTCTGCGGGTCGCGGCTCGTCAGCAGTCCGAAGATGAGCGCCCAGCGCGTTTTCGGATCATCAGCCGGGCCGTCGAGCGGCACGATGCATGGGCACTCCGCCGCCGTCATCCCGTACCGGTCTTCCCGGTGGATAATGCCGACAAAGGTCCAGTCGGAAGCACCGTTCGGATCGCCACATTCGTAGAGCAGGACGACGCCGCCGGCGCGGTCGCGGCTGCCGATCAACATTTTCCAAAGGTGGTCCGGGCCCTTGAAGACATAGGGGTCGCGAAAGTCGAGCGTCAGGTCAAGGCCGGACGGCCGGTGGGCAAGAATGATCTCTTGCGCGCCGGCCGTGATTTGGTCGTGCGATACCGCCGTCAATTGGATCTGCTCTTCGGGTTCCCGGTCCTTGACCTGCTCCGTGAAGAAGACACGGATACCCGGTTCACCTGACGATAGCGGAATTGCCGAGCCGGAAAACGCCCCGCCGCGGCCATCGGCGCGGGCCGAAAGGTCCGAGGAGGGAAACAGGAAGATCGGCAAGTGTCGCCAATGAATGTAGTCATCCGATACGGCATGGCCCCAATGCATGGTGTTCCAGCGCAGGCTGTGCGGATAGTGCTGGTAGAAGAGATGGACATGGTCGCCGAAACGGCCAAACCCGTTAGGATCGTTCATCCATCCGAAGGGTGGGCGGAAGTGGTACCCGCCGACGACCGTCGGCGCCGCATTTTCCCGGCTGCTGTGCAGGATCTGAACGCCCTCGGTCAGCACATTCTGGTGCTGAAAGGCATAGGCAACGGAGACCTGCGTTGTGGTCGGATCATAGGAGAGAACGGTTCGACCGCCCTGCCCCAGGTCCAGGCTGCGCTGCTCGAATTCGTCGCTGTTGGACGCCATCAGACGGTCGATTTCGCGGCCGGCCACGGTCGCTTTGATCTCGGCCGATGTTCCCATCTGTCTCGCTTTGAGCCAGATGTGGATCGTGGTCGCATCCGCAAGGACTGCGCTGATGTTCTCGACGTCTGCCGCGGCGGCCGAAGCGATTTCTGCATGCGTTGTCATTGATCAACCTTTCACGGCCGAACCAACGAAGGAACTTACGAACCAGCGCTGGAAGGCAAGATAGAGGGCGAGGATAGGCAGCATCATCAACACGGATGCCGCCATAGCGCGGTCCCAATAGATGCTGTCCTGGCCAAAGAACGTAGCGATCGCGACGGCTATGGGCCGCGCATAGTCGGTCTGGGTGACGAGGATCGGCCAAAGGTACTGGTTCCAGCTCTCGATCCCCATCAGGATCGAGACAGTGGCAAGTGCCGGCAGGCTGAGCGGCAGGAAAATCGACCGGTAGATGCGAAAGATCGATGCTCCGTCGATCTGCGCGGCCTCGAAGAGCTCCTTCGGAAGCTGGGCAAAGAATTGGTAGAAGAGGAAGATATAGAGCGGGCTAGCGATCCAGGGCACGATCTGCACGGCGAATGTATCTGTTATTCCGGCGCGTGACACCATGATCACGAGCGGCATGATGATGCTTTCCTGCGGAATGACGTAGAGGGCTATGACCAGCGAAAGGATAACTGCGCGGCCGCGTACGGAGCCCCAGGCAAGGACAAAGCCTGCCATAGAATTGACGATCAGGCCCGACCCGACCGTCAGCGCGAGGATGATTAGCGAATTCAGCAGATAGCGCCCAAAGGCAAGCTCGCCTGAGAAATTGCCGACCTCCGCAAAGTTGGCGAGCGTCGGATCGGAGACCCAGAACGCCCTGAAACTCCCCATGTCGGCCAGGATCTGGAAACGATCGTCCTTCAGGCTGGCAATCAGCAGCATGAACAGGGGGGAGACGATGACGAGCGCGATAACAAGGATGCAGGCCGTCTGGACGATGCGCAGCGAACCAACGGCCGAGCGGGTGTGCATCGCCTGAGCGTGTGGTGTGGAAATTGCGATATCAGACATCGAAACGCCTCAGAAGTTGATGCTGAAGCAGCGCGATAACGAGAACGATGAGAAAGAGAATGACCGATACGGCCGAAGCATAACCGAGCTTCTGCTCCTCGAAGCCGGAACGCACCATGTAGTGGACAACGGTCTCCGTGCTGCTCTTGGGACCGCCTTGGGTCAGGATGGCAACCTGGGTATAGAGCTTGAATGCCTGGATTGTCGTAATCACCAGCACGAAGACATGGGTCGGCCGCAAGCCTGGCATGGTCACATGCCAGAAGCGCTGCAGCGCGTTCGCGCCGTCGATCCGCGCTGCGTCGTAGAGTTCATCCGGAATGGACTGAAGGCCAGCGAGATAGACAATCATCTGGAAGCCGTAGGCCTGCCAGGCCGACAGCAGCACGATCGAGAACATTGCCCAGTTGGGGTCCCCGAGCCAGTCGATCGGTTCGATGGCTCCGCCCGACAGGAAACCGATCACCTGGTTGAATGGTCCGGTCGGGTACTGAAAGAGCGTTCCCCAGATGACGCAGACGACGACCATCGACGTGATCGCTGGCAGGAAGAACAGTCCGCGAAAAAGATTTCGAAACGGCATCTTCTGGTGCAACAGCAGTGCGGTGGCAAATGCCAGGCCGCATTGCACCGGCAGGATCCAGAAAGTGAAGCGCGAGACGTTCCAGAGCGATGTCCAGAAAAGATCGTCCCTAAAGATGCGCAGGAAGTTGCCGAAGCCAACAAAACGGACCGGCGTTGGCCGCGGCACCAGCGGTTGATTGGTCATCGCCGTCCAGAACGACAACAGGAACGGAACGATAAGGAATATCGTCAGCAGCACCACCGCCGGCGCAAGCATGCCCATCTCCTGAAACAGCCGGCTCTTGTCCCGGCGCCAGGCGGGACGCGCTGCAATCGCCGGCTCGGCTGATTGTTGCAATGTCATATTCTCCTCCTCCTTAGATCGATGCGCAGGCCGGCGACGGGTACGATGGCGTTAGACCGGCTGCGGCCGCGCCATCGTGGTCCCGTCGTTGGTTGCCTATTGCTGCTCGTCGAATGGCGGGTACCCGTCGTTCTCCTCGATGTCCTCGTCGATCTTGGCCGCGGCCGCCGACAATGCCGTCTTGGCATCGCCCCCGTTGAAGATCTCGTCGACGGCCTGCATGAAGGTCGATGTGATGACTGGATAGGCTGGATGCGGGGGACGCGCGACCGCGGTCTTGGACGCCTGTTCGAATGCGACGGCGAGCGGACCACCGGTGTTGTACAAGGGGGATGCTGCTGCGAAGCTCTTCAAACCGGGATAGCCGGAATCGGCGATTGCATAATCCCGGTAGAGCTTGTCCTTCAGCATGAAGCTGACAAACTTGCCGGCGATGTCCGGATGCTCGGAGGCCGTCGTGATGCCCCAGATCCAGGTGCCGTTGGGGCTAGCACCCTTCGGCCCGAACTTCGGCAACGGCATGACGACGATGTCGTCCTTCATCGACGCGGCAACTTCGGCGTAGAACCAGTGGCCCCCGAGTGCGAGCGCTGCAGGATGGCCTTCGGCGAAGAACTGGTTGGTGCCGGACGATTGCGGCACGACCCAGCCGTTCTTGACCCATGTCTGCATCATCGTCAGGGCCTTGACGCACGCATCGCTATCTAGGGTGCCTGTCGATTTCCAGGTCGTACGATTGATCAGGTCGCAGCCCGCCGACTGCAGGATCGGGCCGTAGGCGTAGGTGATCCATTCGGTTTTGATGCCGTATCCGCGAAACGTGTCGATCGGCCACTTGACGCCATCGACCTTTGCCAGTTTTTCGAGGTAGCCTTCGAACTCCTCCTGTGTCCAGGCTTCGTCCACGGACTTCGGAATGCGGGCGCCGATCGCTTCCAGATACTTCCTGTTGCCGTAGAGCACGACGGAGGAGTCGGTCAGGCCGATTGCATAGAGATCCTTGTCGATCGGATAGGTGCCCTGGGCGATGTTCGACGGGGTCATGTCATCGAGCACATCCTGATCGATCAGAGGCTTGATCGGCTGCAAATAGCCGGACCAGACATAGTTGGCGAGGAAGGGGGCATCGAGCTCCATGACATCAGGCAGTTGTTTGGACATGACCGCTGCGCTGAACTTTTCATTGTAGGCATCGTGCGGTGCGTAGATCAGCTCGACATCCACATCCGGATTGGCGGCTTCGAAGCGTTTGGCGACTTCGCCATAGGTCGAAACCCAACCTGGGTCGCCTTGGTGCATGACATGCAAGACTGTCTTCGCCTCTGCACCCACGGCGGTGGCCATAAGGGCAACCGACCCCATTAACATTGAAAGTAAACGTTTACCCATCGCTGCAACTCCTCCTCAACAGGGTTTGGTCTTTCAGTTTGATCAGACGGATGAGCGCTCCACCAACTGGAACGCGAGTTTGCGCACCTCGCGGGGGGCGCTATTTTCGGCAAGCAGAATGTCTGCTGCCAGGCGGCCCATGGCACGGTGCGGCAATGCCATGGTCGTCAAAGGGGGATCGAGCCTGGTGGCAATGTCCACCTGGTTGTCGAAGCTTGCGACTGCGACGTCATCTGGAATTTGTGCACCCACCCGGCGCAATGCGGCGTAGACTTCCATGGCAACGCGATCGTTGCCGCAAAGGATCGCATCCGGGCGCTCCGGTCCGTCCATCAGCGCGGTTACGTGTGCAAGCACGAGGCTGTGCGCCCGGTCGCTATAGATCGCCCGGCGGACCGCCGGCAGGACGCAGGCACCACCTGCATCAAGCCCGGCTTCGTCAAGGGCACGCCGGAAACCGGCTTCGCGCAGCTCTCCTGCCAGAAGCCCCGGCAGGTTGATAAAGGCAATGTTCCGGCGGCCAGCCTCGATCAGATAGGTCGTGATCTCGTGAGCGGCAGCGATCTCGTCCGGCACCAAGGACGTCACTTTGCCATTGGCCTCACGGCAATTGATCATGACGCCGACCGTATCTGCGAACTCCGCCGGCAGCGATACCATCTTGTGATACATCGCGGCGTAGGCAATCGCGCGTGGGCGGAAGCGGCGCACCTCTTCAAGCACGGAGGCCACGTCGCGACCTCCGCCGAGCGTCATTGCAAAGACCGCCATGTCCGCCGCGCGGGCGGCACCATCCAGTCCGCGGATGATCTCGGTGGCGAAGGGCGAGGTGATCAAGTCATCGGCAACGACACCGATCAGTGGCATCCAACCCTGTCGCATGCCACGAGCGGCCAGGTTAGTGACGTAACCCAACTCTTCGGCGATTTCCTTGATGCGCAGTCGCGTTTGTTCCGACATCCGCGCCGAGCCGCCATGCAACGCGCCCGAAACGGTCTTGATGGAAACGCCAGCGCGTTCAGCAATATCGCTCAATGAGGTCGTCACGGGCAGGCCCTTGGGTTAACGGTTACCCAGTAACTACCCGATCGCGATAATTGAGTCAATCTCAGGCACCAATCAACTGCAGTAGGGGTTTGTAGCAAAGGGTTTATCACCCGCACCGGCATAGCATGTTGATTGCAACTGACCCGTCCGGCTGGCGACCGAAGGAAAGCCCCGGAACTGGGAGGTTCCGGGGCTTCCTCGCCGCGCGACCGGGAGAAAAAGCTACGCGGCGTGAACCTTTCTTTCGCTTCTTGCCCATTCCGGGATCCAGTTTCCGTGAGCGGCAAGCAGGTCGTCGGTGAGCGACCAGATCTGATCGAGATCGAGCTCGGCGGCCGTGTGCGGATCCATCATGGCCGCATGATAGAGATGCTCGCGGTTCTCCGTCAACATCGCCGCGACCGTCAGTTCCTGCACGTTGATGTTGGTGCGGATCAGTGCGGTCAACTGCGGCGGCAGATCGCCGATAAAGGTCGGCTGTATGCCGTTTTCATCCACCAGGCATGGCACTTCCGCTGCGCAATTGTCGGGCAACGAGGTGATGCAGCCATTGTTGCGCAGGTTGCCGTATATCACCGAGGGCTCGCCGGTCCAGACGGAGTTCATGATTGAGGAGGCATACTCCTTCGACGGCTTGACCTCGATCTTGTCGGCGGAGCGATAGGCCGCCGCCTGCCCTTTCCAACGCTCGATCTGCTCGATGCAGCGCTTGGGATATTCGTCGAGCGGGATGCCGAATTTTTCGATCAGATCGTCGCGGCCTTCCTTGATGAAATAGGGCGTGTATTCGGCGAAGTGCTCCGAGCTTTCGGTGACGAAATAGCCGAGCCGCGTCAGCATCTCGTAACGCACCTTGTTCGGGCAACGCGGATTCCAATGGCTGGGCTTCGGGAAGCGGCCTTCGCGATAACCGCGCAGGAGATCTGGATAAAGGTTGCGATAGGATCCGTCCGGCTGGCGGTGCTCGAATTTGAGGAAGAACGCCATATGGTTGATGCCGGCCGAGCGGTAGCGGATCTCCTCGTAAGGAATGTTCAGATCCTCGGCGAGTTCCAGCGCCGTGCCCTGCACGGAGTGGCAAAGGCCGACCTGCTTGATCCGGGGATATTTCTCGGCGATCGCCCAGGTGTTGATCGCCATCGGGTTGACGTATTGCAAGAGGATTGCCTCGGGGCAGACCTCGGTCATGTCGGCGCAGATCTTCCACAGATGCGGCACGGTGCGCAGCCCGCGCATAATGCCGCCGACGCCAAGTGTGTCGGCGATGGTCTGACGCAGGCCATACTCCTTCGGCACCTCGAAATCCGTGACCGTGCAGGGCTCGTAGCCGCCGATCTGGAATGCAACGACGACGAAGTCGGCACCATCGAGCGCCTTGCGCTGGTTGGCATGCAACTCGATGGTGGCTTTGGCGCCGAGCGTTGAGATCAGTTTCCGTACGACGACTTCGCTTTCCTCGAGCCGTTGCGGATTGATGTCCATCAGCGCGATCTTTGCATCCGACAGGGCCGGACGCTGCAGAACGTCGCCGATGATGTTCTTCATGAACACGGTCGAGCCGGCGCCGATGAAAGTGATCTTGGGTTGTCTGGTCATGGATTGCCTCTGCTTTCTGACGATCATGCTGCCACATCGAAGGCGGCTCGAACGAGCCGCTCGGTGTAGGCGGTCTTGGGATTGGTAAGAATGTCGTGCACCGGCCCCTCCTCGACGATCTTGCCGTTCTGCATCACCACGACGCGGTGGCAGAGTGCGCGCACGACCTTGAGGTCATGGGAGATGAAGAGGTAGCTCAGGCCCCGCTCGTCCTGTAGTCGGCGCAAGAGGTCGATGATCTGCGCCTGGACCGAAAGGTCGAGCGCCGAGGTCGGTTCGTCAAGCAGGATGAATTCCGGCTCGAGCGCAACGGCGCGGGCGATGGCGATGCGCTGGCGCTGGCCGCCGGAGAATTCATGCGGGAAGCGCGACAGGATATTGCCCGGCATGCCCGCGGCGACCAGCGCATCCACGACCCGGTCGAGCCGTTCCTTGCGGTTTCGCCCTATGCCGTTGACGACGAGCCCCTCCTCGATGATCTGGCCCACCGACATGCGCGGGTTGAGCGAGGCAAAGGGATCCTGGAAGACGATCTGCATGCGCGAGCGCAACGGCCGCATTGCGGTGCGGTCCTTGTCGTGGATCGGGACGCCGTCGAAGAAGATTTCGCCGCCATCGGTGTTGATCAGGCGGATCAAGGCCTGTCCGAAGGTCGTCTTGCCCGATCCGGATTCGCCGACCACTCCGAGCGTCTCATGCTTGCGCAGATTAAGGCTGAGACTGTCGACGGCAACCAGCTCGGAAAGCTGGGGTCGGAACAAGCCGCCCTTCTTCAGCATGAAGGACACGCGGACGTTTCGTCCATCGAGTATGATCGGCACATCGTCCGGCAGCGGATTGGCCGCCCCCGATGGTTCCGACGACAAAAGCCGCTTCGTGTAGGGATGTAGCGGATTGCCGAACAGATCGGCGGTGGTGTTGTGCTCCTTCACTTCGCCATGCTGCATGACATAGACGTAGTCGGAAAACTGGCGCACCACGGTCAGGTCGTGGGTGATCAGGATCACCGCCATGCCGAGCTCGCGCTGCAAGTCGCGGATCAGGTTGAGGATCTGCGCCTGAACGGTAACGTCGAGCGCCGTCGTCGGCTCGTCGGCGATCAGCACGTCAGGCTCGTTGGCAAGCGCCATGGCGATCATCACCCGTTGGCGCTGACCGCCGGAAAGCTGGTGCGGATACTGGTTGAGCCTGAGCTCGGGATCCGGGATCCTCACATGGCGCAGCAATTCAAGCGCGCGCTCGGTGGCCGCGCGTCGGCCGAGCTTGCGATGCGCCCGGATCGCCTCGACGATCTGCGCGCCGACCGTGTAGACGGGATTGAGCGAGCTCATCGGCTCCTGGAAAATCATCGCCAGGCGATCGCCGCGCAGACCCCGGCGCTCGCGCGCGGAAAACTTGAGCACGTCCTTGCCGTCATATTCGATGCGGGACAGCGAGGCGATCGTCGCGCGTTTCGACAGAAGCCCCATAATGGTGCGCGCCGTCACCGATTTGCCCGAACCGGATTCGCCAACGATGGCGATGGTTTCGCCGCGATAGAGCTGGAAGGACACGTCCTTCACCGCCTCTACCGTGCCGTGTTCGACCTTGAAGTTGACCGCGACGTTGCGCGCGTCGATGACCGGCTTGCCGTCTCGGCTCGAAAGGTCCTTCCTTTCGACGGGAGCGGCGGCCATGAAGTCGATTGTTTCTGCCATGAGACGCTCCTCCTCAATAGGGATCGATTGCATCGCGCAGGCCGTCGCCCAGCGCATTAAAGGCGAAGACTGTGACAAGCACGAAGGCAACGGGCGATAGAATCCAGGGATAGGACCCGATGACCGAATAGGTGGCGGTGTCCTGCAGCATCAGTCCCCAGGAAATCAGCGGCGGCTTGACCGCAAAACCGAGGAAGCCCAGGAACGATTCCAGCAGCACCACCTGCGGGATGGACAAGGTGACGGCGACGATCACATGGCTCATCACGTTCGGGAAAATGTGCTGGAAGATGATGCGCCGGTCGCTGGCGCCGACGGCAATGGCGGCTCTCACATAGTCGATACGGGCGAGCGCCAACGTCTTGCCGCGAACCTCGCGCGACATCTGCGCCCAGCCGAGCGCCGACATGACGATGATGACGAAGGCGAGGAATACACTCGTTGGCGCCGTTACCGGGATCAGCGACGCCAGTGCCAGATAGAGCGGCAATTGCGGGAAGGCCAACACCAGCTCGACGAAACGCTGCGTCCAGGCATCGAAGCGCCCGCCGAAATAGCCCGACGCCATGCCGACGGTCGTGCCGACGACGGTGACGATCGAGACGACGATCAGGGCGATCATCAGCGAGATGCGCGACCCATGGAGAATGCGCGAGAGCACGTCGCGGCCGAACTTGTCGGTTCCAAGCAGGTGCACCGGTGAACCGTCGATCGCGCCGAAAAGGTGCCGCTCGGCCGGGATCAGGCCGAAGAGCCGATAAGGCGATCCCTTGACGAAGAAGCCGAGGACCTGCGGATTGGCATAGTCCGGGCCGATCTTCGGCTGGAAGGTGATGGGATCGAGCTCTTCGGTCTCGCGCAGGGGATAGCTGCGTGGCGGGAAGGCGAAATTGCCGTCCTGATCGCTGAAGTTGATTGCCTGCGGCGGTGCGAAGCCGACACCGGTCGCCTTCGGATCAACCGGTGACAGGAAATCGGCGAAAATCGCCATGACGAGCAGCAGACCGACGAGGATCAGTCCGAGCATCCCGGTCCAGGAGCGCTTGAACCGACGCCATACGAGCGCCGAATAGCTTTCGTTGTGCTGTTCGTCCTTGGGTTCGACGGTAAGGGGAATGGCGCTGTGCATTTCGACGGTCATGCGTGGGCTCCTCCCCCCATGCGCACGCGCGGGTCGAGAGCGGCGAGCAAGAGGTCTGCGATGATGTTGCCGAGGATCAAGGTCGCCGAGAGCACCAGCATGAAGGTCGCGGTGACATAGACGTCTCCCACCCACATGGAGCCAACGATGGCGGGACCGACTGTCGGCAGCGCGAAGATGATTGCGGTCTCGATTTCGCCGGTCAACATGTAGGGCAGGACGACGCCCTGATACATGATCAGCGGATGCAGGGCATTGGGCACGGCATGGCGCATGACCACGGCCCCTTCGCTCAAACCCTTCGCCCGGGCGGTCTCGACATATTGCGCATTTAGCGTGTCGAGCAGATTGCCGCGCATCACGCGCATATTGTAGGCGAGGCCGCCGAAGGTTGCGATCGCCACGACCGGCCAGACATGTTTGATGAGATCGACGAACTTGCCCCAGGACCAGGGCGCGCCGCCATAGCGGGCGGAGTGGAAGCTGTTGATTTCGCTGACATTGAAGTGGAAGACGAGGACATAGACGATGATCAGCGCCATCAGGAAGCGCGGCACCGTCATGCCGAGGAAGGAGACGGTCGAAAGTAGGCTGTCGATCCAGGAATATTGCCGGGTCGCTGCAATGATGCCGAAGGAAATGCCGATAACCGACGCAAGGATATGGCAGACGAGAGCAAGCACGAGCGTGCGCGGCAAGCGCTCGCTGACGACATCGGCGACGGGCTTGTTGTAGTAGAGGCTGTGGCCGAAATCGCCGCGCGTCAGAATGCCGGTCATCCAGGTGACGTATTGGACCGGCATCGACTTATCGAGACCATGCTCCTTGCGATAGGCCTGGGCCTGCGCATCGGCCTCCTCGAAGGAGGCCCCGCCCTGATTGATGAGCTGCGAGCGGATGTAGTCGCTATAGTCTCCCGGCGGCGCCTGGATGATGGCGAAGGTCGCTACGCTTAGGACCAGCAGCACCGGAATGGCAGAGGCGATGCGGACAAGCAGAAATCTGAACATGCCGTTTCCTTCTGTCGGATGGGCTTGCAGTGCGCCGGCTAGACGGCGCACCGGGTGAAGGCGGGTTCCTCCTCCGGCCCGAGAGCGGGCCGGAGGAGGCGAGGTCTCGTCAGTTGCTCGGCCCGCTCTCACCCGGTTTGCCCGGAAGCTGCTCGGCGAAGAGTTCGAAGTCGGCCTGCTTGTCGGCCGCCACGAAGACCCGCTCGCGGATGATTGTGTCTTCCGCCCAGTTGAACATCAAAATGGGCGCGCCTGTCGGAATGTTCGAGAAGCGCTTGTTGATGATCAGCGCGCCGGGATATTCGGTCAGACCAATCGTATCGACATTGGTCGTGGCGACCTTCTGATACTGCTTCATCAGTTCCGCGCGCTCGGCGTTGTCGTTGGTCGCGATGAACTTGTTGACGATGTCGACAAGCTCCTTCTCGAACGGCATCAGGTCAGGAACACCGCCTTCCGGAGCGCGATGGTGCCAGCTCGTTCGCGGGCCGGTTGCCGCGAGTTGCGGGGTGTTTTGAACGACGGAAGCAAATTCCGCCTGATTGCGGTGCACCATCCAGTCGAAGCGACCGGAATAGTTGGCCGCGTCGCGCTGCTTGCCGTCCAGCGCATTGAGCACGACCCGCAAGCCGAGCTTCTCCATTTGCCCGATGATGCCCTCGGCCAGATTCCTGTCTGTGCCTGTGTCTGAGCCAACCAGCAGCACGATCTCGACATCGCGCCCACCGAGCTTGTCGGACGGGAAGTTGACAAAGCCGTTGCCGTCGGTGTCCTTGAGGCCGACTTTGTCGAGCAGCGCCTTCGCACCGTCGAGGTCATAGGGGTAATAGACCGTCGACTGCCGATCGTAGAAGCTCGTACCGGAGGAAATGCCGCCCGGATAAATCGCCGTGAAGGGCCCCTTGACCAGAGCCTCACCGAGCTTCTTCCGGTCGACCGCCATGGTCACCGCCTTGCGGAAATCCTCGTTGCGGTTGAGTTCGCGCACCGCCTGGGCCCGCTCGTCTGGCTCACCCCAGCCATTGGCCGAGAAGTTCATGTGCATGTTGTAGCCGATGAGACGCGGACCGAAGGCCAGCCGGGCGGGGGCTGCCTCGTCGGCTGCGCGCTTCAGCGATTCGACGAAGTTTTCCGGCTGTTCCAGGTTTGAGAAATCGCCCGAACCGGCGACGGCCTGCACGTCGCGGTCGGCCCAGGTCGAGAGCTTGTAGTGAAGCTCGTTGAGGTAAGGCAGCTGGTTGCCGGCCTCGTCGACCTTCCAATAGTAGGGGTTGCGGCGCAGCACGATGATGTCGTCCGGCCGATAGGCGACCGGCACCCACGCACCCATCACCGGTATATTCATGTATTCCGCCGGAAAGCCGTTCTTGTACTGGTCATAGGTCGTGCCAGCATATTTTGGATGTTTGGTCTTGAGGATATGCGACGGGCCGGGGCAGAAGGTGCCATAGGCCATGGCATAGAGGTGCTGGCGCGGGAAGGCCTCCTTGAAGGTCCATTCGACCGTATACGTGTCGATCTGCTTCAGCGTCGTTCCCTCGCCGAAGGTCTCAGGCGTCGCGCCGTTCAGGGGCGTCACGCTCGGATCGAGAACATTGTCCTCCCAGTAGAACATCACGTCCTCGGCGTCGAAGGGATCGCCGTCCGACCATTTCGCGCCCTCGACGAGATGCATGGTCAGCTTGTGACCGTCCGCGGACCAGTCCCAGCTCTTTGCAAGGTTCGGCAGCGGTTCGACGTCCTTCGCCTCCACCTGGAAGAGCGGCGCCGTGCGCGTCAGACATTCCGACATGCCGATATCGATGCCGCCCCAGCCCTGGCTTTGGCCGGCGCTGTAGTTCCAGCCCTCCGGCCGGCCGCCGATCACGTGGCGCAGCGTGTCGCCATAGACGCCGACGCCGTCAGGCATGTTGCCGGTCTTAAACACCATCGGCTCCTTCGGCAGGCGCTCGGCGACCGGCGGCAGCTTGCCGGCCTTCACGTATTTTTCCGTAACCCAGGTCGGCTCCTTGTATTCCGGCAACGCCTTGAACTCGGCGATCGAGTCGCGTGGCACGAAGGTGATCTTGCCCTGCGCCGGAAACGGTGGCTGCTCGGGCACGACAGTCGGCTCCGATGCGGCCGCCTGCAGCGCGAAGCTTGAGATGCCGACAAGCAGCAGGCTCGCCATTTTTGTCAGTCGGTGGCTGTTCATGGTCTGTGGTTCTCCCTCATGTATCTGCCACGCCGAAAGGTGGCCTCCTCCTAGAAAGTCTCAGAATGTCCCGCGGGGGCGGGCATGTGGCGGCAAGCGGGGTCCGCGTCTCCTCACGCAGTGGCCCCGCCGGCCGTCAACCGGCGGCGCGGGCTTTGGTCTCGTGTCGCTCGGCGCGGATCTCGTCCACCGAGCGCACCTGGCGTCGTGCCGCCCCGTTCCAATCGCGGGTCTTGACGGTCGCCCGGCTCAGGCGCTCTCTGGCACCGTCGATCGCGTGGGCGTATTGCGGTAGCCATTTGGCTTGTGCGACGACCATCTCGTCGACCATCTGCCAGACCTCCTCTGGCGTACAGATGGCGCCAACCAGCGGATCGTGCAGCATCGCCAGCTTGAGCAGATCGAGATCGCCTGAAATGGCCGCATGCACCGACATACGCTGGACATTGATAGAGGACAGGCAGGTGGCGGCGCAGGCCTCGGGAAGCGTGATGCCCGAGACCATGTTGATGCCGAAGCGATCGACGAAGCCGGGAGACTCGATGATCGCATCGGCAGGCAGATTGGTGATGACGCCGGTATTCTTGACGTTGAAATGGCCGCGATAGACGCGCCCCGTCTCCAGAGCCTCCAGGATGTGGCTGGCGTGCTCGTTCGAGCGCTTTGTCGCATCGATCGGACGCCGGGCATCCTCCAGGAACTGCGGGAACTCGGTTTCGAACCAGTTGCGGGTTTCCGTCGAATAGCGGAGGTAGCCGCCGGTTTCGCCATGGATCCAGTCCGACATGTCGATCCAGCGGGTGATCTCATCCGGACGCTTGCGATACCAGGGAAGGTATTCGGAGAGATGGCCGTTGCTCTCGGTGGAATAGACCCCGAAGCGCTTCAGCACGTCGATCCTAAGCTTTTCCTGCTTCGAGAAGACCGGATGAGCCTCGAAGGCGGCGACAAGTTCGTCCTTGCCGATCTTGCGACCGCGCAGCCTGATGTCGACGAACCACGTCTGGTGATTGATGCCGGAGCAGATGAAGTCGAGTTCGCCATCCCCGGCGCCGAGGATCTCGGCGATCTGCTCGCCGCCATGCTGGACGCCGTGGCAAAGCCCGACCGTGTCGACCTTACCGTACTCGATCGCCGCCCAGGTGTTCATCGCCATCGGGTTGGCATAGTTGAGGAACTTCGCGCCCGGCTCGGCCAGTTCGCGGATGTCCTTGCAGAAATCGAGGATGACCGGAATGTTGCGCTGGCCATAGAGTATGCCGCCGGCGCAGATCGTATCGCCGACGCACTGGTCGACGCCGTATTTGAGCGGGATACGGATATCATCGGCATAGGCACTGAGCCCGCCGACCCGCACGCAGCTGATGATGTAGCGCGCGCCTGAGATCGCTTCGCGGCGGTCGGTGGATGCTGTGACCCTGGTCGGCAAGTTGTTGGCTTCGACGATCTTGTCGAGGATCGACTTGATCATGTCGAGGTTGTGCGCGCTGACGTCTGTGAGCGCGAACTCGACATCGTGGAACTCCGGAACGCAGAGAATATCGGTAAAGAGCTTCTTGGTGAAACCAACGCTGCCGGCGCCGATGATGGCAATCTTGAAGTTACTCATGCTGTCCTCGTCGCTGTTCGTTCAACCGAATAAAGGCGGTCTGGGTAAAATTGGTGCGCCGACAAGGTTGCGCCAAAGCGCGGTTCCCTCCCGGTTTACTCCCCACGTGCCGCCTGAAATCGGCCGTCTTGCCTTGTTGTGGGGCATTATGCGTATAATGTTTGGCGTCGCCAGAGAGGTATTGTGCTTTCATGGGTAATTCTATGCTGAAACGGCTGATCGAGAATGGCCCTGCCATGAAGACGGTCTCGCTACCGCGCGGGCGTCACAGCCTGCACGCCATGCCGACCAGCACGGGCTATGAGATCCGCACGGACGGAAGTTACGATTGGGATGGTCGCAAGCGGGGACAGACACCGTTTACCGTGCTGCAGTATACGATCTCAGGCGCGGGAAACCTGCGCTACGAAGCGCGCAATCACCGTGTGCGCGAGGGCGAAACGCTTCTCTTGCTGGTGCCGCACAACCATCGCTACTGGCTCGAGCAGAATGGTCGGTGGGAGTTCTTCTGGATATCGATGAACGGCGAAGAGGCACTGCGCATCCACAAGGCCATTCTTTCGACAACCGGCCCAATCCTGAACCTGAAGCCCGAGACAATCGAGCATCTGGCAGACTGCAGTTTGCGGCTGATTTCAGGCGGCGGCGAAGCGCCGGGCAGCGCATCGGCAATCGCCTACGAGGCCGCAATGGCACTCTATGACGACGTCTTCGGCGCCCATCCCGTATTCAGCCAGGAATACCGGACAATGCAGCATGTCATTCAACATATCATGGCGAACCTTGCGCATCCCCTTCCCGTCGAGACGCTTGCCGAAGTGTCTGGGCTCAGCCGCGCGCACTTCTCGCGCGTGTTTGCCGCCAGCGAAGGCATGCCGCCCGCGGAGTTCGTGCTGCGCAAGCGATTGCAGCGGGCAACGAAACTTTTGACAAAGGCGGCACATCTCTCGGTCAAGGAAGTGTCGATCATGTCCGGCTTCGAAGACCCGAACTATTTCGCCAAAGTGTTTCGACGCTATTTTGGTGCGAGTCCCACCGAGTTCCGTACGACCGGGATGTATTCGAGTGTCGCGGCGAAAAGCCAGGAAGCGGTCAATCACTCTCGTGGGGAAAACGAATAGCCAACGTTGCGGCCAGCGTGCTTTACGTCACAATCTCGCCTTCTAGGCCAATGGCCCGCCCCATCCAGCGATGCGAAATTGCCGAACTGACAATCTTCCTTGAGCTCTCTGCACCGGTTCTGCGCGTTCAATGCGCTGCTTAACGCTTGGAGCTTTTAAGTGCCGGTCAGCCAGGGGATCGCTTCGCACCAATCGTTTGCCTGTCCTGGAGCGGACAAGCAACGCAGCATACGCATAGCTGCATTGCACAAAAAATGTTTTCCAAATGATCAAAAAACGATCATAACGCTCACAGCTGATGCACATGGCGGCTTCTCCTCCCAGTGCCGCCGCAGCAGCTGTTCCCCTCTGGAGGTTTTATGACCTTCACACTTCATGGGCCGCGGTTTTCCGCAGGCCCATTTTTTTTGCCAAAATTTTTGGCCGGCCCGATCAATCGGCGCGACCGGTCAGCGCAGAAACCGGTTGCCATTCGTGTCCGACGATGGCTCCTCCCACCTGACACTCCCTTGATCGCGCTTAATGCCAACCGGACGGCCGCTGGCAAGCAGCCCTAGGATACAGCCGCGCAGGGATCAACTAGCTGTGTCGCAGAGGGTCTTCTTCTTCGGAAATGCGTCGCCAACGTCGATCGGCTGATCAACTGAAGCGAAGTGTGCGCTAAAGCCATGCCCGGAGAGCTGCGTCGTGCGCGATTTATGATTTCGGCTTTTGTCGGTCAAAGTCTCGAACTGACATAGCCTCGAGCTACGCCTTGACCAGTGTGGTTGCCCGGTGCGCTTGGCGCCCATGTCGCTCTGCAGTACGACATGTGGCCGCACTTGTTTTGCCCGGAAAGGCGAGTCGGCTTGCAAACCTCAGGCCCGTCTGCAGTCGGCAAACACGTGTTGGATTATCTAGGGCCGACTAGCCTCGAGGATTAGCTCCTCTGCCCCAACGGGCTCTGCTTGCAGATCGGGTTCGGGACTCAGATCCAGTTTCCCCCAGATCGATGTCTTTTGGCTATCGGCCTTCACCTTGCGGGACGGCTTTATCTCAACAATAAACGGCTTTGTCTGCTGACGCATAGATCCTCCAAGCGACGAATCGCGTTCAAACGATACCGATTGGGCAGGCGGAAGCAACTGCCAGATCAGGTGAGTTCACCGCCACCCGGCAGAACACATCGCCGTGGAAGATCGGGTGACCACGCGGTCCCACTCAGCTGCTGACGCTCTTCCGGCTCAGTGCGAATCAATTGATTTGGCTGCGGAAGTAGACTGCCGGGAGCGGCGATTTCGCCGTTTTGCCCTGTTGGCCGTGTCAGTCAGTGCAAGAAACGGTTGACAACGCCACGTGAAGGGCCCGCAAAAGCAAGGGATTGTTGGGCGGAAAGGTGACGCCAAAGTGCCGCCAAGCTGCTGATAAGTATACGGAATGCGTCAAGGAGAAAGCAGTGGGATGCCGCTTCCGCTGCAACTGCTAAGTTCTTGTTATCCCTAAAGCGGCTTGTCGACCGACAACGAATCGTGTCTCTACTTCCAGACGGAAACAATGCGTCAGACGCGAAGAAACCGTTTTGAAGAGACCCCGATGTTGAAGCCCGCGAATCCCCAGGTTGAAAACGAGACGACTTCCGAGCGTATCACACGCCAGGCGACCGCGCTTTCGGACCGTCTGCGGGCCGTTGGTGAAATTGCTTTTCCGCCGAAGGCGATGAAGAGCCTGAGGTCGTTTACCTCAGGAGAGGTCGCGCAGATCGTTGGTGTATCGGACGGTTATCTCAGGCAATTGTCCTTGGACGGTCTCGGGCCGATGCCGGAACTGGGCACCGCTGGTCGCCGTTCCTACACACTGCGCCAAATCAACGAGCTTCGCGCCTATCTTGCCGAAGCACGCCCGAAGGAAGCCTTGAAGTTCTGGCCGCGCCGCCGCGTAGGTGACAAGCTCCAGATCATCAGCGTCGCCAACTTCAAGGGCGGCTCAGCCAAGACGACGTCATCGCTATACCTCGCACAGGGGCTGGCGCTGCAGGGTTACCGCGTTCTGGCGATCGACCTCGATCCCCAGGCGTCGCTGTCTGCCATGTTCGGTTACCAGCCGGAATTCGACATTGCCGAAAACACCACCCTCTACGGCGCGATCCGCTACGATGAGGAGCGGGTCAACATGCGTTCGGTGATCCGATCGACCTATTTCGAGGGCATAGACCTCGTCCCGGGCAATCTCGAGCTGATGGAGTTCGAGCATGAAACCCCGCGTGCAATGGGCAAACGATCCGGACCCGAGGATCTGTTCTTTCGCCGCGTCGCTGCCGCCATCGATGAAGTCGAGGCGGACTATGACGTCGTTGTCATCGACTGCCCGCCGCAACTCGGCTTCTTGACCATGGGCGCCCTCAATGCGGCAACCGGCATGCTGGTGACGATCCACCCGCAGATGGTCGATGTCGCATCGATGAGCCAGTTCCTGTTGATGACAGCCGATCTCATCGCGGTGATCGAGGATGCCGGCGCGCATCTGAACTACGATTTCATGAAATTCGTCGTGACCAGGCACGATCCGCGCGACGTGCCCGAGCAGGAGATCGTCGGACTGTTGCGCGACCTCTTCGGAAGCGATGTCCTCAGGGCTACGGCATGGAAGTCGACGGCCATTGCCAATGCCGGCCTCACCAAGCAGTCGCTGTTCGAATTGTCGAAGGGCGCCGTCGGGCGGTCCGTTTATGACCGAGCCATGGAATCGGTCAACGCGGTCAACACCGAGGTGATCGACCTGATTTCGAAGGTATGGCAGCGATGAGTGATTGCTCCCATTCCGTGCCGGTACTCTTTCCCCTTGGGCGGGGAATGTTGTCTACAGACAACGCCTCGCCTGTAACGAGGAGGTCCCTCCATTGAGCAAACGCACCCAGTCCATTCGCTCGATGTTTTCCGGCCAGAGCGAGCACTCCGTTGATGGTGACATCAAGCGTCCGGCGCTGCCGCGTATGAGCTCCGGCGCAGTCCGCTCGCTCAAGGACACCTTTTCGGACGTCGAGAAGGAGTATGAAGTTCTTCGCGCAAAGCTCGCGTCGGGCCAGCTCGCCGTGGAGATCGACCCCACCCTGATCGATCCCTCGCCTTTAGCCGATCGCTTCAGCGAGCAGGACCCAGCCAGTTTCGAGGCACTGATAACTTCGATCCGGGAAAGAGGACAGGAAATTCCCGTCCTCCTCCGCGAGCATCCTTCTTTATCCGGTCGCTACCAGAGCGCTTACGGACATCGGCGCATTCGTGCCGCTCGTGCGCTCGGCATTCCCGTCAAAGCCTATGTGCGCTCGCTGAGCGATGAAGATCTAGTCGTGGCGCAAGGTGTGGAGAACTCCGCCCGCGAAGACCTGAGCTTCATCGAACGCGCGGTATTTGCTTGCCGTTTGGAGGATGCCGGCTTTGCCCGTGCGCTGATCCAGTCGGCACTTTCTGTCGACCGGGCTGAAGTTTCCAAGCTGGTCGCTGTCGCACGCGCATTGCCGCGCGAACTTGTGGACGCCATCGGGCGGGCACCGAAAATCGGTCGAGGCCGCTGGCAGTCACTGGTTGATGCGATCGGCAACGAGCCGGCATTGAAGCGCGCCTTGGCGGTTGCAACCAAAGCCGGCTTTACGACACGGGAAACGGATGACCGCTTTATGCTGGCCTTTGCGGCCGCGACAAAGTCCGAAAAAGGGCCAGCCGCTGGGCTTGCACCTGAGACTGTCACTAGTGGATCGGGTGCGGAGATCGGAAAAGTGGCCACGAGCGACAAGCAATGGCGCCTGTCGATCCGGCGCGATCGGCATGACGGATTTGCAGATTATCTGACGGCGAAATTGCCCGAGCTGTTTGAAGCTTACGAGGCGGCGCTGGAGAAAACGCAGAGCAGCGCCGAATAGGGCGCCGTCCTGAAGACTGAAAATATAGAGGAGCAGCACGGCAAAAGAAAAAAGGCCCCCGAAACACCGTCTCTGAAGGCCCTTTCTCGTCATTTGGCGATTTCGAGATTCGCACTTCCGGGATTCACAGTCAAGACTCTCTTCGGAGATTTGGCGCCGTTTCGGTGACCGGCATTCCTTTGCCTGAAAAAAGGTAAGGCTGAAATGGACAGGTTATCCGTAACGACGCCATTCGGGCGGCGGCCGATGTCGCTTGCCCTGGTGAAGGGACAAATCAGATCGTCCGGCATCAAAGCCGGAAAAACCGTCGACAAGTGGAAGGTGCTTCGCGACGTATGCGAGGCACGGACCCTTCTTGGCGTCCAGGACCGCGCTCTGGCTGTGCTGAACGCACTTCTGTCATTCTATCCGCAGGGCGAATTGGCTGAGGGCAATGACCTCGTCGTGTTCCCGTCGAACGCCCAGCTGACCCACCGCGCCAATGGCATCGCCGGCAGCACGCTACGCCGCTGCCTTGCTGCATTGGTGGAGGCGGGCCTGATTTCGCGCAAGGACAGCCCCAATGGCAAGAGATATGCACGCAAGGACGGCGAAGGCGGCATAGAGGAGGCCTACGGCTTTGATCTCGCCCCGCTTTTGGCCCGCTCGGAAGAACTGGCAGGCCTGGCCCAGGAAGTTGCGGCAGAACGCCGGCGGTTCCTGATCGCCAAGGAGCGTGTCTCATTGTGCCGCCGGGATATTCGCAAGCTGATTACTGCCGCGATCGAGGAGGGGGCATCCGGCGATTGGGGGCACGCCGAAGACATGTTTGTCGCGCTTATCGCACGAATTCCACGCCGACCGAGCCTCAAGGATTTGCGGGCCATTGCTGACGAGATGACGCTTTTGCACGAAGAAGTCGTCAACATGCTGGATGATAACGCGATTTCCGAAAATATGGCTAGCAATGATGGTCTATCTGAGCAGCACATACAGAATTCAAAACCCGAATCCTTCAATGAACTTGAACCAAGCTCTGAAAAAGAGCAGGACGAAAAGCCGAGGGCGGAAAGCGGAGCAAAGCCGAAGGGCGTACAGCCATTCCCGTTGGAGATGGTTTTGCGGGCCTGCCCCGAGATCAAACCTTTCGGCCCGGACGGCGTGGTTTCGAGTTGGCGTGATCTGATGATGGCCGCGGTGACCGTCCGCTCGATGCTTGCGGTCAGCCCGTCGGCCTATGAGGAAGCGTGCGAGGTGATGGGGCCGGCGACGGCTGCGTCCGTGGTGGCTTGCATGTACGAGCGGTCCGGACACATCAATTCGCCCGGCGGTTATCTCAGAGATCTGACAAACCGGGCGCGGCGCGGGGAGTTCTCGCTCGGGCCGATGCTGATGGCACTGCTTCGTGGGGCGCCGACATCCAATCTGGCTTCTGCGTCGTGAGCCGGGCTGCGGTTGGGCAAACTGCTCTCGGCTTGACGCTTCCCCACGTGAACTGCACCTAGCCGGAGACAGCGACTGCCATCGGTCAGGTAGTGTTTGCCACACCCGGGTCCGGCCATGACTTCGAAAGGTTTGACATGCAGGTCGCCGTTTGCGGAGGTCTGGTCTCGGCTGTCGGCGTCACCACAGCAGTCGCCCTCCCCTTCTCCTCTTTAGTCTTGGTAGGGGATGCAGTTAGCGCGATTGCTGCGACACCACCGGGAGGTAGACAGTCGGGGTTGACGGCTTGTTGCCAACAAACGAGCTTCCGACAAGGAGATAGGCCGAAAGTGCGAGGACCGAGATGAGTAAGATACCAACGGGCAGGCCGCCGGAGGTGTGACGTTCTGGCTTTAGGTAGTTTCTTTCACCCAACATAGCGAACTCCATTTGCACGTCCGGAACGGGGAAAGGGTGCAGGTGGTTCCCGGGAAACGGGCGGAGCTGAGGGACAGGTTCTGAGAACCTGCGGCCGACATTTTAGCACCATGACCGGTGTCTCGCCTGAGACCGCAGGTAGCATGTGGCCCGGATATCTAGATTGTTCGCGCTTGTTCGTAGCTAATTCGGGCGCTTTCAAACAGGTGGCGCTGAAATATGCTGACAAAGAACCCCGCACCCTGGTCGTTCAAACGCAGATTTCGAAATCTGGGCCCGCTGCTTGGAGAATGCGGTCTTCAGGCTGAAGGTGCTTGAGACCCGTCAGTCAAGTGATTCACACGGGATCGGCGTGCGCAAGCGGTTTTCATTTACCGGAACAGACCTAAGGAAAAATGATCCGATGCCGGCGACTCCCGACAAGTGGCTCGATCGCACGCCTTGTCATGGTCCGTATTTGTTGCCTTCGCAATTGAGATCTTTCGACCTTCACTGTTCAGCGCGATCGGTGCTTAAGCACGAGACCGGAAAAATGGCATCGATGCGCAGGGTTCAACATGATTGGAAGCGACTGTTGCGAGAGCCCAACAGTGAGCTGCCAGCACTGCGACCGACTGTTGGGCTCCGCATAATCGCACGAGCATCTCGAGATCGGCGTGCGATATGTGAAGGACTTCCACCTGGGCCCGTCTCCCTCGAGGCAAACTGCTCGTGGGGTCGAAACAACTCCGGCGCTCACCGGCGCTTTTACAGTTGCCGACGTCCGAAACCGTCCTTGGTTATGACGGCAGCAAACACAAGTGGCGGGAAATATGACGAAAGCATCGCAAGATATCAGCGGCGAGAGGCAAGTGTCTTTTCGCAAAGGCCTGTGATGATTGGCCATGGCGGAGGCACCGTCGCAGGAGATCGACCACGACCGGCATTTGAGCCGCATCTGTTTTTCGGGCTACCATTTGGGGCTCGAACAATCTGTCGGATCGACCAACGCTCGACGGTGTATTAACAACTGCTTGTTTAGCGGGCGAATTTGATACGGTTCAGACATGCGACCTCAAGCGCACCTCCGATGTATACCGCGCAGCAGCCTCGTCGAGAGGTTCCGTTGACAGTCACGGTTGCGTGACTGCGTGCGGAAAACGGCGACATCGCTCACGCTATCACCGACCACTCGAACGAGTGCCAGTTGAAGAGCGACGATCTCATTTCCAAGGACATCCTGCCAATCACTCAAAGGCTCGACGGTCGAGCCGGTCATTCGCGCTGCAAATCCGTCGCGGAAGTCTTGATTGTCGTAGCGTGAGCCTTTTGAACAACCGCTTTCGGTTTCATTTGCCGAGGAAAAGCGGGGGCGTGTTCACCAACCCTGACACTAAAAATTGCGCACAACGACCCTAGGCAATGAGTAGTATTTGCTCGGGCTCGCCTCGGGTTGGGAAGCTCAGGGCGGCCAATTCCAGCCTTTCCCTAACTCGTGACGATGGCGTGTTAAAGTCAGACCTTTCCCGAAAATGGCACCAGCTTGCTGCTTTGCCGTTCGTCAGGTCGCCTTTCCTTTCGCAGCAACTGCGGTGAGACGTTCCATTGGCGGGCGTTGTCGCCGTGCACAGTCACCGTTTTGCGGTTGCGACGGATGACGATTCCAGCCTGCGTCTGGCCGTTACTGTATTCGAATATCACGCGCTCGCCGATCGCCAGTTCAAGCAAGGCATGCGTCCTTCTGCTGATGCAGAAAGTGCAGCCGGTCGACGACCGCATCGTGCAATTCGATCAGCTCTACTTCGCTCGAGGTATCAAGGTCGAACTTCTGTATGCTGGCTCCATTCATGAAGATGGTTGCCTGGAACATGCGCCAACGCAATCGCGCCGCACCAACAACCCACAAGATCCTCCGGCAAAAGGGGAAATCCGCCGCCGTCACCGTTTCTGCCCCATGTCCTACCAGGCAGGAGCGTCCGGACCCGATTTGGCGTGTGCTAACTACATGAACTTGCTTTCAATGTACGGCCTAACAGAATGAAAAGTTCAGTTTACTTCCGCCACGCAAACTCTACTGCAGAAAGGGTCTGATTGTGGATATGGCGAGGTGCGCTGGTTTCGGATTAGAAATCCTTTGAGATTCCACTTGGCGGCCTTGCGTTTGGGTCAGAAAATTCGGCAGCAAGGCGCGGGGCTGCCATTTTCAACCCGCGCATCGCCCGGCTGTTTTCGTTGTCGGGCGACATGCAAACCTGGTCCGGTAGCGATACCTAAAACTAGTCTCTCTTCCACACATTAGGAGGGGCTGATGGGCGCGGAGGCAGTTACGAAGTTCTCGGCGGGAATGGTGCGGAAAGATGGAGTGCTCGCACCGCACGAAGTGACTGCAATGCTGCGGCTCAAGAAGCTGTGAGCAGAGGCGCATCGCGTGAATAGGAAACTGCCTGTCCATACAAGGATCCAAGCCGTTTTGGCGATCCTGTCGCCAGCATCCGATTTGCACTGCATGTGCCTATGTCGTGACCCTTTGTGCGTATGTCCGCAGTTGAGCAAATTCCGTGGCGCTGATGCTCACAGCTGTCGAGGGAAAATCAACCCATGCGCCGCATCGATCTGGTGGCCGGATTTTCGCTACAGGTATGTCGCGCGAAAGAGTGCGGTGGCTTTGCCTTTCCAAGGATGGATTAAGCAAGCGCCCAAAAGCGCGTAGACGTAGTCCGAAAAATTGCGCCGTATGTCGAAACGGTTGATGCCCAAGTTGAAGATTTCAAGGGCACCATGCTTGGCACAATTGATGAAAGATGAAGACGCGTTGCCCGGCGGGCCCGTCAGTTTCATTCAATACCGATCGGCCGGAACCCGGCGCAGGGGTTACCTACTGGACAATCAGGGGGCGATGGGTTGCCGGTTTGGGAGAACCGATACAACGGGTGTGGCAGTTCGCGAGCAATTCGCCGGGTGTTTCGTCGGGAGTGCGGACCGTGTCCGACCAAGCCCAAAGGCGGTTCACCATCTCCAAACCTCCAATTGCGCCATGATCCCGCACGTTTCGTCGTTTCGCCCAGATCATGATGCCTCAATCGTTGTTTTGAAAGACGAGTTCAAAAACGAGCGAATTTACGCACCAAAGCTCCATTCCAGCTACGATATTGCCTGTCACCAGCATCGTGATTGGACAGCGCCAACGACTAGGAACAGGCTGGTGCTGGGCTGGCTCTCGCAACGTCGTTTGATTGGAGGCGACAATGAAGCATCACACCTTGGAGCAGTTGCAGACCATCGCGCAGATAGAGCCAATTTTCGGCGCTCGCGGGATGACACGCCGACAGCGACTGGAACGTTGGGCCGAGTTGCTAGAGCAAATTCGGCACAGGCACCTCGACACGCTTCATGAGACCGAGTTCCAGTTTAGCGACGAACGAAATGCACTGCGCAGCGACTACTCGCCGATAACGGTTGCCTTCCGCGATCCAGTGCTGCATGCGGCCGGCTTGGACAACGACACCTACGGCGAGGCGAAACGGTTCTTTGAGATCAGTGACGAGGAACTGCATGACATCGTCTGCTACTGCCACTTCGGCAGGACGGTGAGTGCGGCTGCAGCGGCTCGCCAGGTCCGAAGCTTACTCTCGGAGCGTCCGCAAAGCTTCTGGTCGGCGGTGGCTGCATTCTTTGTCGCCTAGGTGCCCTTGAACCCGATTTTTGCCAATCTATGTGGGCGCAATGGACGCCGCTGAGTTGCCTCAAGGGTGACATGGTTCTGTAACGAAAATGCGGTTGATTTGCGTTGCTGACAACGAACTTGTGCCTTGATGTCGTAGGCAGATCTGGAGTTCATTACGTCGCCTACCATTGGCCGGCGCAGCCGGCCAATGGTAAAGTTACGGGAGCCGTGTCAGGCCCGCAGGTTGTCAGCCGATGTCTTGCCTGATTTGCGGTCCTCGACGAGATCGTAGCTGATCTTTTGGCCGTCGTTCAGACCACGCATGCCTGCCCGCTCGACGGCAGACGCATGGACGAAGACGTCCGTGCCGCCATCGTCGGGCTGGATGAAGCCATAGCCCTTGGTCGAATTAAACCACTTCACGGTACCAGTCGCCATAACATTCCCCTTCGTGAGCCTTGGAACCAGGGGTTCGCATGGCGTTTGTTGCGCCATCAAAACTAATGGATCGGGCGGAGAAGGGAAGAGGGTGCTTGAAATTAAGTGTTCTGACAGGTTCCTTCGTACCCTTACCGCCGCGCGCATCTTCGTCTGTAAATTTCGCGACCTCTGTGGAAGCATCAGAGGCCGGCACGGCCTCGGGGCGGCAGTCAGCTGACTTAAGCGAGCCCGGTGAGGTTTGATTTGTTGTCTGCAGACAACGATGGCGGTTGACTATACAGCAAGACAGCACGCATAGGTGGTATTCAGGGGATTTGACCTGGCCCGGTACATGCGTTGTTGTCTGCAGACAACATGGGACGATGCATGAGCCCCGCTCGTCATAGCCGCAGCCAGCCGCGTAGGCGCATCCCTAAGTAGGCAGCGGCGTCAAACCGCGGCGCTGTTTCGGCAACGCATGCAGTTTGCCGGTGGACGAATGCCAAGGCGAAGTGTTTGTGCGCGTCGTGCTGCCTTGCTTCAGTGCCAACGACATTTGAGATTGGATTGGACTGCATCGTCGCGTCGCGCTGGCTGCGTTGGGTCGACGGCCCGCTCCCGTTGTTGTCTGCTGACAACAACCGGGCTCAAGACTGCCGGAAGCCGGGAAACGCGTTCTGGCTTATTTTTCGTTGTGCCGGCCTGGTCGGAGCTCAAAACGGGTGATCTCTCCCTAGATGCGCCCTCTTCTGGACTGCAGGTGTTGGCAAGGTGGCGACGTTGTCTGCAGACAACATGGCGCCTTCCGTTTCACCAAGTGTCCGTTACGGCGGGCCAGCGGCTATCACCCCGTGTGGGCAATTTTGAAGATATGGAACCTGGGATTCTCGTCTGCGTTGATCGTTAGGAAGGAGATCCTAGATGCAAGATGACAAGACGAAGACAACCAGCCCTCGCCGACTCGCGGCAGGTAGCCAGAAATATGAAGTCGGCTATTTCGCAAAAAAGCACGGGATCAAGGAGAGTGACGCCCGGCGTATCATCAAGCAGCATGGTGGCGATCGCGACGCTGCTGATAGAGCCGCCAATCGGCTGCGGGGATAGTTGGGCATATGTTCGTCGCTGCTGTTGACGCAGGGTGGGAGCAATTACTCGCGTCCACCCAGTGAGTGACAATGTGCCCATGGGCGCCGCGGTGGATCGCGTTAGCTTCTGCATCTGGAGCGGTATTTGTCGTTGCCTTCTGAGGTCATAGCGTGTTGCCGCGCTACATCGGTTGGCGCCATGGGACCCGGGCGAGCCACCGGAGTTTGAAGCCCTATCGCGGTAAGGCTGGTATGCGGCCGGCATAAAAAGTGCCCGCGATGGGACATATTTCAATGCGAGCCTGCTGTTCGGGACAAGATGGGATGAGCGCGACTCTACCGAGCGATCGATTCATTAAGCGTTGCCAATTGGAGCATTGGCGGGGATATCGCCTCCCGGGTCGACTGTAATGAATGCGTATTGTTGGCTTCGGTCTTCCAATCGTCGCTTTCGTGAAAACGTGCCATTCTATACGATCGGCGTGATGCCCATGCCGGCATCGCAACGAACCTGCGGTACGCGATGGGAATTTCTTGCCAGGCTAACTGGATTGGATAAGGCCGTACAGGCCGGGCTACTTCGCATGGCAACCTGGGCACCGACACACGCAGCAAGTTGGGATGATTGCCATGGCTGGGACCCAGTCGATTGCCGTTGAAGGGGTCTGTGTACGGGCGTCGCCTACCAAATCTTTCAGCTTCCAGATTTTGTAATTGCGGACCATGCTCGAGAAGCGACCCAGTTCGGCACAAATTGCCGATCCTGCTTCGAGCGATATTCTTCTCGTCGATCGTGCATCGGGCGATCGCCGGTTCAACCTCGGTCGTCGGGTAACGCTTAGGACGCCGGCCAAAACTTGCGACATTACGATTCTACATTACCCGGATTCAGTGTTGGAGTTGGTATCATATCAAGTTGACTTACACGGTAGTGCCTTTGACATAGAGTTGACGGAGGCTAGAATGCCTATACCGGCGCGCCCAAGCGGCGCGAATGGCATGATAAATCACACCGAGCAGTCGATCCTATCCGACCGAGCGCAACGCTTGCAACGCCAAGAGTGACGGAAGGGAATGACCGATTGGCTTCTGATTGCCAGAACTCTGCAGCATATTCAATTAGTTAACAATCACTGATTTCGACTAGGGATGCGACAAGAACCAAGCGGCGGCCGCCATGACGCCCACAGCCGTCAGGCACAATTGGGCGAGAGGCCAAGTCCGTTGGACAAACGCTTGAGGTGCAAGCCGAGCGAGGCTTGACTCCCGACTCCACCATCTCCGCCGGCAATCACCACCATTTGTCGTAATAGCCGCGCCAGCTCCCCACCACCTGATGTGAAGGATGCTTGGTTCGCGTAGCGCGCGGCGCCTCGAACCCATAGAAAGGATGTGCGCCGTCCACGGCTGCTATTGGTCCGGTGCTGAGACGGTTGCTACGTGGGAATTTTTATCTCAGAACCTGTAGACCGGTCAGGGTTCCAGCTCTCGGCTCGAATCGGTCCAATCCGCCCCCTTCGGGTGGCGCCACTGGCGGCCCGGCCCGATTTGCAAGTGGGCCGATCGTTCGCTTACGAGACCGATATGTGCTTATATCGACAACTTGTCTTTGGTTTGCTTTAATTACGCAATCACAACGTGGGGGCTTCTATGGCTTGGGACGGTTGGAACAGAGATGGCGATGGATGTGTCAGGATATCTGCAGTCCTGGCTTGGAAAAGTGCAGCACTGCTAGGCGAAAATGCCGATATCGGCTTGCGGATTGAGTTCTCGGACGAACCGGCATCGCACCACGTCAGCGCGCTTCAGTTCGGCCTGACAGGGGCGCAAGCGAGAGCCTTGAGCGCCGATCTGGCAGCTCATGCCGATAAACTGGAAGCGCAGCAATTCGGCATATCCACATCGATGGGAGATCGACAGCACGCCAGTTGACGCGATGCCTGAGCGGCGCGCACGGCGTGTTGTCGGTCTGCAAGCGCTCCCATGCGCGCTGATGCGTTCGTACTCTGCCATAACCTTCGTCGAGAGGAGAAACCGTATGTTCAGTGAATCCGGGGTCCAAGGTGAGGTCGAGGCCGCTGGTGAACTTGGTACTCGTTGGCTGGAGCCACAATCAATCGCTGTCGAGATTCTGCATCCTTCGTTGCTCACGGCGCTTGAGCAACGCAACGACGTGGCGGATTTTCAAGGCTTCCTGGCCCGTGTCTATGAAATGCCGGGAGATACCCAAAACGGCTTCTTTCATATCGCCGTCAATCCTACGATATCCGAGGCTGCAGGCCTCCATACCGTCAGCTTGATCATGGGCGAAAGGTATGCGGAAGACATTGAGCTTGCCATCGGTCCGATCTGGCTCGATGCAGGTGACGAAAATGAAGCGGCGGCCGAACTCTACGCAATCTTGAAGGATGTCGGCCGGCTCGCCTGACCTGAGGGAAACACAGACCTTCGGGGTTCGCGGCGATTGGCCCGCAAAGCGAATCTATGCGCCTGCGACACCGATAGTGTAGCTTGCTTGCAGAATGCCGATTTCGAGCCGTTCGACGTCGAAGATGAATTCCGACGCCTCCGCCGCAGAAAAAACGCTGTCGCTGCCGTTCATCGTATCGCGCTGCGGGCGCGCTGCGTAATCGGGGTGGCCTTGATAGACGATATCGCTGAGCGGTTCGTCGAACAGGAGTTGCGTGACCAGCAACTCCATGCCCTCAATCACGATACGCAGATGGACATGGACGGTACGGCCACTGTACCAGCCAGGATAAATGCTGAGAAAATTCACACGGCCCTCGGCGTCGCTGATCTGCCTGCCCCGCAAAAACGCGAGGCTGCTGGCGTCTTGATCGTCCGCGTTGCACATCCCTGCCGCGCGCCCGGAATAAACGCCGCGCGTATCGGCATGCCAAATCTCGACGCCTGCGCCTTTTATCGGGTTGCAATCCTCGGACCGCAAAAGGCGCAAGCTGATGCGGGTGGGCAGTCCGTTGACGCCTTCCGTCACGTCGCGTCGGATGGGAACGTCATTGGTATGGCAGGGACCGAGGGTCTGCGCGAGGGTGGTGACGCATTGGGGTTGTTCGCGAAACACCGGATCGGGCAAGTCAGCGGGTACTCCAGCCGTCCCGCCGGCTTGCAGCCCCGAGGCGGTCCAGTCGATGCTGTCACGCGACACCGCATCGCCGCCGCCGCCGCTCCTGCCGGACAGCAGAGCAACGCTTGCTCCTGCCAGAAGGGCTCCTCCTCCAAGAATAATGGTACGTCTTCTCATCGCCTGACCGTTCCCAAAGTTCGCAACGAAGATCACGCCCGCTGCACACCAATAGATCAACAGCGACAGTGAGCAAAATTACGTTTTCGTCACACGACGCGTCTCGTGCCAGTACTTGTCACCACTATGTCAAAGTTAATTGTGCGAGGGCGCCCCTTAAGATCAGCATGGCGAGCTACGACGTCGGAAACCGAACAGGATGTCTGAATGCCCGATTGGCGCGCCGTAATCCTTGAGCAGGCAGAGATCGCCATGGCGGTCGAGAGAGTTGTACTGCAGGCCCTGTCACGCGAGCAGCTTGCCAAGGCAGAAGCGCTGCACCTGTGGTCACGGGTTGGGGAACTTTGCGTCAAGGCGCAAACCGTCGGCGACGAAATGGAAGACGGCCACGCGGATCTCGAGGCGATCAAGGATTTCGAGGCGATCGAGGACATGTATCGCGCGCTTCATGCCTCGCTCGACGCGCGCCTGGTGATGATGGCAGGGCTCGGCCCGCTGGTGTGCTCTGACGGACTTCACTGAAGGTCGAGCGCATATCCAGTCGGCGAAAGCACCGAACTTGTCTTTGTGCCGGCTACAGACTCTACTGCAACGGAGGCTCACCATGTCGCTATGGTGAGCAGCGTTTGGCCGTGTAGTCAGCCGATTCGGTGCGGACGGCGGATAGTTGGCCGTGCCGACCAAGATCGGGTGTGCACGAAGGCAGTTGCTCTTACTGCAGTCGGTGGGTATGCCGATGCGTTGGAAGCAGGTCGGATCTCGTTGCTTTGTTGCCAATAACCGACCGGAACGCCGCTCTTGTCGCACCGTCACCTGTCCCAGGCACCAATCTCAACGGGCCCTTTTCCGGCCCCCCCCGCAATATGGATCGAATTGATGAGTGTCGTCGCGTCGTATTTGTATCGCAACGGAAGGCGTGCGGATACGCTCGAGCTTTCCGGACAAGCGCTGGTAATGGATGAAAGCGAATTCGCCTGGATAGGGCTTCACGACCCGACGCCGGAGGAAATGACGGCAGTTGCCGCGGCATTCGGGCTTCACCCACTTGCCGTTGAAGATGCGCTCAATGGAAATCAGATCGCCAAGGTGGAGGTCTACGGCGAGCAACTGTTCGTAATTGCCAAGACGGCCCATCTGGAGAAGGACAAGATCGTCTACGGCGAGACGGCGATCTTTGTCGGCAGACACCACATCATCACAGTCCGGCAGGGCTCGGCACGCAGTCACACAGAGTTGAGAGCACAGCTCGAGGCATCGCCGCAATTGCTGGCGCGAGGGACCGATTATGTCCTTCATGCGGTCATCGATTTCATTGTCGACGGCTACCTGCCGATCGTTCAAACGATCGAGGACAAGGTTCTCGGCATGGAAAAACACATGCTTGTAGCCTTTCTAGAGCGGGATGAAATCAGGCGAATTTTCCGGCTGCGGCGGCAGGTCATCCTGTTCCAACGCATTCTCGGTCCCATGTCGGAAGTCGCCAGCAAACTGGTTCATCTGGAACTTCCGTGTGTCGACGATAACGCCAGACCATATTTCCGCGACGTGCTGGATCATATCAGACGCGTCGAAGGCATGGTTGCGGGTTTGCGCGAGGTCATCACATCCGTGTTTGAAGCCAGTAACCTGCTTGAACAACAGAGACAAGGAACGATCACGCGACAGCTGGCTGCATGGGCTGCGATCCTTGCGGTGCCTACCGCTATTGCGGGCATTTACGGCATGAACTTCAAACACATGCCCGAACTCGACACGCTCTATGGCTACTACGTGGTTCTCGGGGCGATCGTCTTTCTCTGTGTGGTGCTCTTCTTGCGCTTCCGCAAGGCTGGGTGGCTTTAGCACAACGAGCGCTGCGTCGGCCTGCGTGGGAGAGGCCCTGGTGGGGGGAGCGTAGTCGTTGAGGGAGCAGAGGATCGACGCCTGGACCATGGAGGTACGCCTTTGGCGCCTGTTGGTTATCCTTGGGCGCGCTGCTATCATCGAAAGCACGCGCCGGCCGTTAAGGCAGAGAACCACGCGCGCCGGTGAGGGACGGGAACAATTCTGATGTGCCGCGCTTTCAGTAGTGCACGCGCAAAAACGATCCAGAACTTAATCCCTCCGGATGGTGTGCAAGATGAGCGACCCTTCTTGGAGGTCATCTTTTATGGTTCACGGCTAACACCCGACAGAAGGTAACCTGTGACCATGAAACCACCCACTCGTGTATCCTGTGATAGAATGTCTCTGCCAACAAAATGCTATGATTGATCTCTCGCCGATTACCACCGTGGAAGCCCTCGAACGCTTTCGCGAACTCCCACCCGCCTATAGGCGCGAACTCGCTGGCCTGTGGCGCGGCTCTGGATTGCCAACAGGCCATCCCTTGGATGGGGTTCTTGAAAACCTCGGCTGGTTTGGCAAGCGCTTTCATCCGAACCTTCGCGCCGATGCACTTCTGTTTCAGTTCGGTCCCAATCGACTGGTCGCGCTCGATCCGGCCTATATCCCACTGGGATTGACATTGCGCCTGGGGTCAATCGGGCGCACCCCCTTGGCTCGTCATTGTTTTCGATTCCTGCAACGCCCCCTGCGGGCGTGTGGGCCAACCGCTACCCTCGAGATGCAGGACTTCGAAGGAATACGTTCAGCAGCCATGGTCTATGACCGGCAGCCAATCACGGACCGATTTCGACGGATCGGCGACGATCAGTTGTTTGGAATGATGTCGGCCCACCGTGACCCTCGGCCCTATTTCTTCATCCTGACGCGTCAGGAATAGCGCTGCCGCCGGCATAGTGTGTTGGGAACACACCTCGATGAAGCAGATGTCCAGTGTACTCAAGTTCTTAGCCGGCTATCCGCATAGCTTCGATGGGCGCTAAATATTTATGCCGCTGGTTCCACCAGCTATGAGGTTTCGTGCCCCGTTGGATGGTTGCCGTCATCGACGACTTCGGTGTCGGGCCGATCTTCGCCGTCAGCATGTTCCTGGTGCCAATGCCCGGTTCGGTCTTGATACTCGATTTCCGCGTCTTTCCCCGCGCTTTGGTGTTCTTGAGCGGCTATGCGCGCGGCTTCAAGAGCATCGTCATGAGAGGGGAAAGTTTCCGAGAAGACATCGCCCGACTTGTACGCCCAACCACCGTCATGGGGGACAACCTCGTATCTCGCTTTCGTCATATACACCTCCGATGCAAGAATTCCGGTTTGACGACGCTAGGCTGTTTTTCTGCAACCCCATGGCTCCCGCCTAAACGTATGCGCGGTGTTTCAACAGCCGCTATGAGCGTCCCCAACCGGGCATGTCAGATCCCATATAGGGTGCCGAGATCATGTTTGTACCGCATCCAGAGCCTTCCGCGGCACACCGGCACACCCATCACCAATCTGCAAGGTGCAGATCACTTGCATGTCCAAGACTTCCAATCGTTATCTTCCCGGCACCCGGGGCGTCGATTTGGAACAATACATGTCGACGCTCGTTGGAAGGCCATGAACAGAAACGAATTTGTTACAGCACTTACGATATCGACACTGATCTGCGGCCCCGCCATGAGTTTCGAACTTTTGCCAGAGACAATCAATACGGCGTCGCTCTATTCTATTCCAACAGCCGAAACGACATCGACGCGTCCGGACAATCCGGATCCTGCCATTGTGCAACTTCAGGTGCTTTTGGACCGGGCCGGCGCCTCCCCAGGCGTGATCGACGGGTATTTCGGCGAGAATGTCAGCAAAGCGATCGCAGGCTTTGAGGCGATGAATGGGCTACCCTCCGATGGCAAGCTCGATCCGGAAGTTATCACTCGTCTCAACAACAATGCCCCGGTCGTTCAGAGCTACAAGATCACCGCGGCAGATACGACCGGCCTGGTTCAATCGATCCCGGCGGACTATGGTGAAAAAGCCCGGATGGATCACCTCGGTTATACGAGCGTGGCGGAGAAGTTGTCCGAGCGCTTTCATATGGACATCGACCTGATCACGACGCTCAACCCGCAAGCGTCCTTTGCCGCCGGAGAAACGATATCGATAACGATGCCAGGCCCGCCCAAGGCCGGGAAGGTCAAACGGATCGAGGCCAACAGACGGACGGCGCATCTCTATGCCTATGGCGAAGACGGCACCCTATTGGCAGTCTATCCAGCAACCATCGGCAGTTCCGAGACACCTGCACCGTCGGGTAAGCACAAAGTCAAGGGCGTGGCGCGAATGCCTACCTATGTCTACAACCCCAAGATCAACTTCAAGCAGGGCGACAACAGAAAAATTCTGACAATACCCAGTGGGCCAAATGGGCCAGTTGGCACCGTATGGATCGATCTTTCGAAGCCGACATACGGCATCCACGGGACACCGGAGCCTGCCCTTATCGATAAGGTCGGTTCGCATGGTTGCGTGCGCCTTGCAAACTGGGATGTAGAGGAATTGGCCGCGATGGTCGAACCAGGCGTCTCTGTCGAATTTGTGGAGTAACTTCCGACATCGAATGCGACCGCATGGATTGGCCTGCGCACCTCCCCGTTGAACGGAAAGCAACCGGCTCTTGATCCGGTATCAACTGTCGTGCGCAGATCTCAATAGGCGATCAAGCGGAGCTAGCTCACGCTGTTCTGATCCCACGCCACCGTTATTCACGCGATTGGCCCGGGGACGCCCGCGGGCAGCCTTTCTCGTCGCCATCCTGAGCATAAACACCCTCCGGCGGCCGCAGCTGCTTCATCCTCTACCGGCACTTGCGCGCCCCCTCCCCGGCGCGTCGCGGCCAATCATGGGGTTTCGCCCTGACAGTGCGCCCGACCACCACCATGTCGCCATTTCGCGCGGGGCCTGCAGAAATCCGCAGCAACTGTCACCTCAATGCGCATTCGTGGGCTTGACCCGACCGGCTTTGCCTCTTCCGGTTATCCTCACGCGATCCGCAAGCCCGCAGACGAGGCGACGGAGCCCGGCAATAATCCGGCGATCGCGCGAGGCATGGCAATCGGCTCTTCCAGGGACCGGCGCGGCGTAGGGGAGCAGGCTGCTACAGGCCGCGGTGCAAGCAAGGGCAAGCCCTCCTTCACGTCCGTTTCGGCCCTGCGGGTGCATGCGCCGCTTATGGCCTTGCGCTGCTGGAAGCTCCCGCCGCTCAGGCGGTCCAGAAAGGAGCCACACCATGCACACCAAGCGCGACACCTATCAGATCATCACCGATACCATTCTCCAAGCCCTCGAAACCTGCGGACCCTGCGAGCGTCCCTGGGTCGGCCCGTCGCTGACCATGCCGGTCAACGCCGTGTCAGGTCACGAATACCGCGGCACCAACGTCGTCATGCTGTGGGTCGCCGCAAACGAGGCCGGCTACGCGGAAAATCAATGGGCGACCTTCAAGCAGTGGTCCGAAAACGGCGCAAGCGTCCGCAAGGGCGAAAAAGGCACCCCGGTCATCTGGTTCAAAATGCTAGAGCGCCAGCGTGACGAAGTCCGCGACATGGACGCCGAAGACGAGAATGGCGGCCGCATTCCCTGTGCCCGCCTCAGCTGGGTGTTCAACGTCGCTCAGCTCGATGGCTACCAACCCGCGAAGGCTCGCGCGCCCGAGCACAATCAGGTGTCCCCGATCGAAACGGTCGATGCCCTCATCACTGCGAGTGGCGCGAAAATCCGCCACGAAGGCGCAAACGCCTTCTACCGGACCAGCACCGACGAAATCGTGCTGCCGCCGCAACACCTGTTCACCGGCACGTCCACCAGCAGCGCCACCGAGGCATTTTACGGCGTCGTCCTGCACGAGCTGACCCACTGGAGTGGACCACGGCTCAAGCGCGAATTTGGCAAGCGCTTTGGCGATGATGCCTATGCCGCCGAAGAGCTGGTTGCCGAACTGGGCGCAGCGTTCCTCTGCGCCCGCCTGGGCGTTTCGGCCGAGCCTCGCGCCGATCATGCCAAGTATCTTGCCAGCTGGATCAAGATCCTGAAGGGCGACCGCAAGGCGTTCATCACCGCCGCCAGCAAAGCGTCCGAGGCCAGCGATTACCTGCTGGCTCTCCCAGACTGAAAGGAAGCGAAGGAGCGAGCTACCAGCGCGTCTTTAGACGCGCAAAGGTCCTACAGCAGAGGCCGCCTCCTTCGCTAATTTTCGCTGCGTGGGGCCCCGCCAAGAACGGTTGGACATTTTGGTGCAGTTTGTCGGTCTAGTGTCGAGGTCCATAAACAGCCGCTCAGACAAGCGCACCGATTGGAAGGGTTGGGATCGCAGTTCATCGGCACTCGCGCGATTTGCCCTGCTCGATGCTGGCCGGTTTCTAGTTGGAAGTCCTGCGTTAAAGCCTCAAATCGGCAAAAGGGCATCAGGCTTTACATCTGCAACGGATGCGTAGGTATGGGTCTCCCTTACACCGGGTAAAGGCAATATCACCCGCTCTGCCCCTGTTGTACATCGTGGCGCCGAGTGGTTTCGCAGCTGCGTCCATAGCCGAGATTGCGACGCAATTCGTGATCCAGGGCTTCCTTGCCGGTGCGGTTGCGATCGTTCTCTATACTTATACGGTTCATCAACTTGGCCCGCGAGAGGCCTCGCTGTTCATGCCGTGCATTCCAGTGACGACGTCTGTGGTCGGGATGGCAGTGCTCGAGGAAATGCTGACCCTTCCCCAGTTCGTTGCTATCGCTGCCATTACATTTGGAATGGTGTTCCCAATGCTACAAAAATCCTGAACTTCGCGGCAAGTTCACTGGCGTGGGCCATCGATAATCGACTTTGCCTGACATCACCTCCCTCCAGGCGACCAGTCGCGACTGAACGTTTTCGTTAGGCCTGTTGGATGCAACCGTCCCATCAGGTGTTAGATACCGTACTCGCGGAACATCGCGGCCTGCGGAAATGGATTGAACCTACGACACCGATCGGGAGGCTCCATTCGTCAGAGGTTCGATTGCCATGTCCCTCTCACCCACTGGTGACAGCGCTCCCTCGGCGGGCTCGATGAGGCGTGTCTGACCGAAGATTGGCTGCGCCTCGATCGTCTTCCGCAACGGCAAGTCGGCGTTTTCTTACCCCTGTCAGCTGCGCCGCCATTCCTCGCGCACTAACAAAACTGCGACTTGCCGCCCTCCATTCCATTGCGGCCCTATGGGTGCGGACCAATCGTCCCCGGTCCTTGCGACAGCCATCGAGGCCGCAATGGTGCGGCCCGACACAGCGAAAAGGAACACGACAATGGCAACCATTGGCACCTTCACCTCCACCGAAAACGGCTTCAACGGCTCAATCCGCACCCTCGCACTCAACGTCAAGGCTCGCATTGCCAGGGTCGAGAACCCCTCCGACAAGGGGCCGCATTTCCGCATCTACGCCGGTAACGTCGAACTGGGCGCGGCCTGGCAGAAGACCTCCGATCAGGGCCGCGACTATCTTTCGGTGAAGCTCGACGACCCGAGCTTCTCAGCCCCGATCTACGCAACACTTGCAGAGGTCGAAGGTGAGGTTGACCTCAAGCTCATCTGGTCGCGGTTGAACCGGGACTGAGACCTAGATCATGGCCCCGCTACATCAGCGGGGCCGACCTCGTCGAATACGGCATCTGCAGCAATGCTGTATCCATTGGAAAGAGACGCCGAAGCAGCACGGCAACATCGCCGTAGACTCTAGATCGTCTGCCCAGAACAGATTTCCGCGTTTAAAAAAAGGGGCCGCGCCCACGGCGGAGGACCCCAACACTGGGCGATCGGCGACGAGCGCGTCGGTCGCCTGCCTCACCTCGGATCGCGTCGTTCATCGGTCGCAGCCTCACGAACGCTATCGATGCCATGACCTGCCTTATAAAACTCCGACCGACGCAAGCCGCGGGCGGATTACGAGGTGCGGCTGCGACAGCAGGAATTTGCACCACCCGGTGCTTGTGGAATTGCCAGTATTTGCATTTGTGGAACGGTTGTCACCGCCCACCTTTTTTGCCGTGTGTGGTTGCCCTGCACTTGCGACGAAAACAAGACTCAATCATCGTCGGCTGCAGCATGCGATCTGGGGGGTTCCTGCATGGCTCCATCGGTTGTTTGAAACTACACGCAGGTAGGAGCATGACTGTGGCATCAGGTTCGCTGAAACTCTTGAGTTACGCCGTCCTTCTCACGTCCATCACCGCATCGGCGCATGCCCAGTCCAGCAGCGAGGAGCTAGCGAAGAAGCTCTCAAACCCAATTGCGTCGCTGATCAGCGTTCCATTCCAATTCAACTACGATCAGGGCTACGGACCGAACGACGGCGATCATACCGTGGTGAACATCCAGCCAGTAATTCCAATTTCGCTCAATGCAGACTGGAACCTGATTTCCCGTACGATCCTGCCTGTGACCTGGCAAGACGACATTGCCGGACCGTCGGGGAGCCAGTTCGGCCTCGGTGATACGCTGCAGAGCTTCTTCCTGTCGCCAGTCAAGCCAACCGATGGAATCATCTGGGGTGTTGGCCCGGTGTTTCTGATTCCCACAGCAACCGACGAGTTGCTTGGAAGCGGAAAGTGGGGCGCGGGGCCGACCGGAGTGGCTCTCAAGCAAGACGGGCCCTGGACTTTTGGGATATTGGCAAACCATGTTTGGTCGTTTGCCGGACAGAGCGACCGAACGGATGTCAGCTCGACCTTCCTGCAACCGTTCATCTCTTACACCACGCCGGAAGCCTGGACCTTCTCCTTGAACACGGAGAGTACCTATGACTGGGAAACCAATGACTGGTCGGTTCCAATTAACTTTCAGGTCTCCAAGGTGGTAAAGTTCGACGAACAGCCCGTGAGCTTTGGCGTGGGCGCGCGTTACTGGGCGGAATCACCGGAAAACGGGCCTGACGGCTGGGGAGTTCGTGCAATCGTTACGTTCTTGTTCCCAAAGTAGCAACTTTGCAACGCTCACTACTGTGCCGTCGAAACTCTGGCTTTTGGCGACACTTGAACCTCGCCCGCTCGCTAATTCGGATCGGGCGCCTTGCCCTTGGATAACCATGGACAAATTATCTGCTCCCAACCCAATTCTTGAAATAGCGCTTGGGACCGTCATGGTCATTTTGATCATGTTGGTACACGGCGTTGGCATTCGCACGATCAATCGGCGTTTCAGCAGGTCCTGGGTTCTCGTGAACAACACCACGCCGCATTGGCGTATCAATCTCTTGCTTGCGGTCGCGATCGGATCGCTGGCAATCCTTCATTTCGCTGAGACTCTCGTGTGGGCAGCGCCGATATCGATGATGGGGATAATCCCTTCAATGCGGGACAGCTACTACTTCGTCCTGGAGAGCTACACGACGCTTGGTGAAGGCACGGTAAAACTACCTGATAGTTGGCGTTTGATCGGGCCGATCATGGCGGTGTCGGGCTTGTTTACATTCGGATGGACGGGCAGCGTTCTGGTTAGCATCATGACCGAGTTCGGCAAGCTCGACAGAGGGCAGGCCAAGAAGGAATCGAAAGACTCCGAAGGATGAAATCGGCAAGGCTTGGGACGCACCAGTATAGGTAGGATGTGATTTCGGCGACATTTCGGACAATCTCGACGTCGCCGTCATGCTGCCGCTGAGGCACGGTATGATCGCTAAAGGATCACCGGGGAGCTAACCGGCCTTCTTCACCTCGGAATCCCGGCGACGGGCTGGGTCCGGGGGGCGGCGGCGCGTCGGCTGGGATGGCTGCCGTCAGCGCATTTGCGATTTCGGCCCATTACAGTCGTCGTGCTCAATCTGGGAGAGCCTGATGTCCTGCAGGAGGCGGAAGAGCGACGCCGCCAGAAAACCGAGAGCCGCCATGAACAAAACGGCGGCTCCTGGTTCGTGGCGGTACCCAACAAAGGCGATGACGAATCCGAAGATCAGAAGAAACGTGACGCCGATTCCTGCCAACACGGCCAGGTGAAGCGCATTATTGAGCACACGTTCTCGCCGCCGCAGCTCGGTCATCTCCTTCTTCAACCACGCTCGGGTATCGCTTTCGTCGATCTCCCGAAGCTTTCTGATCCGCTCCGTAACGCCGGAAATCCGACTGGCCAGAATCGCCACCATCGCAGCGACCGCGTTGAGCATGAACGCCGGCGCGACCGCGTGACTAATCATGTTCGCAAGCTGGTCAGCTTCAACAGAGACCATGTTTCTCCTCCAGGTGTTCTCGGCCACCACCGGATATGTCCAAGGCGAGTTGTATCATGCACAGTTTTGACCCTCGCAGGACTGGCTGGCCGGCGCGCGCTCCTATTTGGACTTGCCGGATGATCCCTTCCGCTGGTGGCGCGGGTTTCGTGGGAGGATAGAAGGCACGCTCATCGGACTTGACGCTTTGGCAGCTGGTGACTCGGGGCACAATATAGTTGGCGTTGTGCTTCATATACTTAGCCTCCCATGACCGCCCGGCCCGTCGTGACGCATGGCGCAACGTAGGCCGGAGGGCCCAGAAGCTTGGAGCGGCCGTAAGTCCGCAATCGCGGTTAAGACACTACGGGATGACATTGACTGCACGCGCGGCCACGAGCACGAGTGTAAGGAGCGCGATGGCGCTTTCGAGCATCATCAGGAGCTTCGCGCGCGGCGTGAGCGGCAGCACATCGGTAGGACTGAACGCCGTAGCGGTATTAAACGCCAGAAAAAGATAGTCGACATAGAGCGGCCGCCAATTGGCTGATGCGAATTCGGGAGCCGACGACTGGGGAAAGAGCCAGTCAGGTCTCCTTGATATCCCACGCGCGATGCGTGAGGGACCACCAGAATCGACCTGCCAATAGAGAAGCGAGAACGCCAGAACGTTGGTGATCCAGATCGAAAACGATGAGCTCAACAACGACACCTTTCGCGTCTCGGGCGGGTGTATCGTAATGATCCCTATCATATCGCCAAGTTCTGCGGCCGTATTGGCAACGTAGAGACTGGAAAGGACCATGATCGCAACGTGCTCGATCCGCAGCCAGACAGCATTCTCGGTCGACACCGTCACCATGATCATTGGAACAATAGCTGCTATCAGGACCCCGAATGACACCCATCGAGGCAGCGCGGAGACGTGATGCGGTAGAACCTCCAAAAAAGCGAAGACCGCAATGATTGCCAGAACCGGGGGCCAGCGGCGTTCGTCACGACCTTGTTGGATGACATTGCTCATCGCGTGGTCCCGATTGAGATCTTGAAGTTGCCAACGCCTTCCTGCTGCATCCGCCACAGGTGTATGTCATGTTACGCTATTCGCCTGTGATGCCCTACTTCATCGCCTGACCCTGTCGGGTGTCCGTGCAAGCCGACCGCCCTTCGCCGATGAGGCGATCAATGAAGTTGCCGCCTACACATCGCCATTGAGATTGCCGCTCATGAGCCTGCCCCCTTTTTGAATCGGACAAGGTCCGTTTGCGCAAGGCAGCCACGCAGACATCAACAAGCGCTCACTCCCGTTTCATCTCGCCCCGCGGGCGATCCCCACACGCAATTGTTGGTATTTTCGTATTGCCAACGCGCCAGTCAATTGCCCTTAAGGGATCCTTTCCGTCTGCTTCGAAAAGGATCATTATCTCGTGCCTCTCTCGGAGCTGGGCCAAATTCTTCCATTACCTTTCTAAAGCCGCCGCTCGCGCTACCAACATGATGCCGCATGAACTGAGGTGCGCGACACGATTGGCGGAAGCAAGTCTTCAGACCCTCCGATAGGCGCGGGGCTCAGAGTACCGCCTTTATCTGAACATCGACCGGCCTGGGCTCGGCGATGGCAGACCGCTGGCCTCCAAGCCCTCAGGAACAACCTCAACCTTTTGTTAATCCTAAATTCCTTGCCAGCAGGGCGATTTCACTCATAATAACGCTTAGGCAGTCATTCCGGCTGAAAAACCGTTATTCGAGAGCTCCCATGCAATGAACGCTAATTCACCTCCCGCAGCCCGTGCGCAGCCAACGCAGTTCGAGGACCTCATCCTGGAGCAGGGCGATCTGATCTCGAAGAAGCTCCATCTCCTCAGCATGCAGCAGTTTCCCCCGAACGCCAAAAAGCTGCTGCGTCAGTTTTCTCTGAATGAAGTCGCACAGTTTCTTGGCGTGTCGCAGAGCACCCTGAAGAAGCTGCACCTTGAAGGTAAGGGTCCCCTCCCCCAGACATCGACGTCTGGAAGGCGTTCCTACAGCGCCGAACAGATGGTGGAGTTGCGCCGATATCTCGACCAGCATGGTCGCTCGGAAGCGCGCCATTACATGCCGAAACGCCGAGCCGGTGAAAAACTTCAGATCATCGCGGTCGTCAACTTCAAGGGCGGCTCAGGCAAAACGACGACCGCTGCCCATTTGGCTCAGTACCTGGCTCTGACCGGGCACCGGGTACTAGCAGTCGACCTGGACCCGCAGGCCTCCTTGTCGTCGCTTCACGGTTTCCAGCCGGAACTCGACCAGACACCATCGCTTTACGACGCGATCCGTTACGATGAAGAACGCCGGCCGATTTCTGAGGTGATCTTACCGACGAATTTCCCCGGTCTTGATATCATCCCAGCGAACCTCGAACTGCAGGAGTTCGAGTATGATACGCCGCTTGCGATGTCTAACAGAAGCTCGAACGAGGGTAAGACCTTCTTCACGCGTATCTCGCGCGCGTTGGCCGAAGTCGATGACCGATACGACGTCGTGGTGATCGACTGCCCTCCCCAGCTCGGTTATCTCACCATCACGGCGTTGACTGCAGCCACGAGCGTCCTGATTACGATTCATCCTCAGATGCTCGATGTGATGTCTATGGGACAATTTCTCTTGATGCTTGGCGGCATCTTGAAGCCGATCCGCGATGCGGGCGCGGAGGTTAATCTGGAATGGTATCGTTATCTGATCACCAGGTACGAGCCGACCGACGGACCGCAAGGACAGATGGTTGGCTTCATGCAGACGCTGTTTCACCAGTTCGTCCTGAAGAACCAGATGCTGAAATCAACGGCGGTGTCGGATGCCGGCATCACCAAGCAGACACTTTATGAAGTCGACAAGAGCCAGATGACGCGCTCGACCTATGAGCGCGCCATGGATGCCTTGAATGCTGTCAATTCGGAAATCGCTGACCTGGTCCACGCCTCCTGGGGACGTAAGGTCGCCGGCTGACGATCGTCAATGGGATGACCGCTCATGCGGTACAGACAAACGGAGTAACGAGATGGCGAGAAAGAACTTACTGGCAGGTCTGGTTGACGCGGCCGATACTCCGCAGACAGACATCGCGCCTGCCTATCCAATGCGCGGTGCATCGAAGAGCATGGTTCGTTCGCTTGATGAACTTTCCAGGCAGGCCGACAAGTTCCTTGAAGGCGAAACGATTGTCGAACTCGACCCGGATTCGATCGACGGATCCTTCGTGGTCGACCGCCTTGAGGATGACCGAGAGGAATTCGAAGCTCTCAAGCACGCGATTGCCGAACGAGGCCAGGATACGCCGATCCTTGTGCGCCCTCACCCGTCGGCGTCTGGTCGCTATCAGGTGGTGTTCGGACATCGCCGTGTCCGGGCCGCCCGCGAACTCGGCGCCAAGGTCAAGGCCGTTGTTCGAGCGCTGGATGATCGCACGCATGTCATTGCGCAGGGGCAGGAGAATTCCGCGCGCGCCAATCTCTCCTTCATCGAGCGGGCGAGCTTTGCCCATCGGCTGGAGGCGCTTGGGCATGATCGCTCGGTAATCTCTTCATCCCTTACCGCCGACAAGACGGCGATCTCGAAGATGATGACCGTGACCGAACGGATTTCGCCGGAGGTCATCAGGAGCATTGGCCCTGCCCCGTCGACCGGACGCGATCGTTGGCTTGAGCTCTCGCTGCTCGCTGGAAAGGCGGACAACGTGGGACAGATCGGCGAAGTTCTGGCACAGCCCTCGTTTGGCTCGCTCACCAGCGACGAGCGTTTCAATGCGCTCTTCAACGCGCTTGCGACCTCGAGGAAGCCTGTCAGGAAGGCGGTGCTCCAGGTCAAGGATCACTGGCAAGCCGAAGATAAAGCTGTGCAAGCTCAGTACTCGAACTCCGGCAAGGCATTCGCGCTTTCGATGAAATCCAAGAATGCCGGGCGGTTTGGCAAATACCTCGCAGACAATCTGGATCGGCTTTACGCCGAATTCCTGTCCGCGAAGGGTTGAATGGGAGCCCCAAAGGGCTTTCGTTTCGATCACTTTCTTTGCTGGGAGGCTTGGACAGATTGACCGTTTGCAAAAAGTTTGCCTGCCGGCAAACAGAAAATTGGTTTGCAAACCCCATAGTGTATGCGGGAATTTGATCAGTATAAAAGCCGGTACGGAAAAACGCTCGCGAGTGGCCCGTACGCAAAAAGTTGTCGGCCGGCAATTTCGGCACAATCCAATGAAAAACCAATGAATTAACGCCGTGCGGATTACACGCGGAAAATAGAATGCCGAGCACACCAGGCCGGCGGTAGCGTCTGCGGCCCGGACGCAAACGCGCTCAGCAGCACCGCCTGAATCGCGCAGATCGATCAGCCAGACTCGCTTTTGAGCGATGTTGCGTCTATTGAGACAGGCGGTTGTTGGAGGTAGCACCGCGGGCAGGGCTTTGGCGAACGGGGCATTTGATGCCGATTTCGGATCCATCTTTCGCAAGATCTGATGAACAGTCGGTCCCTACCGTTATCGCGCGCGAGTTTCCATCGCGCGACATTCGCCTATCATTCGATCCGGCAAGTGCAGCCTGCGCCGGTCATTGATTGTCAGGCTGCTTCTATGTCTGTGCGCGAGAAATCGTCGCCTTTGAAAAGCAATGGCTCGTTGCGCGACTTGGCCAGCGCATAGGAAAAACAGTCCCCAAAATTCAGGCTCGCCGGGTGCCGGCCCTTGCCAAAGCTGCGCCAGGCACGTCTTGCAATAGCAATCTGTTCCGCGTCGACAGCGACGACTTCGACACCCGCTTTGTAGAGCCATAGATCGAGCTCGGCAGCGCCCGCCTCGCCGAGGCGAGCCTCGATCACGATGGACAGTTCAAGAATTGTCGCAGCTGAAATGAAACGCCGCGGA